>JAEZKZ010000027.1 GCA_023415305.1 Bacillota bacterium
AGGCCGGAGTACGCGAAACTTATCGTATTGTCGGAATGTATCAGATGAAAGCAGATGATATATTGAATCCAAAGCCATTTAAGGACACTATTGCAAAGGGAACTCACGTAATAGATATTCACAAGCCCGATAGCATAGCACAAGACTGCATTAGTTTAAAGCAAGAGTACAATATACCCTATGGTGTACTTGTCCCTGTAAACAGTAAGAATCTAATTACTGCCGGGCGCACCATATGTTCCGATAACTCTGCTTTTGGTTCACTTCGAGTTATGGCAACCTGTATGGCAATGGGTCAGGCGGCTGGTACAGCTGCAGCTATTAGTTTACAGAATAACTGTTCCATGTGCGAAATGGACACTGAGCTTCTGGTAAAAAAATTGAGAGAACAGGGCGCCATCGTTTAATTGTGGAGAAGGAATTATAGCGGTTCAGATCGTTCCATGTGGAGAGTGCAAATTTTGAAAAACCAGCAGATATTGGATGTGACAAAAAAGGAGAGTACTATGCAACAAATAAAATATTCAAAAAACTTAACGGCTATAAAACATTATGATGTAATTGTAGCCGGAGGCGGACCAGCCGGTATATGTGCTGCAGTCGCTGCTGCTCGCGAAGGCGTATCAGTTGCATTGGTTGAAAGATATGGTGTATTGGGTGGAAATATCACGGTTGGGCATGTTGGACCCATTTTAGGTGAGGTTGCTCCCGGCGGTATGCGTGATGAACTGATGGGGCTTCTGGGTGTTCCCAATAACGATATACTTGGTGTAGTTGGACTGGCTCACGATGCTGAAAGAGCAAGATATGTACTGACAAACTTCGTAAATGACGCAGGTGTTGAGGTTTATCTTCAATCCCCTATATCAGATGTAATTATGAAGGAGAATAAGGTACGTGGACTCGTCATCACCGGCAAACAGGGAATGTATGTCCTTACTGCTGAAGTAATAATTGATGCAACAGGAGATGGTGATGTAGCATTCTTTTCCGGAGCACAATTTGAAATAGGAAGAGAAGAAGGCGGACTTATGCAGCCTACAACACTGGAGTTTACTATTTCAGGTGTAGATGAGAGCCGCGCTATCACTTGTATCGGTGAGGTGGATGATGTTAAGCTGGGAGATGAGAAATTTCTCGATTACACTGCCAGATGTGTTAAGGAAGGGCTGTTACCAGAGGTAATGACATCGGTCCGCCTGCATCGTACCGTAACTCCGGGGGAAAGACGTGTAAATACAACACAAGCAAATGGGATAGACGCTACAAAAGTAAATGATCTCATGAAAGCAGAGGTAATTCTAAGAAATCAAATATATCAGTTAGTTGATTTCCTACAAAAACATGTCCCAGGCTTTGAAGCGTGCTATGTCACTTCAAGCGCCGAAACACTAGGAGTACGTGAAACACGTAGATTTATTGGAGAATACATTCTTAAAGATGAGGACTTGGCTGAAGGTAGAAAGTTTGATGATGCAATTGTGCATAATGCAAATTTTATCGTAGATATACACAATCCTGAAGGCGGGGGACAAGCAGAAGGAGTTCCGGAAGAGGTAAAACCTTATGATATACCGTATAGATGCTTTATACCGCTTAAAATAGAAAATCTCATACTGGCAGGAAGATGTATTTCCGGGACTCATAGAGCCCATGCCTCATACCGGGTTATGACAATATGCATGGCAATGGGGCAGGGAACCGGTGTAGCAGCAGCTTTAGCTGCAAAAGGTAATATTGCTCCAAGAGAGTTATCTCCGGCACTGGTTCGTGACAGACTTATTGATCTTGGGGTTAAGCTGGAGGATTAGTTAGCCTAAGCAAAAAATGTTTTTAATCCTGGATAACTATATAGGTTATTAATCCTAACAAACATAAAGGGGGGTATATAGTGAAAGCTTTTTTTATTGGAAAACCCAATTTGGGTATAGTGCGGGATGCGGAAATACCTGTTCCGGCTGATGATGAGGTGCTGCTTGAGGTTAAGGCCGCTGGTGTTTGTGGTACTGACGTGCACATATATAAGGGTGAATATTTTGGGAGCTACCCAAGAATTCCGGGACATGAGTTTTCTGGAATAGTAGCAGGCGTTGGGAAAGCAGTTACAAAGTTTAAGGTTGGACAGCACGTTGCAGCAGACCCAAACATATTCTGTGAGGCGTGTGATTCTTGTAAGGAAAATCGTCAGAATTTTTGTATAGACATGCAGGCTGTTGGCGTTACAAGACATGGTGCGTTTGCCCAGTATATGACTGTACCAGAGCGTTGTGTATTTGATACATCTGGACTATCCTTCACTGAGGCCTCAATGGTGGAACCTCTATCCTGTGTGGTTTATGGGCAAGAAAAGGCAGGTATACCCTTAGGAGCTTCAGTGCTTATATTTGGGGCTGGTCCAATAGGACTTATGCATTCTCAGCTGGCTGCTATGAATGGTGCGGCAAGTGTCACTGTTGTTGATCTCTTTGAGGATAAGCTTGCTTTAGCAAAAAAACTCGGAGCTGACCACACCTACACATCAGCAGAATTTGAAAAGCTTGGGTTGGTTAATTCCTTTGAAGTTGTTATTGATTGTACCGGTGTACCAAGAGTTATTGAGGGTGAAATAAAATATGTAAAGGATTCGGGTACAATGCTCCTCTTTGGTGTATGTCCTGACAATAGTACAATAACAATAAATCCTTATGAAATTTTCAAACGTGAACTAAAAATTTGTTCAAGCTTTGCACTTAAAAAGACTTTTGGAAAAGCAGTTGCGCTCGCTAAAAGTGGCAAGATTAATTTGTTAGACCTTGTAGATAAGAAGCTCTTATTGGATGATGCACCGAAACTTTTTGAGGATATAATATCAGGCAATTCAGGACTTAAAACTATTTTTTACCCTAATGGAATTGAAATATAGTATTTTTAACCTCCTTTATTCGCCTTATAGCGGTAAAGGATATATGTTTTAATTACATTCTGTGGGCGCTATGCGGCTCAAAGCCACTAACGTGTCAAAGCCACTTACAGTGGCTTTGACACGTTAGTTTGAATACAAAATATACTGATTTAGGCATACAAATAAGAGCCAAACTATGGTGTTAAGCACAGCGAAAGGAATGATAGTTAATATGAACAAAACAAATATTATTATTGACACCGATATAGGGGATGATATTGATGATGCATTGGCCATTGCTTTTGCTCTGGAGTCCCCTGAGCTTGAGATTAAAGGCATAACCACTGTATACAAAAATGTTGTTGCCAGAGCAAAACTGGCAGCAAGGATGCTCAAAATTTATGGGCACGAAGAAATTCCCGTATTTGCCGGTCTTGGAAGCCCTATAATAAATAAAGTTGATCTTAATGAAAAACCATGCCAGTATACTGAAGATGAGGATGGAGAAGAAAATAATTTCAGCAGGAAAGGAATTGACTTCATAATAGATACCGTTATGAAGTCAGATTCCGATATAACCCTGGTACCAATTGGTCCTTTAACAAATATTGCAGTAGCTATCCTAAAAGAACCAGAACTAAAAAATAAAGTTAAAGAAATTGTTATGATGGGCGGATGCTTTTATAACCACTATAATGAGTGGAACATAAGATGTGATCCTGAAGCTGCAAGGGTTGTATTTGAATCAGGAATACCTATTAAGGCAGTTGGTTTGGATGTTACCTTTTATTGCAGCCTTACTGAAGAAGATGTCAAAAGGATTGAAACTAACGGAAAGCAGTCAGCAAAGTATCTTTTTGAGCTTATCAGACGTTGGAGACAAGGCACTGACAATTGCCCGATGTTACATGATCCTCTAGCTATTTGTGCCATATTTGATGACAGATTACTGGAAATACATCAGGAGGAAATAGTTGTTGAAACCCATGGTGCATTTACGAGAGGGGCAACTTATAATAAAAGCGGGCTGTGGAGAGCAAATGCAAACCAATCAGTCATTAGGGTAGCAAAAAAGGTGGACTCAGAAGGGTTCAGAGAGTTGTTTATGAACAGACTCCTACAAACCCCTGCGACTGAAGGTACTGTATAGCATATTCAATACTTGCCTGAGTGCCAGAAATTTTTCGGTTTTTACTGTTTTATAGGTATCCTTCATATAAAGAAGAATTAAATGCTTCATTCTTTTTGAGCATGTTGTAAACACAGGTTAGAAGCATTCCTGCTATGGCAATAATGGCCATATAAGCTTGATTTGTGGTTCAAACTTGGTAGTAAGTAAATCGATTGTAGTATCAAGCTGGTCAATACAATTTTCAATTTGTGCCTTGAGCACAGCGAAAGGAATGATAGTTAATATGATACGTGCAATAATGACAAAGCCTGGAGAGATTATATTTGAGGATGTACAGCTTCCAGTTGTAGAAGATAATAAAGTATTAATTAAAATGGCAAGGATAGGTGTGTGTGGCTCAGACACCCATGTGTACCACGGAAAACATCCATATACTTCATATCCGGTTGTTCAAGGACATGAAGTAACAGCTGTTGTAGAAAAATGCGGTGATGGAGTTGTGGATTTTGCTCCAGGGGACAGAGTAACTGTTCAGCCCCAAGTATTCTGTGGTAAGTGCGCAATGTGTAGAGAAGGGGATTACCATATCTGTGATAGCCTGAAAGTAATGGGATTTCAAACAGAAGGTATGGCACAGGAATACTTTCTTGTAGACCAATCAAAGCTTATACACATACCAGCTGAGCTTGATCTTGACTCTGGTGCACTAATAGAGCCTGTTGCAGTTGGTGTTCATGCAGTAAGGAGATTAGGAAATGTCAAAGGCAAAAAAGTACTGGTATTTGGTGCGGGTCCTATTGGAAACCTTACAGCTCAGGCTGCAAAAGCAATGGGTGCGGAAAGTGTTATGATAACTGATTTAAGTGATTACAGACTTCAAAAGGCCGCTGAGTGTAACATAGATTTCTGTGTCAATACTGCAAAGGAAGATTTGAAGGAAGCAGTTTTAAAGAATTTTGGTGAAGATGGCGCAGATGCAATATTTGAATGTATTGGTATTCAACCTACAATGGATCAGGCTGTATCTATAGCTAGAAAAGGCACTACTATAATGGTGGTGGGAGTATTTGGTGATATACCTAGAGTAGATCTTGGGCTTGTACAGGACAGAGAGCTTACTTTGAGAGGTACTCTCATGTATAAACGAGAAGATTTTGATGATGCAATAGAGTATATTGCTAATGGAAAGATTAAGGTGATGCCACTTATATCACGGCATTTTGCATTTAAGGATTATCTCAAGGCGTATGAATTTATAGAAGAATCTAAAGATTTAGCTATGAAAATTTTAATCGATATATTCTAAAAAATAATAATTATTGAAAGTTGGGTGAATTATGATTGACGTTGTAGCTCTTGGAGAGCTTCTTATAGATTTTACACCGATTTGTTCCGACGATGCTTCAGTCAGACGTTTTGAACAGAATCCAGGTGGGGCTCCGGCTAATGTACTGGCTGTGTTGTCTAAATTTGGAGCTAAATGTGCTTTTATAGGCAAGGTAGGAAACGATGTGTTCGGGGAGTTTTTAAGGAAGCAGCTTTTAGATCTCTCAATAGATTGCAGAAATCTTATTACAGATACAAATCATAATACAACCTTGGCCTTTGTTACCTTGGACGATAAGGGAGACAGAAGCTTCAGCTTTTATAGAAATCATGGTGCTGATACGCGTCTTTCAGAAGAAGAAATTGACTTAGACCTTATAAAGGATTGTAGAATATTTCATTTTGGAACGTTATCAATGACTCATGAGCCTTCACTTTCGGCAACAATAAAAGCTGTTGAGTATGCCAGGTCGTGTGGAAAGATTATATCCTTTGACCCAAATTACAGGGCACTTTTATGGAAGGATAAGGACAGTGCAGTAAAAGCAATGAAAGCTGGGCTAAAGTATGCTGATATCGCCAAGCTTTCTCTTGAGGAAGCGCAAATGGTCACAGGGAAAACACGGCCTGAGGATTGCTTGAAAGAGCTCCTTAATTATAAGCTTAGCTTTGTAGCCATAACAATGGGGCCTCAAGGTTGTGTTTACGCGACAGAGAAGTACATGGGTACTTTTCCGGAGTATCCGGCTGATGTTGTGGACACAACAGGTGCGGGAGATAATTTCTGGGGAACCCTTATATTCGGACTTTTAAACCATGGAACAGATTTTGATAAAATATCAGAGAAAAAACTTTCTGAAATTGTTTTAATGGCGAATATTGCCGCTGCAATGAGTACAGAGAAAAAAGGTGCAATTCCCTCAATTCCCGATTTTTCCAGGGTCAGGGAAGCCTTCGAAGAAATTAATAGTAAATAACAAATACCCTGTTCAGGCTGATATATAAGCTAGGCTTATTAGACTGAACAGGGTATTACTGTTATGGCATTTCATCCTCCTTTGTGCGAATAGTTGCGATTCTTGGATCTGTGCAAATCAGGTGCAGTGCTTTAAGACTGTTTGCAATGATTATTCTGGCTAAACCCTTCTCAAGCCACTTCCCTTTGTAAATATTATAGATATTTTATGTACTAGAGATCCTCATAATGCTCGAGGTCTTTTTTTATTTTATCTGTTGCTGAAATTACCTTTAACTAACCTGTGAAATATGTGAATCTTTATTATTTCTTTCGCAAACAGGTTACATAATCTATTGTCACATTTTAATGTAATATTCATATAATGTTAATGCTATTGAAGATTGTAAACCAAAAGACATATTGTAAGTTGGCTGATACTAGCAGCCTACTTATGCGGAACGATAACCTTAGGGTTTATTCTGAGTTTATGTTAGACATTATATTATGTTCCCCTATATAGCATAATTAATCCTCTTATTTGGATGTACCCGTGCAGTAAAGGTGATTATTTATGTAAACAAAGGTGCCTATTCTATTAATTATGAAAGAACGTACATAATTAATGCCAACGGATCAATTTTCATTATTAACATAATAGTTAATTTATGAAAGGACGCGGAATATGACAACAAGAACTACATTCTTTGTGAAATATTTAGAAATCGATAACATGAAAATTGTGTACCATGTTAATTACCCAAGGTGGTTTGAGGTTGGCAGGACGGATTATTTAAAGAAAGCAGGCATATCTAATTCACATATTATGCGTCAGGGATTCTATCTTCCTCTTTCCGAAATGCAGTGTAAATTTAAGAGTCCTGCCAAATATGGCGATGAGATAGCTGTTGCCACATCGATATCATATATGTCTTGCGTAAAGCTAAAGTTTGAATACAGAGTAATAAACAAAAAAAGCGGAAAGCTTTTAGCAGTTGGTTATACAGTTCATGCTTGGACTGATAAAAATATTACACCACTAAATATTGAAAAAGCAGCACCTGAATTATTTTCAAGCCTTAAGGCATTTTCAGAAAAACCAAGTTTTTTAGACAATATTGAAACTGTGCACGTTAATGAGTCTTCTGGCAAACATGAGCTTATATAGTAAAGGAGAGGCATATGGAGAAAGGAACACTGTTGGGTAAAGGCGTAACCTCAGAAGTTTATATGTGGGGTCAGGATAAAGTGTTGAAACTGTATTTTGATAAACACATTACCCTTGACCAGATCAATCATGAGTCAAATATCGGACATTTAGTTTATGAAAGCGGAATTCGCACACCTGCTGTATACGAAACAGTTGAAGTTGATGGTCGCAAAGGAATAATTTTTGAAAGAATATATGGTAAAACAGTAAATGAACAGCTTTTGGAAGAACCTTGGAACTTATATTATTATATTAAGAAAATGGTAGCTTTGCAGCACAAAATTCACAATTTTTCGACTCACGGGTTACCAACTCAGCAGGAAAGATTCTCATACACAATCAAGCTTTCTTCCCATATACTCGGTTATAGGGTTAAAAGAATACTGGATTATGTAGAAAGCCTGCCTGATGGTAACAGTATTTGCCATGGTGACCTTTATGTTAGTAATATTATCGTTTCAGGTAAAGAATTAGTGCCCATTGATTGGAATGGAGCCTATAAGGGAAACCCACTCGGTGATGTTGCCAGAACAGGTATTATGACCTGTTCACCTGCAGTACCAAAAGGATATCCTGACGAATATGCCATGTTTTTATATTACCCTAAATTGACGGCATATTGGTTTTATCTGAATGAGTACATGCAGCTTGCAAAGGTCAGTTATGAGGGTATTGACGCATGGCTGCTTCCCGTAGCTGCTGCGAGACTCAAAGATAATGTACCGGGAGAAAGGAAATGGCTGACAGACATTATCGATAAACGGTTGGAGCAGCTATAGGATATACAAAAAAACATTAAAATTAAAAAATCTGGTTTGTTGGAGCAAAGAATATGGATGATATGTTCAAGAACTATATGGAGATGTGCAATAAGATGTTAGAAAATGTCACAAGCTACTATAAGTTTTCGACCCAGATTATGGGGAAATTTATAGACACCTATAACCAGAAGAATGGAGGAGATAATTACCTTCCGGCTAATGGTCATGAAATCTATAATTATATAGCAAGATATGGAGTTGCGAATCTTCAGATCCAAGCTATAATGAAGCTTGATGGAAGGCTGGACTTTGATAAGCTAAACCGGGCTGTACGACTATCAGTTGAGGCAGAGCCTTTATTGAAATGCAGGTTTGTTGAAGAGAATCCACCCCATTGGGAACCTTTGGAGAACATCGGCTTAGTAAACTACTGTTTCTTGCAGGAGGTTAATGATATTGATGCCGCAGTTCAGAATTTCATAGTAAGCCAGGTGAATCTGGATATGGACCCTATGCTGCATGTAAGGCTGCTTCGTTCGGAACAGTGTGATGTTTTAGCTCTAAAGATAAACCATACTTTCTGTGATGCGACAGGAGTAAAGGAATATCTACAACTTCTGACTGACATATATAACACCATAAATAAGGAAGATGGACAATATATACCTGTTCCAAGAATCGGCGGCAGAAAGGATCAGGATAGGCTTTTTGAAGAATTGGGAATAACAAATATTGATTCAATATTCATACCTGGGGCAGACGTATTTCAACCTATGTGGTCATTTCCTTGGGAACCCTGTGGATCCAATATTCCCTGTATGTCAGTGTGCAAATTTCCGGACGGAATACTAGATGATATGAAAGAATATGCCAGAATCAGAGGTGCGACAGTAAATGATCTTATTCTTACAGCTTGTTACAGGGCTATGATTGAAATGAATGATCCTGTATACGGAGTTCCTATGGAATTCCCAATTACTGTTGATTTACGCAGGTATCTTCCCGATCATAAAACCAATGCCATTCGAAATTTTTCAGGCGCAGTCGGTACCAAACTTGATATGATTTTAAATGAACCCTTTAATGAAACATTGCAAAGAGTCAGTAATATGATGAAGGGAATAAAACAAGCTTTTCCGGGACTGCAGAGTGCTATCGGACTGGAACGTATTGAAAGAATAAGCTATCAGGAGGTACTTTCCTACTATCAGGCAGTTGTGGAAACAAAGAAAACACAATTATTTTGTCCGTTGTATTGCGGGGACAGGTGTTTGCCGACTTTATCCAATGTGGGGTATGTTTCCAACTCCTTAATAAAGTTTGCTGATAGCTCAGTAATTGATGCTTTTATTTTACCACCGGTTGTGCGTGCACCGGGACTTCTGCTGATGGCAAGTTCCTATAACTCGGCATTAACATTAGCTGCCGGTTATTACAAAAGTACAGTTAATGGTGAGCATATTGATGAGCTTCTTAAGAAGATTAAGGATGAACTAATTTCGGGATATGGAGGTTAGTATAAAAGAATAATAAGTAAAGGGGGCCGTCTCACTAATTAGTGACTGGCTCCTTTTCAATGCAATAAAATAAACCCCAAACTCCTCAGAGCGTGGGATTAAAGGTAGAATTTAATATAGTGCAATTAGAAAGCAATTAGTTAATGGGCCAAATACCCACCATCTACTATCATTGATGTGCCAGTAACAAAACGGGAGGCGTCACTGAGTAGAAAAGCTGCTGCCGAGGCAACATCCTCAGGAGTACCAAGACCTAGAAGCTGCCGTTTTTTCAGGTCTGCTTCAAAATTGCTGTTGTTAACAAGATCAACCAATCCGTCATATATTTGAGTTTTAATCATACTTGGTGAAATGGAATTTATTCTTATATTTCTTGGTGCAAGCTCCAGTGCCAATGACCTTATAGCACTTTCAAGAGCTCCCTTGCTTGCAGAGTATGCAGCCAGTCCTCTGGCACCGACCCTGCTGGAAATAGATGAAATTGCAACGATGCTGCCACCGTCATCATTATATTTCCTTTTACTGAAATGTTTTACGAGTTCCATGAAGGAGTAAAAATTAGTGGACATAATATTGTTCAAGTCCGAAAGTTTTAAATACTGTATGGGAATTGTACGAGAGATTCCTGCCGAATGTACAATCCCATTAAGCTTTTTACCATCAGAAGTTATTTTGTCCAACATAACTTCTATGTCATTATAATTATTTAAGTCAATCGGATAGTAGGAATGATTGCCCGCTTCCAGTTCTTTTAAGGTCTCTTTGAGCTTATCTTCATTCCTGGCAGCCATAGTAATATTTGCTCCGATTTTACTTAAAAATATCGAAATACCTTTCCCAATTCCTGAGGAGGCTCCCGTAACCAATATGTTTTTTCCACTGAGATCCAAGGGGTTTATCATTTTTTGTCATCTCCATTGAAATAATAATCGGTATATATCATAGGCATAAATGCTGACTTATTTATTTCAAGATAAACTCCTCCGTATGACAGGCCAACACCAAATCCGCATAACATAAGTTTGACTGCACCTTCAGATGGGTCTTCTCCTATTGCATCAACCAAAGTTAAGGGGATGGATTCACCACTTGTGTTACCATACCTGTCAATAGATATAGGGACTTTTTCCGAAGGCAAACCGAGTTTTTTTGCTAAATGCTTTAGAATATACAAGTTGGCTTGATGAAAAACAAACATGTCAATGTTGTTCATATCGATAGAATACTCTGACATAAAGCTATTTAAGGCTTTAGGTACGTCAGTGATAGTAAAAGCAAAAACGTCAGCCCCATTCATAGACAAATCATAGGCCGATGAATCAGTTATAGTCTTACTCCTGCTTCTTGCATGTCCCGCAGGCACCATGATACTTTTGTAGCCGCTGCCCTTAGTCTTTAAAAAGTACTTGATTTCTTTGCCCTCTGACTTTTCCAAGGCTGTGGCTGAGCCTCCGTCACCAAAAATCATAGCTGTAGCACTGTCATTTTGATTTATACCGAAGTTACTTGTATCTCCAACCAGTAGAAGGACTCTGTTAATGTTCTGAGTTGTTATCATTGTTGCAGCTTGCCACACACCGTAAACATAAGCAGAACAGCCGAGATTAATGTCAAAGGCGATACAGTCCTCACTTAACCCGAGTCTATGCTGTAGAACACAAGCTGTTGCTGGTACTGCATAATCAGGTGTCTGGGTTATAAGAATTAAGGCGTCTATTGAGGAGGCCTCCCAGTTCAATTTTTCCATGACATTTTTAGCGGCGATATAGCATAAATCGGAGCTACATTGCTCATCAATAGCTACATGTCTTGTTTTTACTCCTGTCATATTGATGAACTTTCGTACACTCTCCTCACCAAAGGTTTCAAAGTAATCCTCATTGTTTACTATACGTTCAGGTACAGCACAGGCTATACCCTTAATCTCTACGTTCTTTAATATACCGTTAGCCAATTGTTTACACCTCACTCCATTTCGTCAAGAATATCTTTTACAGTTATAAACTTTTTAACATCTTCTGATTTGAGTTCCTTGCCGTAAACGCTATCAAACATAGCAATTGTAGATACTGCAGCCATCGAATCCCATTCGTTTATAGTACTTAGAACAGCAGACTCCTCCAAAGTATCTTTTTCAATGAGAAGCAATTCCTCAAGCAAATTTAGCTTTTCTTTAACAGTCATATCATAATCTCCATTCCAGTAATAAGTGTATACATAATAGTAGAGTATGCTGTTCCAGAGAAATATGTGCTATGGGTTACATCCCTCTATTAGCTCTTTTTTAATTTTGTCCAGAAGATTTTCAATATCAGACTTATTGGCTGAAGGTTCATAATAACCGATTGCTAAAGTTACAATACCATTATAGGTACTTGCAACAAGCAGTAATCCCGGAGCACGAACAACTGGCGGTATAATGTATGCATCAGTTACCGTTCTATCACTAAAATTAATCGGATTCTTTGAGATATAACCGCAGTTTGATAATGCGAGGCCGCAATTAGCAATAGCAAAAAATGGATTATTCGATGTAAATTCAATTAGTTGAGATAAATACTTGTAATAAGCACATACATTACGGAAACTTATACTCTCGATATATTCTGCCCATAGGGAGTTCAATATACTTGGATGTTTGGACCTCATCTCTGAAGTAACAGCTGTTACTCTTGCAAGGGTATCTTCGAAAGTCTCGTGATGCCTTCTGTCTATTTTTATATTTATCCCGCCGGATAAGTTCCTTATAGCATTAGCCTTTTGATCAGAAAGATACTTACGCAAATCAATAGTTATAGGAATATCCATTGGAATACCGTATGGGGCTTTGGTTATTTTAAACATTGCCCTGAAAATTGCAGTCAGTAACAGGTCATTGATTGTTGAATTTCTGTCCTTAGCATATTTGCTCATTATTTCAAGTTGACCCTGAGGAAGCTTACATACAGGGAAAATTACCTTTCCCATTTGGTTATTTTTCCATGGAAAGGTCCAGGTAGGTAATGCAACTTGCTGTTGAATACTCCAAGCTGTATCAGGTCTTTCATCACTACAAGCGATTTTTAGTTCATCAATATCTTTTCTGTCACGAATACTTATATCAGGTATATACTCGGTATCTCCAGCTGCAATGTGTGAATAAATATCTGATAGAAGCAGGACATATTCTCTGGCGCCAGCGCCATCGCAGCATACATGGTTAATTTTAATGCCTAATGTATCATTTGACCCTTTTCGAATCAGTCTGATTAAAACCATAGGATCCTTATTCATGCTCATTGGGCTTTCCAGAAATCTTTTAACACCGTCCTCGTCATTGTCGGTCTCTTCGAAGGAACAGAACTTGTTGATATCATCAATATCATCAAAACGTTTCCAATAAGGCGAATCGCTTTTAACAAACCGACATCCGAAAACCGGTTCTACGTCAACCGACAATCTAACTGCCCTTACGAGAGTATCAAAGTCCAGTGTACCATCAAATTTCATTATAAATTGAATCTGAAAATTTGCCATTCCGTACTTGGCAATATAATTACCCATATCATGAGCAGTTGCCGGTATAATGCCTTTATAATCAACGGAATAGCTGTCTGTTGGTTTATCTCTAAAGTTGCTTTCCGGAAAGACTTTATTAATGTCATTATTCATATCATATTCTCCATAATAATTTTACAATGACATATTATGTACTCTTATATATAACTGTTACAATTGACAGAAATACTGGAAAAAGCCTGTGTTGAACCCGGTGACATAAAATCCTCTTTAGGGTATAGAAAAGCTGCGGTTTCATATCAATCAGGATTTGAGAGAAACATATACATATGATTTTTGGTTATAACGATGATGAAAGATCAAACAATGTAGGTTTGTTTTAATTTATAACGAAAAATAAATAATTTATAAAATTTAATAAAATATTTATTGATTTAAATAAAACTATTTAGTATAATACAACTAAAGATTTCAAATATGTTTGTACTGCAAAATTGTAAGGAGAAACAATGATATTTATATACATGTTTTTCAACTGCCTACGAACAATGTTTCAACGCTCATTAGTAGTTAATAAATTTTCTAACGAACATTTATTGACATAAATATAACAGAACCTCCTATTTACTCAAAAAGTATTTCTGAAATGTTTTGATTTTAATATAATTTATGGAATTAGGTATACATAAGGTGTATTGTGATTTTGGCTGATATCCTGACGAGTAGAATAATAAGCATTCTTTATTATCGTGGTTTAAAAGAAGGAGTTTACGGAAGTATACTTCCGAGAATTCAATAAACAAACTAAGGGAGGATTTATAATGAAACACACATTTTCACCAAAGGGGAGAAAAGTAATTTCCCTGCTTCTCGTTATCCTAATGTTAGCAACATTTGCTGTTGGTTGTGGTTCAAATAATAATAGCGCCACAAGCAGTAGCGACACAACTTCATCAAATGAATCTAATTCTTCTTCGGCCAGTACAAATGCATCTGGTGGTGTGACAGAGCTAACCTACTGGGCACAGGCTGACCGCCAAGAAGCCTTTGATCCTATTACAAAAGAATTTAACGAAAGTAACAAAGACGTTCACGTAACTGTAGCTTACTATGATACAGATGGTCTTAAAAATGCGTGCAAGGTTGGTGCGGCTTCAGGAACACTTGCTGACATGTGGTTCAATTGGGGTGGTAGCCTGGGGCAATACTATGTTGACAATGGTCTTACATATGATCTTACTTCATATGCTGAGAAAAACAGTTGGTCGAATAAGTTCAAAGAGAGCGCCCTTTCACTTTGTACTTTAGACGGTAAACTCTCCGGTTATCCTACAAATGTAAGTGTTCTGGGTATGTTCTATAATAAAGCAATTTTTGATAAATATGGCATACAAATTCCTTCAAGCCTCGAAGATCTCGAAAAAGCTGCTGCAACTTTGAAACAGAATGGCGTAACACCATTCTCTACAGCAGGACTTCATGGATGGCACGTAATGCGTATAATCGAGCAGTTAATTGAATATTACGCTGGAACTGATCACCACGACAAGTTACAAACTATGGACACCAGTTGGGATGACCCTGCTGTTATCAGTGCGTTTACTAAGTATCAGGAATGGTGTAAGCTTGGATACTTCCCTGAGGGTTTCCTGACTAATGACCCTAATGATACATTTATCGCCCTTGCTAAGAAGAAAGCGGCAATGGATCTTCAAGGCCAATGGTATGATGGTACTATTACTAGTAATGAGCAAAAAGTAGAAGATTACGGGTGGTTTCCATTCCCGAACAAGACCGGAAGAATGTCAGCTTTTGTAGAGATGACTCAGATCAATTCCAAACTTGATGAAGCAAAGGTTGACAAGGCTGTTAAATATCTTGATTTTGTGTTCTCAGCTAAAAACGCTGATACATACTCCCAGTATCTGAACCTTCCTTTAGCATCTATTGACGCTAAAATAGCGGATGGGTATCCGCATATAAAGGAAATGTATGATTATGCGAATGAGAAGGGAACTTTTACAATAACTGACCAGGCATTCCCGGCTCAGGTTGCAGATGTGCTTTTCCGCAATCAGGACGCATTATATGGGAATAAGACTGATCCGAAAGCAGCAGCGGCTGATATTGAAGCCGCAATTAAATCCTATAAGTCATCAAGCAAATAGAAGCATAATATTACCTGTATTATGAGGAGGGAGGTGCTACTTCCCTCCTCACTGTAATATCACTAAATAAAGGAGAAACATAATGGAATCAAGGAAAAGGATCAATCTTGCCGCAATATTATTTCTATTACCTGCATCAGTTATTTATCTTTCGGTTATCGTATTTCCAGTAGGGTACTCATTTTTTCTTAGTCTGTTTACCGGGAGCGGCATTAATAATTGGACCTTCGTGGGATTTCAAAATTATATAAAGCTCTTTTCAGATACAATTTTTATTATATCGTTAAGGAATACAATTATTTGGATTGTACTCACTGTAGTTGTAACTACGAGTCTATCCCTCGGGCTTGCAGTCCTTTTGAATAATAATTTTAAAGGTCGTACATTTTTTAGAGGCTTTTTCTACTTTCCTTGTGTAATTGCTCCGATAGCAGTTGCAATTATCTGGCGCTGGATATACAATCCTGATTATGGATTTATCAACCAATTCTTTTTAGCCCTTGGTATTAATTTCTCTCAATCCTGGACTTCGGGAACTTCGACTTCTCTTATAGCATGCTTTATTGCGTCCCAGTGGCAAGCGGTAGGTCAGCCTATGCTTCTATTTCTAGCCGGACTGCAGATGGTTCCCGCCGATGTATTGGAAGCGGCAACCATAGATGGTGCCTCTTCAAGATTAAAGTTTTTCAGAATTACCGTTCCACTTATGAAAGAAACATTTATTATAGTTATTTCAACATTGGTCATTGGGTCAATGAAGGTTTATGATATAGTAAAAGGTTTGACAAACGGTGGTCCTAACAATTCATCTGAGGTTCTGGGTACATATATGTTCTCCCAAACCTTTCAATACAATAACTGGGGATATGGAACAGCTATTTCAACATTAATGGTAGTACTTATGCTTTTCATCATAGTACCTTATATGATGTATACTGCCAAGAAGGGGTAAGGAGGATTATGCCAATGAATAAAATTACTATAAAATTTAATATTAAGACATTGATCCTGTATCTTGTCCTGATAGTATTTGCACTGATATGGGTAGTGCCGATGTTTACCCTAATAGCAACCGCTATTAAATCTAAAGGGGATTTTTTTAGCGATTTAAGTTTGTTTCAAATGCCCGAAAAAATAAAGTGGAGTAATTTTTCAGACGCGTTTATAAAAGGACGACTTTTGAAATACATGACCAATGATATAATTATATGTGTTCTTAAGGTACCGTTGGGAATTCTGGTTGAAGCCATGGCCGCATTTGCCCTGACCAGACTAAATTTGAAACGTTCCACAGGTATATTTATCTTTTTTTTGTTGGGAATGATGCTCCCTATGCAGGTGGCACTTGTTCCGATCAGCATTGTATACAACAAGCTGGATATTTTTAATACTTACTTTGGATTATTTTATGCTTATGTGGGTTTTGGTATATCATTTGGTATTCTGGTTCTTCGTGGATTTTTCCTCGGAGTGCCAAAAGAGTTGGATGAAGCTGCATATATTGATGGGTGTACTAAATGGCAATTATTCACAAGGGTATTATTCCCTGTAGCGAAACCGGCTGTAGTTACTCTTGTTATTATTGACTTTTTAGCTACTTGGAATGAGTATTTGCTAGCCTCGGTTATTATTAATGACAATAATCTCAAGACTGTGCCTGTTGGCTTAATGACCTTCGTTGGAGAGCGCGGAACGGACTATGGCTTCCTGTGTGCAGGAGTACTTATCTCTGTTATTCCTGTTATATTAGTCTATTTATTCTTTCAGAGATTTTTTGTTGAAGGTCTTGCTGGTGCAGTTAAAGGATAATATATTTTTCAGGGATGGAGACAAAACTCTTTATAATACTATTTCAGGAGGGTTAAAGAATGCTTAAAACGGTTGAAAGATGGGGAATGTACGAGGTTAGTGCAAAAGGCTTTTCCGATAAAAATCCTTTTACTGATTATAATATAAAAGGAATTTTTAAAGGAGAAAAAGAGACTGTTGAAGCTGACGGCTTCTACGATGGAGACGGAATATACAAGGTAAGGTTTATGCCGTCCTTTGAGGGTGAGTATTCCTTTGAGTTGTCCGGTAATTTTTCTGAAGAGAAAATCACCGGTGAGTTTACCGTCATTTCACCGGGGGAAGGTAACCATGGTCCTGTAAGAGTTGCTAATACGTATCATTTTGCATATGAGGACGGTACACCATATTACTTGGTTGGAACAACCTGTTACGCTTGGACTCATCAGCCCCTGGAATTACAGGAAAAAACACTTGAAACCCTCAGAAAGGGATATTTTAATAAAATAAGATTCTGTGTATTTCCAAAACACTATGATTTTAACCTTAAGGACCCAATCACTTTTCCATATCAGGGTAAGCCCTGCGATATTTCTAAAATAACAAGTGAGAACTTTGGAGATTATACCGGGTCGAACCCTGATAATAGCTGGGATTTTCAGCGTTTCAATCCCGAACATTTCCGCTTGTTTGAAAAAAGGATACAGGACCTGATGCATATGGGGATTGAAGCAGATTTAATTATAATGCACCCATATGACCGTTGGGGTTTTGCTGAAATGTCAGAGGAAGAGGATAATCTTTACTGGAATTATGTTATAGCGCGATTTTCTGCATTTCGTAATGTATGGTGGAGCTTGGCCAATGAATACGATTTGATGAAGAAGAAAACGATTAAGGATTGGGAACGGTATGCTTCGATTATTTGTAAAAAAGACCCGTACAATCACCTGAGGTCAATTCATAACTGTGTTCATTTTTACGATCATAACCGTCCTTGGATAACACACTGCAGCATACAACGCCAGGACGTATATAAATGTGCAGAACTGGTGAATGAATATCGCGAGCGGTATAAAAAACCTATAATTCTTGATGAAATAGCATATGAGGGGAATGTAGTTCATGGTTGGGGAAATATTAGTGGTGAAGAGCTGGTAAGAAGATTTTGGGAGGCAGCTGTTCGGGGCGGATATGCCGGACATGGAGAGACTTATATGCACCCTGAGAATATACTTTGGTGGAGTCATGGCGGTCAGTTACACGGAACAAGTCATGAAAGGATTAAATTTTTGCACAAGATTCTCTCTGAAACTCCTGGATTGGGCTTAAAACCTGGAAATGGGTTTAATTGGGACGAAAATGTGGCTATCATGGATTCGGCTTCTGATAAAAACCAATACATGCTCTTCTACTTCGGATTTAATCGTCCTGGTTTGAGAAAGTTTTGTTTTGATGAAGAGAGTGAATTTTCTGTTGAAATCATTGATACATGGGAAATGACTGTTAGTGAAGCTGGTGTTTTTAAAGGCAAATTCACAATTGAGTTACCTGGTAAAGAGTACATGGCAGTCAGAATAAGAAAGCTTTAGACAACTTATTTACAAAGCTGAAGTGACAAAAAAATAGACAATAGTAATGGCTATTGTCTATTTTTATACCTCTTATCTATTTACTGGTTTTGACTTAACGAATAAAATATTTTAATAAAATAATAAATGTTTAATTTTATTCGTTGAAATATTTAGTGGAAAATGCTAAAATAATTATACAAAGTACTAAATGGCACACTATATAGGGGGGAATTGATATGAGTAATACATTTAAACTCGGATTTGCACCAACCAGGAGATTTACATTTAGTAAGGAAGATGCCTTTAAGTTTAAAAGTCTTACCAAAGATAAAATCAGCAGGTATGGAATTGATATAGTCGATCTTGAGGGTGTTAATGAAGAAGGGCTGATATATGATAACGATTTTGATACAGAAAAAATAATAAAGAAATTTAAAAGGGAAGAAGTAGATGCAGTGTTCATTCCCCATTGTAATTTTGGAACAGAGGATACAGTTTCAAGAGTGGCTAAGGCTGTAGGGAAGCCTGTTTTATTATGGGGGCCCAGAGATGAGGAACCGCTGGCAGACGGATTCCGCCTCCGGGACACACAGTGCGGTTTATTTGCAACAGGTAAAGTACTTAGAAGATACAATGTTCCCTATACCTATATAGTAAACAGCACATTGGACAGCAAGGTATTTGACAGGGGATTCAGGAACTTCATATCTGCTGCCAATGTTGTTAAAGCTTTCAAAAAATTAAGGATTTTACAGATTTCAACCAGACCGGCAGGCTTCTGGACAATGATCTGCAATGAGGGAGAGCTTTTGGAAAGGTTCGGAATTGAAATACACCCTGTATCTCTTATTGAAGTACAGAATGAAACTCTCTCAATCGAAAGGCAGTCGGGCTCTGAACTTAGTAATGTTATTGACTTTATCAAGTCGAGGCTTGATTGCAGCAAGTCAGAGGATAAAGCAATAAAACGTGTTGCAGCGCTTAAGCTTGCCATATCAAAGCTGGTTGGTAACTATGGCTGTTCAGCTGTTGCTATCCAATGCTGGAGTGCGCTGCAGGACAGTATTGGTATCATGCCCTGTCTTGCTAATTCCCTGCTTACAGATGAAGGAATTCCCGTCGCATGTGAAACCGACATTCACGGAGCCATAACATCTGTTATGGCTCAGGCTGCTTCAATGAATAGATGTGCTCCGTTTTTTGCCGATCTTACCATAAGACACAACCAAAACGAAAACGGTGAGTTGCTCTTCCACTGTGGAAATTTTCCGGTTTCACTTGCTGCAGAGGGATGTAGACCGATGTTCAGAAATCATTTCCTTTTTGATTCACATGCACCGGGTACGCAAGAGAGCGAGATAAAGGGCGGAGATATTTCAATAGCAAGATTTGACGGGGACCACGGTGAATATCAGCTGTTTTTAGGAAAAGCAAAAGGTATAAAAGGACCTTATACCAGAGGCACCTATGTATGGGTGGAAGTAAATGACTGGCCGTTGTGGGAGGAGAAACTTGTCAAAGGTCCATATGTACATCATTGTACAGGTATTCACGACAATGTTATTCCGGCACTTTATGAGGCCTGTACTTATATTCCCGGTCTGAAGCCCGACCCGGTGGACCCTTCTGAAAGTCAGATTCAGTCATGGCTGAGGGGAAACGACTAACAAGCTGAAGGTAATTCAATTACCTTATACGGAAGATGCTTTGGAGGGAGATTACTATGAATAAGCTGGAGACTAAGCTAGATTTCTTAGAAAAGAAAGCTGCTCAAATTAGAATAGATATACTGAAAATGATATACGAGGGTAAAACAGGACATACAGGTTCAGCCCTGTCCTGTACAGATATACTGACAGCTTTATATTACAGTGTAATGAAGCTTGACCCTGCAAATCCGAAATGGGAGGACCGCGACAGATTTATATTGAGTAAGGGTCATGCTGTTGAAGGCTACTATTGTATACTTGGGGATTTGGGCTATTTCCCCAAGGAGGAACTTGGTTCCTTTTCTAAGTTCGGCTCACGGTTCATAGGGCATCCGAATAACAAGGTACCCGGGGTAGAGATGAATACAGGGGCTCTGGGACACGGCTTGTCCATATCAGTAGGAATGGCGTTAGCGGCGAAAATGAACAAAAAACCCTATAGAGTATTTACTTTAATGGGTGATGGTGAACAGGCCGAGGGCTCTGTGTGGGAAGCCGCTATGGCAGCGGCCCACTATAGGCTTGATAACCTGACGGCCATTATTGATAGAAATAAGTTGCAGATATCAGGTAGCACTGAAGACATTATGTCTCTGGAAAACCTGGAAGATAAGTGGAGAAGCTTTGGTTGGGAGGTAATCGCCGTAGATGGACACCATTATCCAGACCTCCTTCAGGTACTTGAGACGGCTCCGGAAAATGTACGACCTAAACTTGTAATGGCATATACCACAAAGGGAAAGGATGTTTCATTCATGGAAAACGTCGCTCACTGGCACCATGGGGTTCCAACCGCACAACAGCTTGAGATGGCATTGAGTGAATTATCATCTAAAGCAGGAGGTTGCTGTAATGAATAAGATTCCGAACAGGCAGGTTATCTGTGAATGCTTAATTGAAGCAGGAAAAATTGACAAGGATATTTTAGTACTTACCAGCGATTCCAGAGGTTCGGCGTCAATGAGCAACTTTGCTAAGGAGCTTCCTAAGCAGCTTGTTGAAGTTGGAATAGCAGAGCAGAACATTGTAGGAATTGCAGCTGGTCTCGCGGCTTCGGGGAAGAAACCCTTTGTGGCATCACCCGCTTGCTTTCTGAGTATGAGAAGTATTGAACAGATCAAGGTTGATGTAGCCTATTCAAAAACAAATGTAAAGCTGGTTGGAATTAGTGGGGGCTTGAGCTATGGTGCGCTGGGAATGTCCCATCATTCTCTTCAGGATATAGCTGTTATGAGGGCTATACCGGGCATAAACATATTTCTACCCGCAGACCGTTTTGAAACTAAAAAGCTAATAGAAGAATTAGTGAAAAGTAATGAACCGGCATACCTGAGAATTGGTAGAAATCCTGTGGAGGATGTACATGCTAACGAGGATTTTAACTTTCAAATAGGAAAAGCAATAACAATGAGGTCTGGTGGGGATATTTCCATCATTGCTGCAGGAGAGACGGTAAAGGTGGCGGTAGATACTGCTGAACTGCTAGCGGGAAAAGGTGTAACTTGCAGAGTTATTAATATGCATACAATTAAGCCTTTGGATATTGACTCAATTGTTAATGCAGCTGAGGAAACCGGACACATAATTACAATAGAAGAACACAGTATATACGGAGGTCTGGGTGCTGCTGTAGCGGAGGTTGTTGTGCAGAACTGCCCTGTTCCTGTAACAATATTAGGCGTACCTGATGAGCCGGCCATTCCGGGAAAATCAGAAGAGGTATTCAGGCATTATGGATTAAGTCCTGAAAACTGCTGTCGAATTGCCCTGGATATGTTAAATAAAAAAGGAACGGAGAAATAATATGCCAAAAGGTTACATATTAGGCCTCGACCAAAGCACATCAGGTACAAAAGCAATTCTTGTAAATCAAGGCGGAGATATAGTATCGAAAGTATCTACCGAGCATAGGCAGTATTATCCAAATCCCGGATGGGTTGAACACGACCCTGTTGAAATATATGAAAATGTTAAAAAGCTATTGGCCGAAATTATTGAAAAAAGTGGTTTAGATGCAGCAGATATTGATGTATTGTCAATTACAAATCAGAGAGAAACAGTGCTGATATGGGATAAAAACACCGGCGATCCTGTTTATAATGCAATTGTCTGGCAATGCCGCCGTACCTCGGAATTGTGTGAAGAGTTAAAAAACAGGGGTTTTGAAAATATTATTAAGGATAGAACCGGACTTTTACTTGATCCATATTTTTCTGCTACCAAGATCAAATGGATTATGGATAATGTTCCAGGTGTGAAGGAAAGGGCCCGGGAAGGAGAACTGCTTCTAGGAACTATTGACTCCTGGCTTATTTGGAAACTTACAGGTGGGAAGGTTCATGCAACTGATTACACCAATGCAAGCCGAACTCTTATATTTAATATAAAAGATTTAAAATGGGATAAAGAATTATTGGAAGTCTTTGAAATACCGGAACAGATGCTTCCTGCAATAAAATCATCTGATGAGATATTTGGTTATACTGCAGATGATTTTTTTGGACCGATAAGAATACCTATATCAGGGGTAATTGGAGACTCCCAGGGAGCGCTGTTCGGACAATGTTGTTTTGAAACCGGAAGGGTAAAAGCTACTTATGGTACTGGCTCTTCTATTATGATGAATATTGGAGAGGAATTCAGGGAGTCGGATAAGGGATTAGTAACTTCAATAGCATGGGGAATAAGCGGAAGAGTAGAATATGTTCTTGAGGGAATTGTTCATTGCACCGGAGATGCCTTGAAATGGGTGAAGGATGGTCTGGGGCTTTTTGAAAACTTTGAGGATGCCAGAAAAGCAGTAGTTTCGCTTGACAGTAATGAGGGAGTTTATATGGTTCCTGCTTTTGTAGGGTTAGGAATTCCCCACTGGAATCCTGAGGCAAGGGCGACCATATCCGGTATGTCACGAGGGACAAATAAATCACATATAATACGAGCCTCAGTAGAATCTGCAGCATATCAAATAAAGGACGCCATAGATACAATGATTAATGTATCGGGAATAACACCAAAAGAGTTGCGTGTAGACGGGGGTCCTACAAAGGATCAATTTCTTATGCAATTTCAAGCTGATCTGCTGGGAGTTCAGGTAATAAGCTCTGAAATTTCCGAGCTCTCTTCCATGGGATCTGTTTATCTTGCCGGAATGTCTGTTGGCATTTGGAAGGATAAAGAGGCAGTTGCGGAACTCAGGAAAGAGGCAGGAGTCTATACACCAATGATGGAAGAGAGCACGCGGGTAGCAAATATTGACGGTTGGAAGGCCGCTGTAAGAAAAACTTTATGTGTATAAGTTTTTTAACTTCTGATATAATTATGTTTATTGTAAATCAAGAATATGTAAGATATTGTATATTACACTTATAGAATAATATACAATAGAGTATGTGATTATGGAGGATTAAATGAAGCCTACAGTTAAGGATATAGCAATACTGGCAAATGTTTCCCCGGCAACTGTTTCAAATGCACTTAACAACCGGAAGGGTGTAAGTGATGAAATAAAACAGGTTGTTTTAAAGGCTGCAAAACAGTTGGGTTATTCCAGAGAAAATACTGCCGAGAGAAGCGCCATAAGGCTTGTGGTTTTTAAAAGACACGGGAAAATAATAACTGATACTCCATTTTTTTCCTCCCTTATTGAAGGAATAGAGAAGGAATGCAGGACCCAGGGCTATGAACTGTTAATCTCACATGTTAGTATATTGGACGTGGATTATAAAGAAAATATCGCTAGTATTATAAGTGACAATTCTCTGGGGATGCTGGTTCTTGCTACTGAGATGATTGATGAGGACTTGGAACTGTTTGAGGGTTATCTTTATCCTATAGTGTTGCTGGACAGCTGCTTCCGCTACAGTAACGCAGATTGTGTGCTGATAAATAATGAGGATGCAGCGTACAGAGCCGTGAACTATTTGATTAAAAACGGACACAACGACATTGGTTACCTTTATAGTTCAGTCTATTTAAATAATTTTTATTATAGAAGACAAGGTTATCTGGATGCCTTAAACAAGTATTCTTTACAAGTTAACCCCGATAATCAAGTAAGCCTGGAGCCGACAATGGATGGTGCATACAGAGACATGGTGGCTTATATGAAAAATAACTATAAGCTACCCACTGCTTTTTTTGCGGATAATGACATTATTGCCTTTGGGGCTATGAGGGCATTGAAGGAATTCGGTATAAGAATTCCTGAGGATGTGTCTGTGATTGGCTTTGACGATATGCCATTTTGTGAGATAACCAGTCCGAGATTAACTACAGTTAAGGTTTATAAACAAGAAATGGGGAGTATAGCGGTTAAACGGCTTATGGAACTGATGGATGGAGGTTATAAGCTAATTCAGAAAATCCAGATAGATACTGAGCTCATTATAAGAGAAAGTGTTAAGAAAGTGTAATTATCACCTGATATAAAAAGTGCGTGTTCCTAATCAGACAATACTTAGACCCGAGTCATTGAAACTAATCAATTTCTCGGGTTTTATTTATGTCGAGGAAAGTATAAGTTTTTTGTGTAAAAATGAGTATTGTAACGCACACGGATAAACGCGTATAAGACATATGTAAAAAGGTGATAAACCAATAGTGTTAAATCCAATAGTTTACTGTAAATATAAAATGAACTATAATAAGTATATATTTACTATATGAGGTAAAATAGAATGTTCAAAATTATGCTAAATAGGGTTTTGGCTTTTTGGAATATTTTACGTAATAAATTCGGTAATATTAAAATCAGCGCCCGTTTTACATTAATTTATTGCGTAATATCTATTTTTTCTGTCTTGTTAAGTAATTTACTTTTTCAGGAAATATATTCAAGTATGGCCTTAAAGAAAGTAAGTGAAGTGTCAATACAAACCCTGTATTCCATCAGAACCAGTTTGGACATAATGATTTCCAATATAAGTAACTACTCGAAAATGATTTTATCTGACGATAATTTACAAACTTTATTAAGAAAGAAAAATATATATTCAGATCTGAACTTACAGAAAAGATTAGGTATATACCTAAACAAACTAACTCAGGAAACATCGTTCATTTCATCAGTATATATTTTTGATATCTCCGGTAATCAGTATTCAGTGGGTAATCAGGATAATATGAAGTTCCTTCCGGAAAGAATTCAAGAAGCCCCATGGTACGATTCTGTTGTAAATAAAAAAGGCTCATATATTCTAAGCCTTAATGGTGGAGGTGCCTTTGGACATGATCCGGATGATAATTTTGTCTCAATGATCAGGCTTATCAGGGATATCAACACTACCGAAACTCTCGGGGTATTAATAATTAACATATCAGAAAATGCATTCAAGGATTCCTATGCCAACATCACAAACAATTATACTACCGGTGTGACTATTCTAGACCAAAATAATAATAATATTATTAGATCCAGTGGAATTAAGACAAGTAATTTTATGCAGTTATTTAATAAAAACCAAGGTTATGTTATTCGGAATATAAATAATAGTGAGTCACTAATTTCTTACCTGACTGAGGAGAAAAATGGATGGAAAATAGTCAGTATAATACCTGTTAGTGAATTATCAAATGAAACATCAGTTCCTGGCTTAATCGGATTTATCATCATAATGATAAACAGCATCCTATTATTCATAGGAACGATTTTTATAACGAGAATGATTACCATCCCCATAAAGAAGCTTCTGAAATCAATGAAGGGGGTAGAAAAAGGAGAGTTTAATGAGGTTAGAATAAAAGCCGGCAGTGACGAGATTGGTCAGCTTCGGGATGGGTATAACATAATGATTCAAGAAATTCAAAATCTCATAAAACATGTCATTACAGAGCAAAAAATAAAAAGAAAAGCAGAGCTTGATGTTCTACAGGCCCAGATAAAACCACACTTTTTATATAATACTCTCGACTCTATAAGTTCTCTAGCACTTATGGGAGAAGTAGCTTCGGTATGTAACCTTGTTGATGCATTGGGGAGCTATTATCGTATAAGTTTGAGTAAGGGAAAGGAAGTTATAACCATAGGTGAAGAAATTGATATGGTAAAGAATTATCTTCTGATCCAGAAAATGCGTTACCCGGAACTGTTTACCGTTTCCTTTACAATAGATGACAAATGTAATAATTATAGAATTTTAAAGCTTGTTTTACAACCGTTAGTAGAAAATGCTCTTTATCACGGAATCAGAGATAAAGTTGGGGGTGGAGCCATAGCTATCAGAACAGAGCATTTGCATGACCATATTCGTATTACCGTAGAAGATGACGGTGTAGGCATGTCTGAGGAGTTTATTGAAAGTATGCTGGAATATAATATCCGATCTATAGATACCGGCTTTGGGCTTCGTGGAACAATTGAACGTTTGCGTATATTTTATGGTATGGATAATTGTTTTCAAATTGAGAGCAAGGTGGACTGTGGGACGAAAATAACCTTATTGTTACCGATAACCAAGGAGAATGGGGAGTGAAAGCATGTCTGGTCTGAAGGTTTTTATAGTAGATGATGAATATCTCATCAGGAATCTATTAAAGATGAGAATAGATTGGAAAGAGTTGGATATGGAAATTGTGGGGGAGGCGTCCGATGCAAGGAAAGCTTTAGATCTGATTGATGATTTGATTCCTGACATTATTTTTACCGACATTTGTATGCCATATATGGATGGTATTGAATTCAGTAAAAATGTTAAAGAAAAATATCCTCATGTAAAAATTGTGGTTATAACAGGTCACGATGAGTTTGATTATGCCAAGAAGAGTATTAAATTGGGGATTTCAGATTTTATATTAAAGCCCATTAATTCGGAGGAGATCAGAAAAGTTGCGCTGGAACTGAAAAAAAAGATTGAAGATGAGAGGTTACATATTAAGGAATATGAGAAGGCAAAGAATCAACTTGAGCAAAATCTTCCTTATCTAAGAGAAAAGTTTCTGATTCAGCTTCTGGAAGGTGATTTATACTCCGATGAATTAATAAACAAATTGACATATTTTAAACTCGAAATAAATCCTGATTATAGTAATTTTCAGGTTGCAATTGTTGATGTAAGCAGTGGAATATATAACATAGTCGATAGGGAGGAAAATAATATTCTTCTCTCTATCCAGTGTGTAGAAAGGATTCGGCAGATCCTTAGAAATGATAAATATACCCATGTGTTTCTGGATAACAACAGAAGAGTAGTCCTTTTAAGTAATAATGAGTCACTGGATATAATGGATTGCTGTGAAACAATTAAAACTTTAATTATTAACCGCTATAATTGCTTTGTATGTATAGGTGTGGGAAACAAAGTGTGTAGTATAGAGAAAATCAGTATCTCATACTCAGAAGCATGTGTTGCACTAAATTACAAGGTGGTCATAGGCAAAAATCAAATTGTAAATTACTCAGATATAACATATAGTACCGATATACCCTGGAGAGGTATACCAAATAAGGCTGAAAAAATAGATTTCTATATCAAAGCCGGTATGAATAAACAGATGCTTGAATTCATTGACGAACTTTTTACAGAAGGTCGTTATTGTCCTGCGATTACTATAGAAAATCTACGTTTGGAGGCTTATGACATCCTATCTGCCTGTATGCACGTATTGCTTGAACTTAAACTGGATACATCCAGCTTGTGGAAATATCCTACGCAAGCCTATGAAGAAATTTCAAGAATTGATAATATGATTGATTTGAAAAAATACATAAAAAGCTTAATAACTAAGGTTATTAACAAAGTACATAATGCAAATGAGAAGAAAGCCAACTCATTGATCATACAAATTCAACAATATATACAAGATAATATCAGTACCGAACTTTCTCTTTCTCACGTGGCTAAAAAGTTCTTTATCAGTTCAAGCCACTTGTGCCGTTTGTTTAAACAGGAGACCAACCAGACTTTCGTTGAATATATTACCAGGGTCAGAATGGAATATGCTATGAAAACTCTGATGGAAACTGATCTTAAAGTATATGAAATAGGTGAGAGGATAGGGATAAAAGACTCTCATTATTTTAGTATACTCTTTAAAAAATTTACCGGGTGCAGTGTTAATGAATTCCGAAAAGGAACAAGGAACCAGTAGCAATGTAAATAATAAGGGTAAATTCTTGTTCATGCTAAAATTTTGAATATAAACAGCAAAATAATGAATCGTGTTAAATTGAAGTAGAAGATATAATAAAAAATAAGCTGAAGTTAAATATAACTGAGGAGAACATACAATGAGCAAGTTAATGAAATTTACTTTATTAACCGTAATTGTGATTTCTTTATTATTCAGCCAAACTGCATGCAGTAGAAAAGAAGTACCTCGGAAAAATGTCACTTCAGACCAAAAAACACTAGTTTTATGGCATCAATGGGTAAATGTCTCAAATAAAACGAATCCCTTGAAGGATGCGATTAGAGACTGGAATACTGAAAACCCAAATATTCAGGTGAAGGAAGTTAGCTGGAATGGCGAGCAGTATAAATCTAAAATCAGGACTGCATTAGCCGCAGGTGAGGCTCCGGATCTGTTTTATATGTGGGGTGGGAGTTTTGTAGAACCATATATTTCAGGAGGAAATATTCTTGCTATTGATCCTTATATAAATAAAGGAACATTGGATAAACTTATACCCGGGTCTATTGAGTATTGTAAGTTTGAAGGAAAGACCTATAGTCTTCCAATGTTTATTTTTGTTGCAAGTTTATATTGTAATAAACTGCTTTTTGAACAAGCAGGTGCAAAAATACCTGAAACTTATGATGAACTAATTGATGCCGTTAAGAAACTGAGGTCCAGCGGAATAGTACCGATAGTTGTGGGTGAAAAAGACCGATGGACCGGCATGTACTGGTATAATATACTGGCCATGCGGCAGGCCGGAAATCAACAATGTTTGACTGCACTGAATAACGCAAATTTATTCAGGAACAAGTCTTTTGAAGATGCCGCAGAAAAACTCTTGGAGCTGGTAGACACAAATGCTTTTAATAGCGATGCCTTAAGTATTAGTTTTGATGATATGGTTGTTGAATTCTCCCAGGGAAAAGCAGCTATGATGTACCAGGGAAACTGGGTTGAATCCAGGATAGAAGAATATGATTCAACAACAAAAGACAATATAGTTGTGGTTCCGTTTCCAATAATAACAGGCGGGAAGGGGACTTTGACAGAGTTTTACGGTGGAAGTGCCGATGGTTTCTACATCAACATAAACACCAGGTACAAGCAGGAAGCTGTTGATGCTTTGAAATTCATAAGCGAGGAAGCCGGTATAAAAGGGTGTATGAGCGGTGCGGGGTTCTCGTGCTGGAAGACAGATGAAATAGATAAGTCCCAAATGTCACCTATTTCTAAACAATCATTAAAGTTAATGGAAACAGGGACGTCCTTTGTGAACTGGTGGGATACAATTCTGCCGGCGGATGATGCTGAAACTCACAAGGATCTGGTGGCGGAACTATTTGCCGGAAGAATGTCCTCAAAAGAATTTGTTGAAAAAATGGCTGAGCTGAATAGGGCCGTTTATTGAATACATTCCAATATCTCAGTAGTAATTTAAGTAAATAAAAATTTTATTAAGGGGAATAGGTAATGTTTACAAACGCGAACACAACATCCAAATCAAATCTATCAAAACGCGGCAGTGGATTTCTAAAAGAACTGGTAACCAACAAAGCAATGTTTCTCATGCTGTTGCCGCCGTTTATTTTAGTCTTTATTAACTATTATTTACCCATGTTCGGTATAATAATAGCTTTTAAGGAATTTAACTATCAGGATGGATTTTTGCATAGTCCATGGTCAGGTCTTAAGAATTTTGAATTCTTGTTTAAATCCGATGCAGCATGGAGAATTACCAGAAATACCATAGGCTACAACCTGATTTTTATAGTTCTAGGTTTGATCTTTGCTGTATCAATAGCACTTATACTAAATGAATTAAGGAATAAGCTTGCTGCGAAATTCTATCAATCGGTAATTTTCCTGCCATACTTTTTGTCATGGGTTGTTGTTGCTTATCTTGTGCTGGCTATTCTAAGCCCGGAGGGTTTGTATAACAAATCCATTGCTCCTCTGCTGAATCTGTCGGCGATTGACTGGTATACCCAGCCCCAGTTCTGGCCTTTTATATTACCTATGGTAAATTTGTGGAAAACTATAGGATACGGAATAGTTATATATTTGGCCGGTATTACCGGAATTGACCAGGAATACTATGAGGCAGCCGTTCTTGATGGTGCCAGCAAGCTCCAGCAGATACGTTCCATTACAATTCCTTTTTTAGTACCTCTGATGATTGTAATTACAATTATGGCTTTAGGTAATATATTCCGGTCCGACTTCGGATTATTTTATCAAGTACCGATGCAGCAAGGGTTGCTTCAGGAAACTACAGATGTTCTGGATACTTACATATACAATGCTTTAATTTACAGCGGTGATTTGGGAATGTCATCAGCCGCAGGATTTTATCAGTCAGTTGTAGGATTTTTCCTGGTACTGTTTGCGAACTGGTCAGTTGGCAAGATCAGTCCAGATAATAAAATATTCTAGACTTGGTTCTTTAATCAGGAACAATATACAAAATTCCGGAAAAATTTGCGGTTAAAGATTTTAATGGATTGGTTCCTTGTTGCTAAAACAAGCAGCAAGGCCCAATATAAATTAAAAGGAGAAAAAATATGAAGGCTAAAGCATCCTTTAAATCAAATTCTATTTCACAAGTTTCAAATATTATTTTCAACCTTCTGTTTATTATATATTGTATTGTGTGTGTGGCTCCGTTGATTCTGGTCTTTATGGTGTCTATAACCAGTGAGAACTCTTTGGTTACCAATGGTTATTCATTTTTTCCCAGTGAGATAAGCTTCAGTACCTATAAGTACCTGTTCCTGGATACCGAAAAACTTTTCAGAGCATATGGTATCACAATCGGTGCTTGTATTATCGGTACATTTTTCAGTGTTCTACTCACTATGATGTATGCATACCCGATATCACGAAAGTCCTTTAAATATAGAAACTTCTTCTCATTCTTCATGTTTTTCACAATGTTGTTTCAGGGAGGACTTGTGCCATGGTATATCTTATATACAAAGTATTTACATCTCCAAAACAATCCTGCCGTGTTGGTTATCCCAGCATTGCTAAATGCTTTCAATGTTTTAATAATGAAAACCTTCTTTTCTACCAATCTACCAGATTCAATCCTTGAATCTGCCAGAATAGATGGAGCAAGCGAATTCAGAATTTTCTATTCTATTGTAGTACCGTTATCTACTCCCGCCATAGCAACTGTTGGTCTGTTTGCTACGCTGGCTTACTGGAATGACTGGTATCTGTGCTTATTGTTTATAAATGATGCAAAATACTATAACCTTCAATACTCAATGTATCAGGCTTTGCGCTCAGTTGAGTTTTTGACCTCATCCCATGCAGTTTCTATTGGAAATGCATCCAGCGAGCTTGCTAAATTGCCTGCTGAGACACTGCGTATGGCAATGGCTATTCTTGGAGTTGGCCCAATTATATTTGCATATCCGTTCTTCCAAAAATACTTCATTAAGGGTCTTACAATTGGTGCCGTAAAGGGTTGATTCCGGAAGGATAAATTAATTTATCTTCCGGTCAATATAAATCTTTATTTTAAGGAGGAAAATAAATGAAGAGAATGAAAAAGTTGGCTTGTCTATTAGTAGCTTTAGTATTTGTATGCAGTGCAATGCTAGCAGGTTGCGGTGGAAGCGGTGATACTCCGGCTTCTTCAACAACAAGCGCTCAGGCAGCTACCGAGAGCAGTACTTCAGCAGCTGCTGAGAGTTCAGCTCCTAAGCTGGATCCATATGAACTGAACTGTTACTTCCTTGCTCCTCAAACAAAGGATCTCCCATTAGTTCAGGAGGAAGTAAACAAACTTTTAACAGAAAAGATCAATGCTACTATCAAACTGAACTATTTCTTCTGGGACAACTATCAGGACAAACAGAAGCTTGTTGTAGCTTCAGGTGAAAAAATTGACGTTATGTTCTCACCATCCTGGTGGGGTTGGAGTACTTTTGTAGCTCAAAAGGCATGGCTTGAACTTGATGACCTGCTTGCTAAATACGGCCAAGATATCTCAAAGAATATCAATCCAGCGTATCTGAAGGCTCCTATTATTGGTGGCAAACTCTACGCTATTCCAACAAATAAGGATATGTTCGGTGTAGGTGGTGTTCTGGTTAATAAGGCTATGGCAGAAAAATACCAGTTTGATTTTTCAAATATAAAGACTCCTGAAGATTTTGAGCCAATGCTCAAAACTATTAAAGAGAAGGAACCCGGCGTAGTACCATTCCTGTCTTCACTGGGTGATCATTCTACCTACTTTGTTCAGGATGCTTTATCACATATATCTCAGACCGAAGTGCCGGTAGGATATAAGAAGACTGACGGAGAAATCAAAATTGTAAATCTTGTTGAAACACCAGAATTTATCAAAGTATTTAAAATGACAAGAGAATGGTACAATAAAGGATATATAAACAAGGACGTTGCTACACTAAAGGACGGTATGCCTGTAAAGAAGGCTCAAAAGGCGTTCATGTGGGCAGAACAGCTTAAGCCTGGTAAGGCTGATGAAATGAAGGCTCAATTGGGTTATGATTTAATTCAGGTAAATGCATACAAGGATATACCTTATTACGCAACAACTGGTGATTTAACAAACTCTATGCTTGTTATACCAAGAACATCAGAGGACCCTGCAAGAGCAATGATGTTTATTAATTTACTGTTCAGTGATAAGCAGATAAAGAATCTTCTTGACTGGGGTATTGAAAACAAGCATTATAAGAAGATAGGTGAAAACCAGATAGACTTTGCGGATGGAGTAACTCCAGATAATTCAGGTTACTACGGAATGGCACAGTGGGCAATGGGTGGAGACCAGTTCCTCGATTACCTCTGGTCAAATGAAAGCCCTGATAAGTGGAAGAAGATGAAGGAATTCAATGAATCAGCTAAGCCTGATCAGCTCTTAGGATGGGTATTCAACCCCGAACCAGTAAAGACTGAAATTGCTACATTGGCAACAGTAGGTAAGAATATGGGTGAACCATTGAAAGAAGGAATTGTTGATTACGACAAGTATTATCCAAAGATGAAACAATCTCTTGAAAAGGCTGGAATCGAGAAAGTTTGCGCTGATGCTCAGAAGCAAGTTGATGAATTCCTGGCTTCTAAAAAATAAACTATAACCGATAAACCAAGAAAAAGCTGTTTCTCATTAGACCTTAAAGTCTAAGAGAGGCAGCTTTTTTTAGCATATGACAATATATTTTTGGAACCACTGATTGACATTTACTATTACCATATGTAACATATTTATTATAACCTGTAATACAGGTAGACAACATACAGGTGAAATGTTATTTTAATAGAAAGGTATAAATTAGTATGCCAATTAAGAAGGTTACACGTCAGAGTATAGGTGAACAGGTTTTTGAGCAGCTGAAGGAACAGATTTTTAATAACGAATGGAAGAAGGGGGAGAAGATTCCATCTGAAAATGACCTGGCCCTGTCATTTGGAGTGAGCCGTATTACTGTTCGCCAGGCACTTCAGAAATTAATGGCACTGGGACTGATAGAAACAAGACTTGGTGAAGGTTCCTTCATAAGGGATGCCGCACCAGGAATAAACATGAATCCTCTTATACCCATTGCGTATTTGAATGAGAATTCTTTACTGGAAATTCTGGAGTACCGGAGGGTGCTTGAGGGGAATGTGGCTGAACTGGCTGCACAAAAGGCTTCAACCGCGGAATTGGTAGAACTCGAAGAGGCTTACAGAAGGATGGAGCAGCTTAAGGATGACCTGGAGAAGTTTTCAAAAGCAGATCTAAATTTTCATCTTTTGTTGGCAAATATGACTAAGAATTCTCTTATCATTCAAACCTTTCATATATTTAATGATGTCTTAAACAGAGCTTTCTCACAAGTTGTAACAAAAAGGGGAAACAGTGCAGGAATATATTATCATAGACTACTGCTTGAAGCGGTAAAGAGCAGAAACTCCTCCGAAGCAAAAAGAATTATGGATGAGCATATGGAAGACCTGTATAACACTTATAAAACAAAGGCTTAATATCCTTTACCCTGCTAAGGACATAAGAGAACTACACTTTTTAATACTGGATTTATTTGATTTAAAGGTTTACCGCTAAGCGGAGGCAGAAAATAGATAATTAAATGGCAGAAAAGGAGTATTATTATGTATCAATTAAAAATCTGGAAAACCACTAGTGACGGCACTAAATGTAGAAGCTGCCAGGAAGATACCCAAAGTAGCAGAACCAAAAATGACAGTTATGCACAGACAGTGCAGATCAATGTGGATCCGTGCAAGGAGTTTCAAGAAATTGCGGGATTTGGAGGTGCGTATAATGAAATCGGTTGGGAGGCTGTAAGCTGTCTGTCCCAGGAGGAACAGGACAAAGTTTTTGAAGATCTTTTTGGTCAGACTGGCTGCCGTTTTAATTTATGTCGCACACCAATGGGCGCCAGTGATTTTGCACTGGATGGATATTCTCTGAATGATGTGGAAGGCGATTTTAAAATGAAGTATTTTGATATCTCAAGGGATAAGAAGCGGCTCATTCCATATATCCTCAAGTCAATGAAAGTCAATCCTTCGATAAAAATATGGGGCTGCCCATGGAGTCCTCCATTCTGGATGAAGACCAGCGGCGATATGTGTAACGGAGGAGAGCTCCTGGATACTTCTCAAAACCTTAAGGCATATGCGGTATATTTTAAGAAATACATAGAAGAATACGAAAAAGCAGGGGTACCGCTTCTGGCAGTCTGTATACAAAATGAAACTGATGTAATTAATATTTATCCAACCTCTACCATGCCACCAGAATTAATGAAGAAGTTCATAAGAGCTTATCTGGTGCCGGAACTTGTACGAGCTCAGGGTAAACCCTTAAAAACTGAAATCTGGGCGGGATCAATACGCAATGTTATGGGATATGCAGATGAAGTAGTAAGTGATGCAGTCAACAAACAATTTGTTAAAGGAATCGGATACCAGTATTCTTCACCTGAGGTAGTTAGGGATTCATATGAAAAATTACCATGGATGAAACTGTACCATACCGAATCTCCGTGCCATAACGGAGCAAATTCATGGGAGGAAGCTGAAGAAATTTACATGGATATTGTATCCTACCTTGAAAACGGCTGTATTAACTATAGCTATTGGAATATGATACTGGATGAATCCACCTTGAGCAATTGGGGATGGAAGCAGAACTCCATGATAACAATAAACCGCACCACAAAAGAGGTGCTTTATAATTACGAGTATTACGTCATGATGCACTTCAGCCGTTTTATAGAGCCAGGAGCAAAAAGGATAGGTTCTGCAAGCAACGGTAACGACAGTATTATTGCTTTTAAAAATACCGACCAGAGTATCATCCTGCTTGTATCCAATTTTACCGGAGAGAATAAATCGGTTGATATTACTTTGGAGGGAGAGAGCTTTAAGGTTTATCTGGAGCCCTCAAGTATATACACACTGAAGCTTGCTAAGAACTGAGACCGAAAGCTGACAGTTGAGTAGAAGCTGAGTAATTAGAATATACGGAGGTATTTATGGATAATATCAAACAAAAAAGTTCTTATGAGAGGCAACTTTGGGCTCAGGTGGATGCACTCCAGCTGGGTTCGGGCTGGGATGAGGAAGATATCACAAAGCCCCAGATTCTGATAGAGGATGCTTATGGTGACAGTCATCCGGGAAGTACTCACTTGAATCAGCTTACCGAACAGGCCCGGAACGGCGTTTATGAAGCCGGAGGTTGTCCGGCAAGATTTCATACCACTGATATTTGTGATGGATGTGCACAGGGGCATAAGGGAATGAATTTTGTTCTGGCCTCCCGAGAGGCTATATGTGATATGGTTGAGGTCCATGGAAGCATGGTTTCCTGGGATGGAATAATCCTGTCCTCCTCCTGTGACAAATCAATTCCTGCACATTTGAAGGCAGCAGCAAGACTCGATATACCGGCAATATTCATTCCGGGCGGAAGCATGAGGCCCGGACCCAATATGACAACTGCACTGGTTGCCGGAGATATTTCCCTCAGGCAGAAGCGAAACGGAGAAATCAGTGAACAGGAAGTCAGAGACTACAAGCTGACCGGCTGCCCCTCTGTGGGAGCATGTACTTTTCTCGGTACGGCAAGTACAATGCAGTGCATGGCTGAGGCCCTGGGTTTGGCCCTGCCCGGAAGTGCCCTAGTTCCAGCAACAATGCGTGATATTCTGTCCTATTCGAGAAAAGCCGGAAGAAAGATCATGGAGCTGGTGGCTGGAGCTGTTACTCCAGGCCGGATTATGACAAAAGAAGCCTTTGTAAATGCAATAATTGTACACAGTGCCATTGGCGGATCTACTAATGCCACACTGCATTTACCTGCCATCGCCCGGGAGCTTGATATTATATTGACACCTGAACTGTTTGATGAAATCAATCACAAAATACCTCATATCGGAAATATATTCCCGGGCGGGGAGCATCTGACAGAAGCCTTCTGGTTTGCAGGCGGTGTACCGATGGTGCAGTTAATGCTGAAGGATTATTTAAACCTGGAGGTTATGACAGTAACAGGAAAGACTCTGGGAGAAAATCTTGAGGATTTGCAAAGGGATAATTTTTTCAATAGGTATCTGGGCTATCTCTCCAATTACGGTGTAAAGAGAGAAGATGTTATTCTGCCGTTAAGCAAAGCTAAGGAAAAAGGCTCCATAGCCGTATTAAAAGGTAATTTAGCTCCGGAGGGCTCAATCGTAAAGTATTCGGCTTGTGCAGAGGATATGCGTAAACACAAGGGTCTGGCCAAAGTGTACAATTCTGAAGAGGATGCCTACAGTGCGGTAGTAAATAATGAGATAAATCCCGGCGAAATTATTGTTATACGCTATGAAGGGCCAAGAGGCAGTGGAATGCCTGAAATGCTCATGACTACCGAAGCAATTGTTTGCGATAAGAGACTGAACGGAACGGTTTCACTTATCACTGACGGCAGATTTTCAGGAGCTACCCGGGGTGCGGCAATTGGACATGTTTCGCCGGAGGCAGCTGCTGGAGGACCGTTGGGACTGATTGAAACGGGAGACATTGTTGAATACGATATTGAAGCAAGAAGTATAAATGTTGTAGGTATAAATCATAAGGAAGTATCCTTGGAAGAAGTACAGAAGGTCTTTTCTGAGCGGAGAATAAAAAACGGTGTAATTCCGGCCACTCAAAGGAAGGGACTGTTAAAAAGATATACAGAATCTGCTCTTTCAGCTATGAAAGGCGCAGGATATTAATAAATAAAGGAGATCACTACGATGAATTGTAATTATATAACCCCTGCAGTTACTCCATTTGATAAAAACAGAAGACTGGATACCGAAGCTCTTGAAGGACTGTATGACCACCTAATAAGGGGCGGTGTAGACGGCATATTAGTTCTGGGGAGTATCGGAGAGTTTTTTGCCATTCCAGTGGAGAGTAAGAAAGAGTTGATACGCCTGGCTGTAAAGCATATTAACGGAAGAACTAAAGTATTCATCGGAACAGCCAGTATGGATGTAAATGAAACTATTGAACTTTCGAAATATGCCTGTAATCAGGGAGCGGATGGAGTTGTAGTAATTTCGCCCTATTATTTCAGCTTGAGCAACGAAAGTGTTGAAGAGTATTACGATCTTGTTGCAAAAGAGTGCCCTGGTGACCTGTACCTGTATAATTTTCCTGATCGTACAGGATATGACCTTTCTCCTCGTGTAACCCTTAATCTGTTAAGAAAACATAAGAACATTGCCGGTTACAAAGACACTATTCCCGGTATGGACCACACCAGAGAACTAATAAAATTAATCAAGCCCGAGTTTCCTGAATTTAAAATTTATTCAGGCTTTGATGATAACTTTGCCCATAACGTAATATCCGGGGGAGATGGCTGTATAGGCGGATTGTCAAATCTTGTACCCGAACTTTGCAGCTCCTGGGTAAAGGCTTTTAGAAACAATGATATTAAATCTGTATCTGAAATTCAGAGAAAAATAGATCACTTAATGGATATATATCAGGTAGGGAAACCTTTTGTGCCTTATATTAAAAAAGCAATGGCCATTAAAGGTATCCCGGTTAAGGATTACTGTTCCTTCCCACTGCCTGAAGCAAATCAACAAGATATTTCAAAAATTAAAAAAATATTGGGGATATAACCCCGGTTTCTATACTAAAGCCAAAAGGGGGTATATGTATGTCAATGAAGCTTAAATGCGGTAATTATGCGCTTACACCCAAGGAAGGTGGTATTGAGGTTCATAAAAATGACAGGCTCTTATATTACAATAAGCGTCCTATGTTTGTTACAGTAAAAACGGTGTTTGCCGTTAACGAATTTTTTGAAAGCTCTTATAGTGAAATTATAGTATCAGGAAGTAAACTAATTGGAAAAGGTACTTTGACGGTTCCCTCCGGTTCTGAATTTTCTTTTTATGATGTATATGAAGGGACTGGCTCCGGGTTCAGGGTGAGCAGAAACGTAAAAGTACTTAAGGCCGGGGAGGATCTTGGTTTTTCCACAAAGATTTCTTTTGTTATGGTTGAATCAGATAACCCTCATGAGTATAATTGCTTTGCACCCGGTGTTTGGTACAAGCAGAACGAATTTGCACCAGAAAACGCTTTTGGCAAGGACCTGGACTGTGAATATTTCTGGTGTATGGAAACCCGTTATGCTATGCCTTTGTTTGCGATGCAGAACATCAGGTCGGGAGAAACAGCTGCCCTGTCACGTTGGGCGGCCGACGTGACAATGAGGTCTTTGGATATTGTGAGGTCAGAGAACAATGCGGATCCTGAATTTACAATAGGAGCCATTGGCATGAGCAAGCCCCAAAGCAAAACCTTAGGCTATATGTATTATGGCTTTGAAGTACGGAAAGAAATTGAAACCAAATGCGAGGGTCTGTCAATTGACTATGTTTATCCCGGCTGTGATGGTCAGATGCCAGGGGAAAATCATTTTGGAGGGTTGGATTTCAACACCAGGTTAAAGACCTTCCAGCGTATCAATCATCCTGTGGAGGAGGGCTTCGAACAGAATTATTCTGTTGCCGTAAATTTCGGTAAGTATGGCAGCTTTCAAAATATGATGAGAGAAGTATGGAGGGTTACCTATGACCGCCTGAGGGATGAACTATTTGATGTGGATAATGAACTTCATTACCACAACTGTATGAAGATACTTAACAAATACACCAGACAGTATGGTAACTCCTATGGTCTGCCCTTTGCCTGCCAGCTTCCGGATATGGATATATCCTGCATATCCTTCCAGTTCGGCTTTGTGGGACAGCAGCCCGGTATTGGATATCAGCTGCTGCGTTACGGGGATAAGGAGAATGTCCCTGATGCCTATGAAAAGGGTGTAAATATTATTGATTTCTGGGTAAGAACGGCTATGACTGAATCCGGGCTGCCCCAAATGTGCTATAATCCGAATATCTCAGGGTTTGAGCCCTATCCTCATTATATTCGTATGCTTGCAGACGGCGTTGAGGCTATACTGGACGCTTATGTTTATATGCGAAAGAAAGGGGATGAACGTCCAAGTTGGCGGGAATTCTGCCGAAAAACAGCAGAGTGGCTTATTAGCATTCAAAACAAGGATGGCAGCTTCTACCGTGCCTATAATTCAGATAGCTCTATCCGCATGGAGTCAAAATCAAATACACCCAGTGTAATACGTTTCTTGATCCAATTCTATTTGGTGTCAGGTGAGGAAAAATATAAAACCGCTGCAATAAAGGCCGGTGAGTGGTCCTTTGATAATGCTTACCTGAACATGGAGTACCGGGGTGGGACATGTGACAATACTGATATACAGGATAAGGAAGCAGGTATTTATGCCATGTTTGGCTTTTTGGCTCTGTACGACCTGATCGGTGAACAGAAGTGGCTGGAAGGTGCCATTGGAGCCGCTGATTACACCGAAACCTGGACCTACGCTTGGAAGTTCCCGGTAAAAGCCCCCTGGCCGAAACATCCCTTTAATAAGTATTCAATCAGCGGACAGAGTATAATTACAATCGGAGGCGCTGCTGACGTATATATGGCTGCATGTGCCTACACTTATTACAGGTTATATATTATAACAGGTGATGAGCATTATCTGAATTTTGCCGAATTCATACACAAAAACACCCGGCAGTCAAATGATGTGGATGGCAGTATTGGATACAGCATGCCGGGATTGGGCCACGAAAGCGGGAATTTTACAGATCAGATGTTGGAAAGCCATTATCACTGGCTGCCCTGGTGCACTTTTGTGGAGGTTGATCCATCTTCAAGATTATATGATACCTTTGGTGGATATGAAATTTCAGATGCACAAAAACTCAGTCTTGAAGAACGCAAAAAAAGAAATGGTATTTATGACAATTATGCAGGTTAAGTATATATCTAAATAATAGAAGTATTTCAGCTCAAGCCATATGAATCAGCGCTGTGTTTCTTGTAACACATTTTTTATCGCTGATTTGAAGATGGCGATTCTACTCAATAGTCAGGTAGATTTCCCGGGACGGAAAGTCAATGCCATAGGCGAAAAACCTGACTATTGAGGAAAGGTCACAAACCCTTCATCAGTTATAAATTACTGCCCCTGAACGTTGTTGCATTAATACCGGTTACCCTTTTAAAGGCACGACAGAAAGTGTTTGTAGACAGGTAGCCTGTTTTTAAAGCTATTTCATTTATAGGCAAGGCGGTACTTCCCAACAGCTCTTTAGCCTTCTCTATCCTTAAATTCTCAATATATGAAGAAAGCTTAATACCACTTTGTTGCTTGAATATATATGACAAATATGATTCATTCATGTTAAATTTATCAGCTATGGAAGCAAGTGATATGTCACAGTCATGGTAATATTCGTTAATGTACTCAATAATTTGATTATTGGTATTCAAGCTCTGTTTGTCCGATTGTCCGTTCATTATTTCACAAAGCATGTAATAAGAATCGGTTATAATTTTTATTTGCTTGAGTTCACTGTATTTGTCAATATTATCGGTATTGCTCATGATATAATTATAGGTCTTTTCATCAAAGCCAATCTGATTCCACAATTTTATTATAATGCCCAGCAGCTCGTAAACAAATAGTTTATGCAGAGAAGTTGAAAGGTTGGAATCCATAAAATTCCTTGTAAAGAGAATGTTCAGAATGGTCTTGACCGACCCTTTATCCCCTGCCTTGACATTATTTATAAGTTTGGCCTGCAAATCAGTTGGAAAATAGTAATTAACCGTATAATTACCTGTTCCGGCGTACCACAGAATATTACTGTGCCTATTGGCAGAGTTGATTTTGAATGCAAGCTTTGCCTTCTCAAAGGACCCGGGTATATCAATCAGCTGAGTTACAATATTACCACAAGAGATCAAAAGGCTCTCGAATAAGTTTTTAGGCATTTCCTGCTTTAGTCTCGCCGCCACATTTTCAATATAAGGGTTAAGTTTATCCTTCTGAAATGCGGGATAATCAACAAGCATAACCAACTGCTGCTCATCAAGATCGCTGATAAGGGCGTCGGGTACCACCCTGACAAGTATTTCCCTAAGCAGTTGTTTGAAGGAACTCACGATTGACAATTCCAGAGTATCATAATTGTTCAGGTCGGTATCGAATTTAAATATAACAATGCAGTATACGCTGCCTTTATAATTCAGACTGATACACCTGGCTACTTTTTCGATTTCCTCCTGTGAGTTGAAATCTCCATTAATAAGCCTTGTAAGAAAGGTTGTTTTTAAAATAGGAATCTGCTCGTCAATAGTTCTTTTTAAGTTGCTGTTATTATCACCTAATTCACTTATGGTATATTTGATATTCTTAAAAATATCTTCGCTGATTTCACTGATCTGTATATTGTTTAATATATCCTGTAAAGGTTTTGCACTTCTTTTGGCCATTATATAGGAAATAATAGTACCCAACAAAACAGATATAAGCAGTACGATATATATAATAAACTTAAGATTGTTAGCTTTCTCCAGAACAACCTTTTTAGATTGAACTGCCACGTATTTGAAACCGTTTTCTGTCTTAATATAGTTGACCATCATTTTCTTGCCGCTTATGGTGACCTCTTTAGATCTTTCTGACTCCGATAAGCTTTGGTTTACTGCTGCTTGAACAGCTTGGATATCACATTTTTCACCTGAAAAGTATGTTATTATCTCACCGGCTTTGTTTTCTATATAAGTTACACCGCCATCATAGGTTTTTATCGAGGATAGAAGATCTGTTATTTCTTTTTTATTAATAACAAGCATTACAATACCGTCATTTTGTCCATAGGAAATCAAAGGTTTTGAATAGGTAACCATTGTCATATTTACGGTACCCGAAGGGGAATAATTATATAGCTCGGCTTCTATTTCTCCAGACAGTCCGCCTTCACCGAGTTTTTCGGTCATCCCGCTATACCACTCTTCATAGGGTATTCCTTTAAATCCCATATACCGTTCATAAAATTGCTTGTAAGTATATGTAATTTCATTATTCATAACCATTTCACTTTTATTAAAAAAAATAAAGTAGTTCCACACAAATTTGTTGGAGGTATTGTAATTTGTTAAGCTGTTCCTTGTTCTAATGATTGAATATGAATTAGGGTACTGTAATGGATTTTTTATACCTTGAAACGCACTAACATAACTATTTGAAATAATTTGGTCAGCCATGGAATCAGCTTCCTCAAATCTCTGCTCCAGAATGGAAGAAGCCTGTCTGAGAATAGTATTGTTCTCATTTATAGCGTCTGAATATACAATTTTATATGTATTGATATAATATACATAACCTATTACCAGTGGGATTATTAAAACAGTGCAATAAGTGATAAAATATTTCAACAGATACTTATTTGAGGCTCTGACAGATAGTACTTTAATTATTTTTCTTAAATGTCTGATAATCATACTATTGCTCCAAGTCTTTTTAAATTTACATAATCTAATTTATTATACCATTAAAGTTATTGATTAAGTATCAAACCTAAAGAATATACAATTACTAAAAAAATGCACATTGCCAATCTTCTAAGTTGCTGCAAATCCTTGAGAGGCGTATTTTTGCTGCTTTCTACGTTCTGGAATACAACCTTCTGAACTTGTTAGGAGTACAGCCTTCATATTCCTTGAAGACCGAGCCGAAATAGCTGCAGTTGTTAAACCCCGCGTCTAAAGCTACAGTTTTTACACTCTTATCCGGAAAATTTATAAGCTCTTCTTTTGCGGCATTAACCCTGCAACGAAGAATGTAAGTGAAGGGGCTGATGCCGTATTCCTTTTTAAATAATCTGCAAAGGTAGGAGGAAGATATATCAACCTGTTCAGCCAGTTCCTCAAGGGAAATATTTTTTCTAAAATTATTTTTTATATATGTAGTAATAACGCTTAGCATTTTTCCCGGAGGAGTATCGCTCTCGGGGTCTTCCAGTTCTATTAAATCATTTATGTTTGCGAGAAAATTGTATAAAACTCCTGAAGCTTCCAGCATGCTTGTTGCCTTTTTGGCAATTAGAATCTTATACAGCTTCTTGTAGCAGAAGATTACATCATCAAGACTATTAAGTCTGAAAACCTGAACGTGATCCATCCCAGCCACATTGAGAATAATATCGGAACTCGAACCGGAAAATATTATCCACCTAAGTGACCAGGGCTCTGCTAAAGGGTAATATTCGTGAGGTATATTAGGATAAAATAAAAAGGCGGTTTTTCTCTCGATTAAGTATTCCTTGTTATTAATTAAGAGTTTACCTGCTCCTTGTTCACAAATTGCCAGATGATAATTGGGGAAGCCAGCCTTTCTTGTGACATGATCCTGGTAATGCTCATATCCTATACCTGTTACATAAAGGGGAAGGGACATATCCCGTTCAGTAAGCAAAGAAAAAATCCTTTCCATAAACATCTCCTTGGTTCAATATATTTATATATTGATAAAATAATTAGATTGTAACCCATGTTATATTATATATATAATATCAATATAGTTATATTAATGCAACCGGGTGGAAGATCATCATCCGGCATGACAGTCAAATAAATTATTTATAAAGAGGATTTTATTATGTGTAAAAGGTCTGTACCACTTAATGGAGATTGGTATGTAGCTCTGGATGAAAAGAATACGGGAATAAGTGAGAAATGGTATGAAAGTTTATTTAATGAGACTGCTAAATTACCAGGTACACTTGATGAAAACGGGATGGGTAACCCGGTAACAGAGGTTGACACCTTCAGATTGAACCGTATCCACAAATATGTTGGGGCTGCATGGTACAACAGATTAGTATTCCTTTCTGAAGAAGAAGTTAATAAGCATGTCACATTGTTTCTGGAAAGATGCATGTGGAAAACCGACCTATGGATAAATGGAAAATACGCCGGGTCGGAGAACAGCTTATGTACTCCTCATAAATATAATCTGGATGGAATGCTTAAAGCAGGTGAAAATCTCATCAGTATCAGGGTAGATAACTCACCTGTCTTCAACCTGGGAGTCATGAGCCACGGATATTCGGAAGAGGTTCAGACCATTTGGAATGGAATAGTTGGGAGAATACAACTGGATATCAGTGATAAGGTATATGTGGATAGGGCAGATGTGTATTCGGATATGGAAAAAAGCAAGTTAACAACCAGACTGCTGTTGGTGAATACTGCTGAAAATGCTGCCGAAGGTTTCATTAATCTCTCTGTCAGTCCTCATGACGGAGAAGCTGTTATTATTAAAGGTTCTCATCATTTCAGTATAGAGGCAAATTCATCAGCTGCCGTTGAATTGACACAGTATTATGAGGACAAGCTGCATTTGTGGAATGAGTTCAATCAGAACTTATATAGAATGAATATACATTTAGAATGTCGGTGTGAAGATGCGGATGAAATGTACTCTGACTTAAGCCAGGTACGGTTCGGTATTCGGAGCTTTCGGGCTGAAGGGCCTGTACTTAAGCTGAACGGTAAAAACATATTTTTACGAGGGACTCATGATGCAGGTAATTTTCCACTCACGGGATATCCGTCAATGCAGGCAGAGGACTGGAAGCGTATATATTCAACAGCAAAATCCTATGGCATCAATCACTTCAGGTTTCATTCATGGTGTCCAGGAGAAGCGGCATTTACCGCGGCCGATGAAGAGGGGATAATACTTCAGGCAGAATTGCCACTGTTCGGATATACTGCTCCACCTGTGGGAGAGGATGAACTCAGAGATAGTTTTCTGAGACAGGAACTATTGAGAATTCTGAAGGAGTACGGTAATCATCCGTCCTTTTGTATGATGTGCATGGGGAATGAACTTCGCGGTGATTACGAAAAGCTGACTGAATTTGTTGAGCTGGGCTGGAAAACAGACAACAGGCACATATACTCGGCAGCAGCCAACAATGCTGCAGAACCCAAAGTGGGAATAAAACCAAACAAGGGGGACCAGTACTATGTTGCCCATGAGGCAAGAGTAAACGGCGAATGTGTTAATAGACGCTGTGAGGCTATTTTTAACAGGGAAAGGCCTGAAACATCATCCGATTACGGCGAGACGCTGAAAGGTATAAATGTTCCGACCATATCCCATGAAGTGGGACAATGGGAGGTTTATCCTGATTTTGAAGAAATAAAGAAGTATACAGGTGTTCTTAGGGCAAGAAATATAGAGACCTTTAAAGAGTCTGCAATATCGAAACAGCTTTATCATAAAAATAAGGATTTTGTGAAAGCTTCCGGAAAGCTGGCGGTTTTGCTGTACAGGGAAGAAATAGAAAGATCACTGAGAACGGCGGATTATGGAGGCTTTCAGCTTCTTGACATGCACGACTTCCCGGGACAGGGAACTGCCCTTGTGGGGTGGTTGGATGCCTTTTGGGATTCAAAAGGCCTGGTTGAGCCTAAGGAGTTCATAAACTGGTGCAATCACTCGGTACTTCTTGCAAGATTTACAAAGCATGTATGGCTAAATAATGAGATGTTCAGCGCAGAGGTCGACTTTTCAAACTACAGTCAGAATGACTATTTTCAGATTAATATCGGTTGGGAATTGACAGACCTTGAAGGTAACATATATTGCTTTGGCAAATTTAAGGATATCAATGTCCCCCAAGGGAGGCTTTCTAATATAGGAAAGGTGGAGGCTGAACTCAATAAGGTAAAAACCCCCAAAAAACTAATATTTAAGCTCACTGCAGATAGCATTTGTATAACAAATCAGTGGGATATCTGGGTATATCCCGAAGAAGCCGATATTGAAATACCGGGATACATATATGTTACAGACAGCTGGAATGACGACACAGTCAGAGCCTTGTCAAAGGGCCGAACCGTGCTTATGTTTGCGGGAAATGTAAGGAATTCCGAGGCAATGTGTTTTACAACGCCATTCTGGAATACACAAATGTTTGAGAACCAGAGAAAAACCATGGGTATTCTTTGTGACCCAAGGCATCCTGCTCTTATGAATTTTCCTACCGAATTCCATGCAAACTGGCAATGGTGGGAGTTGCTTGCCGATTCAAAATGCATCGGTATAAATGAACTGCCGGAAGGATTTGAGCCGGTTGTGTATGCTATAGATCATCCTGTCAGGAATAACAGACTGGGAGTTATTTTTGAGGCGAAGGCTCTCAATGGAAAACTTTTAGTTTGCAGTCTTGATTTAAATGGTGATTTAAGCAGATTACCTGTGGCAAGACAATTAAAACACAGTCTGCTGAAATATGTTCAAAGTGAGTTGTTTAGCCCTGAATTCTATGTGGAAGAGAATATTCTGGCGGATATGCTGTCAAAAAATACCTCCTCCACTTTGAAATTGCTTACAAAGAATATAAAAGCATCAAATACAAAATACTCCAGCAAGATTGAATATATTCTTGATACCGATACGTCAAACTTCTGGATAACAATGGGGGGACAATACCCATATGTCATAGATATTGAGCTTGTTGAAAGGACAGGGATAAAGGGCTTCAGCTATTTGCCAAGACAGGATGGCATGAAAATAGGACTTATATCCAGATATGAAATATACATATCCTGTGATCCCTTACAATATGGCAAGCCTGTTGCGTCTGGAAGCTTTGAAAATGGTCTGGAAAAACAAGAGATTATTCTGGATCGGATTGATGACGGTTTTAATGTTACCAGGAGCAAGACTGGCAAATACATAAGATTTATTGCGCTCCAGGGTTTCAATAATGACAGTGAAGCTGCCATTGGCAGTCTGGACATAATAACAGTATAACTAAAAAACAAGCAAAACAAAAACATGGTCAGAACTCCTGAAATTATATGTGTACACTTGTGTTGTGCAGAATAATTTCAGGAGTTTTTCAATTTATGTGGACACCAGTACATTGGACTCATATGAATTTACCTGCCAAGTAAATCACTGATTTCTGAAATAATCATATTTGTACTTCTTATTATAACGACAGCCTGGTTATAAAAGAATTACATAAATGGTAAATGGGATATTATAACCAGGTTATAAAGATATATTTTGCAACAACCCGATTTTTTTCCGTGTTACCCAAAAATAATCCCTTAAAAAAGAGTACCAATAACCATATACTATGAAACTGTAAATATACTTTCAAAAATGTAAAACATTATTAAGTATACATTCATTAAATAACATCCGTTTCAAACATCTCAGGCCACATCTTTGTTCAGACTGACAGTTCAGAAATTACTGCAAAATACCATAATTACCTTGTTAATGATTTAGCCTCAATTATTATTGAGGTTATCAGAATAAAAATTTACAACCGAGAGGAGGCTCTAGGCTGGTATTGTCAGAGGCAATTTCTTTACTTGTTGAAATCATCAACTAATTGTCACAACGTTTTAAAGCAGTATTGGGTAAGGTCAAGAAAATGTTGACAAGTTTAATTCAAAGGAGGCAAAAAATGAAACTGGTAGGTTGGTATAGGAAATGTTTATCTGTGTTTTTAGCTTTTATAATTGCTTTCGGCAGTCTTTTCACATTTGCAGCTTTTCCGGTTGCCGCAGAGAGTGGTGCAACAGGATCAACATCAGCAACCTTCTATGTATCTCCGGAAGGAGACGATAGTAATGAGGGAACAATTGATGCACCTTTTAAAACTATCGCGAAGGCAAAAGAAATGGTAAGGACTCTTCCTAAGACCGGAGGGGATATTGTCGTTCAAATTGCGGATGGGTTCTATCCGCTTGAGGATACTCTGGTTTTTGACAAGGATGATTCCGGAAGTGAAACTAGTACTATTAGGTATGAAGCCGCACCTGGCGCAAAGCCGGTAATCAGCGGCGGTGAGATGCTGGAAAAAGGCGTGTGGACAGAAGCTACAGGCCTTACTCAGACTAACGGCTTAACAGCGTATAAAACGACCCTTAACAGGAACGAAAAGTTACGCGCTATTTATGTAAATGACAAGCGCGCAAACATGACGCTGAGTAAAACAATAACTTCAGCCGACAGAACCACCGATGGTACACCCACAGTCAGCTTTACCGGTACCGATAACCCTTGGGCGTGGCAGAACGGTAACAACATCCGGGCTGCTATTGTGTTTAGCGCCAGCGTAGGTCTGACACCGGATACGAAAAACCCACAAAACATCGAAGCCGAAAGCGTAGGTGGCTCCACAGCCAGATGGGCGAGGCCGTTTGTTTGCTTTGCATCAGCTGAACCGGCGCCGGAATCCAGCGGTAAGACCGGCGGCACTATGCTCAGATTCCAAATGCCTTATGCGGCTATTTCACAGTCTTTGAGTAATAACACACAATATAATGCAGGTAACAATCAAGTAATCCGTAACGCTTTCGAGTTCCTGAACAAACGCGGAGATTTCTATTTTGACCAGGCCGAAAGTACGCTTTATTACATCCCACTTGAAGGCGAAGATATCAATACAGCCGACGTGGTTATTCCAAAGCTTGAGACGGTCGTCGACATAAGAGGGATCCCTGTAGGAGACAGGTTGAACCCTGTTCCGGATTCTGATGAAGGACGTGTAAGAAACATAACCTTTAACGGGCTGACCTTTGCCCACACCGACTACAAACTATATGAACTGACGGGTACATATACACTTAGCGACGGATCCGGTCCGGTAACGACCAGTTCAAGCGGCTTCGCGTCTGTTCAGGGCTGCATAGTGAACAAAGTTTACTTCCCCAGCTACATAAACTGGCATGAGACATTCTACCGCGGGTATGACATACCGCCGGCGGCTGTAATGGTCAATGCGGCTAGGAACATCAAAGTTCTTAACGGTAAGATTGGGCTTACCGGATTTAATGGCATTCATCTTGAGAACGACGTCAAGGATTGCGAAGTCACCGGCAACTATATAGTAGATACGCTCAGCTCGGCCGTTGTTGTAGGACATCCAACGCATATCTATGAAAACGATGTGGCAGCTAAGCATGAATCAAAAGAGGGTTCAATAAAGAACTGGGCCGGTGTTGACAAGGAAAAATATTCATATGGCACCGAAGCTGTGCCGCAGGATATTTTTATCACCAATAACTTTATGTACAGAAACTGCTACGGATTCCCGGGCGCCAACACGCTAACCTCTTTTTACACAACTAACATGCAGGTACTGCACAACTACCTGTATGACTCCACTTACGGCGCTATGAGCATCGGCTGGGGCTGGTGCGAATACGATGGGTACGGCTATACCAGCCATGGTACCGACAAGAACGGCAGCCCTTATGCTGGAACACATGAAACAAGCCTTGCAAGGTCTCCGGATATCTCAACGACCTCCAGGGATAACAAAATAAACTATAACCGAGTAGAGGAAGTCTGTACGGTAGTAAACGACTCCGGAGCCATTTACTCATTGGGAAGACAGGGCGATCCGGGTAATTTGCCGGACGGAGGGACCTGGGACAATGTCAAAAGTTTATCAAGCAGCCCCGTCACAGATCCCAATAATAACTGGAATCCTGACAACTCGACGAATTTCACCGACATGAACTACAACTTCCTTGACCCAAACCCCAATAACAAGCCCACAGACCCCAACAACTGGACGAACGGGTTCCATCCAGACGAAGGTAGTACGTTTATAAAAATGATAGGCAACGTCGTACAGTCAAAGCTCTCCCATTCCCCTGGACGGAGCCGTCTGTATGAGTTTAACAACTGGAAGCGCAAAAGCGATATGATTGCTGTCGATGGTTTCGTGGACGGGGATAACGACCAGAATGGCGGACCTAGAATTACTTTTAAAAATTACAAAAGCGAAGAACGCGTTTGGCCGCTTAAGGGTAATGAAATCGTTTTGAATTCGGGCCTTACCAACGAATACGCTCATATGATTCCGAGGAGCCTCATTGCCGATACCGAGTTTGAGCTGGCTTCAAACGTCGTTATGGGTAAAGGGGAGACGCTGAACCGCAGGGGTCTGCTAAAACCTGAAGACACTGTTTGGCTCGCACCTGCAGGCACAACTGACTTCCAGGAAGGCAGCAATATGACAAAAGCTGCCGGTGACGCAAAGACAATCGTCGCTCCGTCTACCGCAGGAGAATACAAACTATTTATCGTATATGGAGACGGCAGAGAAACGGCCACTTCCAAGTATACAGCATACGTCGACGCCAGCGCGTCAGCGGTCAATGTTGAAGATGGTAAAAATTACGAAGTTTCAGCAGTACGTCCTCTTAAACTGTCTTTGAGTGAAGACTTCACATTTACGCTCAACGGTAAGCCCGTGGCGAACGGTTACGAAATCGGCACCGAAGGAAGCTGGACCTTGGTACTCAGCACTTCGTCAACTACAAAGATTATTAACTTTACCACCACAGTATCGGTGGCAAATAAGCTGCTCCCGGCTGACGTGCCAGTAGCCCCCGGAGGGACAGTCAGGTTTGCGTACGATCTGGACGACTCGACAAAAAAGATATGGATTTCTTCGTCCAGCGGCGGACATTTTGATGGAGGCGATGATGAATCAGTGGCCTCCGGTGACGCGCTCGGGATGATCGCGCCCCTTGTGCCTGGTCCATATGTTATTTATGTACTGGCGGAGGACGGCGAAGTACTTAGTCAGTCCCACGCTCGTGTTGTGGTGCGCGACATGACGCCTGTCGATATTCCTAGAAATGGTCTTGACTTATGGCTTAAGGCCGATGAGGGTGTGAGAACTGATGACACCGGCAATGTAATTGGATGGGAAAACATGGGGTCAATCCCTGCGACTCTTGTCCCGGCGAAAGTCCCCGGTAGCGGCGGCGATGGTCTTGGACTACCAAGCGGCAACCCAACGCTGCAGAAAGATGTATACGACTATGTAAACTTCGATGCGGCATCAAGACCACTAAAAGCTGCAGGCTTTAAAGATTATAACGGCAAGACTGAGCTGACAATATTTACGCTGGTTAACCCAAAAGCCACAGCCAACAACTCCAGTGACCAAGGTGGCCTTGTTTATTTCGGATTGAATGAGCCTTTTGAAAATTGGGAAGGTAACGACGGTTGGAGCGGTATTAACCTGGGCGTCGGAACAAACAGAATTAACCTTCGCTTTGGTAACACCGTTGCATGGTCGGGCGGCGGGTCATCTTTTACAACAGACATTACAGGTCTGACCAGCGTTCGGGCGCAACTAAACGGATCAAATCGAGGTATTTATGTTAATAACAGCCTCATTGGCAGTGATAACAACTCTGTGGCGCTTAAAGGGAACAGATCGGATCTGGGCGTAGGTTACTCAATGGCGGCTGCAACCCCCTACCGCTTCCTGGGGCAAGTAGCGCAGATTCTCATCTACGACAGGGTGCTGTCAGCTGACGAAATTGCGAAAGTAGAAGCATATTTTAACCAGGTCAAAGCCGGTGGTGGCGGACCCGCGAACCCAATTGGCCAAGCGGTTGACAAAACTCTGCTGACCGCCCTGATTGACGACGTCAATAACCTGGATAAAACGATGTATACAATAAATTCATGGGACACTTTTGCAAATGCCTTAAATGAGGCCAAGACTGCCGCTTCCAATCAAGAGATTGGGCAGGAAGCAGCGGACAATTCATATTACGTACTGCGTAACGCATTCAAAGCGCTTACTCTGTTACCTAGCGGCATTGGTACCGCTACATACGGTACACCAATACTCGGCGGCTCTGAACTGGATCCGCTATGGAACACCACCGTCACGTTGCCGATCTCTAAGCATCTGACAATGGCGAACGGCCCTACCGACGGCTCCGCTAAAGTGCTATGGGATGATGCGAACCTGTATGTGCTGGTGCGTGTAAAAGACCCTGTACTGAACAGCAGCAACAGCGCTGCACACGAGCAGGACTCGGTCGAGATCTTTGTGGATGAGACAAACAGTAAGCAAGCCTCCTACGGAACAGGTATGGGGCAATACCGTATTAACTATCTTAATGGACAAAGCTTTAATCCAGGCAGTATCAGTGCCGGTTTTGAGTCTTTTGCCAAGGTTGTGGATGGCGGTTATTATATTGAAACCAAGATCCCGTTTAAGGCTGGAGTTCCTTCCGTTGATCACGTAATTGGATTTGATGTGCAGATCAATGATGCGGGAGCAACCGGCGGCCGTCAGGACGTTATAATGTGGCACGATGAGACCGGAATGTCCTGGAATAACGGTTCACAATGGGGTGTAGTTACACTAGTAAAGGAAGATACAGCCGCACCGACCTGGCCACAGGGAAGTACGGTGACAGCATCGGCCATAGGAGTAAATTCTGCTACCTTAAATTGGACGCCTGCAGAGGACGACAGAGGAGTAACAGTTTATGAAATTTACAGCGGAACCGATAAA
>JAEZKZ010000069.1 GCA_023415305.1 Bacillota bacterium
GTGATACATTACATAAAAAGCTTTTAAGCATTGACTTATTAAATATGGGTTTTGAAATTATGGAAATATAAATATAAAAAACGGACAAATAATGGAACGCAGATTACGAAGATTAAAACAGATAAAAAAACAATTGACCACGAAGAGCACAAAGAACACGAAGGTTAAGTATTGGTAATTCAGTAGTTAAAATAATATTATTGAGTAGTATAAATAATCAATATAAAATAATAAAAGTTACCGATATATGCATATAAACATTGCATTTTCAGTAACTCTTATTTTTGGTACATCTTCTTAGTGCACTTTGTGCCCTTAGTGGTCAATTTTATTTCTTTAATCCTTATAAATCCATGTAATCTGCGTTCCATTATTTAGTCCGTTTTTTATTTATATTATATACAAGTATATCATAATAAAATGACATAATGAACCTATAAGTATGAAGATGTGAAATAATTCGTGAAAACCAAAATATTTAAAATTAAAGTTTGGTTTCTTTAAACCATATATGACTCCTCCAACTGTATAAATTATTCCACCAATTAATAACCAAAACAAAGCTTTAATATCAAAGTATACTATTATTGGCTTAATTATAAATATTGCAACCCACCCCATTGCTATATACAAACCACTGCTTACCCACCTTGGTGCCTTTATCCATAATAGCTTTATAAATAAACCTATTAAAGCAATTGACCAAATGATAATTAAAAGAACTTTTCCTATTAACAAATCCCTAAAAGTTATAAGGCATATAGGTGTATATGTTCCTGCAATCAAGAAAAATATCATAATATGGTCCGTTTTTCTTAATACAAGTTTTGCCTTTTTTTTAGAAGAATCGATCATATGATAAATAGCGCTCATTAAATATAACGATATCATACTAAATCCAAATATGCATGCTGAAAGCAGAACAATCAAATCATTCGACTCTAAGCCTTTAAAAAATAAAGCAATAAATCCAATAATAGATAAAAATGCCCCACCTAAATGTGAATATGCACTTACTAATTCTTTTTTATCTGTATTCATAACATACTCCTTATATAGTTTTATATACTACGTATTATAGTATATGTTACTATTATTCATTATATTTGTCAATGAATTTACTTTAAAAAAATAATTGAAATATAGTTTTTATTACTATATAATAATAATTAAAGATAATTTACGCAATAATAGGAGAATCTTTATGGATATTCAAAAAATATTAGAAAAGACAAATCAATTAATAGATAACTCAAAAATTGAAATTTCAGAAATTCCAAATATAAATCTTTATATGGAGCAAGTCTTAACTTTTTTAAATGATGAACTGGATGAGTTTAAACGTGACCAAAAAGATAAAATTTATACAAAATCAATGATTAATAATTATGTTAAATCTCAAGTACTCACTAAACCTGATAATAAAAAATATACTCCTAACCACGTTATAGAATTACTTCTTATTTTTTATATGAAGCAAATTTTATCTTTGGATGATATAAAAATCTTATTTGAATATTCATTGGCTAATAATAACCTAAAAGAAATTTATAGCTCCTACTTAAATTATACTAACAATGAGTATCTTAATATTTCATCAGAGATAAATAACTATATAGATATATTGGAACAAGACGAAGATCTAAAAAATGATGAAACAAAAATGTTAATACTTATTACTATTTTAACTTCTAAAGCAGCTTCATATAAAATGTTCTCAGAAAAGTTAATTGATAGCATAAAAAATAATAATAAAAAATAGAAACTAAAACTTATAATTGAACTTAATCAATTATAAGTTTTTTTTATACACAGTTAATTTTATATAATAATATTCTATTGTACCTTTGATAAATTTTTAACTATAATTAATTTGGTAATTATAATTAATTATTACATTTTTTAAAAATTTGGAGGAATTATAAATGGAAGGTAAAAAAATTAAAGCAAAATCGTCTATTTTTGAAAGCAAAAAAGCTATGATTTTGTGCGGGGCTATAATAGGAATTATAGCGGTAATTTTAGTTAAGCTTGGTAATCCAGCTAATATGGGATTTTGCATCGCTTGCTTTGAAAGAGATATAGCTGGTGGTTTAGGATTACACAGAGCTGAAGTTGTACAATACATAAGACCTGAAATAATAGGACTTGTACTTGGTGCATTTATATGTTCATTTTTCAGCAAAGAATTTCAAGCAAAAGGCGGTTCTTCACCTATAACAAGATTCTTCTTAGGTATAGCTGTAATGATTGGAGCATTAATGTTTTTAGGATGCCCTTTAAGAATGGTACTAAGAATCGGTGGTGGTGATTTAAATGCTATCGTTGGTCTTGTAGGATTTGTTGCTGGTATACTTGTAGGAATATTTTTCTTAAATAAAGGATTTACATTAAAAAGAAACTATAAAACATCGAATTTTGATGGATATGTATTTCCTATCTTTACTATAGGATTATTAGCACTTTTAGTAGTAGCTCCTGTATTTATTTTCTTTAGTGAAAAAGGTCCTGGTAGTATGCATGCACCTATAGTAGCTTCATTAGTTGCAGGATTAATAGTAGGAGTATTAGCACAAAAAACTAGACTTTGTATGGTTGGTGGTATAAGAGATGCTGTTCTATTTAAAGAAAACACTTTATTAATAGGTTTTATTGCAATTATCGTTTTTACATTAGCAGGAAACCTAATAATTGGAAAATTTAACTTAGGTTTTGTTGAGCAACCTATTGCACATAATGATGGACTTTGGAACTTTCTAGGTATGGCACTAGTAGGTTGGGGTTCAGTACTGTTAAGTGGATGCCCACTAAGACAATTAATACTAACTGGAGAAGGAAATGTAGACTCTGCTGTAACTGCATTAGGTATGATTGTTGGAGCTGCTGTATGTCATAACTTCGGATTAGCTTCAAGTGCAGCTGGTCCTACTACGAACGGACAATTTGCTGTTATACTATGCTTTGTTATTTTATTAATTGTGTCAATAGTTAACTCAATTTCAAAGAAGAACGCGTAAAGGAGTAATTAATATGATTAGAATAGATACCAGTGGAACATCTTGTCCACAACCAGTATTAATGACTAAAAAGGCTTTATCAGATAATACAAATGAAATAGAAGTAATAGTAGATAATAATACATCTAAAGCAAATGTTACTAAATTTTTGACAAATAAAGGATTTTCTGTTAGTATAGTTGAAGGAAATGATAACTATATTATAAAGGCAGAAAAATAAAATGAATGATTATATTGTAATTTTTTTCTCACAGTCAGGCGCACTAAAATTTAATAGAATCATGGAAAGAAAAAACATTACATGTACTCTTAGTCCTACTCCAAGAGCATTAAGCTCAAGCTGTGGAACATGCGCTAAAATAATTTATGAGGACAATGTGCTAGACTTGGTTGGAGAAGAAGTTGAAAGCATTTTCTTAATTGAAGGAATAAAAAATTATAGTTTAGTATACGATGGACACAATATTTAAAAGCTGTTGCAGATGCAACAGCTTTTTTATCTATTTTTTTTACTTAAAGTATCAATTTTATTATCTACATAATATGTATAAGTATCAATAAATTCTTTAATAAGAGTTAAGTCATTTTCAGTATATTTTTCAAAGAAATAACTACTTCTTTTTTCAAAATCAGCATGCCAGCTTTCATGTTCATCATATATCTTCTGACCAAGATCAGTAAGATTGAAGTATATTTCTTTTTTATTGCAATCCAGCATATAGCTTGTAATCAACCCTTTTTTTATTAACTTTTTAACAATTTTACTAATAGCACCCTTTGTCATTTTAAGCTCACTTGCAACTTTTGTAACATTGGAATTTTCTAAATTTCCTATACTTCTAATACAGTGTAGTTCTGAACAGCTATATTCATGCAAAATTTCTTTAGACATAAGTTTAGATAATTCAACTTGCTTCTCATAAATCTTATTAAATTGTTTTAAAATTGGAACTAAAATTTGATTATCCAAATTAATCCTCCACTTTATAGTCTATATAGTTGTATTAGCTGTTATTTGAATTTTATTCAACCAATCTGAACGCTTATAATATATTAATAAAACAGTTGTACTTAAAATCCATGTAACAGGCCAACCAAGAAAAACAAATCTAATATCATTAAATAGTTCTACTGTTACCGTAATCCAAGTTACACGACATACACACCAACATATTACCAT
>JAEZKZ010000082.1 GCA_023415305.1 Bacillota bacterium
GGAATAGGCTGGGCGGGTGTCAATCTGTCTCTTTTTAATATCCAGTTCAAGTATGCACCTCAGGAGGGAAGGACGGTATTTGTAGGATTTAATGCTGCTTTGGCCGGTGCTGCCGGGTTCTTCAGCGCATTAATGGGTTCTGTTTTAGTTGGAGTTTTATCTAGTGTTAAATTGGACATTAAGATTACTACTTTAGATAATATGTTAATTATATTTGGTATATCGGGTCTAATGATTCTTTGCTGTGCAGCTTTTTTCTCCTGGTGGTTAAAAGATATAGCAAGATAATACAGAAAGTTAAAAAAATACAAAACATTAAACATGCAAACTTTGGGTAAATTCCCTGTTGATATCTTGACAAAGCCATTAACAGCGTATATTATATTTCATGTAACTAAAGAGTACTGGGCAATTAACTCAGCTGGTAGAGTGTCATCTTGACGTGGTGAAAGTCACAGGTTCGAGTCCTGTATTGCCCACCAAAATAAAAAACTGCGTATACGCAGTTTTTTATTTTTTTGTAATCATTTCAGCTTCATCCCTCATATTATTATACAAGCACATAAGTTGTCTAATATACAAGATTGATTCATTAAAGAGTATACCATAGCCAACAAACAGCGAAACCACAGGTAAAATCTGTAGAGAAAAGGGATGAAAAATGCTGCAGAACATAATAATTCTTGTATTAAGCCTTGGGATAATACTCACAGGCTGTGAATTGTTTACAAATGGGATAGAATGGTTAGGCAAAAAGCTTAACCTTGGAGAAGGTGTAGTTGGCAGTATTTTTTCTGCTGTGGGAACCTGTCTTCCGGAGACTCTGATACCGATTATAGCTCTCCTTTTCTCAAAAGGTCGAGCCGAATCAGTTGACATAGGGATAGGAGCAATTGTCGGAGCGCCGTTTATGCTATCAACACTGGCCTTTTTCATTACAGGATTAAGTGTTGTAATTTTTGCTAAAAAACGTAGAACTGGTTACAGACTAAACATAAATTCTAAAATATTAAGCAGAGATATATCCTTTTTCGTGGTGGTTTATATGAGCATGATAATAGTCTCAATAATTACCACAGGGATTATTAAGCAGCTTTTGGCTTTTATTTTGATAGGCTGTTATATACTTTATATATTTAAAACCGTGAGTAGTGACCATTCAAATAATAATGAAATTGACGAACTTACTTTTGCAAAAGTATTCAATACAAAGACCGGCATCTTTATTATTATAATTCAGGTGTTGTCAGCACTGACTGCAATAATCGCCGGTGCCGAACTGTTTGTAAGCAATATAGAGGTGGTCGCAAAGGGGTTTGGTATATCAACGCTGGCTTTATCAATAATAATTACACCAGTAGCAACCGAGCTCCCGGAGAAATTTAACAGTGTTATTTGGATAAGTAAGAGTAAAGATACCCTGTCCCTTGGAAATATTACCGGTGCAATGGTATTTCAAAGCTGTATACCTGTGTCAATAGGAATTCTTGCAACAGACTGGAGATTAGATACGATTACTCTTTTAAGTGCTTTACTTGCATTGGGTTCAGCGTTGGTAACCTTTCTCTGGATAAAGCTTCGAAGGAGCCTGAATCCTCTGCCTTTATTATCCGGAGGGGTGTTCTACTTGATTTTTATCATTTTCCTCGTAGGGAGAGGCTTTAAGTAAATAGAGTAACTGCTAGAAAATATTTTCCAGAGTGAAGTCTTCTTTTGCCGGTATATGCTTGATGTAATATTTCAGCGCCTCTAATTCTGCCAGAGAAGATGAGTAATCTTTGCTTTCAACGTACTTTTTAGTTTTAGTGAAACAATCATCTATGTTATCAATTTCATAGTGATCAACAAGCATTGCCCAGTAATACTTTGTTGAATCCCAGTTTTCGTTAAAATCCTCAAGTTGTTTTTCGGCGTAGCCCCACTGTCTGTCTGTAACTGATTCAATAGCTGAATTAACTGAGGATTCCAGGGATCCTGCCGATTTGCCGAGATAATGTATTGTTATTGTACCCGAGATAATTATAACAATAAATAAAATGGCAACGAATATAATTGTTCTTGTATTACTGTTCATAGAGGAGATATCCCTTCTAAAAGATTATTTTTTTTCCTTAGCCTGACAGAATAATTTTCCCTCTGAGTCAATACTAGCAAAGAAAACATCTTTAATACTTTTAATACCTATTTGGTTTAACTCCATTTCGAGAGTATTCTTATCAAGATTTGCTTTTTCCAGGTTTTGTGGCACGAGGTCACCGTCTATTATTAAATCTACTGCGGGAGCTTCATATTTTACTGAAATATTCAAGTCCTCAGGAGTTACATTTCTCTTTGAGGCCTTTGGTACTACACTTAGCTGTCCATTGGTTTCCAGAATTGCATATTCCACATCGGCAATATCATAAATGTCTTTACTTCTTAATTGTTCAAGAAGATCTGTCAGGGTATAAAGCTCGTTCCTAAATACCGCCTCATTAATTTTCCCGGAAGAAATCAAAATGCTTGGTCTGCCACATATAATATTTCTGGCTCTGGAACTTTTCAGAGCAATATACGAAATAAGTATCTGTGCTGCCAGCATTGTCAGGATTGGAATTATACCGTTCACAAGTGGAATTCCGGTGTTTTGCATCGGTACTGAAGCAAGTTCTGAGATCATGATAGCAACAGCGAGTTCAAAGGGCTGCAGTTGACCAATCTGTCTCTTTCCCATAATTCTCATGGCAATTATAACAACTATATATAAGATTAACGTTCTCAAAAATACTACTAGCAAATTATTAACCTCTTTCTTTTTAGTAATAAATATATTGTTAATAATATTAATAAAAATATACTTAAAGTATTAGAGGCAGTTATCAAGAATGTGATGAATAATATAAAACACAGATAATTGAAGGAATTTAAAGATAACTTAAAATTCTCAAGTAATTTAAACTGAAATTATTGAAATCATATATAATACATTGCAATTTAAGGTTTCATTAATATCAAATAAAAGTGGTATAATAAGAATGTATTCTTTACTATGGGGCATTGTATTAGCATTATGCTTTTTATAATGCTCATTATTTTTACTCTTTTTAGAGTGCTAAATTGATTCACCCTTAGAGGGGAACAATAGATAGAAGTATAATTATAGAATATGTATTGCATACTTTTTATCCGGTATGTTAGAATTATTAAGAAATTTATTCAAATTAATAAAGGCTGAGATTAATTACGGAACCTTTAGAGGTTCCAAGTAGCTGTCTATGCAGGTTTAAGAGAGCAATCTGGTTGGTGTGAAGATTGAGCTGCATCGAAGGGCGAATTACGGATTATGAGCTGCTTATGCCGGGAAAGCCCGTTATAGCGTTAAGGCGGTTATATGACTAAAGTAAAAATGTGTTATTTTTTTGTTATATGGCTGTAAATTAAGGTGGTACCACGAGCTCTTCGTCCTTATTAGGATGAGAGCTTTTATTTTTTGTCTGTTTATATTTTTTAATCAAGTAAATAATTAAGTACAAGGAGAGAAACAAAATGAGTAACGTTTTTGATTTATTACAAGAAAGAGGTTTTATCGCCCAGATAACTCATGAGGAAGAAGTTAAAAAGCTTTTAGCCGAAAAGAGTGTGACTTTTTATATAGGCTTTGATCCTACTGCAGACAGTCTGCATGTAGGCCATTTTCTTCAGCTGATGGTAATGGCGCATATGCAGCAGGCCGGGCACAGACCGATTGTTTTGATTGGCGGAGGTACTGCCATGGTAGGGGACCCCAGCGGTAAAAATGATATGAGAAAAATGATGACAAGAGAGATTGTACAGCATAATGTAGAACACTTTAAAACCCAGATCTCCAAGTTTATAGATTTTTCCGATGACAGGGCTATAATGGTTGACAATGGAGATTGGCTCCTCGGGTTGAATTATGTAGAGTTTCTGAGAAACGTAGGTGTTCATTTTTCAGTTAACAGAATGTTGACGGCTGAATGCTTTAAAAGCAGGATGGAAAAGGGTCTGACCTTCCTGGAATTTAATTATATGCTCATGCAAAGTTATGATTTTCTGGTACTTAACAGAAAATATGATTGCCAGATGGAACTTGGAGGAGATGATCAGTGGTCAAACATTCTCGGCGGATTGGAATTGGTTAGAAAATCGGACGGAAAGAGTGTTTACGGAATGACTTTTACATTGTTGACCACCAGTGAAGGCAAAAAAATGGGGAAAACTGAAAGCGGTGCTGTATGGCTTGACCCTGAAAAGACTACACCCTATGAGTTTTATCAGTATTGGAGAAATATAGGCGACAATGATGTTGAAAAGTGCCTCGCACTGCTTACCTTCCTACCAATGGATGAAGTAAGAAGACTTGGAGCACTGAAGGATGCAGGGATTAATGAGGCAAAAGCCGTACTGGCATATGAAGTGACAAAAATTGTTCATGGAGAGGAAGAGGCTCTTAAAGCCAAAGATGCGGCGGAAGCCATTTTTGGGGGAAAGGGTAATTCTGAAAACATTCCTTTCATAGAAGTAAAGGCTGCCGAACTTGATGCAGGTATTAAGATTACCGATTTATTAATGCTTGCCGAGCTTACCCCCTCAAAAAGTGAAGCCAGAAGAGCAGTACAACAGGGCGGAGTTGCGCTTAATGAAAATAAAATTACTTCCTTTGACTACTCGGTAAGCAGCAGTGATCTAGTCAATGGTGAGATGATGCTCCAAAAAGGTAAAAAGAGCTTTGTTAAAATCAAGATTATATAAAAAGGTATTTATAACGCTAACAGGAAAATAGCAATAAAGCCTTTTGACATTAAGTAATAAAAACATTCCAAACGTTGATAATTCTGAACCGACTCCCAATTGTTAGACCTAAAAATTTAACAATTGGGGGTCGGTTCAAGGTTTGGGGTGTTTTTTTAGCACTAAACGGCTTTAATAAGCGAATCTCTGGCAATTACAAAAATTAATTTATATTTTTTAGGAATATGAATATTGAAATTGAGGAAAATAAATATAATTCAAAAATTTTTGAAGATAAATAATCTACAAGGAGGATTTGTATGCCACTTACAAGTAAAGAAATAATGCTGATAGAGGATAACATCAGTATGTGTGAAAATAACATAAAATACTTGCAGGGCTGTGCACAGCTTGTTCAGGACAGTCAGGTAAAAAATCTGTGCAATAAGCTGGCGAATGATGAAAAGAGCAGTTTACAGTTGCTTATGAAGCATATTAACACGGCCGCACAATAAAGAGGAGGAGATTATGGCAAATTTAACCGATAAGGAAATAATGGATTCAGTATTAGGGGAACACAAATTGGCAGCATCATCCTTAACAAACCTTATCCTGGAAAGCGTAAATCCCATGTTGAGAAATGATGCGAAAAGCATTTTAACAAAGACTTTTGATGCACAAAAGCAGGTTTTTGACATTATGACACAAAAAGGCTGGTACTCGGTTCAAAATGCCAACCAGCAGGAAATTTCTTCGGCCCAGCAAAAGGTAAAAAATATCGAGTCACAGATGTCTTGACCCAAATCAGTCCAACAGGGCAGCTTATCATAACTGCCCTGTTTTTCATATATATACAAATATTAATTTCTGATGAAAATCTTCTATCTCTAAACAGCTTTAAGATATAGTAACAATTTAATATAAAAAACATAAAATAATAGTGCAGGGGCATAGGAAACATACACCATCAATAAAAATTATTCTCACCTCTATTGGCGGCATGATAAATATGCCACTTAAATGGGAATACATCCCATCCGAAAATTAAATGCACCCGTGCCGGGCTCAATAATAAAAGTGGGTTTTCCACCTTTGTTACCGATAAATATAATTAGCTGTTATTTATTATACTTTAGTATTTTTAAATCAAGGAGGGAATATCGTGCAGTTTAATTCATCAAAAATGTCCCAGCGTGACGGAGGTGTGTTTGATTATGAACAGATTAATTGTAAAGGGAGGTAAAAAACTTAAGGGCGAAATAGGCATCGAGGGGGCTAAAAACTCCGTATTACCGATACTTGCTGCAACAATACTTAACGGCGGGGAAAATATAATAAAAAATTGCCCTATGTTCAGTGATGTGGAAGTAATCTTGGATATACTAAGGACTATAGGCTGTAAAGTAAAAGTAGAAGATAATGTCGCAATAATCGATTCCTCAACAATATCTTCTACGGCTGTGCCCGAAAGTCTGGCCTCAGAAATGAGGTCATCAATAATATTAATGGGTCCTCTATTGGCAAGAGAGGGCAAAGTTACTATAAGCTATCCGGGTGATTGTGTTATAAAATGGTATTTAAATCTACGTTTTTCTTCTTAAGTTCAATAAGCATTTTCCTGAATAGCAGGGCTTTTCGTACCTTGTTTAATAAAACATACTTATTCAACTGATTAAGCGGCTTTAGCACAAAATCGTAGATATCATACTGAAATATTTTTTCAAACTCATCATTTTCCATTCCGGAGGCAACAATAATTGGTATCTCTTTATAAAAAGGAGTTTTTGAAAATTCCTCAAGAAACCTATAGCCATCCATAACAGGCATTACTAAATCCAATATAATAATATCTACATTCCGACTTTCCACCATATCCAAAGCTTCTCTTCCGTTTAAAGCCGATATAATGTTTACACGTTCTTTATAGAGGTAATTTCTAAGAATTGCGTTATCTAGTACATTATCGTCAGTTACAAGAATAGTACTAATCATAAGAACTCCTTTTAATAATAGATGGTTATTCAAACAATTCAGAATCCGATAAAGATTCATATTATATTAATTCTATATATATATTGTTTCCCCTTCATTAAATCTTTAAAAAAAAGATCAAAATTTGTTGAAAAAAATGTTAATAGTTCACAAAGGGTATACATTTTTACAAACATATATCAGGTTATATGTTTGCGGCTCGTATCAGGGCTATGATATAATGAAGGCTGTAACGCACCTGGAAAATCTAAGGCATTCGTTATAACAAAAGCTAAAATATTTGGCCTATTATGAAAGAAAGTAGGATCAAAATGGGATTTGATATAGAAAATAGATTGCTGAATAAAGCGCGGCAAGGCGATGTTAAGGCATTTGAAGAACTATCCAGCACCTGCTATACCAAAGTTTACAACATATGTTACAGGATGCTCGGTAATCCTGATGACGCATGGGAGCAGGCACAGGAGACATTTATTAAAGCATTCAAATACATAAAGGACTTTAAGGGTAATTGTACATTTTCAACCTGGATACATCGTATTGCGACAAATACATGTCTCGATCATATCAGAAAAAATAAAAACAAGAATACTGTTTCAATAGAGCAGGAAACCTATGAAGATATTACATTGAAAGATCGCCTCGTTTCCAGCTCTCCAGGTCCTGAAAAAATAGCCGAATTAAATGCTCAAAAAGCTGCGTTGAAAGAAGCTTTATCTAAAATGAATGAAAAAAGCAGAATAATAGTTGTATTGCGCGATTTTATGGGACTGAGTTATGAAGAAATCTCAGAGTCTCTTGAGCTTCCCATAGGCACTGTTAAATCGCGTATAAGCAGAGCAAGAACTGAACTTAAGGAATTATTGTGCAACAATAAGGAACATTTGTTTACCGATTACGTCAAATAATATTGAAAGGAGGGATTACATTGAATTTCTGTGATAAGAGCGATTTATATATATCATTGTATATTGATGAACAATTGGAACTGAAAGAAAAGGAAGAATTTGAAAAGCATCTGAAAAAATGTACTCAATGCGCTCAGAAACTCAAAGAGGAGTCTTATTTTGTACAATTGTGCAAAGAGGATGAGGATATCATTCTTCCCAAAGACTTTTCTGCATCTCTCCATTCCAGGCTTATGGAAATCAGCCGGGAAGAGAATAATAAAACTAATCCAAACAATAAAATCAAGTCATTTTTCTTGAACAGGAAACTCATGGCCTCCATATCAACGGCTGCGGTTATTGTATTATCTCTTTTGGCTTACGGATTGATACCCGAATTGGGTTCAGGTATGGAGAAGGCCTCCTCGGTCAATGAAAGTGCTGTGATACAAGAAGCTGCACCAGAAGCAAGAGCCGAAACTGGCAGCGGTAAGAGCGCTGCAGTCGCCAACGATAGCAGTGAGGATGTGAACAGTACGTTATCTGGCAGCAGTGTCGATAATACCGGGGGAGTTTCTGACGGCGGCGGTCAAAAGACAGCCGATTCAAAGGAAAATACTATAGCTGGCATAACAGAATTTAAAGTTAAAAAAGATAGTGAGCAGGCAGCTGATAATAGAAAGCTTAAAGTAAAGGCTTATTTGGATCAGCCGGCTGAGGACTCGGTCAAATATGGTGCAGCAACTCATTCAGACCATTCATCCAATGGTACGGAAAATGAAAATGCTATGGCTGATGACCAGAGTATAATGGGTTTTGCATTGCCTGAAGAAAATACAAGTAATATGCAATATTTCACCAACTATGTTGAGATGACATTAGCTATAGAATCTGGTGAAGCTGAAATGGAAAACTTGAACAAGCTGATGACTGAGTATGGAGCCACAGAACAGTCTTCAGGCATGCTACAGGGTTTTTCAGCAAACCTGAAGGATAATGCCGCCTATGTGGAATACAGTATTTCCCTGGGAGATTACGCTACTTTGCAAAGTGAGGCCCAATTAAAATATAAGCTGGAATTAAAAGCGAAAACTGATATAATAAAAAAAGATATAACAGAAGAATATAATAATTTAGATAAAAAAATAAATGAACTAGAAAATAAAATAAATGAGGCCTTAAATAAAGGGGAGGATATAACCACCCTTGAAACGGAAAAATCAAGCTTGATAGAGCAGGTCAACTCACTCATTGCCAGACAGGAAATGATTACAATCAGGATTTTTTTCGTTAAAAAATAAGGCTGGAGGGCATTGATGAACTCGGAAAAGATAATGGTTGTTGACGGCAACAGTATTTTAAACAGAGCGTTTTATGGATTAAGTAAAAATACCATGCTTTCTACCTCAGAAGGCATTCAAACAAATGCTGTATTTGGCTTTATTAATATTCTGACGAAATTCCTGGCTGAAGAGAATCCAAAGTATTTATGTGTTGCATTCGATATGAAGCATCCAACCTTCAGACACCTTGAATATGATAAATACAAAGCTCAGAGAAAAGGTATGCCGGAGGAATTGGCAGTTCAGGTACCAATTATCAAACAGGTGCTGGATGCTATGAATATAAAGAGAGTTGAGACTCCGGGCTTTGAGGCTGATGATATACTGGCGTCTATATCACTTTGTTCCGAGCAAAAAGGCATGGAGGTAATTCTGTTGACAGGTGACAGGGATTCACTTCAATTGGCTTCAGAAACCACAAGAATAAAGCTGCCGGTAACAAGAGGCAATAAGACCGAAACTGATGAATACGATTATCAAAAGGTTGTTGAAAAGTACGGTGTCACACCTCAAATGCTTATTGATGTAAAGGGCCTGATGGGAGATGCTTCTGATAACATACCGGGCGTTCCCGGGGTTGGTGAAAAAACGGCTCTTGATCTTATAAAAAAGTTCCATAGTATTGAAGAGTTATACGAAAACATTGACAAGGTGGAGAAAAAAGGTGTCCGTGAAAAGCTGGAGGCAAACAGAGATTTGGCTTTTCTCAGTAAAAAGCTGGCGACTATTGTTAGACAAATGCCTTGTATATCAGATATTCAGGAATATATCAGAACTGATTTCGACAAAGAGAAGCTTTATAGTATATTTAAAAGGCTTGAGTTCAAAACTTTTATCGAAAGATTCGGACTTGGTGATACCCCTATGGTTGAGGCTGCCGAAGCCCTTGATATAGAACATGTAAATGTTGATACAGTTGGGGAACTGGAGTCCTGTATAAAAGCTATAGCTGCAAGTAAGAAAATGGCTGTATACTATCATATTGATCCTGCAAGCAACAAATTGGATGATCTGTGTATCTATGCCTGTGATCAGGAGTACGCGCCTGCGGTTATGATATTTAAAGACGACTTTACCGAAAATATTGCAATAAATGTACTTCGAGGTATACTTGAATCTGCTGAAATAAAAAAATACGGACATGATTTGAAGAAATTCATCAAGTATTGCAAGGCGCAGGGAACAGATATCAAAGGAATAGCATTTGACACCATGATCGCTGCCTATATTCTTGAGCCTACAAGAAACAGCTACACAATCTCCGAATTGGCTGAGGACAGTCTGAAAAAGAGTATCGTGCCTGCAGAAATACTTTATGACAAGCATGGCAGAAAGCTTCAGAAGGATTTGGATGTAACTCCCTCAACAATCTGTGCAGCTTGTGTTTCGGCTATTTATGAACTGGTCGAAAAATATGCCCCTACCATTGACGGAAATGGACAGCATGAGTTATATTATGATATTGAACTCCCGTTGGTTGAAGTACTGGCAGATATGGAATTATGGGGTTTTAAAGTCGATATTGAAGGCTTAAAGGCATATTCTAAAGAGTTGGATTCCAGGATAGTCATACTTGAGAACGAAATATATATGCTGGCAGGCGAAAACTTTAATATAAACTCCCCTAAACAGCTTGGAGTAATTTTATTTGAAAAGCTTAACCTCCCTGTAATAAAGAAAACAAAAACCGGTTATTCCACCGATGCAGAGGTACTAGAGCAGCTATCACAAAAACATGAGATTGTTGAAAGAATACTGGAATACAGATCACTGACAAAGCTAAAGTCAACATATGCCGACGGATTATTGGGAATACTTGATCCTGCGACCTGCAAAATTCATTCCAGCTTTAATCAGACGGTTACGGCTACAGGAAGAATAAGCAGTACCGAACCCAATCTGCAGAATATCCCTATTAAGCTTGAAATGGGAAGAAAAATAAGAAAAGTGTTCATTCCTACCGATGAAAACTATGTATTGCTGGATGCCGACTACTCACAGATAGAGCTGAGGGTTTTGGCCCACATAACGGGTGATGATAATATGATTTCGGCCTTTAGCAATAACGAGGACATTCATACAACAACGGCATCCAAGGTATTCGGTATAGAGCCTGAGGATGTAACCTCGCTGATGAGATCAAGAGCCAAGGCTGTAAACTTCGGAATAGTATATGGCATCGGTGATTTCAGCCTTTCAAAGGATATTGGAGTAACAAGAAAGGAAGCCAAAAAATATATTGACGATTATTTGGCCAAATACTCAAAGGTCAAGGAGTATATGAGTGATACTGTTTCCAGAGGGAAGGAATTGGGTTTTGTAACCACGCTCTTTAATAGAAGAAGATATCTTCCCGAACTTAAATCGAGCAACTTCAATGTAAGATCCTTTGGTGAAAGGATAGCAATGAATACTCCAATTCAGGGAAGTGCGGCCGATATTATAAAAATTTCAATGGTCAAGGTATATAATGAGCTAAAGAAAAGAAAGCTCAAATCCAGACTTATTCTTCAGGTACATGATGAACTAATAGTTGAAACAGAAAAATCCGAGCTTGAGGAGGTCACTGTGCTGCTTAAGAATTGTATGGAGAATGCTGTAAAGCTCAAAGTGCCAATGACAGTTGATGTAAAGAGTGGTGAAAGCTGGTATGAAACAAAGTAATGGCTCTATTATCATTGGCATAACAGGGGGAATTGGCAGCGGAAAGAGTACTGTAAGCAATTTTTTAAAGGAAATTGGTGCGGCAGTTATTGATGCTGATTTAATAAGCCGACAGGTTGTAATGCCTGGTGAGAAGGCTCTTGAGGAGTTGACAGAGGTTTTTGGCAAGGCTATACTTGATGATTGGGGACAGTTACAGCGTAAAAAGCTGGCCGAAATAGTTTTTAACAACAGAGAAAAGCTCGAAAAATTAAATGGCATCTTGCATAAGTATGTTGCCGAAAGAATAAAAGATAACGTGAAAGAACAGCTGATTAATAATACGAAAATTATTGTTGTTGATGCTCCGATACCTATAAAGGCAGGATTTCTTGATTTATGCCATCAGGTATGGGCAGTTACGGCAGATAAGGAATTACGTATCAGGCGAATAATGCAAAGAAGTGAAATGACCTATGAAGAGGCCGTTTCAAGAATTAATTCCCAGCTCAGTGAGCAGGAGTATTTAAAAATCGCAGATATTGTAATAGATAACAATCGGGATTATTCACATCTGAAGGAACAGGTGAAATATGAACTGAATAGGCTGTTAGGGTGATTTTTTGAAAAGAAGGAGATCTTCAGGTAAAATTAAAATATTCTTTACATTTATATTTTTAATACTTTTAGTGGTGTTTTCTATAAATGTTGTCAAGTACGCGCTATATCAAATGTATCCGGTAACATATTCCGAATATGTACAAAAATATTCTGAACTATACAATCTTGATGAGCATCTTGTATTTTCGATGATTAAGGCCGAGAGCGGTTTCAACCCTAATGCCGTGTCTCCAAGGGACGCCAAAGGTCTTATGCAGATAATTGACAGTACAGGAGAATGGGCTGCTGAAAAAATGAATATAAAGGACTTTAAAACAGCTCAGCTGATGGAGCCTGAAACTAATATCCGTATTGGCTGCTGGTACATAGCCCGGCTGTTAAAACAATATAATCAGGACACAGAACTTGCTTTGGCAGCATATAATGCGGGTAGCGGAAATGTATCCAAATGGCTCAAGGATGAGAGTATAAGTAAAGACGGTACAACTCTGGACAGAATACCTTTTGAGGAAACCAGAAATTATGTAAATAAAATAAATAAATACATTAGTATGTATAAAAAGCTTTACGATAATCGCAAATAATGATATTTTTATATAAGAAATTATATTATTTTCAATAAATTGAGCGTTATAAACCATTAATAAGCCTAGAGGTTAGTTTATATACGCCGGAAAAGGAGATAAAAATGAGTTCATTCCTTTTTGAAAGAGACTTGTTGTATCCGACAGACAATATTCTGGATCCTGGTATATTGCATATTAAGATACTGAATCCTAACAATTCAAAAATGCCGGTTGTTGTTGAACCGAAATCAAATCATTCGGCAGCTAAAAATATAAATTCTGTATTGGATTTATTACAGAAGGATATCTTTGACAGAATAAACATCAGGGTTTATGATAATACCCTTGTATATGTGATGTTAAATGAATTAGACAAGGAAGAATATGGAAACACCAAGTGTGTAAAGGTTGTATATAAAGGAGTTCATGAGTTTTCTTTAGAAGCTGTGGTTGGAGAAGAGTACGAAAGTTTACTATAAAGTTTTGTTTTGGTATATGACGGAATTTATGACGAAAACCCCCGTGAGTGTTTCAAGGGACACTCAGGGGGTTTTCATCATAGTTTGTATTGTCAGGTCAGGGGAGGTAAATTACATGTTAAATTGTTCTTTGAACAGATTGAGCAACCAACCGCAATTCTCCCATTAAAGTTTCAAATTTTTCAGGCCTTAGTGATTGAGGACCATCGCAAAGAGCGCAAGGGGGATTGGGATGAACTTCAATAATCAAACCATCGGCTCCTGTGGCAACAGCTCCCTTTGCAAGGGCAGGCACAAATTTCCAGTTGCCGGTTGCATGGCTAGGGTCAACAACGATAGGAAGATGTGAAACCTCTTTGATTGCAGGGATCGCGCTCAGATCAAGAGTATTTCTTGTCACGGTTTCAAAGGTGCGGATTCCCCGTTCGCATAGGATAACGTTAAGGTTGCCCTCTGCAATAATGTATTCCGCGGCCATGAGCCATTCTTCAATAGTGGCAGACAAACCACGCTTTAAAAGTACCGGTTTATTTGTCATACCGACCTCGCTCAGCAGTCTGAAGTTTTGCATGTTTCTTGCACCAATCTGAAATATATCGGTATATTTATTAACAAGTTCAACATCTCTTGTATCAACAACCTCGGTAACCAGCTTCAGCCCGGTAGCTTCCCGACCTGCAACCATTATTTTAAGTCCGTCTTCCTCAAGTCCCTGGAAGGCATATGGAGAACTTCGCGGTTTGAATGCACCACCTCGAAGTATCTTAGCACCTGCATTCTTTACGCTTATTGCAGTCTGTACAAAATCCTTTTCGTTTTCAATGGCACAGGGACCAGCCATGACAACTATCTCATTACCTCCGATTTTTACATCTCCCACTTCAATAACCGTCGGAGTCTGCTGAAGCTCATTACTGGCCAGCTTGTATGGCTTCATAATAGGGACCAGGGTCTCAACTCCCGTCATTTGTGAAACAGCGTGAATATTAAGCAACCGCTTATCACCTATTGCACCAATAACTGTTTTAAAATCACCATAAATCGGATGTGTTTTGAAGCCCAGCTCTATAAGTTTGTTTTCAACGTTTTCAATGTCCCGTTTGGTAGCATTTTGCTTCATTACAATAATCATATTAACCTCCCATCTACGCGCAGAGCGCGTATACAAATAGTAATAAAAAGCCGCTTTAGCGGGTTTTTGCTGTGTGAAATACACGATGACTAACAAAGTGTGTTTTTCACGCTAACCTCCTGAAAAATCATATTGTTATTGTTAATCAAAACTAAATAATAATGCAAAAAAGCCTTCATCCCTGTAACAAGGGACGAAGACTTATAGTCTACGCGGTACCACCCAAATTGGTAAAAACCCATCTCATGCATGTACGGGACATCAAATAATCCGATACACTCCTTCTTTAACGGGAAGTCCCGGTATGACCTACGTTTAAGGTTCAATCATACTGTTCATGGGAGAACTCACAAATGCACTATCCTACAGTACTTTCACCGCCTACTGCTCGCTTTGAGGAATCATAAAACTTGCCAACTGTTCATTCTGAATGAAGCAGTTTTCCCATTCATCACATTTCCATACAATATTATATTAATAAATATACTAACATGCTACTTTTTATATTGTCAACAATTATTTCGAAAACAAAACCTTTAACACCTCTAGGATTTCCCTAGTATTCTTTCTATAACCGTGCTTCTTGCAGCAGCTTCAAAGGTATCATCCAAAGCTCCAAGACCCTGAAAATCAGGATACCTCTGTTTTAATGCCAGACTGAGCAAGTGGTCGGTCAGGTGAGGGTTTTTTGGAAGCAGACTGCCGTGAGAATAGGAACAGTAAACATTCTTCTACACTGCGCCTTCATAACCGTCGGTACCATTATTTCCATTTCCCGAAAGGACTTTTCCTAGCGGCTTGATACCACCTCCAAGAAAGGTTCTGCCCGAATGGTTTTCAAAACCTACTATCTTTAAAGGACTGCCGTTATCTTTTATTAAGTCACTTTCAAAAACTATATTGCCTATCATTCGTTCTTTTCCGCCAACAGTCCATAAGTCGAGGGCTCCGAGGAACTCAATCTCTTTTCCATCCCAGGTCTTATAATACTTTCCCATGAGCTGATACCCGCCGCATATACATAGAAATACCTTCATCCCGTCAATTGCAGCTTTGATTTCACTTCCTTTTTGGTTCAAAACATCAGCCTGAATTATCTCCTGCTCATAGTCTTGTCCACCTCCCAGGAAAAAAATGTCGTACTTGGAAGCATCAAAAGAATCGCCTATTGTGACATTTTCAATAGCAACATTAACTCCATGCCATTCTGCCCTTCTTTGCAGGGCAAGTATATTGCCTCTGTCGCCATAAGTATTAAGCAAATCGGGGTATAAATGACAAATAGACAGATTATATATGTTAGTATCCATTATTTCCAGAACTCCTTCAAATTGTACTTTTTCGTTAAGATACCACGGATATCCAGCATGGCAGTATAAGTGGGCAGGATGTGGAATACTCCTCCCGCAGGCGTTTGTTCCAGCCCACGTTCCAGTAGCAACTGGTAGTCCTTGATTATTCTTATCTTCCTGATATCCAGGCCGCTGTACTTCAATCGGACTGCCATATCCTCGCCCCTGACGCCGGAGGTGAACAAATTACCTATTCTGTCAGACACATTATTAAGCTGCTCGAAATCTACATCCCAAAGCCAGGATATATCAGTACCGTCAGCCAGGTTGTCATTAATCAGAAATGCAGCATTCAGCTGCTTATCGTCGAGGGTCAGAAAGCTCAATACCTGATTAAACCCGGTGGGGTTTTTTACCAAAATTAGCTTAATGGTTTTGTCACCAACAGATATTGATTCCATTCTGCCAAAGCCGCATTCAAAGGATTGCATGGCACTTATCACGGTTTCGGTTTTATAGTTTAAAGCAAGACCGCAGGCTGCTGCTGCCATTGCATTATAGACGTTATACAAGCCTGGGAGATTAATGCGGGTTGTGTACTGTTGTTCCAGGTGGGAGAGTGGTGGAACAGACCTCCAGCTGATGGTGGTATAACTGCTCCCGGTCTCTTGTATGCCGGTACATTCCAGATGGGCAGCAGGCCTTTTGTAGCCGCAGTTTGTGCAGTAAAATCCGCCCAGATGACCGTAAATATGGTTTGTGTATTCATATTTGCTTTTGCAGTTAATGCAGAAGATTGCATCAGTATTAATATCGCCTCCGCCGGAGTTGTTACCGGAGCTGTTGCCGGTATTGGCCTCTGGAGAAACACCATAATATAATACCTGCTTTTGAGTATCTCTGCCTAAGGAAGCACACATGGAGTCATCCGCATTGAGAATAAGAGTTGTGCTGTCATCAATTCTTTCGAGTCCGGATTTGACGGCGTTCAATGTTGAGTACAATTCTCCGTATCTGTCCAGCTGATCTCTGAAGAAATTTGTGACAACTACAGCTTTGGGCTGAAGATGTTTGGTTACCTGATTAAAGGCCGCCTCATCGCTTTCAATAAGTGCCACCCGGTGTTTTGGCTTACCAGTAAGGGTTACTGCCTGAATAAATATGGTAGTTATCCCACTTAAAAGGTTAGCACCGGATTTGTTAGTTATGTAATCCACATCGTTATTTTTCAATATTTCTTCAATAATTCTGGTAGTTGTAGTCTTACCATTTGTCCCGGTTACCATTATGACTTCAAAATCTCCGGCAATTGACCTTAGTATGCCGGGGTATATCTTGAAGGCAAGTTTTCCCGGAAGAGTAGTTCCGCCCTTTCTCAGAAGACGGAGAACTTTAATGGTAAGTTTCGATATAAAAATGGAAATTAATTGTTTCAAATTCATAAAAGCTCCTGAATTATACTTAATACATTATTAATTAGATCTTTTTACACTAATAAAAGCTAAATTATAAGCAATATAAATCTAATAAAAAACATTATAACATTTTAACGAACATATAAGAAGTATTGACATATTTATTATTATCTTATTTGATGGGCAATACATTTTTATGATATAATTACCCTGATAAAAGCCAACAAACCAACACATCCGGGTGGTTGTGAAATAGGTCCTAGACCCATAGACCTGCACTTGAAAGCATTAAGAAGTTTGGGTGCTACAATTAACGATACCAACGGTGGGTACATAACCTGTGAGACTGATGGTCTCAAAGGCTCCGATATATATCTGGACTATCCCAGTGTAGGTGCAACAGAAAACGCTATGATTGCAGCGGTTTATGCGCATGGTGATACCATTATAAGAAATGCTGCTAAAGAGCCTGAAATAGTAGACTTACAGAATTTTCTTCAGAAAATCGGAGCCAGGGTTTCAGGGGCAGGATCAAGTGTTATCAGAATCAGGGGCTTTGAAAAGAAATTCAATAGTGTGGAATATGATGTTATCCCTGATAGAATAATCACTGGTACATATATGGTTGCTTCAGCTATAACCGGTGGAAATGTGGTCATAAAGGATATAATACCCGAGCATATTATTTCAATAGCATCGATATTAAGAGATATTGGCTGTCAGATCAATATCAAAAGAAATGATATTCAGGTTATATCAGGATCAAAGCTTGAAGCTGTTGAAGTTATTAGAACCTTGCCATATCCGGGGTTTCCTACAGACATGCAGGCCCAGATTATGGCATTACTAACCTTGTGTAAAGGCACCAGCATAATTATTGAAACAATTTTTGAGAGTAGATATAAGCATGTTGACGAGCTTTTAAAAATGGGGGCAAATATAAGAATAGATGGCCGAATGGCTGTAATAAAGGGAGTCGGCAGACTCAACGGAGCTCAGGTTACAGCCAGGGATTTGCGCGGGGGAGCAGCTCTGATACTGGCTGGTCTGGCTGCAAGCGGAGAAACAGTAGTGACAGGTCTGGAACATATAGACCGGGGCTACTATAAGGTGGAAGATAAACTAGCTTCTTTGGGAGCTGATATAGTAAGGAAGTAACAAATGAAAAAATCGTCGGTATCTTCAAATGAAAAAAAGAAAAAGACTAGTAAAAAGAAACGCAGAAGATTGAGAAGGATCCGTAGACTTCTGGTTTTTCTGTTGATTGTTTCAGGGGTAATCGTATTTGCCAGATCCTCTTTTTTTACTGTTGAAAAAATAGATGTCACCGGCAATAAAAAATATTCTGAAAAAGAATTAGTTGTAAAAACAGGTCTTGTTCCAGGAAGAAATGTTTTTAAGATGTTGGGAGAGAAACCAAAGAATCTGCTAAATTTCAGCTTTAATGACTTGGAACAGGAAGTTTCAAAATCTATGCCATATATCAAATCTGTAAGCATAAGGCCGGCCTTACCAGCTACAATAAAAATAAAAGTACAGGAAAGAACTCCATTCGCAATTCTTGAGGTAAACAGCAAAAATCTTCTTGTGGACAGGGAAGGCTATGCTTTAGAGGTTCTTGACAGTAAATCCCCTCTACTGAAAAATTATTTTAAAATAATAGGTACATCGGTGGATAGCTTTAATATGGGACAAGCTGTAGAATTTAAAGATGGAATATCTTTAATGGATTTAAGCAGCTTTTGTGATATAGTAATTAAGAATGACAAAAAAGAAAATTTAAAGCTATATGAAAAAATAACTGTTATAGATTTATCCGATTTTCCGTATTTGTCTGTTCAGTTTGATAAGAGGATTATGGTGAAATTCAGTGATCTGGAAAAGGCAGACTATGAATTAAGTGTTTTCAGGCATTTATTTGTCAATAATATTACTGCAAAACAAAAGGGTATGCTGGATTTTACAAAAGGCAGCAATCCTTATTTTGTACCTGATAAATAATTTACAATTATTATAAGCAAAAGAGAAAGGAAGGTTATTAATATGATACCGATACTTGGCTTGATTTTGGGAATACTTATAGGTCTGTTTATTCCAATTACCATACCATCAGAATACTTCACATATGTAGCTGTTGCTATTCTGGCAGCTCTGGATTCAGTATTCGGGGGTATAGTTGCAACAATAAACAAGAAGTTTGAGATGAGAATTTTTTTATCGGGATTCTTCGGAAACGCATTACTTGCAGCAGGCCTGGCATATATAGGCGATAAGCTGGGAATTCAGATTTATCTTGCTGCTATATTTGCGTTCGGAAACAGACTGTTCTTAAACTTTGCTTTAATTAGAAGATATCTATTGAATAAATTTCTCAAAAAAGATAATATAGTAAAAGAGGATTTCTAAGCGCATTTGAAGGGATTCTTGATACATAATTTAGGGGGGCAGTTTTTGTGTCTGACGTTATTGTAGGAGTTGATATTGGTACTACAAAAGTTAGTACTGTAATTGGAAAAACTAACAATGCAGGTGAAGTGGAAATTCTTGGAAAAGGAATTGAAGCCTGTGCAGGGATAAAAAAAGGAATTATTGTTGACATTGACGCTACCTCCAACTCAATACAAAGTTCTGTAAAGAAAGCTGAAGCCCAGGCAGAGATGAAAGTGGTATCTGCCTATGTTAACATTTCAGGGCTGCATGTAGAAATAATAAATCACAAAACATATACAAATATAACTAACGACAATAAGGAAATCTCCAGACATGATGTAGAAAAGCTTCTTTACTCGGCAGGAACCATTGCAATAGCTGATGACAGTGAAATAATAGATGTAGTACCCAGGCAATTTATTGTTGATGGCTATGATGGAATAAATGATCCTGTTGGAATGAAGGGAACTAAGCTGGAGGGCGATTTTGACGTTGTTGTTGGGAAAATAATATCAGTTCAGAATATCGTAAGGAGTATGGAAAAAGCCGGCATAAGAGTGGACGGCCTTATTGCAGAAGGGTTTTCAGCCGGAGAGTGTCTTCTTTTGCCTGATGAAAAGGATATGGGGGTAATACTCATAGACGTTGGCGGGGGAACCACCGAGATCAGTGTTTTCAAGGATGAAAAACTTGTTATGAATAAATGTCTCCCGGTGGGTGGTGATCATATTACTAATGATTTATCCATTGCATTGAAAATGACCTATTCTGAATCGGAAAAGATCAAGAGACAATTCCAGCTGGCTTTAACAACATTAATCAAAAATGATCAGGAAATTTCAGTCAGCGATCTGAGCGAAAGCTTTAAGAAAAATATCAGAGTCTCCGACGCCATAGAAGTTATAGAAGCTAGAGTGTATGAGATATTTACTTTGTGTAAGGATTTGGTAAATAAGAACTGCCCCGGTAATTACGGTGCAGGTGTGGTTTTATCAGGAAATGGTATAGCTTCTTTGGATGGAGCCATGCAGATAGCTTATGAAGTTTTTGATATTCCAGTGAGGGTCGCTGCATCAAAAGTCAGGAACATACCAACACTTGACTACTGTACTGCGGCGGGAATAGTAAAGTATATTGCAAGGCAGGACAAGGAAGCCAGTACTATTAGTATAAAAAGTATACCGAAGACAAATAAAAAGGTTAAGGAAAGAACCTTTATAAAGAAAGCAATAGCAGCATTAAAAGATTTTTTTTATTAGGCAATACAAACAAAACTTGCCTAATTTACGTTTATAATATATTATTATTAATGGGTATTTTTATAACTTATTTTGAGTATAATCATATAATTAATATACACAGGTATGCAATTCAAGTCTAATTTACCAATGCTAAAGGGGGATTTTACTTTGCTAGATTTTGAAATTGATATGGATCATTTTGCCCAGATAAAAGTAGTAGGATGTGGTGGCGGAGGAAACAACGCTGTTAATCGAATGATTGATGCAGGACTTAGAGGTGTAGATTTTATTGCTATAAATACAGACAAACAGGCTTTGTTTTTATCCAAGGCTAATACCAAAATTCAAATTGGTGACAAGCTTACCAAGGGTCTTGGTGCTGGGGCAAATCCCGACATCGGAGAGAAAGCGGCAAATGAAAGCAGAGATGAAATTGCTCAGGCAATAAAGGGTGCAGATATGGTATTTGTTACAGCAGGTATGGGTGGCGGTACCGGTACAGGTGCAGCACCAGTTGTAGCCCAGCTTGCAAGAGAAATGGGAATATTAACTGTTGCAGTTGTTACAAAACCCTTTATGTTCGAAAGCAGAACCCGTATGCAGCATGCAGAGAGAGGAATAGAAAACCTGAAAAATTCTGTTGACTCACTTGTTACTATTCCAAATGACAGACTGCTTCAGGTAGTTGAAAAGCGTACTACAATGGTTGAAGCATTCAGAATGGCTGATGACATACTTCGTCAGGGCGTTCAGGGTATATCCGACTTGATAGCTGTTCCCGGACTTGTAAATCTTGACTTTGCTGATGTTAAGACAATTATGCTGAGTTCAGGCCTTGCCCATATGGGTATAGGCAGAGCTTCCGGCGAAAGCAGAGCGGAAGAAGCCGCAAGACAGGCTATTCACAGTCCTCTTCTCGAAACCTCAATAGAGGGGGCAAGAAGAGTACTGGTAAATATAACAGGTGGACCTGATTTAGGTTTGTTTGAAGTAAATACCGCCGCCGAGCTTGTTCAAAAGTCAGCTGACCCTGAAGCAAATATTATATTTGGAGCTGTTATCGATGACAATCTTAAGGATGAGTTAATGATAACTGTTATAGCTACAGGCTTTGAAAACAGTCCGGTCTTAAAGAAATTTGACAAACCTGCAGAGAAACCCAAGAATCAACCTGCTACTGCTGTACCTGCACATGACAGCAGCAGCTATGCGGCAGCAACTACTGAGAAGAGCAGTTCAAATTCGGGTTCCTCCGATAACGAGCTTGATATACCAACCTTCCTGAGAAGGAACAGATTTAAGTAATCACGATAATTATATTCGGACAATTTTTTAGGAAGTGTTGCAAACTACCGACAAGGCAGAGTGTACACTTCCTTTTTAATAGTAAAAAGGAAGTCGGTTATGTATAGAATTTTTCTTGTGGAAGATGATAATGCCATTTCTTCTGAGATAAAAAAACATTTAGTAAAATGGGGCTACGATGTTCATTGTGTGGAGGATTTTAACAATGTGGTGGGAGAATTCCTGAAGTATGAACCTCAACTGATTCTTATGGATATATCTCTTCCATTCTATAACGGGTTTTACTGGTGTACTGAAATCAGAAAACTATCTAAAGTACCTGTAGTATTCATTTCCTCGGCCAGTGACAATATGAATATTATTATGGCTGTTAATATGGGTGGAGATGATTTTATTCCGAAGCCTTTTGATTTTGAAGTACTGACGGTCAAAGTGCAGGCTATTCTGAGACGAACTTATGCCTATAACGAACAGACTGCATATTTGGAGCATAATGGTGTATTATTTAATTCCTTGGACGGCTCGCTGGTGTATCAGGATATGAAAATTGAGCTTACAAAAAATGAACAGAGAATTATTCAGCTGCTTTATGAGAATATCGGTAAGATCGTAAGCAGGGAACAAATAATGAAACGGTTATGGGACAACGATTGCTTTGTTGATGATAATACACTTACAGTTAATATGACCAGATTGCGTAAGAAATTAGAGGATGCTTCCATAGAAAATTTTATACACACTAAAAAGGGCTTGGGATATTCTATAAATTGATATTGTGCAACATTTCTCATGCTGTTGCAGCAGGCCGGGAGGTTAGCTTGAAAGACTTCGCTAATGCGGCTCAAAGCCACTTAAGTGGCTTAGGAGGTTAATTTGGGAAAGGGACACTTTATGAAACTTATGCTCCGTTACATTTGGTACAGAAGAAAAGTTATATTTATGTTTATAGTTTACCAGCTTGTTTTCTGTATTATAATTGTCCTTAATCAACTTAAGAATTTGGATAAACTGCTTTACGGAGTATATATTTCTGTTTTTATTAGTGTCTGTTATGGAATATGGGATTTTGTAAAGTACTCGAATAGAATAAGAAAAACCGAAGAGCTTCGGGTGAATCTTGAAAATGTGCTGGAATTAATGCCACAGGCTTCCGATGACATAGAGAATCAGTATCAGAACATTATTAAATGCATCCATGACGAAATGCAACAGCTTCTTTTCAAAACAAATCAAAAAGAAACTGAAATGAAGGATTATTACACCTTATGGGCCCATCAGGTAAAAACTCCTCTGGCCGCTATGCGGCTGATACTCCAGAATGAAAACAGAGATACAGGTATATATTCCTTACAGGAAGAATTATATAAGATTGAACAATATATTGAAATGGTACTGCATTATCTCCGTCTGGAAAGCATGTCTTCCGATATGCTGTTAAGGGAATACCAGCTGCGGGATATAGTTAATCAGGCTGTTAAACGTAATGCCGTTATGTTTATAAACAGCAAGCTTTCGATAAATATAAAGGATTTCTCCCATATTGTTATAACTGATGAAAAATGGCTGCTTTTTGTAATAGAACAGCTTATTACCAATGCTCTGAAATATACCCCCAAGGGCTCCATAACTATAAGTCTGGAATGCTGCAGCAATAAACACTGGCTCATAATAGAAGATACAGGAATAGGAATAAAGGGTGAAGATCTTCCCAGAATTTTTGAAAAAGGTTTCACCGGGTACAATGGAAGACTTGATAAAAAATCTACCGGTATTGGGCTTTATCTATGTAAGCAGATATTAGACAAACTATCTCATAAGATTGAAGTTTATTCTGAATTGGGTAAAGGTACAAAGGTCTGTATAGATGTTTCAGTCCGGGAGTTTTTCTAGTATTTTCAGCCTATCAATTGCCATTTGGCATCAACCTTTCTTTTAGTCAGCTCCAATCCTTACAAAAGTGTAAGGTTAGTATCCGAAATGTAAGCCAGGTCTATGGAAAGACATTTCTAAATATTCCATAATATTAACATGATCAATAAAATAAAACAAAGCCGAATCTAATTTCAATTACAATTTTGTGGCCGCTATTCGGCTCATGGAGGTTAGCTTGAAAGACTTCGCTGAGCTCGTCATCCAAACTAACCTGTAAATTTATGGCCGTGCGAAATATTCAAAATATTTTTATCAATATTTTGAAAACGCACATGGCCAATTAACCTCCTTTATTCGCCTCATTGCGATAAAGGAGATATATTTCAATTACAATTTTGTAGCCGCAATGTGGCTCATGGAGGTTAATATGGCACTTTTAGAGATTAGTAATGTAAAAAAAATATACACCTCACGTTTAGGCGCCAACAAGGTTCAGGCACTGGACTGTGTTACCTTTTCGGTGGAAAAAGGAGAATATGTTGCTATAATGGGAGAATCAGGCTCAGGAAAAACAACACTCCTTAACATTCTGGCATCAATTGATAAACCCACAAGCGGACAGGTATTGCTGGATGGAAAGGATTTATCAAGGATAAAGCAGGGAGAGTTGTCCGCTTTCCGCAGAGACAATCTGGGTTTTGTTTTTCAGGATTTTAACTTATTGGACACCTTCTCACTTCAGGATAACATATTTCTGCCCCTGGTTTTATCTGGTCACTCCTATAAAGAAATGAACAAACGTCTTGAACCTTTAGCTAAAAAGCTTGGAATAGACCATCTTCTTCAGAAATATCCCTATGAGGTGTCGGGCGGAGAAAAACAGCGAGCCGCCGCTGCAAGAGCCTTGATTACAAATCCAAAGCTGGTGTTGGCAGATGAACCTACCGGTGCACTGGACTCCAAGGCGTCAGCCAGATTGCTCAAACTGTTTTCAGACATAAATGCAGAAGGGCAGACAATCCTGATGGTAACGCACAGTATACAGGCTGCGAGCCACGCCAGCAGAGTATTATTCATAAAAGACGGCTGTGTTTTCAACCAGATTTATCGCGCAAATGCAACTAAAGAAGAAATGTTTAAGAAAATTGCCGATACAATGACAGTTTTGCAGACAGGAGGCGCGTTATATGAATAAGCTGTTACTTCTGCCAAAGCTGGCTTTAGTCGGAATCAAGAAAAATAGAATTACATATTTTCCATATTTATTGGCCGGTATGTTTTCAGTATTCACTTTTTTTGTTTTTTCATCTATTTTTTATAATGATTTAATGTTAAAGCTACCTCATAGCGGTTACCTGTTAGTTCTGATGGGAATTGGCATGTTTCTTCTGGGGCTGATATTGATACCGTTTCTTTTATATGTAAACAGCTTTCTGATAAAAAGAAGAAAACTGGAGTTGGGATTATACAGCATTCTTGGCCTTGAGAAAAAACATATGGCAATAATGATGCTGATTGAAACTGTATTTGTTTTTCTTATTGTATTGGCAGGCGGAATTATAATTGGAATGGTATTTTCAAAGCTTTTGTTCCTTGTTTTGCTAAACCTTACAAAGCTGCCTGTTGATACTCAATTTACCTTTAATATCAGTGCATTCAAAACTACCTTTTATTATTTTGTGGGTGTATTTTTGCTTAATCTGATTGTAAACCTGGTGCAAGTATTCAAAGCTAATCCCAATGATTTAATGAAGGGTTCAAAATCAGGTGAGAAGTCACCAAAGCGCCTTTGGGTATCAGCATTTCTGGGAGTGTCCTTTCTGGCTGCAGGGTATTATATTGCTATAGGGGCCGAAATAGCTTCAGACATATTCTCAAACTTTTTATTTGCAGTTGCACTTGTGGTATTAGGAACGCATTTTTTCTTTAAGGCTGGAATATTGGCTTTACTTAGAATACTAAAAAGCAATAAGCAATTTTACTATAATAAGGTAAACTACACAACTGTTTCAGGTATGCTGTACAGGATGAAGAAAAGCGCCGCCAGCCTGGCTAATATTTGTGTATTCAGTACAATGACAATAATCACATTATTGTGTACTGCTGCTCTATGGTTTGGGACATCAAGTATTCTTGATTTTCAATATCCATTTGATTTACAGTTGCACTATAAAACGACTGTAGATAGCTCCTCATTAGCTGTAAAATTAGAAGAGCTTGCTGAAGAAAACAATGTCAGTATTAAGGATAAAATAGAATATTCATATATTGCTGCCGGTGTTTTAAAGGATGAGAATAATTTTATTAAGAGCAGTGACACTGATCCCTATTATAAAATTGAGACAATCAAGCTTATTACCTTGAAAGAGTACAATAAATTGGAAAAGAGCAGTGAAGACCTGTTGGATAACGAAGTTATAGTATATTGTACCGGAGCTGATCTAGATGCCGATAGTATAATTTTGGGCAGGAGTAAATACTCTGTAAAAAAAGAGCTTGATGAGGCAGTGTTTGAGAGAAAGGCTTCAGCAAACCGGTTTGGCACGAACTATTACTTTATAGTGAAAGATGAGAATACTGTTGGAAGTATTCTAAGTGAGGTTGCTCCCGGAAAAAGCACAACTAATTCTATATGCTTTAATCTGGAAGGAGAAGATGACAATAAGAAGGAGTTTGCAAACAGCTTCAGTGACTGGGTTAATGATCAAAAGGGTATTTCTTCATTTGAAAATGGGATAAGTAATCGAGAAGAGACAGTTTCAATGAATGGTGGATTATTATTTATTGGAATCTTCTTTGGTATTATATTCGCAATGTGTCTGTTGCTGATAATGTATTACAAGCAAATAACCGAAGGCTACGACGATAGGGATAATTTCAAAATAATGCAGAAGGTAGGGATGAGTGATATTGAAGTCAAAGGTACCATTAAGCGTCAGATATTACTGGTATTCTTACTCCCACTGGTGTTTGCAATATTTCATACAATGGCCGGTTTTGGAATGATTACCGAGCTTCTTGGAACATTATTCCTGTTTAATAAAACCTTAATAATGACCGTTGGAATTGCAGTGTCCTGCGTCTTTGCAGTAATTTATGGTTTGAGTTATATATTAACTTCAAAGGTTTATTACAGCATTGTAAAACAGATGAGTTAATAAATAAATAGGTAAACACCTAGGTAACTTATGAGGTAACTTATCTAGGTAACACATCTAGATATGGCACCCTGATTAATACAAAGATAACCTGAAATAAGCAGGATATGCTTCCCATCAACCTGGAAAGCTTATATTCTACAGCTTGTATCAGGTTTTTTTGTCATACAATATTTCTTTTTCTACATTTGAATTTGACAAACTTCTGTAAATTAACTATGTATAATTAGGAATGTACAAAAGATGAACCCAAATATAGATAGTTCTTCATTTGGAGTCACCAGAGGTTGTTGTTTATAATTTTTATTTAACTTACTCCGGTTGATGTAATGACTTGGCATAAAAACAAAGGGGCTTGAATAATAGTAAAGTAAAGACTTATAGTTCTTTAATCGTTAATTTACTATTGTGTGAGGGATACAAAGTGGAAATCTATTTAGATATATTGTTACTTGAAAACCTTGTTATAAACTTTTTGATACTTTATGTAACAGCAAAGTTCTCCCGTATAAGAGTAAGTACACTGAGGTTGTTTGCCGGAGCCATAGTAGGGGCATTATATGTTGTCTTTATCATAGTACAGCCCGGAGTAAAAGTGTACTATACGGCACTTGCAAAAATACTTCTGTCTTTTTTTATTATAGCAATAACCTTCTCTCCCAGAAAAGTACTGCCTTTTTTGAAGACTCTTGTCATTTTTTACATATCAACCTTTATTTTTGCCGGTGCTGCTCTGGCATTTTTGTACATTAACCAGCAGGGCGGCTTTGTTAGAAACGGGATTATTTATGTATTCGGTCAATCCAAAGGAAGTTTGATGTTCTTTGGTATTGTGACCGTCGGCATAATAATAAAAATATTCATGGAGGTTATTCAAAGCAGAATTACAAAGGAGAAGCTGCTTATACCGGTAAAGATTGTTTTTGATAATAGGGTAATTGATTTGTCGGCATTGGTGGATACCGGAAATTCATTGAAGGACCCACTTACAAACATACCGGTCATGGTAGTTGAGTTTAAGGCACTGGAAGAACTCCTGCCACCGGAAATTAGAAATATTTTTCAAAACTCCAAGGAGGATGATCTCAACTGTGTTACAGCAACTATTGCAACCTCTAAGTGGTTTTCAAGATTCAGGCTTATACCCTTTAGTTCGTTAGGAAAGGAAAATGGCATGCTTATTGGCTTCAAGCCGGATTTTATTGAAATAGGAGAAGAAGAGGAGAAACGTGACATAAAAAATGTCATAGTGGGAATATACAACAGATCCTTGTCCAGAAACGACAAATACAAGGCTTTACTTGGACCGGACTTAGTAGCCTAGCATTAAATATTGACAGAATAAACAGAATTTTTTAACTACATTAAAATTACGCTTGTCAATATATCCAGATTTGAAAGGGGACAGCCGAATGAAACTTTTAGCAAAAATGAAAATGTACTTTCTTGTTAAGTATGAAAAACTTCTAAGAAAGTTTAAAGTAGGAGGGGGATTCCCGATTCACTATATAGGGGGAAGTGAGGCTTTGCCGCCCCCGCTGACTGTTGATGAAGAAAACTATCTCTTACACAAGCTCGAAGAGAGCGATTACGGAGTAAAAAGCATTCTGATTGAGAGAAATTTGAGACTTGTTGTATATATAGCCAGAAAATTTGAGAATACAGGTGTTGGAGTTGAGGATCTCATATCTATCGGGACGATTGGCCTGATTAAAGCAATAAATACCTTTAACCCCTCAAAAAATATAAAACTGGCAACATATGCATCAAGGTGCATAGAAAATGAAATACTAATGTATCTGAGAAGAAATAACAGAGTAAAAGCAGAAATTTCCATTGATGAACCCCTAAATATCGATTGGGATGGAAACGAACTGCTGTTATCAGATATACTTGGCACAGAAAACGATATGATTCATAGAAGTATAGAGGATGAGGTTGATAAGGAACTTCTTAATACTGCTATGAAAAAACTGTCTATGCGTGAAAAGAAAATTATGGAGTTAAGATTCGGGCTTACAAATGGAGTTGAAAAAACCCAGAAAGAAGTAGCCGACATGTTAGGTATATCACAATCTTACATATCACGTCTGGAAAAACGGATAATCAGCAGGTTAAAAAAGGAGATAAGCCGCATGACCTGACACCGCTTGAGAAAGCCTTAAAATGGGCTTTGTCAAGGTCTTTGATGAAAATATTTTGGTTGGTTGAACAGTATAAAAAGTACCTCCATGGCAATAATGATATTGACAAAGTCAATCATGCTTATCGACTTTGTTATTATAGCTCGGGAGGTTTTTATATGCTTATTAATAAAGTTGAAATCTGTGGTGTTAATACTTCAAAACTTCCTGTTTTGACAAATGAACAGAAAAAAACTCTGTTTGAGAGAATGCACAAAGGTGATAATTCTGCAAGAGAGGAATTCATCAGGGGAAATCTTAGGCTGGTATTAAGTGTAATCCAACGATTCAACAACAGAGGTGAATATGTGGACGATTTATTTCAGGTTGGGTGTATTGGATTAATCAAAGCTATTGATAATTTCGATGTATCACAAAATGTTAAATTCTCAACATATGCTGTACCAATGATAATCGGTGAAATTCGAAGGTATTTACGGGACAACAATTCCATCAGGGTCAGCAGATCTCTAAGGGATATTGCTTATAAAGCTTTGCAGGCCAAGGAGCGGTTAACCACAAAAAACTCCAAGGAACCGACCATTGCAGAACTCGCAGCCGAGCTTCAACTTCCAAAGGAAGATATTGTATTTGCCCTTGATGCGATACAGGACCCAATATCGCTGTTTGAATCGGTATATCATGATGGCGGAGATGCCATTTTCGTTATGGACCAGGTAAGTGATGACAAAAACATTGATGAGAACTGGCTTGAGACAATAACACTTAAAGAAGCTATGAGAAAACTGAACGACAGAGAAAAGCTAATTCTTAATCTCAGGTTTTTTGAAGGCCGTACACAAATGGAGGTGGCCGACGAGATAGGTATCTCTCAGGCGCAGGTGTCAAGGCTTGAAAAGACAGCCCTCCTGCATATGAAAAAGTATATTTGATAGAGGTTAGAAGTAAGAAGTAAGAAGTAAGAAGTTGGAGGTAAGAAGTTAGCGGTTGGAAGTGCGATTCCTCAGACATAAGACAGCAGGAAAAGTTCATACTTACTAGACTGAGGGAGTAGTCAGACTGCCATTACAGAGACTAAAACACAGCTTAAAAAAGGTATACAAATATTTTTAAATAAGGTAAAATGGATATTGAATTATTTTGCATCTGTTTTTTACGGAGGATAAAATTATGAAATGTCCATTTTGCGGCTTTATAGAAGATAAGGTTATTGATTCCAGGCCCACGGACGAGGGTTCTGCAATCAGAAGAAGAAGAGAGTGCATTAAATGTTCAAAAAGATTTACCACCTATGAAAAGGTTGAGAGTCTGCCCTTAATGGTGATTAAAAAGGATAAATCCAGACAGCCCTTTGACAGGGAAAAGCTAATGAATGGACTTTTACGTGCATGTGAAAAAAGACCCATATCAATCAATGATCTAGAAAAGATGGTTGAAAGTATTGAAACTCAGCTTCATAACTCTTTAATCAGAGAAGTAACCACCGAAGATATTGGTGAGATGGTAATGGCCAAGCTTAAAAATATGGATGAGGTTGCTTATGTGAGATTTGCTTCGGTCTATCGCCAATTTAAAGATATTAACACTTTTATGGACGAACTTAAAAATCTGTTAAGAGACGAAAAATAATCCGGTTTTAATGTTTTATAAAACTAGAAAACTAATTAAGAAGGGGCTATGCTGGGATCTAACGTATAGCCCCTTGTAAATATATAACTTTATGAACAAAATATGTAAAAAAATAGGTGATTTTTGATTTCCTTTGTAGTATAATACATTTAGTGAAAAAGTGTAATTCTTTAAAGTAAATTCTAGTATTTTTCCAGTTACTTCTTTTCAGATTAATCAATATAGAAAAACGCCTTATAAATTGTTCAAAAACAAACATATCAAGATGATACTGTCTTTTCAATTTTCATACTACTTCCTGTAAGTACAACCATGTTATTTCAAATGTTGTTTTGAATTTTTCTGTTTAGTCTCCTGGCTGAATCTATTCCTTCTATTAAAAAAATCTACGGCTTCAGTAAATAATTAATTAATAATAATTAATTTGATAATTGCATCCTGGGCAATCTGCCTTTATATATCGAAATAGCAAATTCACGTCATTTTAAATATTGCATCCAATGCATGTGGTATTTCTTATAACATAAAAGTTATCAATAATATAAAGAAAAGAGGAAATTTAATGGTCTCAAGAATTAACAGTTGTGCACTTATGGGAATTGACGGCTGCATAGTGGAAGTTGAAACAGATATCAGCAACGGGATACCAAGCTTCGATATAGTAGGTTTAGGTGATACGGCTGTCAGAGAATCCAGGGAAAGAGTAAGAGCAGCCATTAAAAACAGCGAGATAGAGTTCCCCATAAGGCGAATAACCATAAACCTTGCACCTGCAAATTTACGTAAAGGGGGTTCTGTCTATGATGTTTCAATAGCTGTCGGTATTTTAGTAGCTTCGGGTATTATAGTCTCAAAAGAACTGGAGAAGTATATGTTTCTGGGAGAATTATCTCTGGATGGTACTATTAAGCCAGTAAAAGGAATTCTGTCCATGGTCTGCTGCGCCCGCTCCCATGGTATAGGCAATGTTTTTGTACCCGAAGCCAATGCAGATGAAGCAGCCGTCCTTGCAAATGTTAATATTTTACCTGTTAAAAGCTTAATTGAGCTGATTAACCACCTTAATGGCAGGGAGATTATACCTGCGTTTACAATAGATATTGACAGTATTTTTTCACAGAATATTGCATATTCTATGGATTTCAGCGATGTTAAAGGTCAGAATAGCGTTAAGCGGGCAATGGAGATAGCAGCTTCAGGAGCTCACAACCTGCTGATGGTAGGTTCTCCCGGTAGCGGGAAAACCATGCTTGCCAAGAGACTTCCTACTATTTTACCACAAATGACCTTTGAGGAAGCTCTGGAACTGACCAAAATATACAGTGTGGCAGGACTACTGCCACAGAAAACTTCACTTATTACTATAAGGCCCTTTAGAAATCCTCACCATACAATATCGGATATTTCTCTTATCGGAGGAGGAAAACTCATAAAACCCGGAGAGGTAAGCCTGGCACATTTTGGTGTTCTCTTTCTGGATGAATTTCCGGAGTTTAGCACTGAGGCAATTGAGGTCCTGCGGCAACCTTTGGAGGATGGAGAAATATGCATATCACGTGCAAACAATAGTATCACCTATCCAGCCAAAACAACTTTAATATGTGCTGCAAATCCATGCAAATGCGGCTTCTTTTTGGATAGCACAAAAAAATGCACCTGTACCCCCAAAATCATAAAACAGTATTTTGGAAAGCTGAGTCAGCCTATTCTGGACAGAATAGATATTCACGCAGAGGTTCAGCCGGTTAAGTTTCATGATCTCCAAAATACAACTGAAGTAGAGACTTCGGCAGCAATCAGGACTAGGGTGAATAAAGCAAGAAATATTCAGCTTGAAAGATATAAAGGGCTAGGTATTTTTTCAAACACTGAATTGACACCTTCAATGGTTAAAAAATACTGTGAACTTGACAGAGTTACTTCTAATTTATTACTGAGGGCGTTTGAAAATCTGGGTCTGAGTGCCAGAGCACATAACAGAATACTGAAGGTTGCCAGGACAATAGCAGATATGGAGGGCAGTGAAGCAATAAAATCCCAGCATGTGGCTGAAGCAATCCAGTACAGAAGTTTCGACAGGCTTAAATATTAATAACTAAAACAAGGAGAAAAATATGAAAGAAATGGATTATTGGGTATGGTTTTCATCATTGGCAGGCTTAGGTCCTGTAAAGGCTCGGACACTTCTTGACACATACGGGAACCCCAAAATAATTTTTCATTTGACCGAGTCAGAACTAAATAAAAACAGACAGCTTACGAAAAAAAATGTAAATGAAATTTTGTCCATGGAAAAACGTGAGAGGATAACTGAAATAAATGATTTAATGCTTAAAAATGATATAAAATTAATAAATATATCTGATGCTGATTATCCTCAAGGTCTCAGAGAGATATATGATCCACCTGTCGCGTTATACTACAGGGGGAAATTTAAACTTTCCGAATTTTCCATAGCAGTGGTGGGCTCAAGAAGAACAACAAATTACGGTGCGTTTTCGGCAAAAAAACTATCCTACGAGCTTGCGATGAGAGGTGTTCAAATTATTAGCGGCCTTGCCAGAGGAATAGACAGTATTGCCCACGAGGGCTGTCTGGACGCCGGCGGAAAAACGGCAGCGGTCTTGGGCTGTGGACCGGATTTTATATATCCACCGGAAAATGCGCTCCTGTATGACAGTATTTTGAAATCTGGCGGATTAATCCTGTCTGAATATCCCCCCGGTACTCCGCCACTACAATATAATTTCCCGGCAAGAAACAGAATTATCAGCGGAATATCCTCAGGAGTTCTTGTGGTAGAAGCTGCAAAAAGAAGCGGCTCTCTCATTACCGCCGGCTTTGCACTTGAGCAGGGCCGAGAAGTGTTTGCTGTTCCAGGAAATATTGACTGTGCTTACAGCAGAGGTACCAATCAATTAATTCGGGATGGAGCCAAAATGGTACTTGAGGTAGAAGATATATTGGAGGAATTTGATTACAGAGTTGAGGCATATACAAGGAATGATAAAGTAGATGAAAAAATCCAGAATGCAAGAAGTAGTATGGAAAGTATAATAAAGATAAATAGCAATAAGGTAAATGTAAATCCTGAGGCAAAGAACTATAGGGGGCTAAGTACAGAAGAAATCCGTATTGTTAAAATTATACAGAAAGGGATTCATCATATAGACGAAATAATTCAAAGAAGTAATATTCCAGTCGGTGATATAAATAATATACTGTTCATGCTTGAGATGAAAGGAGTAATAAATCAACTGCCCGGAAAACTTTTTGAGATGTGTATGTGAGTAACATGTATATAATGATTTTGGACAGTCATAAAATCTAATATTGTGTGCATAATTTTGATAAGGGACAACAAGCAATAGTACTTTTTTTAGTGACTATAAAATAACAGAATTTACTTATTTTTCTGTAAAATCATTAATGTGAGGTTGACAGAAATAAAAATCCAGTTTAAATTAGTATTTGTCTGATAAAAAAATTGAAACTTGTTAAAAATGTACAAAAATTATACGGAGGAATAAAATGGCTGATAACCTGGTTATTGTGGAGTCTCCCGGAAAAGTGAAATCTATCGGTAAGTTTTTGGGTAAAGGCTATAAGGTGGAAGCATCTGTGGGCCATGTTAGAGATTTGCCTAAAAGTCAGATGGGGGTAGATATTGATAACAATTTTGAGCCTAAATATATAACAATCAGAGGCAAGGGTGATGTAATATCTAAACTTAAAAAGGAAGCAAAAGCTGCAAAAAAAGTTTATCTTGCTACTGACCCTGACCGTGAAGGCGAGGCAATTTCCTGGCATCTTGCAAACCTCTTGAATATAGATGAAAATCAGAAATGCAGGGTTTCTTTTAATGAAATTACTCAGAACGCTGTAAAAAGTGCAATCAAGCAGCCCAGAAAGATTGATATGGACCTTGTGGATGCGCAACAGGCCAGAAGAGTACTTGACAGAATAGTAGGTTACAAGATCAGTCCTCTGCTTTGGAAAAAGGTAAAGAAGGGCTTGAGTGCCGGAAGAGTTCAGTCTGTTGCAACAAAGATGATATGTGACAGGGAGGAGGAAATTGATAATTTCGTCACCCAGGAGTATTGGTCAATTATATCAAAGCTTGTAAAGCCAAAAGTCAGTCCGGGGTTTAATGCAAAATTTTATGGCACTGAAGCTGAAAAGATAGAACTGAATAATGAAGAGCAGGTTAATGCTATTCTGAAAGAACTTGAGAAAAGTAAATATATAGTCCAGAAGGTTAAGGAACAGGAAAAGAAAAGAGCCGCCGCAGCGCCGTTCATAACCAGTACCTTGCAGCAGGAAGCTTCAAGGAAGCTTGGCTTTACCACAAAAAGAACCATGATGGTAGCCCAGCAGTTGTATGAAGGTATCGAAATAAAGGGTCATGGTTCAGTAGGTCTGATAACATACATGAGAACCGACTCGACCAGAATATCTGCCGAAGCTCAGAACGAAGCAAGGGAATATGTAAGTAAAAAATATGGTGAAGCCTATATTCCCCAGACCCCGAAAGTATACAAAAACAAATCGGCATCGCAGGATGCGCATGAAGCTATCCGTCCTACCTATATTACAATGACGCCTGATGAAATCAAGGACTCACTTAATGCCGAACAATATAAGCTATACAAACTGATATGGAGCAGATTTATTGCCAGCCAGATGTCATCAGCAGTATACGATACAGTCAGCGCAGAAATATCTGCGGGTAAATATATTTTTAAAGCTAACGGCTCCAAGGTGAAATTTCAGGGCTTTATGGTACTCTACATTGAAGGGAAGGACGCTGAAGGCAGTGAAGATGAAGGAGACGATGAAGAGGGAAACAATCTTCCCGAGTTAAAGCAGGGGGATGTTCTTGAACTAAAGAAGAATACTCCCAAGCAGCATTTTACCCAACCGCCGGCAAGGTATACCGAAGCCACACTAGTAAGAGCATTGGAAGAGAGGGGCATCGGAAGGCCAAGTACTTACGCTCCAACTATTACTACTATTTTATCCAGAGGCTATGTAGTAAAGGAAAAGAAATTTCTGTTACCTACAGAGTTGGGCAAAATAGTCAATGATATAATGAAAAATCATTTTGTTGATATAGTTGATGCAGAATTTACTGCTCAAATGGAAAATGAGCTGGATGCTGTAGAAGATGGTGAAAAGCCTTGGAAAGCGGTTATGAAGGATTTCTATTCTTCCTTTGCCGGAGTTCTGAAGCAGGCTGAAGAGTCAATAGGAGATGTTGAGGTTCCTGAGGAAATCTCGGACGTTATATGCGATAAATGCGGCAGAAATATGGTTGTGAAACACGGAAGATTTGGGAAGTTCCTTGCCTGTCCGGGCTTCCCCGAATGCCGCAACACAAAAGCAATAGTTGAAGAAGCCGGCGTAGCATGTCCTTTATGTCAAGGAAAAGTTTTATACAAAAAGACTAAAAAAGGCAGAAGGTATATCGGCTGTGAAAGAAACCCTGAATGCTCCTTTATGAGCTGGGATATGCCAAGCAATGAAACTTGCAGCCAGTGCGGAAGCTTTATGCTGAAAAAAACTGCAGGTAAAAAGTCAGAGCTTAAGTGCAGCAACGAAAAGTGTCCAAGCCACAATGATACTGTTGTTAAGAAGGCAAAATAACTATACAAAACGTATAGAAGGTTATATAGAATAACTTGTAAACCGGAAGTGCATAAAAGCCTTTCGGTTTATTTAATATAATGTGTGATATACAATGTAACAATTTCGGAGGATATTTAGCGTGAAAAATACATGTGAAGAGTCATCGTGACTTTCACGCCGCGAAAAGACATTACATGTCTTTTCATTACTATTTGTGTACGCGCCATGCGCGTAGATGGGAGATAATATGAATAAAACCGTTAATGTAATCGGAGCCGGGTTAGCCGGTTGTGAGGCTGCATACCAGCTGTCAAAGAGAGGCATAAATGTGAAGCTTTACGAAATGAAACCGGAGCAATATTCTCCGGCTCATCATTCAAGGAATTTTGCTGAACTGGTCTGCAGTAACTCTCTTAGGTCTGATCAGATTGAAAATGCGGTCGGTTTGTTGAAGGAGGAGTTAAGAACAATGGATTCCTTGATTCTTAAGGCTGCAGATGCTACACGAGTACCTGCCGGAGGAGCGCTGGCCGTAGATCGGGAAGGTTTTTCAGAGTACATTACAAACAAAATAAATGAAATAGAAAGCATTGAAATAATCAACCGGGAGCAGATTGGTATACCTGATGAAAATATTACAATAATTGCTACCGGACCCTTAACATCTGAAGGAATGTTCAGAGCCATTAAGGATATAATAGGTGAGGACTATCTCCACTTTTTTGATGCTGCGGCCCCAATTGTAACCTATGATTCGATTAACATGGACAAGGCCTTTAGGGCTGCCAGATACGGAAGAGGGTCAGAGGACTATATAAATTGCCCTATGAGCCGTGATGAATATGATATTTTTTATGGTGCTCTGGTAAATGCTGAACTAGCTGAAATCAAGGAGTTCGAAAAAAATATGGTATTTGAAGGCTGCATGCCTATTGAAAGTATGGCTAAGAGGGGAAAGGATACAATACGGTTCGGTCCATTAAAACCGGTAGGCCTTATAGACTCCAGAACAAATACAAAGCCTTATGCTGTAGTACAGCTAAGACAGGATAATAAAACGGGTACACTTTATAATATAGTAGGTTTTCAAACGCATTTAAAGTGGCCTGAACAGAAAAGAGTATTCAGTCTTATCCCTGGCCTTGAAAATGCAGAATTTGTCAGATACGGAGTTATGCATAGAAACACTTATATAAATTCCCCTAAGCTGCTGGACAATACCTACAACCTTAAAAAGAAGCCATCCATATATTTTGCAGGACAAATTACAGGAGTAGAAGGCTATATCGAGTCAACAGCATCAGGCTTTGTAGCAGGTTTAAATGCTGCTGCTAAAGTATTGGGTAGAGAAAAAGTGGAATTCCCGTCGAATACGGCGATTGGAGCTCTGAGCAATTATATATCTGACCAGAGTGTAAAGAATTTCCAACCCATGAATGTAAATTTTGGTATTTTCAGCAATATTGATACACATATTCGTGATAAAAGAAAAAGAAATGCGGAAAATGCTGTAAAATCCTTACAGATAATATCTCAAATTAATAAAAATGTTAATAATTGGTTTGAGTAATTAGTCCTATATTGCTCCACATTGTAACTATATTTATTGTTTTTTTAAAATTAATATGCTAGAATTTATCTAATAATATTCGTTTATGTAATATTTTTGTGGGGGTGCTTTTATAGTGATACAAAATTTGTATAGTAAAAGTAGTATTTTAGAAAAATCATTGAATGCATCTTGGGCGAGAAATGATGTCATCTCTCAAAATTTGGCGAATGTTGACACTCCTGAATATAAACGAAAAGATATAGCTTTTGAAGAATATCTCAACAATTCCATGGGCAGAACCAGTCTGGAAGGCAATGTTACCGATAAAAGACATATTGCGATAAATACCAGAGATGTGAATAAGATTGAGCCGACACTTGTTGAAGATAATTCCGATTCAAGTATGAGAATTGACGGAAACAATGTTGACATAGATAGTGAAATGGCAAATCTCGCAAAGAATCAAATTAAGTACAACGCTCTTATTCAAATGATAAACAGCAACTACAATAAGATAAAGAGTGTAATAAAAGAAGGGAGAAGCTGATTATGGGTTTTTTTACTTCACTTGATATCGGTGCATCCGGACTTACAGCCCAAAGGCTAAGAATGGATACAATATCCCAGAATATAGCCAATATTAATACCACTAGAACTGAAGATGGTACACCCTATAGAAGAAGAGAAGTTATTTTTGAAGAACGCACAGGTTCTGACTCATTTTCTTCTATGCTTTCGGCTGCAAGCAGTAGACTTGACAATGGTCAGGGTGTTCGGGTAAGTAAAATAGTTGAGGATTCTTCCGAATTCAGGAAGGAATATGATCCGGGTCACCCGGATGCAGATGAAAACGGATATGTTAGCAAGCCAAATGTTGACATTGTTACGGAAATGGTAAATATGATTTCCGCTACAAGATCCTATGAGGCTAATGTTACTTCAATAAACGCTACCAAGTCTATGGCTTTAAAAGCTTTAGAAATTGGTAAGTAATTCGGAGGTTCCAAATGTCTATAAACAGTATCTCAGAAGTTAAGCATTTAATACCTGATAATGTAGGACTAAGAAGTGTAAATGAGGAGAGTAAGACTCCTGAGGTAAGTTTTGGTGAGTATCTTAATTCAGCTCTTATGAAGGTTTCAGATCTAGAAAATGAAGCAAGCAAATTGAAAGAGGATTTTGCCCTTGGCAAGACCGATAATATACCTGAAGTTTTAATTGCAGGTGAGAAGGCAAGTGTTGCTTTGCAGTTTACAATGCAGGTTAGAAACAAAATACTTGATGCATATTCAGAAATTATGAGAATGCAAATATAGGATTTATTAGTTTACAAAAAACTGGTTAATGACACTTGTTGATTTATTTTTGTTTACTTAATATTTTTTATTGAAATTAACTACTAAAAAATAGTTTACAACTGGTTACACAAAAGACAAATAATATAAATCGAGGTGGTAGTCTTGCCTGAAATTTTATCTCGAATACTTAAGCCGATTCAGGAATTCTGGAAGGGTTTGGACAAGTCACAAAAAATTAGAATTTATGTTACATCAGGTATTGTGGTCATTGCTGTCGGATTGGGTTTGTTTTTATTGACAAGACCTACATACACAACAGTAATCAATAACGCTGATCCTGCTGATGTGGCGGAAATGCAGAAAATTCTTACAGAAAAAGGGATTACATACAAATTAACTGATGATAAGTCAGGTATAATTGTTAACGTAAATGATAGTGACACAGCACATTTTGAGCTGGTATCGGCTGGGTATCCAAAAAATGGTCTAACATTTGCAGATGCACTAAGCAGTATAAAAATAAACACGACTGAGAGTGATAAAAAGCATATTTGGCAACAGCTGGATGAATCTGATATAGCCAGACAATTAAAGCTGTTTGAAAATGTTAAAGATGCAAGTGTAACATTAACAAGACCTGAAAAAACATTATTTATAGATGATACCAATAATAGTGAAGCTAAAGCTTCAGTTGTTATTACAAAAGTTGGAGACATAACACCGAAACAAGCTGAAAGCATTGTTAAGGTTGTAGCCAGCAGTGTAGAAGGATTAAATCCAGAAAATGTAACAGTAGTTGATCAAAATGGTAATCCTCTCAGCATTGAGAAGGATGAAACCGGTATGGATAAGACTTCTACGCAATATGATATGAAGAAAAAAGTAAAAAGTGATCTGGAAAAAAACTTGAGAGAAGTGTTGAATGACCAGTTTGACAGTTTTGACGCAGCCAAGGTTGTTGTTAATCCTGTTTTGGATTTTGATACATTGTCTCAGGCTTCAAAAGAAATTTCAAATCCAAATGGTATGGATGCAGGAGCAATAGTTAGCAGACAGGAATTGAAGGAAGATCTTAAAAATGGTGATTCTACAGATACTGCTGTGGGTGTCAATTCCAATCCCGGTACTACCCCTTCATACCCTATGGGTTCTTCTGATTCAAAATCTTACAAAAAATCAGACGTCACAGAAAATTTTGCATACAATGAAACCTCAAAGCAAAGCGAGAAATCACTTGGCGAGGTTATTCCTGAGAGGACTACTGCCGCCATTACTTTGCTGTATGGAAGTCGTGTTCCTGATGATTCCAAGCTTACAGATGAATTGATGGCTCAGGTGAAGGATTTGGCAAGTAAAGCAACAGGTATCCCTGTTGCTAATCTGGCTGTAACAAAGCTGAAAATTGCTGCACCGGTTGAGACTATTCCAACTACTGCAGAAACTATTCAAAATTTACTATCGAACTATGGCTTACCTTTGCTTCTGTTATTAATGGTAATTGCGCTTGTTATTGTGGCATTGCCTAGAAAAGCAAAGAACAAGGAGCTTGAACCTGTACTTGCTGGTAGCGAAGAGGTTATTATTCCATCAAAATTCAATGTTGAAGTGAAGCAGGAACCTCTTCCTGAAATAGATATTGAAGAAAGATCCGAGGTTAAAAAGCAGTTGGAGAAGTTTGTAAAGCAAAAGCCAGATGCAGTTGCACAACTACTCCGTAACTGGTTAACAGATGATTATGAATAATTGATTCAATTATTTTTGTGGGGTGGAAAACTTGACTAGAAACAGTTCCAAAACAGAGTATACTGGTAAGGAAAAGGCTGCTATGCTGCTTATATCTTTAGGGCCTGAAAAGTCAGCAGAAATTTTTAAACACTTAAAAGAAGATGAAATAGAACAGTTGACTTTGGAAATAGCTAATATCAGGGCTGTTACCCCAGATGAAAAGGAAAGAATTCTGGATGAATTTTACCAGATATGTCTAGCGCAGGAGTATATTGCAGAAGGTGGTATAGGATACGCCAAAGATATTCTTGAGAAGGCGTTAGGTACCCAAAAAGCAGTTGATATTATTAACAAACTTACTGTTTCCCTGCAGGTTAGACCATTCGATTTTGTAAGAAAGACTGACCCATCTCAGTTATTAAACTTTATACAGGGTGAGCATCCGCAGACAATTGCATTAATACTTGCATATTTGAAGCCCCATCAGGCTTCGGTAGTACTATCAGCATTACCTCAGGACAAGCAGGCTGATGTTGCGAGAAGGGTTGCAACAATGGATAGAACTTCACCTGATGTAATCAAGGAAGTTGAACGTATCCTGGAAAAGAAGCTGTCTTCTCTTGTTACCGAAGACTATACTGCTGCAGGCGGTGTTCAGTCAATTGTTGATATATTAAACTCTGTTGACAGAGGTACAGAGAAATTTATTATGGAAACACTTGAAATTGAGGATACTGACCTGGCTGAAGAAATCAAGAGACGTATGTTTGTCTTCGAGGATATTCTTACTCTTGATGGCAGATCAATCCAAAGATTTCTTAGAGAAGTTGATAACAATCAGCTTGCAGTTGCCCTCAAAGGTGCCACTGATGATGTACAGAAGCTTATATTTGCAAATATGTCCAAGCGTTTGAGTGAGATGATAAGAGAAGATCTTGAATTTATGGGACCTGTTAGACTTAAGGATGTAGAAGAAGCTCAGCAGAAGATTGTTAATATCATCCGTAAGTTAGAGGATGCAGGTGAGATAGTTATTTCCAGAGGCGGAGGAGATGAAATAATTGTCTAACAATAAGGTATTTAAACACAACCAGGTAAATGTAGGTATTCCTTTTTTGATAAAGTCACCTGTGACTTATCAACCGCCTGTGTCACGTGTTAACACTATTGGAACTAAACAAGTAAATGAAGTCGATGATGATACTCCCAAAGTTGATTACAAGGCTTTGGGGGAAGAAATATTGAATAAGGCTAAAGTAGAAGCTGACTATATTATTAAGGAAGCACTATTAGAGGCCAAGGAGATTGTTTCCAAAGCTGCTGTTGAAGTACAGGATTTGAGAGACAAGACCTTGATTGAAGCAGAGAATGAAGGCTATAATGCCGGCATTACCAAAGCTCGGGAAGAGTATGATGGTTTAATTCAGGAAGCCAGAGAGATTAAGGAGCAGGCTGGTATGGAGTACAAACAGATATTGGATTCCTTGGAAGCCGATGCTGTTAATACTATATTGGATATTGCCAGAAAGGTAATAAGCAAAGAACTGCAATGTAAGGAAAATGTATTACTTCTTGTCAGAGATGCCTTTGAGAAGTGTTCAAAGGACCGAAAGGCTGTATTAAAGCTCTCTGAAAAGGATTATGATTATGTAAACGAAAATAAGGACAAACTTATGTCAATGCTTCAAAGAGCAGAGGATACTGAACTTAAGAAGGATTTGTCCCTTAATGAGGGTGATTGCGTTATAGACACACCTTTTGGAAGTATTGATGCAAGTGCCGGAACGATATTTGAAAAAATTGAAGATGACTTTAGGGAGCTGCTTGAAGATAAAATAGGTTGAGGTACGCATATGTGTACCTTGAACTGTTTTATACAAAAAACTTATACAAAAGAGGAGGTCAGAGTTATAGTGATAGACCTTAAAAAGTACCGTGATGCGCTGGATTCGAGAGATTACATAGACTATATTGGAAAAGTATCTAAGGTTGTAGGTCTTACTATTGAAGCTGATGGTCCGCAAGCCAGTATTGGCGATTTGTGTAATATACATGTATCAAAGGGAGGCCCGCTTAAGGCCGAAGTGGTTGGTTTCAAGGATGAAAAAGTCCTTCTTATGCCTTTGGGAGATATGACAGGTATAGGCCCGGGCTGCTCAGTTACTGCAAATGGGGACATATTAAAGGTAGCTGTAGGTGAGGAACTTATTGGTAGGGTGTTGGATGGATTGGGCAGGCCAATGGATGATAAGGGCCCCATTAATTCAAGGCTTTTTTACCGGACGGATAATAAGCCGCCTAACCCTATGACCAGAAAAAGAATATCTGATCCATTGCCATTAGGTGTAAGAGCAATTGACGGACTTCTTACCATTGGCAAAGGTCAGAGGGTAGGAATATTTGCTGGTAGTGGCGTAGGAAAGAGCACTCTGATGGGTATGATAGCACGTAATACAAAAGCTGATGTAAATGTAATTGCCTTAATCGGAGAACGTGGAAGAGAAGTGCGTGAATTTATTGAGAGGGACTTGACAGAAGAGGGTTTGGCCAGATCAGTAGTTGTGGTTGCAACCTCCGACCAGCCTGCTCTTATCAGGCTTAAAGGCGCAATGGTTGCTACGGCTATCGCCGAATATTTCAGAGATAGTGGCAGAGATGTGCTATTGCTGATGGATTCATTAACAAGATATGCCATGGCCCAGAGAGAAGTCGGACTATCAATAGGAGAGCCTCCTGTTTCACGAGGGTATACCCCGTCGGTATTCTCGGTTTTTCCAAAGCTATTGGAAAGGGCAGGTACTGATGAAAAAGGTTCAATTACAGGCCTGTATACCGTCCTTGTTGATGGTGATGATTTGACAGAGCCTGTAACTGATACAGCCAGAGGTATTCTTGATGGACATATAGTTTTGTCAAGAGCGCTGGCGAATAAAAACCATTACCCATCAATTGATGTTCTTGCCAGTGTCAGCAGGGTGATGAGCGATATTATTGACAAACAGCACAAAAAGAGTGCTTCAGATATAAAGAAGACGCTGGCAATTCACAGGGATGCTGAAGATTTGATAAACATTGGTGCATATTCTAAAGGAAGTAATGAAAAGATTGACTATGCAATTGAATGTATAGATGGAATAACAGCTTTCCTTCAGCAGGAAACAGATCAAAAGGTCACATTTGAGGAAGTTCTTCAGCAGCTTATGGAATTATTAAAGTAGCTTTGTTAGAAGTTAGATGGATGTTAGATGTCAGAAGTAATCCGAATACAGCTGGAAGCAGTTGGAGAACAGTGGTTCAGGAAGCGGACAAGTAGTAATAGCTTAGAACAGCATTCGGGAAACCCTAGGTGCGGTTAATAGTAAGTAAGGTGATTAAGTTGTTGCAGGGAGGTAAGGTATGCAGAAATTTGGCTTTAGGCTGGAATCAGTTCTTAAATTAAAAACTCAAATCGAGGATAATGCCAAAAACAACCTTGCCCGTGCCACCAGGGAACTGGAAAACCAGAAGTACCGTCTTGAGGAGCTGGAGGAGATTAAGGAAGTATCAATGAATAAACTTACCTCAGAAGTTGACAGCGGAATTCCCGTGTACCAAATCCGAAACTTCAACAGTTTTTTCGGATTAATGAAAAATAAAATAACTAAACAGAAAGTAAATGTAAATAATGCACAGAATGATGTCGATATAAATAGAGAAGCTCTTGTAAAGGCAATGCAGGAGAAAAAAATATTGGAGAAACTCAAAGAAAAAAAGTACGAGGAGTATCTTAAAGAACAGAGTAAAGCCGAACAGCAACTTATAGATGAATTAAACAGTTATAAATTTAAGGATGGTTCTGAATAATTATAAGGCAGTAGTTATTTATACTGATAATATACAGGGGAATTGAGATGGCCGATCAAAATAGAGACAATAACGAGTTACAGCAAGTGGATGAAGCACTGAAAAAACTTAATAAAGATAAAAAAGCTTCATCTGAAAAGGATGGTAATTCAAAGAATAGTGTATTGTTCTATATAGTTACGATAATAACAGCACTACTTCTTGTTGTTCTTATCATTGGAAGTGTATTCTTTTTTGCCATAAAAGCTAATGTAAACGGAATAGCCGATAATATGAGAGGCACCATTGAAAAGATACCGATAATGAGATTAGCTCTTCCTGAAAAGCCTGAACCTGAAGATGAAAAGAACATGACCGAGGAGCAGGTCAGACAGAAATATACTGTGCTAAGAACTGAAAAGTCCGATTTACAAAAGCAGGTTGAAGAACTTACTAAACAGGTTGATAGCTTAAATAAGCAGTTAACAGCCAAACAGACCGATTCTTCCCTCCTGCTCCAACAAAAGGAAACTGCTGAAAAGGCCCAGCAAACACAGGCAGCCGATTATTCTGCACTCAAAAAGGATTTTGATGAATTGGCAGCTGTTATTGCAAAAGGGGACCCAACCGGGTATAAGGCGTATTTTGAAAAGATTGATTCAAAAATGGCGGCAGATCTGTATGAACAGGTAATTAAAGAACAAAAAATGAGTGATGACGTAAAAAAGTACGTTTCGATATACGAAAATATGGATGCAGCCTCTGTTGCTACTATAATGGAACAGATGGGAACTGGTAAAATGACGCTTATATTGGAAATAATGAAAAACCTGAAAAAGGAGACTTCCGCCAGTATTCTGACAGAAATGACTCCGGAGTTTGCCGCAAAGGTTTCCGAGCAGTTGGCAAAGATATATAAGGTGGGAGAGGAAAGTAACTCAAAATAGTTTAGGGGATATCAACCCAAAGGTAATATTTGAAGTATTTACCGGAGTAATATGGTAAAGGCTTGTGCCTATACCGTTACTATATAGAATTAATAAATATATATTTGAAAGGAGGTGAAAAATTGATTCCATTTAATAATACAAATATTGTCCTTTCCCAAGTGACAGACAGGTCAGCTCTTGACTTAAAGGCTAAAACAACACAGGTTAAAACTTCTGGAGATTTTAAAGACGTATTTGCCAGGACTATGTCCAGCAATAATAATCGCGAAGCAGTTAATTCAGGGATGAGGAATGATAAAGAGTTTTCATCCGCTTCCGATTCTCAAACGAAATATAAAACCTTCAAAGGATTGAGAGTTGAGCAGACTGCAAAAACCGATCAAGACAGGGTTGAATTATCAGAAGGAGATATCAGCGCCAAGAATGTTGATAACACTATTGACAAAGCAACCGGGAAATCCAACGGGTATGATGACCAAATAAATGTTTTGGCCCAGCTGTTGGGAATAACTCCTGCTGAGTTGGTAAAGCTTGCTGAAACTCTTGGGTTTTCAGCTGAAGATTTCAGTAATTCTGAAAAACTAGGTCAGATGGTGGAAAAGCTTGGTGACCAGCTGCAACTGAGTAGTTCGCAAAAAGAACTGCTTGCTGAATTAACTAAAGAAGTATCAAATCAGATAGCTGGAGCTGATAATAAGCCGGTGGAAAAGCAATTAATTGCTGAAACATCAAAAGCAATTGAGGGTCAAACAGTATCTGATTCCCAAAATACTGATTTGTCGGGTATCGCTGAAAATATTAAGTCGAAGCTTAATGAGCTCCTTCAAAAATCACAGTCTGAAACTGAAGCTATTCGCTCAGAAGTTTCCAAAGTCATTGAAGCTATGAAGTCACAATCTCAGAATAGGGTAGTTATTAATCCTTCTGAAAGCTTGACCGAAACTGTAGCAGCAACTGCTGTTTCCGGTGCAGAGCAAAATCAGGTTAACGCCGCAGCCACTAAAGCTGACAGTAAGGCTACTGAAAAAGTGAAGGAAGAAAAAGGCGAGGTCAATGATCCTGTTGATGAAAATGACCGGGGCGCAACGGAAGTTAAAACTGCTTCTGTACAAGTTAATACAAGTTCAGAGCAAAATCCACAGGAGCAAGCTCTTTCAGCTTTTGCCGATATAAAAACCGGTGCCCAGAATATTCAGTCTCAGGTTACTAAAGCTGAGTTTAAAATGCCTCAGACTGTTAAACCCTCAGACCTTATAAATCAGGTTGTAGAGCAGGCCAAAGTGGTTATTGGACACGACAAGACCGAAATGGTAATTCATTTGAAGCCGGATCATTTGGGAAAACTTGAACTTAAGGTAGTAACCGAACAAGGTATAGTTGCTGCCAAGTTTATAGCTGAGAGCCAGCAGGTTAAGGAAATCATTGAAACAAACATGCAACAGCTTAAAGATTCACTGCAAAAGCAGGGAATAAACATTGATGGAGTAAGTGTTCAGGTTGGACAGGATAAAAAGAACGAGTACCAGAGCAGTTCCTATGCTAATAAAAGCAACGGTTCAGCAAACAGGGTAAAGCACTCCTCGGTTGCATCAGCTATTACAGGGACAAGGGGAACTCTTATGGATACACTGCCTGAAAGCCTTGCACAGTATTCCTATGAAACCAGTACAATCAACCTTACAGCATAAAAATAAATAAAGGAGGTGATAAAAATGGCAACAACAAGTGGAATTTCGGACTATAAAACAATAGAACAGATAATCGAGAGTACAAAAGCCAGTAAGGAAACCAGAAAAACAGGCGGAGATCTTGGAAAGAATGATTTTCTGAATCTATTGGTTACCCAGCTCAGATATCAGGACCCGTTAGAGCCTACGGACGACAAGGAATTTATTGCTCAGATGGCGCAGTTCAGTGCTTTGGAACAAATGCAAAATATGAATGGCGTTATGTCCAATTCTCAAGCTTTCAGTCTTATAGGCAAGGATGTCAAGGCTAATATTACAGACCCAAAAACCTTCGAAGTAAAAACAGTATCAGGCATTGTTTCAACTGTAAGAGTTAGCAATGGCAAGACCTACCTGATGATAAACGATCAACAGGTTGAGGCTGACAAGGTAGTGGAAGTAAATGATAACATCTACAACACAAACAGTAATCTGGCAGCTTATACTAATCTTATAGGCTATAAGGTCCGGGGAGCTGTATATGATTCAGCAAATGGTGAGTACATATATTTGACAGGCAATGTTGAGGAAATACAGAAGGGTACCCATGAGGATTACGCAGTAATGGATGGCGTTAATGTAACGGTAGCTGAAGTTACCGGCTCATTATCAACTGATCCTGGCTACACTAAGAATTATCTTGCAACCAATAAAGGTAAGCAGGTCAAGTTAACAATTAAAGATGCCGAGTCGGGATACAAGGTTCCTGTAACAGCAGTACTGAAGGATTATAACATTGACTCCAGTACAGGAAAAATAACTGCAGTATTGGATGACCTGTACGTTTCAGTTTACAGCGTATCCAACATACAAAAGTCGGCAGTAGGGGAAAATGCCGTAACTGATAAAGCTGCTAAAAGTACTTCAGCAGATTCAGAGAACGGTAATGCTTCTAATGAAAATACTACGGGCAATGCGTCAACTGGCAATTGAGAGAAGGTGAGTTATGGTAATCAATAATAATTTTCAGAATAGAATTATTAATTCGCCTTTATCAACCGGAAAAATACAGACCAATGGTGTCAGAAACAATAATACCAGTACTTCCGGTACAGGTTTTGAAAATATCCTGCAACAGGCAATAGACAAGAGCTCAGGAGTGAAGTTTTCAAAACATGCTGAGATGAGAATGCAAGCCAGGAACATTGATTTGACTCAAAATCAAAAGGATAAAATCAACAGTGCTGTATCAATGGCTCAGCAAAAGGGCGTAAAGGATTCATTGGTAATACTGGATAATATGGCATTTGTGGTAAATGTACCAAGTAAGACGGTCATAACGGCAGTAAACAACAATGAACTTAAAGAAAATGTTTTCACAAATATTGACGGTGCAATATTTGCATAAGTCAAAATCAGCTGGACCCTTACGGGAAGCTGAACAGGTTTCTGAATGACGGACGGAACCCAATAGAACCTTAAAATAACGAGGGGGTCAATTTAATTATGATGAGATCTATGTTTTCTGGTGTTTCAGGCTTAAGAACACACCAGACAAAAATGGACGTTATCGGTAATAACGTAGCTAACGTTAATACATTAGGCTTTAAATCCGGAAGAGTAACCTTCCAGGAAGTTTTCAACCAGACCTTGAGAGGTGCAGGAGCACCTGACGCAGCATTGGGCAGAGGCGGTACAAACCCTATGCAGATTGGTTTGGGTACGGGTGTAGGTGCAATTGATACCATGATGACAAGAGGAAGCTCACAGAGGACTGATAATCCTACCGACCTTTCAATTGAAGGCGAGGGCTTCTTTATAGTAAAAGGTTCAAATGCAGACAGCTTTAAATTCACAAGAGCAGGTAACTTCGGACTGGACAAGCTGGGGAATCTGGTTTCCGGAAGCGGTATGAATGTTTACGGCTGGATGTCCTATGAAACACAACCTGACGGCTCGGTTAAATTTGATACAGAAGCTGAAATAAAGCCCATTAACCTTTATACAGATGAAGCAAATGGAAATAAAAGAGTAATTTCAGCTAAAGCCACTAAAAATGCCGTATTTGCAGGTAATCTGGATTCAGGTTTACCTGAAGCTGAAACAGATGATCCTGATCAGTTCTCAGTGCCCTTTACGGTATATGACAGTCTTGGAAATGCCCACGAACTTACAATAAATTATAAAAAGGGTACTGTGGGAGACAACACTACGTGGAATTATGCAGTAAAAGAAAAGACTATTAATGAGGATGGAGAAGTAGAATACGTTGATGTGGGTGAAGGAACAGGTACTATTGCTTTTGATAAAAAAGGAAAAATTGTTCCTGGCGAAAGCAACACTCCTACCATAAGCATTACGGCATCAACGAGTGAAATTGGAGCCGAACAACTGGATGTTATACTTGACTTTAACAACATGACACAGTTTGCTGCTGACTGCTCCGTCAAACCAACAAATGTTGACGGATATCCAACAGGAAACCTTGTAACCTTTAATGTAGGTTCGGATGGTATGCTGACTGGAATATACAGCAACGGACAGCAGCAGCCTCTGGGACTTATTGCTCTTGCCAGCTTCTCAAATCCGGCAGGTTTACAGAAGGTTGGAGATAACCTGTTTATAACCTCTACAAACTCAGGTGAGTTTACAAAGGGCGTTCAGGTTGGCGCAGAAGGAGTTGGAACTTTGAGCCCAGGAACCCTTGAAATGTCAAATGTTGACCTTTCAAGAGAATTTACCGACATGATTGTTACTCAGAGAGGATTCCAGGCAAACAGCAGAATAATTACAACTTCTGATGAAATGCTCCAGGAATTGGTTAACCTAAAGAGATAATAATTTAGGCTTATTGCCGTGGATCGAGGGTTAAGCCTAGGTCCACGGTAGTAGGTAATATGATGTTTTTAGTCTTATTTTGTAAGTTTTGCGGAATTTATCTATTGTCTTTTTGGAGTAAAAATATTATGATTAGATTGACCAAGCTAAACAGGACTTCCTTTGTGTTGAACTGTGAATTAATTGAAACAATAGAAAGTACGCCGGATACTGTCATCTCTACAACAAGCGGAAAGAAATTCGTGGTTGTTGAAAGTATTGATGAAATTGTAGATAAGGTGATACAATACAAAGGTAATATTTCCAGATTTATAGAGAGTTCGACTTGATTTTATTTTATTTTTGCTTACTAATTTTAGACGCTAATATTCAATGTATGCTGCTATATTATAGCTAATGTATTAACGCTAAAACGCATTAAGGGGGAAAAAATTTTGGAAGGAAAAAGCAGTTATTTTATTTTGCTGGTTATTGTTGCATTTCTTTCAATATCACTAGCTTTCCTTGCAATAGGATATTTCTTTTTCGATAACCGCGGCTCAACTCCTGAAAAAGAAGTAGTACTTGTAACGGAAAAGGTTCCGACCGATGAAGAACTTTCAAACAAGGTTATATTCGAAAAAACAAATTTCAATTTAAAGAAAACTGAGGATAAACAAATAGCGGTTATAGTACTAAGTGCAAGTATGAAGCATTTCAAGAAAGTTGAAGGCATGAAATCCGAGGAGGAAATTGCTGCAAAAATAGATTTTTACAGTAAAGAAATCAATTCAGCTATCGGTACATATTTTCAAGGTCTAACACTTGATGAGGTAAGTCAGCCAGATGCCAAAAAAAAGGCATCAGAGGAGCTAAAGAATAAGATAAACGAAATATTAATAAATAACGATAAAAAGGCTAGTCCTCTTGTTTACTCCATAGTTTTTGATTACTGGTTTTATCAATAGGAGGTGAGCTAGTTGGGAGATATATTATCTCAAAATGAGATTGATGAACTACTAAAGGCTCTCACTACGGGTGACATAGATGTCCAGCAGATTCAATCTACAAAAACTGAAAAAAAAGTAAAATTGCATGACTTTAAAAAGCCACCAAAGTTTGCCAATGACCATAAGAGAACTTTGCAATTTATTAATGAAAACTACGCTAGATTGGTACAATCCTTCTTATCTGGATACTTAAGGTCTTTGGTGCAGGTGGATGTATTATCTGTTGATGCCCTGCAGTACAGTGAATTCAGTAATTCACTTGCAAATCCTGTGGTTTTGGGTATCGTAGATTTCAGCCCTCTGAACGGTTCTGTTATTTTTGAAATGGACCCAAGTATAGCATATGCCTTAATAGACAGAATACTTGGGGGCAGAGGCTCAGCAATGGATCGAATCAGATCTTTTACAGAGATTGAGCTTGCAATACTTGAAAGAATAATTATTCAAATATTAAATTTGATGCGTGAACCTTGGGAGAGTATTATATCAATTAAACCAAGGCTGGAGAAAATTGAGACAAATGCTCAATTTGCCCAGATAATTCATCCTAACGAAATGGTAGCGCTTATTACACTTAACGTTGTAGTCGGAGAAGTCAAGGGTATGATTAACATATGTATACCTCATTTGACTGTTGAGCCGATAATGCCTAAGCTGAGTACAAAGCTTTGGTTTACCAATATCGAAAATGAGAAGCTTGAACACAATAAGCAGGACATTGAGTTTAAGCTTGAAAATACATTAGTTCCTGTAAGGGCTGTTTTAGGAAGAACGGTAATTAATATCGGGGAGTTTCTTGATTTGCAGTCAGGAGACGTTTTACCCCTTGAAACAAATATAAATGGTGATCTGGAAGTTCTGGTAGGAGATTTGCCTAAGTTCTTAGCAAAACCTGGTGTAAAGAAAAATAAAATTGCAGTAAAAATTACTGAAGTGATTAGAAGGGAGGAGGAATAGATATGGGAGACATGCTTACACAAGCAGAAATTGATGCCTTATTAAACGGTACTTCCTCTTCAGAAGAGTCGATGGATAATACCGGCGATAATAGCTCGGGGGATACGTTAACTACTCAGGAAATTGATGCCTTGGGGGAAATTGGTAACATTAGTATGGGAACTTCTGCGACAACTCTATTTACTCTATTGTCTCAGAAAGTAACAATAACAACTCCAAATGTATCAATAACTACATGGGGAGAATTATCCCAGAGCTACTCTTCACAGTACGTCGCCGTTAAGGTTGAATATACCGACGGATTAATCGGAAGTAATTTACTGATACTGAAACAGGATGATGTTAAAGTTATTACAGATCTAATGATGGGCGGTGAGGGTATAAAAGTCGAAGGAGAGCTCACCGATTTGCATTTAAGTGCAATAAGTGAGGCTATGAACCAGATGATAGGTTCCTCGGCCACCTCAATGTCATCCATGTTTTCAAAAAGAATTGATATTTCGCCTCCTAAAGCTTTCATTGTCAGTTTTGGAAGCAGTGATCCTTACGGTGAGTTTGAGATGGATGATGTTCTTGTAAGAATTGCTTTTAAAATGGTAGTAGGAAATTTGATTGATAGTGAAATTATGCAGCTGCTGCCGATGAAATTTGCCAAGGAGTTGGTAAACAGCCTGCTGAATTCTTCAAAATCTAAAGCAGCTCCCGAGCCGGAAGCACCTGTAGCACCAGCAACACCGGTATCTCAGCCTGCTATGCAGCAGCCTGTAATGCAGCAACCCGTGATGCAGCCAGTGATGCAGCAACCTATAATGCAACAACCTATGATGCAGCAACCTATTCAGGGATATGGCTATGATATGGGATATAATGAGATGCAAAGGCCGAGAAACCCTGTGAGTGTGCAACCTGCGCAGTTCCAGGCTTTTGATGATGGTTTGTCAGCATCGGAAAAGAAAAATATTAGCCTTATAATGGATTTACCTCTGCAAGTGACAGTTGAATTAGGTCGGACTCAGAAATTGATAAGAGATATTCTGGAATTTGGGTCAGGATCAGTAATTGAACTCGACAAACTTGCAGGAGAACCAGTTGATATATTGGTAAACGGAAAAGCTATTGCTAAGGGAGAAGTTGTTGTAATTGATGAAAGCTTTGGTGTAAGAATTACAGATATAATTCATCCATCAAAACGATTGTAATTATTGAAAATCAACGAATAGTTAAGGAGAGAGCGTTATGGGGAAAAGTATATTAATTGTTGACGATGCAGCATTTATGAGGATGATGATCAAAGATATCTTATCAAAGAATGGATATGAGATTGCGGCAGATGTTGACAATGGATTAAAAGCTATAGAAAAATACAAGGAACTTACTCCTGACTTAGTTATAATGGACATAACCATGCCTGAAATGGATGGGGTAACTGCGGTTAGAGAGATTAAAAAAATACATAGTGACGCTAAAATCATAATGTGCTCGGCTATGGGACAGCAAGCAATGGTTATTGAATCAATACAAGCAGGAGCCCGGGACTTTATTGTAAAACCGTTCCAGGCAGACCGTGTTGTTGAGGCGGTCAAGAAAGTTATTGGATAATGGTCAAATAGACATTTTTTAGAAATATCCTGTTTGTTTCTATAAATTTATATGGCGCGTGTTTCACTGCTATATTATTTTTGTTAGATAACAGCAGGATATTTTGTAATAAATGGATTTTTAACCTTCAGATGTTAGGTGGGTCAATAGGTAGTAAATTCATAAAAAGATAAGTATGTTTGACTTACACATAGTTGAATACGGGGGTTAAGATGGAAATACTGAAGTATTTATCTGTTTTGTTGGCGTTTATAGTTGTTATGGCTATATTACTTTTGACAACTAAATATCTTGCATATAAATCAAAGAAAATGATGAAGGGCAATTATATGAAAATAATTGAAACCCTCAGCTTGGGCGTTAATAACAGGCTGCACCTTGTTAAAGTGGATAAGGAGTTTTTCATTTTATCTGCAACCAACAAAAATGTTGAGTTTCTGGCAAGGGTTAATATCAGTGATTTTGAAGAAGAAGACATAAAGAATCCTATTTCTGAAGTTATTGATTTCAAATCTGTTTTAAAAAAATATATCAATGGATTCAGTTTTGGGAATTCTGCAGCAGCCAGTGAAGCAAAGCAAAGTGAACCTGCTATTGACAATAGGGTACAGAATTCCGAGCTTAATTCTAATGATTCAGTATTCAAAAGTAATCTTGAAAGACTAAAACATTTAAGCAACAGTATGAACGATAGACGGGGACAAAATGAAAAAGAAAAGTAGAATTAAGAAGTTTATCTTTATTACATGCATTTTGGTAGTTGTTTTTTGCCTGATGAGTGGTCAGGTTATGGCTGAACCGAATATTTCGGTAACAAAAGACGGGATAAATATCGGTACTTCTCAAGACCCAAAGGAAGTATCTTCAAGTATTCAGCTTTTATTACTACTAACAGTCCTTTCAGTCGCACCTTCTATTCTTATAATGATGACAGGGTTTACCAGAATAATTATTATTCTGTCATTTTTAAGAAATGCTCTTGGAACGCAGCAAATGCCACCAAATCAAGTAATAATCGGACTAGCCTTATTTATAACCTTTTTTGTCATGACACCTGTTATTTCGGATATAAATGATAATGCGTTTCAACCTTATTCCAAAGGTGAAATAACGTCTCAGCAAGCAATTGAAAAAAGTTCGGATACTATTAAAACCTGGATGGTAAAGCAAATATTCAGCAATAAGAGAGAAAAGGATCTGGAATTATTTATGACACTTGGAGGTCAGAAGGAGCCCATAAAGATTCGTGATGCCTCGAAACTTCCATTATCAACAGTTGCACCGGCATTCTTAATTAGTGAACTTATGGTGGCCTTTAAATTCGGGTTTTTAATATTTTTACCGTTTCTCATTATCGACATAGTTGTCTCAAGTACTCTTATGTCAATGGGTATGATGATGCTCCCGCCCACAATGATATCCCTGCCGTTTAAGATATTGTTATTCATACTGGTGGACGGTTGGTCAATGCTAACGCAGTCAATTGTAGTAAGCTTTACCGGGTAAGGCTTTAAATATCACTGAGATCATAATAACCCGTGACTAAATTTCCGTTGGTGAGGCCGGAGGAGAGCTAAAATGGATGAAAGCAGCATAATTTATATTGCACAAGAAGCCTTGAAAGTTGTTATATATGTGTCGGCTCCGATTTTGCTTATAAGTATGATTGTAGGCCTTATAATAAGTATATTTCAAGCTACGACACAAATTCAGGAGCAGACCCTGACCTACGTACCAAAAATTCTTTCAGTTATAGCCGCGATTGCTTTATTTGGTTCATGGATGCTGAAAGTATTAATAGAGTACACACAGAATATTTTTACAAATATGAATCAATTCATAAAATAGGAGTAGATTGAAAAGTGCGAAGCCAGATTCTTTACTTACATCGATGAGCTTCGCACTACAAAAACCCACATGCGGCTTTTTGTTATACTTGTGCCGCTGCTACACAGCAAATATGGAGGTTGGAATGCAAATCCCGTTTGATATGTTACTTAACAATTTGGAGCTGTTTCTTCTTATATTTGTCAGAATGACCGGGTTGTTTGTAACTGCTCCAATATTTGGTCGGGGAAACATACCCGTGTATTTCAAAATTGGATTTGCCTTTACTACAGCTCTCATAATGACAAATGTAATTCAGGTTGGTCACATTGTTGAAACTGGTAACTTTATGATATATGCAATGTATATTATTAAAGAATTTATTGTGGGAATTGTAATTGGTTTTGTAGCGTATGCAGTATTTACCAGTATTTATATAGCCGGACAAATTATTGACATGCAGATCGGGTTTGGTATGGTAAACGTATTGGATCCATTGAGCAATATACAGGTACCTGTAACAGCAAATTTATACTACATGCTGGCCATGATAATTTTTCTTGCTACAAATGGACATCACATGCTTATCAAAGCTCTGTATCAAAGCTTTGATATTGTTCCACTGGGAAGCGCTATATTCGGTCCCAAAATGGTGGATAACATAGTTGTTGTTTTTCAGAATATGTTCTCGGTAGGATTTAAAATAGCCGCTCCGATCTTAGCAGCTATAATAATTGCCGATGTGGTACTGGGTATAATATCTAAAACAATACCTCAAATGAATGTATTTGTCCTGGGTATGCCTTTGAAGATATTAATAGGTATGGTAGTCGTAATGATTACGGTTCCGGCATTTATCTATATAGTAACGCTGTTGACTGATGACATGAGTATTCAAATATTTAAATTTATCAAGTCGATGGTTCCGGGGTAAAGATTGACCAGCACTTATTTTTGGAGGACGGAATGGAGAATCCCGTTAAGGAACAACACCTTAGGCTGAACTATCAGCTGTTTGCTGCCGGGGGAGATGACAAGACAGAAAAAGCCACTCCCAAGAAAAAAAGTGATGCTAGAAAAAAAGGTCAGGTATTTCAAAGCAGAGAAATGTCTGCCTCTTTAATATTAATACTGATGATTGTTTCCATGAACGCTTTCGGTTCAATATTATTCAATCAATTGTCAGGGTTTATGAAAAAGACATTTAGCGAGTACCTTGTAAATAAGGATGCCTTTGATACAGGTATTCTTGCAAAGATTTTTATTGATGGAATTATTGTTTTAGCCAAGACCTCATTACCTTTGTTATTGATTGCCATGATAGCAGGTTTGTTGGTGGGATATGCGCAGGTTGGCATTCTTTTCACCCTTGAAACCTTAAAACCTAAAGGCAATAGGATTAATCCTTTAAGCGGATTTAAAAGAATGTTCTCACTGAGATCGGTAGTTGAATTGGTTAAGGCTATAATAAAAATACTGATAGTTGCATGGGTAGCCTACTCCTACCTTAAGTCAAAAACAAATGAAGTAGTTGCCCTGATGAATGCAGATTTACTGGATATTCTCTCCTTTATAGGAAAATCTGCCTTCGCTGTTGCCTTAAGAATTTGTATTGCAATGATTTTATTAGGTTTTCTGGACTTCCTGTATCAAAGGTATGATTACGAGAAAAATCTTAAAATGACTAAGCAGGAAGTTAAGGAAGAGTTCAAGCAGATGGAGGGTAATCCTGAAATAAAGTCAAAGATAAAGCAAAAACAGCGGCAAATGTCAATGAAAAGGATGATGCAGGAAATCCCCAAAGCAGATGTTGTAATTACAAACCCAACACACTTTGCGGTGGCAATCAAGTATGATGCAGAAAAGGCAAGTGCACCTATTGTTGTTGCTAAAGGACAGGATTACATAGCCTTGAGAATCAAACAAATAGCAACAGACAGTAAGGTTCAGATAGTTGAAAATAAACCGCTTGCAAGGACACTGTTCAGTACGGTAGATATAGGACAGCCCATACCGCCGGAGATGTACCAGGCTGTAGCTGAAATTCTTGCATTTGTATATAATCTTAGGAATGGCGGCAGAGCAGGTTAGAATTTTGTTACGCAAATGTTATTTAAGGGGGCTAAAAATTGTCAAGGTTAAATAGTTTTTTTATACCGTTAATAATAATAATCGCAATACTAAACCTTATTTTGCCTATCCCGCATGTGTTGCTGGACTTCTTACTTGCCGTCAATATAATTCTGGCAGCTGTAATAATGCTTAATACAATTTATCTTAAAACTGCCTTGGATTTATCAATATTCCCGACTCTTATAGTTGTTACTACGATTTATAGATTATCACTGAATGTTACGGCAACAAAGCTTATCCTTTCTGAAGGTGAAGCCGGAGAGGTTATCAGAGGATTTGGTTCCTTTGTTGGTAGAAATAATCTCGTTGTGGGCTTCGTAATATTCTTTATCATTATGATCGTTAACTTCTTGGTTATAACAAAGGGTTCCGAAAGAGTTGCCGAAGTAGCTGCAAGATTTACTTTGGACGCTATGCCTGGTAAGCAGATGGCTATTGATGCCGATTTGAACACCGGTTTGATTAGTGAAGCTGAGGCAAAGGAAAGAAGAAAAAAGGTTCAACGAGAAGCGGATTTTTACGGTTCCATGGATGGTGCCAGTAAGTTTGTAAAAAATGATGCTATTGCAGGTATCATTATAACTTTTTTAAATATTGCAGGTGGATTGATAATAGGTGTAGTTATGAGAGGCGAGGAACTCGCAGATGCTCTTAATAACTATACCATTTTGACGATAGGTGACGGTCTGGTCAGCCAGATACCTGCACTTATGCTTTCGGTGGCAACGTCATTCATAGTTACCAGAGCAGGTGCAGATTCAGACCTGAACAAGGACGTAATAAAGCAGCTTTTCTACAATCCAAAGGTTTTATATATTGCAGCAGCACTGAGCGTAGCAATGGCCCCTTTTCTAACACCTGTACCATTCCTGATATTAGCTGCAGTGCTTATATTTATTGCTGTTAAAATTAAGCAGCTTCAGAAGGAAGCAGTTATTGATGAAGAGGTACAGATTCAGGAAAGTGAAGTTGAGGAAATCAGGAAACCTGAAAATGTTGTTACTCTTTTACAGGTTGACCCAATAGAACTGGAATTCGGCTACGGAATAATTCCTCTTGCTGACGCAAATCAGGGTGGAGATTTACTGGATAGAGTTGTTCTTATAAGAAGACAGCTGGCACTTGAACTGGGTATGATAGTTCCGGTTATCCGACTTAGAGATAATATACAAATCGGTCCCAATGAATATATTATTAAAATAAAGGGCTCAGAGGTAGCTAAGGGTGAGTTATTGTTTGATTACTTCTTAGCAATGAATTCCGGTGGTGTTGAAGAAGACATAGACGGTATAAAGACAGTTGAGCCTGCTTTCGGCTTACCGGCTATATGGATTCAGGAGGGACAAAGAGATAAAGCTGAGATGTTGGGTTATACTGTTGTTGATCCACCTTCAATTATAGCAACACATCTCACCGAGGTTATCAAGAAGCATTCATATGAGTTGCTTGGCAGACAGGAAGTTCAAACTCTTGTTGATAATATTAAGCAGACAAACCTTGCAATAGTGGAAGAACTAGTCCCTAAGCTCATGAGTATTGGAGAAATCCAGAAGGTACTTGCTAATTTACTTAAGGAAAATGTATCTATCAGAGATATGGTAACAATAATGGAGACCCTTGCTGACTATTCACCTATGACCCATGATGTTGATATGCTCACTGAGTATGTAAGGCAAGCTCTTGGAAGGTCAATATCTCAGAAGTTTTTCATCGGGAATTCAAATGTTATTACCATTGATCCCAAGGTTGAGCAAATGATTATGGATTCAATTCAGAAGACAGAGTTCGGATCTTATCTGGCACTTGACCCTTCTGTCAGCAATACAATAATAAATAATGTCAGCAAGAATGTTCAAAGGCTTTTACAACTTGGAAATCAGCCTATTGTTCTGGCTTCACCAATTGTAAGACTATATTTCAAACGTCTTACAGAGAATGTAATTCCAGGTTTGATAGTTCTTTCCTATAACGAGATTGATCCCGGAGTTGAGATACAATCTGTTGGAACTGTGAGTGTTTAATTAGATTGACCTCATTGCAGTTCAACCATTGCAAGGCAAATAAATCCTCCTTTATTCGCTATCTTACGATAAAGGATATGTCTTTTTATTACAATTTAGGGCCAAAAAGAGGCTCATGGAGGTTAGTATGAAGATAAAGCGGTATTTGGGGAAAAATACACAAGAGGTATTACTGAAAGTTAAGATGGACCTTGGGAATAATGCTATTATTCTGAATACTAAAAAAGTAAGGCAGAAGGGCATAAAGAAATATTTTTCTAAACCGATGATAGAGATTATGGCAGCCATAGATGATGATAATTCCAAGGTCAAGGAAAGAGAATTAACAAAAATCGAACCTATTCACCAGGATAATACATTATCTAAAAATATATTGTCACAAAAAGAGGAAAAGATTACGGAGTTAGAGAATAAAGTAAGTAATATAGAAAATCTTTTAGGCAGGATTCTAAATATTGTAAATAATGAAGATAAAAGTAATGAAGCAGTTTCTCCCGAGGAACAGCTTATGGGAGAAGACAATGGAAAGCAGTTTCCGCAGATTTTTCAATTGCTGTATAACAACCTCCTGAAAAATGAGGTTGATGAGGATATTGCCAAAGGAATTATTGAGCAGGTTGCCAAGAGGAGCAGTTCAAGAAATATTAATGATGCGTCTATTGTCATGCATTCAGTTATAGCATCAATGCTTGGAAAGCCTGAGCCTATATACCTGCGCAAGGACGGAAAGCCTACAGTTATTCTCTTTGTTGGACCAACGGGAGTAGGAAAAACCACTACACTTGCTAAACTGGCTGCTACATTTATGTTATCAAACAACAAAAGGGTTGGGCTAATAACAGCCGATACCTATAGAATTGCTGCTGTAGATCAGCTGAAAACCTATGCTGAAATACTTGGTATTCCTATATCGGTAGCATATTCTGTAGTTGAAATAACAAACGAAATTCAGAAGTACAATGACAAGGACATTATTTTGGTTGATACTGCGGGGTGCAGTTACAGGGACAAACAAAAGTTTGATGAGTTAAAGAAGCTTGTTTCTGCTTGTAATGCAGATAATATATTTTTGGTGCTAAGTTCAACAGTCAGCTCGAAAAACTGCAGGGATATAATTAAAAATTATGATTTTATTCCAAATTACAAGCTTATTTTTACCAAGCTGGATGAGTCACCGGTGTACGGTAGCATCCTGAACACGAAATGTTACTCCAACAGGAGTTTGTCCTATATAACCAACGGTCAAAATGTTCCTGACGATATCGAAGTAGCAAACATTGATAGACTATCGAAAAACTTATTGGGAAATTTGTCGTAGCATAATACAAGGATGATGTGATGTCAGGCTGACGGGATGAGACATGGAGGTTAATGATGATAGATCAAGCTGAAAAGTTAAGAAAAATTGTTAACAATATGAATAGTGAACCCATTAAAGACCTATCTGAGAATCAATTACCCGAAAGGATAACAGTTGGTAAGCGTGCTAGAGTTGTGGCTATTACAAGCGGTAAGGGAGGAGTAGGGAAAACAAGTGTTACGGTTAATCTTGCTATTGCCTTAAGTCAAAAAGGGTATAGAGTAGTTATAATTGATGCAGATTTGGGCTTATCAAATATAGATGTTGTTTTCGGAATAGTTCCGAAGTATACACTACTTGATTCAATCAACAGTGAAAAGGGTATTTTAGATATCCTTTGTGACGGGCCGAATAATATAAAGTTTATATCAGGCGGCTCAGGGGTTCAGGAGTTAATCAGTCTTGACAGGAACTCTCTGGATTCTTTTATTGCCAATATGTCATTGCTTGATCATATAGCAGACTATATTTTAATAGATACAGGTGCAGGTCTTTCCGATACAGTTATGAATTTTGTATTATCAGCAGAAGAAGTACTTTTGGTAGTAACTCCGGAACCGACCTCAATAACCGACGCCTATGCACTTGTAAAAACAGTATTTTACACAAAGAAGGACTGTTCAATCAATGTACTGATAAATAGAGCTGAAACTGAGAATGAGGCAAAGACAGTTTACAATAATTTTGCAGCGGTTTCAGAAAGATTTCTTGGTATGAAACTTCAATCTCTGGGCTATTTGCCCTTTGATCAATCATTTACCAAATCTGTGAAGATGCAGAAACCATATTTACTTTGCTACCCGAAGAATTCTACAAGCAAAATGATAAACGATGTAGCTGATGCCCTTATCAGAAAGGAAATAAATATAAACACCTTGACACAGGCAGGAATCAAAGGTTTTATTAATAGATTTGTCGGCTTGTTTACCAATTGATAAGGTAGTATACTATTATTAAGTGGGGTAAATCACTTGAATACTGTGTTTAACTTACAAGAATTTACTATTGGAACCAAGATTGAAATGAAGGTTGTAGATCCGATGGAAGGAAAACTTGACATTGGATTTGTAAGCCAGTTGGAAGGCTTTGTTGACGTTAATATTATTAGAATAAGCGCTCCTATATATGAATCAAAGGTATATCCTGTAAGGGTAAACTCAGCTATAGAGGCATATCTGTTTTGTGCTGCAAACCAAATTTATCAAGTAGTCGGATATGTAACGGATAGACTAATAATCGATGATATTGCTTTACTGGATGTCAGGGTTACTGAAAAACCTTCAAAGATACAGAGAAGACAATTCTACAGATTTGAATGTAAAACTCCTGTGGGATTTATTATGGTAGAACCGGACAAGCACAATACCACATCAGAACTTAATGGATACACTATTGATATAAGCGGAGGCGGGTTGTCCTGTGTTACTGATAAAATTATCAATGCAAATTCCGTTGTTATAGGATTCGTGTTATTGGGTAATTATAGATTAGATTTTAAAGGGAAAGTAGTCAGGTGTAAGAAAGAGATTATAAATGAAGAAGTTAAATACTGTTCTTCAATTAGTTTTGTAGATTTGGAGCATAAGGAAAGGGAAAAAGTTGTCAGTTTTGTATTCAATCAGCAACGGGAATTATTAAAAAAAGGGCTAAGGGGCGGAGAATGAGTTTAAAACCAGGCAAAGGCAACTTAATAAAAGTGTTAATCGTTGATGATTCGGCTTTTATGAGAAAAGTTCTTTCCGATATGATCGAATCTGAGGAATCCTTAACAGTGGTGGGTACTGCTACCGATGGAAAGGACGCTTTGGAAAAAATAAAGAACTTGAATCCGGATGTTATTACCCTGGATGTTGAAATGCCCATAATGGATGGTATCAGCTGTCTTAAAGAGATAATGCAGAGATTTCCGAAACCGGTTATTATGCTAAGCAGTGTTACTGATCATGGAGCAGAACTTACTTTAAGGGCTTTGGATGAAGGTGCAGTTGATTTTGTTGCTAAACCCAAAAATATATTTGATATAAAAAATGATAAAAAGAAAAATGAAATTATTGAAAAAATTACTGTAGCAAAAAACATAAAATTCAACAATCTAAAGAGTAATTCCAATGATAAGGGTGATGAACCTGCGGTCAATAATAGCAAGACTTTGAAATATATTATTGCTGTTGGGACATCAACGGGAGGACCTAAAGCCTTACAAAGTGTTATCCCGTTGCTACCCGGTGATATTCCGGCAGCGGTATTGATTGTACAGCATATGCCGCCCGGCTTTACAAATTCTCTTGCCGAAAGGCTTGACAGTAAGAGTCAAATGGTAGTGAAGGAAGCTTCACACAGAGAGAAAGTACTGACAGGACATGTTTATATTGCACCCGGTGATTCACATATGGTAATTGAAGCTGCCTCAAATGGAGATATACATATTAATTTGGACAAGTCCCCGCCGGTAGGTGGGCATAGGCCATCCGTGGATGTTATGATGAACTCTTTATCTGATACAGGGCTTAAGAATATCATTGGTGTTATTATGACAGGTATGGGAGCCGACGGCAGTATAGGTATTAGAAAGCTGAAGGATATTAACAGGAGTTATATTATAGCTCAGGATGAAGAAACAAGTGTAGTATTTGGAATGCCGAAAATGGCAATACAGACAGGAGCAGTAGATAAAGTTGTACCATTAGACAAAATTTCAGAAGAAATAATTCAATATTTGGGGGTGCGTTAATTATGGATATGAGTCAGTATTTACAAATATTTATCGAAGAGGCAAATGAACACGTTCAGAATTTAAACCAGTGTCTTTTGCAAATGGAAAAGGACCCAGAAGATAAGGATGTTTTAAATGAAATCTTCAGAGTTGCTCATACCATTAAGGGAATGGCAGGAACAATGGGTTTTACAAAGATGACGAAGCTGACCCATGACATGGAAAATGTACTTCATGCCATTAGAAACGATGAGATTAAAGTAACTTCAGGCCTGGTTGATGTTTTATTCAAGTGCCTTGACGCTCTTGAAAATTATGTTAACAGTGTAATAACCACCGGCGGTGAAGGAGATAAGGAATATAAAACGGTTATCGCAGCCCTCAATGAAATACTTGAAAACAAGGGTGTAAAAGCTCCGGCTTCTGTTCCTGTAAAGTCAGCCGAAACATTGGCTGTAACTGAAGCAAATGATAAATATGAAACTGCAAGAATGGAGCTCGACGAATTTGAGCAGCATGCTGTAAACAAGGCAATTGATATGGATATGAATGCTTTAAAGATAACAATTGTTTTAAACAAGGGATGCTTGTTGAAATCCGCCAGAGCCTTTATACTGTTCCAGACATTAGAGCGATATGGCGAAATAATAAAATCACAGCCTGCTGTACAGGATATTGAAGATGAAAAATTCGATTTTGAGTTTACTGTCGTTGTTGTGTCAAAGCATGACGAACATCTTTTCTCAAAAGAATTAAATTCAATAGCAGAAGTTGATGAGGTAATCATCAAAAAAATGGACAGATTTGCTACTGCCGGAGTTGAGTCCGAAAGTGATGTAAAGATTGAGACTATCGATAAAACTGGTGATTTACCGGAAAGTACCATAGTAAAAGAAGCCGAAGCTCAGGAAGCAAAATCAAATTCAAACAATATAACAAAGAAGACTCAGAGAACAGTCAGAGTCGATATTGACAGACTTGATATATTGATGAATCTTGTAGGTGAGTTGATAATAACAAAAACAAGACTGGAAGGTACTGACATTACTCAAAAGCCTCAGGAATATCACGAAACCCTTGAGTACCTGGAAAGAATTACTACAAATCTTAATGATGCCGTAATGAAAGTTCGAATGGTGCCTGTTGAAACTGTGTTCAACAGATTCCCAAGAATGATTAGAGATATTGCCAAGGACTTGGGCAAGGAAATAGAACTTATCATGTCCGGTGAAGAAACAGAACTGGATAGAACGGTTATCGACGAAATCGGTGATCCCCTTATTCACTTGCTTAGAAACTCTTGCGACCATGGTTTGGAATCTACCGAGAAGAGAAAGCAGCTGGGCAAACCGGAACACGGAAGAATAAACCTTACTGCTTATCAGTCAGGTAATAACGTAATTATTGAAGTTGCCGATGACGGAGCGGGTATTAATATAGAAAAAATAAAGACCAAAGCTATAGAGAATGGTATCGTTACCAGGGAAGCAGCAAATTCCATGTCTCAGCAGGAGGCAATAGAATTACTGTTCAGACCAAGCTTCAGTACTGCAGACAAAATAACAGGACTTTCAGGCAGAGGTGTTGGACTAGATGTTGTTAAGACAAAGATAGAACAGCTTGGCGGAACTGTTGAAGTTGAAACCTTCAGCGGGAAAGGCAGCAAGTTCCTTATAAAACTGCCACTTACACTTGCTATATATCAAGCTTTGCTTGTTAATGTGGGAAGCGAGAAATATGCTATACCTCTTGGGTCAATTTATCAGATTTATGAATGGAAGGCTGAGGATGTTAAAACAGTTCAAGGTCAGGAAATAATACTTCTGAGAAACATGGTTGTGCCTATAACAAGACTGGCTGATTCACTTGAAGTGCCAGATAGCAATACCAAGACTCAGAAGAAGCTCAAGATTGTAATTGTAAGAAAGGGCGAAAAGCTTACCGGACTTGTTGTTGACAGTGTAATAGGACAGCAGGAAATAGTAATCAAGTCCCTCGGAAAGTTGCTTACCGGAATCAAATACCTTGCCGGAGCTACAATCCTTGGTGACGGTAATGTTGCACTTATTATTGATGTCAATTCTATCACATAAAAAAATCTGTTTTTTGCGTGCAAAGCACGAAATAGGAGGTTAATATGGCAGAAACACAGGTAAATGATTTTGATACAAAGCAATTTATTGTATTCAGTCTTGGGGATGAGCGCTTTGGAATAGATTCCTTAAAAATTACGACAATAGACCGAATGAAAACCATTACAAGGGTTCCAAAAACACCGGACTACATAAAAGGGGTAATTAACCTAAGAGGAGATATTATTCCTGTAATGGACCTGAGAGCTAAGTTCAATTTGCCGGCTGTTGAGGAAACTGAAGAAACCAGAATAATAATTCTGAAATTGGAAGAGATATCAATAGGTGTTATTGTTGACCAGGTACTACAGACTATACAATTATCCGGAGCGGACATAGAGAATGCCTCAAGTTTGATAAACAGTGCTGCATCGGAATACATCTTTGGTATTGGAAAAGTTGGTGGCGAAATAGTGACCCTAATAAACTTTGAGAAATTAGTTAAGCTTTGAGAAAAAAATGATATGAGGTAAGAGCAATGGCGATTAGTTTTGATGAGTTAAATAATATCCAGATGGATGTCCTAAGAGAAATAGGAAACATTGGAGCCGGAAATGCAGTAACATCTCTAGCGAAAATGATTGATAAAAAAGTGGATATGGCTGTACCAAAGGTCAAAATAATGGGCTTTGATAAAGTCAGCCAGATACTTGGTGGAGAAGAAATTATAGTTGTGGGAATACTACTGAGTGTAACTGGAGATTTGACCGGCAACATGATGTTTATTCTTGATAACTATGCGGCCAGGCAATTGGTCAATATTCTTTTGGGCAGTGATTCCACTAGTCTTCAGTTTGATGATATGGAGTTGTCGGCCCTCAAAGAAATAGGTAATATCTTAACCGGATCATACTTAAATGCACTTGCAGGATTAACCAACTTAAGAATATTGCCTTCAATACCAGAACTGGCAATCGATATGGCTGGTGCCATATTAAGTGTTCCTGCTATAGAATTCGGTAAAGTGGGAGACTCTGTACTATATATTGAGACAGAGTTCAGTGAAGGTATAACTAAAGTATTCGGGGACTTTCTTTTAATACCTGATGTTGATTCATATGAGGTATTATTAAAAGCATTGGGAGTTATAGAATAATGGATATAGAAATTGTGAAGGTTGGGATGGCTGATTTAAATTCAGCCCAACACCCTTGTATGATAACAACACTTGGGTTAGGCTCCTGTGTGGGCGTTGCTTTATATGATTCTGCTACTAAAATAGTTGGCTTGGCGCATGTAATGTTACCCAGCAGCGAACAAGCCAAAAACAACAGCAATCGGGCCAAATTTGCTGATACTGCCATTGTTAAACTGGTAGATGATATGATAAGATTAGGTGCCCGAAGGGAAAGAATTACAGCAAAGCTTGCCGGTGGAGCCCAAATGTTCGCATTCAGTCAAGGTTCTGACCTGATGAGAATCGGTCATAGAAATGTTATTGCTTCAAAGGAGAAACTAAAAGAGCTTAATATTCCGGTTATTTCGGAAGATACCGGTGGCAATTACGGGAGAACCATAGAAATATATTCGGAAGATGGAAGGCTAATGGTTAAAACAATTGGTTTTGGGACTAAACAATTATAGTATGCAAAGAAAGTAAATAATATATTAACAAAAGAAAAGACTGTAGATATTCTTCACATAGCCTTATTGGCTGTGCTTTCAGTCGCTAATGGCAAATGAGAGGTAAGAATGGAGACAATTATGAAAATACCGTTTTTGTTGGCAATGTCGGCATCTCTGGTTACTGGATTTATAAGTGTAACGAAAAATGCCGGAACAAACCAGACTTGTATAAGAATGATAATCGCCCTGGTAGTATTCTACATTATTGGAGCAATTTTGAGTTCTACCTTGTCCGGGATTGTTGAAGAACAAAACAGAATTAAGCAAGAAGCAGAAAAACAGCAAAGGCTGGAAGAGGCAAAACTTGAGCTACTGAAACGTGAACAGGAAAAGGAAGAAAAGCTGAGGCAGGAGGGACATCTGGGCACTAATCTGGATTTGGTTGCTGACAGCGACATGGACGACGGGTTTTCTCCACTAGATCTATCACAAGCGATCAGGACAAAAGTTAATGAATAGACATTTTGGTGATATATATAGTAAAGGTATGGAGGATTTTCATGTTTGGTGTAGACAATATCAATCAGCTTTGGAAACAATTTACTGAGAATAAGGATCCTGTTGCAAAAGAAAAGTTGATTATTCACTACGCTTACCTTATTAAGTATGTAGCAGGAAGATTAAGTATTTATTTCGGATCGAATGTCGAATTTGATGATTTGGTTGGATATGGTGCATTTGGGCTAATAGATGCCATTGAAAAGTTTGATGTTACAAAAGGTGCTAAATTTGAAACATATGCCTCTTTAAGAATTAGAGGATCAATTATAGATAGTATCAGGGACCTGGATTGGGTTCCACGATCTCTGAGACAAAAGAATAAGGAATTGGAAAGAGTTTATGCAGAGATAGAGAATGAAATGGGCCATTCAGCTACCGATAAAGAAGTTGCTGAGAAACTCGGCATAAGTATGGAAGAATTTTATAGGCTTCTTAACGATGTAAATGTTTCGTCTATGATGTCACTGGAAGAGTTTATGGAGCAGAACTACGAGAGAGGCCTTGAGATTGTAAGTGAAAACACTGAGGACAAGCCTGAAGCTTCTTTAGAATTGAGTGAAATAAAGGAACTTCTGGCTGATTCAATTAATAAGTTACCCGAGAAAGAGAAAGCGGTAATTACATTTTATTATTTTGAAGAACTTACTTTAAAAGAAATAAGTGCCATAATGAATGTAACTGAATCAAGAATATCACAGTTGCATACAAAAGCACTTTTAAGGATGAGAGGCAAATTGTTCAGACACAAAATAATGCTTGAATCTTAAGGAGAGTTTATGGCGAATCAAAATGATTTAAAAATTTTAATCACTGTTTCACCGGACGAATTAAAAGCGTTCATAACGCTTTATGCCAGTCAGGACAATTTAGGGGTAACAAAGGATGATATACTGGCTGCCCTTCAAAGTCAGAGGGTTACATACGGAATAAAAGAAGATGTCGTTAATTTTTGCAGTGAACAGCCTATCTACAACGAAGCCTTTTGTATAGCTGAAGGCATTCCTGCTCAAAATGGGAAAAACGGATCGGTTATTTTTCACTTTGATACGTCTGTAGATAAGTCACCCACTATTTTGGATGACGGGAGAATAAACTACAGGGAGTTGAACTTAATTCAATCGGTTAAGCAGGGACAGTTGCTCTGCTCTTTAGTGCCTCCTGTTATGGGTACTCAAGGTATGACCGTTAAAGGTAAGATAATACCTGCAGTAAGTGGAAGACCTGCTATATTGCCAAGAGGAAAAAATGTTTATACCTCGGAAGACGGACAGAATTTATATGCTTCTACTGATGGTGAGGTTGAATACCTTGACCTCACAAAAGTAAGTGTATATACAAACCATGAGGTACCGGCAGATGTTGACAATTCAACAGGAAATGTTAATTTTGTTGGCAGTGTCATTATCAAAGGAAATGTATTGTCTGGTTTTTGTGTTGAAGCCGGAGGTAATGTTGAGGTATATGGTGTAGTCGAAGGGGCTACAATTAAGGCCGGAGGTAATATAATCCTGAGAAGAGGAATGCAGGGTATGGGTAAAGGTACTCTTATTGCCGGCGGAGATATAGTATCAAGATATATTGAATATTGTAATGTTGAGGCTCAGGGGAACATTCAAGCCGAAGCAGTTATGCATAGTAATATAAAGTGCGGTAACAAGCTTGAACTGACAGGCAGGAAAGGCCTACTTGTAGGAGGTACCTGTAAGGTCGGGAAGATAATTGTTGCTAAGGTCATTGGCTCTCATATGGCAACAGTAACAGATTTGGAGGTTGGTACCGATCCTACTATAAGAGAACGCTATAAACAAGTCAAGGAAGAACTGATTTCGAGTGAATCAGACATAAAGAAAGCCGAACAGGCAATAACTTTATTAAAAAAGCTTGAAGGTATGGGCGCTCTGACTCCCGAAAAGCAGGAGATACTTACAAAAAGCGTTAGAACAAAAATATATCTTTCTTCTAGAGTGGAAGAACTCAAAAAGGAAATGGTAGTATTGGATGAAAAGCTACAGCAGGAAGTAAGCGGGAAGATCCGTTCTTTAAACATAATATATCCTGGTGTGAAGGTCACTATCGGAACCTGTTCAATGTATGTCAAGGAGCCTTTACAGTATTGTACCCTGTATAGGGATGGAGCAGATATTCGTGTAGGTGCCGTTGATAAATAAGCATCATTTGATAGGAGGGGTCGTATGTCAATTAAGCCAATGGACTTCCAGGTGTTGTACCCAAAAACAACTGAATTATCCAAAACGTATAATGACGAGGCCAACAAGAATCAGGCAGTACATCAGCAACAGGCTGAAACAAACCGTGACAGAATAGACCAAAGTTTAAAGCAGGTTGTTGCAAGAGAAAATGTACAGCATGGACGTGTGAATGAAAAACAGCCTAGAGAAAATAATAAACAGAATGAGAAAAAAAAGAACCAAAAAAATCCTGAAAATAAATCTAAGATTGATATTAGGATTTAACTGTTTGAGGTGAATATGGGCGCTTTTTATGTAAGCATAATATTTATAGGGATTTTATTAGTGATTGGATCCCTTATTTTTATTGCAATTGATAAAGTTAATGGAAAGGATTATTTCAAGGAGTTTGACAGAAAAAAAGAAGAAATGTTTAACCTTATTCAGGATTCTGAAGAGATGATTCAGGAGCTCAACAAAATGTCAGATTATGTTGTGACAATGATATCCGAAAAAAATCAGGAATATTTTGAAAAGGTAAACAAAGGCCAGACCAGTAATCCAGATCCAACAATAGATTTAACGTCAAAGGAACAGGTATACGAAACCCAGAGAGCTAACATCAAGTCAGTTACTTATACACCTACAATACCTGTCAGAATCAACCCGGTACCTTCGGTTCCGGTTACCAATATACCGGAGCCTGTAATGCCGGATAAAGCAGAGACCGCCATCAGGGAAGAAATTGCTTCTGAGTCTCAAGAAGCCTTGCTGCCTAAAGCCCCTGAAAAAGTAACCGAAATTGTAAAAGAAGCTAATACTGAGGTCCTTAATGAAAATACCAAGAAAGATCCCAACAATAGAGAATTTAAGAAAGTGACAGCAAATCCAGTCGTTGAAGAAATAAACCAGTCGGGTGACTTCAATACAACGCCGGGACAAAGAGAAAAACGCGAAGTTAATACACAAATGTCCAATATAACAGAAAGACTGAATGAAACTGATGCCAATAAAACCAGACTTGTTCTCAATAATAAGAGACGGGAAGTTTTGAAAATGATAGAACAGGGAATGAGTAATGATGAAATAGCTGACAAGCTAAAAATAGGCAAAGGTGAAATTGGTTTGATCAGAGGGTTGAGCAAATGAGAAGAGTTCATGAGAAAAGTATTATTCTTGGTATTGGCATCGGCATGATATTAACTTCCATTGCCGGACTTGTGTTTTCAGGTGGTGAGAACAGTGGGCAGACTGAAAAACTTAGCAAAGAAGAAGTAATAAGATTAGCTAAGAGCTATGGTCTGGTTGAACCTGTTCATTTGATAGAGGATGAATCCGCAGCAGAAGCTACCAGAAGCGAAAACTCCACAGATAGCAGCCAACCTACAGACAGGGCAGCAGAAGACTCGTCAACCGAGAGTTCCCCAAGTACAGCTGAAGCTGGTACTGCATCCCGGACAGCTGACACTGATACTAATACTGGTACTAATTCAGATACTAGCACTAATACAGATGCTAATGCCAGTACTAGTACAGATAATAATACTGATTAAAGAAGCACATCGTTAACTACCCGGAAAATATGCATTGAAAAGAATGATGATTATGTTTATGTAATAAAGAACACATGTAACATAAAAAACCGCTTTGCTTTAGCTATGGTATAGCTTCAAGCAAAGCGGTTTTTCTTATACTCCCAAGGAACTTTTTCTCGCAAACTCATCTCTTATCACTTTAAACCCTATAGGTGTAAAGATTAGTATACAAATAAACTCTGCAAAGGGGTAGCAATACCATACTCCGTTTAGGCCAAAAATCTTGCCGAACACAAATGCTCCCGGCAGAATGAGAACTAATTGGCGAAGCAGTGACATCACCAGAGATTTCATACCATGCCCTATAGACTGGAACATTGTAGTAATAATTATACCAAAGGATGCCGGAATAAAGCACAGGCTGATTACCTTAAGCGCATGTATACCAATCTCGGAATTCTGCCCGAAAATTGACAGGAGTTGTCCGGGGAACAGTTGGAACATTGCTAATCCGAAGGACATAATAATAATGGTTACTGTCAGTGATAGATTGAAGGTTTTATAAAATCTTTTCTTTTTATTAGCTCCAAAATTATAGGCCATAATAGGCATAGCTCCCTGAGTTAACCCAAAAACAGGCATAAAGACAAAGGACTGTAGCTTAAAGTAAATTCCAAGTACTGCAATAGCTGTTTCCGAAAAAGACATAAGAATAGCATTTAGTCCTGTTGTAGTGACTGAGCCGATAGCATTCATTACTATTGATGGTGCTCCTACTTTATATATATTAATAATATTATGTTTTTTAAGCTTAAGGCCTCTTAACGTCAAATGTATATCATGACTCTTTATCCTGAACATAATCATAACATAAGTCATGGCTGTAAGCTGTCCGATAACAGTAGCAGTAGCCGACCCGGCAATACCCATTTCAGGAAAGCCAAACATACCGAATATCAATATTGGATTCAGTATAATATTTGTAATTGCGCCGATTAACTGAGATATCATCGGTATTAGCATATTTCCCGTAGCTTGCAAGGTTTTTGAATGAATTATTTCAATGAACATTCCTGCAGAAGCAGCAGTAACAATCGTTAAATAAGTTGTACCCATTGAAACTACGTTTGGGTTATCCGAAAACAAAGAAATAAACGGACCTGAGACTGTAAGTCCAATGACTACAAAGACTACTGCATTTATTATTGCAAGAAACAAGCCTGTCCTGGCCGTTACAGTGGCTTCATCAACCTTACCTTCACCAAGCTTTCTCGCAATAAGGGAGTTAGTTCCTATACCAACACCAACAGCAAAGGCTAAAGTCAGCAACTGCATAGGGAAAGCTATTGAAACGGCTGTAAAGGCCTCCTCACCTATTTTTGAAACAAAATAACTGTCTACAACATTGTACAGGGACTGAACCAACATTGAAAGCATAGCCGGTAGAGACATATTTGTCAAAAGCCTGCCAATAGGCATAGTACCCATTTTCTCTGATTTTAAATTCTCTTTTTGCATATAAACCCCTTCTTATTCTGAATACATTGAGCGTTATTTCAAACAATTGATTTTATCAGTTATATCGAATAAAGTCAAATTGAAAAGATTTATGTAATTATTGAATAATTTTATCTAATCATTTAAAACAGGGATAATAGACGTACAATCCAATATTTACGGGTTAATTGATTGTATATTATAATGGTAATAGCTATAAAGAAATAGGAATAACTTTAACACGTTAAAAACTTGAATGGAGTAAATACTTTAAATTTTGATAAGGGAGAAGTTATGGAATATAACAAACTGGATGAAAAAATACTTATATCCTGGAGAATTTCACGATTAATAAGCATATTAATCGTAGGTGCCATTTTTGGTATCGTGTTATTTTTCTTAACAAAAGCTAATTTTTTTGAGCCCTGGAGGAATTATTCATTCATCATAGCGGGGATGATTATAACGTATATGCTGGCAGGTTTATTTATTTATCCTGCGATAGAATACAGGCAATGGGGCTATATCATAACGGATGACAGAGTGGAAATCCGTCACGGAATATTTTTTGTAAGAAATACTATTATTCCAATTGTAAGAATTCAGCACATAACAGTTTCACAGGGGCCTATAATAAGAAAACTGGGGATTTCGGTCATAAATATTCATACTGCCAGCGGACAGTTCAGTATAGAGGGCATTTCCAATGCAGAGGCCAATTTAATTGCTGAAGGTTTGAGGTCAAAACTCTTTAATAGGTTGGATGCTCAGGAACAATAGCACAGACTTATTAATATCAAAATAAATTTGTATTTGTTAATAAATGACTTATTAAAAAGAATAAATCCTTGAGGATATGGAGGATAAAAGTGGAATTTAAGCGCAAACGAGGAAACTATCTTATTATATTTGAAAGAGTAATAGAACTCCCGATACTTATAGTAGGAGTACTTGCCAGTTTTATTCTTGTTAAGAATTTTGATGTGCAGGCAATAATGCCCTTGGTAATTATCTTATTCAGTCCAATATCTAGATTGATTAACTACCTGTTTACATTTTACACCCTGGAGGAAGATCACCTTCTTGTTGAATCGGGGGTTTTCACGAAGAAAAGGGTGGAGATACCGTTTACAACAGTCACAACGGTTGATCTTTCTCAGAACATATTATTTCAGTTGCTTAAAGTGTATAAAATAAAGGTTGACAACGCGAGTCAGACAAAGGATACAACAAACCAGTCCAATATTGTGCTGACTCTGAAAATAAATGATGCCATAAAATTCAAAGAGATAATAACAAAAGGTAATCATATTGAAGGGGATAAGGAAAAGGACGCCGAAGAGGAAGCGATAAAAGCTGTGCCTCAGGACTTTATTAAATTAGGACTACTGCAATCCAAGTGGGTTTACTTTTTTAGTATATTTGCCATTGTAGGCCCAATATTTGGCGTAATATCCCCAATATTTAAGGACATGCTCAAAAATATGCTGGTCGGTGGCATTATAGTAATTTTAATAGTAACAGGCTACGTAGTTTCGGTAGCCTTATCGATGATAAAAAGCGTTGTAACCTATTACAACTTTATGGTATGGGCCACTGATGAGGCAGTTAAAATAAAATACGGATTATTTAACAAAAAGAGTTATTCACTTCAGAAAAGTAAGATAAACGGAATTATACTGAAGCAGAATCTGCTTATGCGATTATGCGGTCTTTATACCATAGAAGTTATCGTTATTGGGTACGGGGACTCCGCTAAAGAGGGCGAAACCGAGCAAGCAATTATTTTTCCAATCGCTTCCTTCGAAAAAATCAAAGGAATTGTTAAGCAGCTTCTTCCGGAGTATCATTTGGATTACAGTCTGACTCGTCCGGATAAAAGAGCGCTAAAGTACTTTTTTGCCAGTCCCGTTTTTATTTTATCCATGATAGGTGTTATTGTTTTAGTGGTAGTATCAATAAACATCGGCCAGGTTCTTGTTGCTGCAGCAGCTCTGCTGATGCTTATATTATCAACTATAAGAGTATTACTGTGCTTTAGCAACACTGGAATAAGTGTAGATAATAAAAATGTAGTACTATCCTCCGGAGGCTTTGGTAAAAAAGTGGCCCTTATCAAGACTGCAAGTATTGAAAGCATAGCTTCAACAGGCAACAGATTTAAAAGGGCAAGGGGGTTCGTGTCCATATCACTGGGCTATGTCGCTCCTGCTAGAGCAGCACGTATGACTTCTTACAATCTGCCGGTGGAGCAGTTTACGCTACTGCAAGGTGTGTTGAGATACTAATTAAGTGTTCAAAGCCTTATAAAAAAGAATACAGATTTGGTGAAAAATTTGGTGGAAAGCTTAGTGTAAAATTTTGTGGTAAAATTGCTGAAAAATAAATATGTGTTTTTATATTTTAGTATTGATTTGTTAAAGTTTCTGTGTTACTATATTTAAGCAGCGAAAAGCATACGCCGAAGTGGTGAAATTGGCAGACGCACTGGACTCAAAATCCAGCGTAGGTGACTACATGTCGGTTCGAGTCCGACCTTCGGCACCAAACGTTAAAGGAGAGCTGTCTCAGAATAGATATTAATAATCTATTTTGAGACAGCTCTCTTTTTGGCTGAAAAAGTAAAAGCAACCTCCGATGAAGCTGCTTCTAGTGTATAACTGAGTTATGCGAAAACAATTAACACAAAAAGATCATACACAAGATAGCATGAGTTATCAACTCGCATTACCATTAAATATTGAATTTTTATTACCCAAAGATGATCCAGTGAGCCATGCCAAATAATGGAATTTGACTATTCGGATTTAAAAAAGCCACTCTTCAAAAGGAAGAAATCCAGCTGTTTCACCTAAAACTCTATGTCAGTTATTAATCATACATAAATAACATTTACGCAAGCAGTTTAATTGAAAAAGATTGCAGAAGAGATTAAACTTTATGTGGCTGTTGCAGGGGAAGTAAACAGCAGACCATAATACAATAGCGAGATTTAAATTAACTTTTATTCCATATAATAGTAATATGTAGACATGCATGACCTAATACTTTAGACATCTTAGGAGGATTAACTTATGCCTAAAAAAGTTTTAAGAATTACTTGTTTAATGTTAATTACCATTATGTTATTAAGCTCCGTGGCTTTTGCTGCTGGCTCAGAGACTGTGAAGTCAGGTGAATTAAAGGTAACGCTAAATGGTATAGATTATGTCTATTATTCGGAGGCATATACTTACAATGACACAGGTATTTATGCTAAAACAACCCTCAAAACTGCAAATAGGCAATATGTTCCGGCAAACACAATGAGAGTCAAGACTTGCCTATCTATTTTTTGAGAGAATATACTAGAGTACTAATAATTTTATCTCATACTGATTTCTCAAGAAGTAAATTATCCAATACTTATTAATGGAAAAGCGCTTAAAGCTGATAAACCCATAGTGGGTATTATAATACCGATATAGAGAGGTGCTTAGCATCTCTTGTTTTTATGCTGGCCAAATCATAAAAGCTCAGATTAATAAAACAATTCATTGACAATATGCGTAAACAGTAATATAATAAGTTCACGAATTTAGTAAACAGAATTTAGCTATGTGTACATAATTAAATGTACTTGAGGCTGTCTCAATACAAGAAAGATATATTGACATGCTTGATATAATAACTTCCAATTATAAAAAATAAACAGGTTGGCAAGGATTTATGAACTGACTAATGATTGTAAAGGTGAAAGCCTGTATTTTGTAAGGAGGATTTATGGGAAAAATAAAAACTGCGAGATTATTATTAAAACCTGCAACTTTTGAAGACTTAACAGCTCTTAATGAAATACATGAGCAGGTTAAAGAATTCTTTTATTTTGACCCGTCACATACTTCTGTGACGCCGGTAAAATGCTTGGAAGAAGGAGATTTGCCACCCGGAGGAGTTAAGGAAAACTATGCAATCTATACCATAAATGAGAATAATATTGTCATCGGCTATTTTGATTTCTACAAAGGTTTCCCACAAAAAGGTATTGCCTATATTTCCCTTATGTTTATTAGTACGAATAAAAGAAAGTATGGATACGGAAAGGAAGTTGTGGATGCGGTCTGTAAATACATTAAGAAAAGTGGTATTAATGAAGTAAGATTAGCGGTTTCATTGAAAAACTGGTCGGGACTTAAATTTTGGTATAAGTGTGGTTTTGATAAAATAACATTAGTATCCGGAGATAAGGTCTTTTCTCTAAAAGGGTATGGGTGTCTAGAACTGAAAAAATCATTAGATGAATAATTTTTAATAAATACAAATGTCTTTATATTTATTGTAAATAGCAGGTACAAAGAGTTTCAGTAAAACGATAAATGAAACGGAGTAACAATAAGAGTAAAAAAACATATTATGTGAAATATACTGGAATTTATGGTAATATATCAATATACCCATTAAACATGTATGCAAAAAATGTATTCATACATAAGTGGAAATGAAAGGTGATTTATGATTAATTTTAATGGTATAGCTATAAAGAATGAAGAGCAGATACAGCAAAATAAATATCCCGGTAGAGGAATCATTATTGGAATGACTCCGGATGAGAAAAACTACGTACAGATTTACTGGATTATGGGACGAAGTTCCAACAGTCGCAATAGAGTATTTGAAATTGAAGAAAGCTATGTAAAAACTAAAGCTTTTGTTGAAGAAAAGATGGAAGACCCTAGTCTGATTATATATTATCCAATTAAAGAATTAAATAATTTCCATATAGTTAGTAACGGAGACCAGACAGATACAATTTATAACTTTATTAAAAATGGAGATACTTTTCAAAATGCTTTAAATACAAGGGAGTTTGAACCTGATTCACCAAACTTTACTCCACGGATATCAGGATATATCGATTTTGGCTCAAAAAAAGCAAATTATGGAATGTCTATAATTAAATCTATAAATAATAATGAGAAATACTGCCAGAGAAGCTATTACTATTATACGAACTTTATTAACGGGTTTGGGCATTGTATTCATACATACAGAGAAGACGGTAACCCTATTACTTCAATTGACAGAGAACCCTTTATTATGAAGCTGTACGATAAAATTGAAGAGAATTCAGAGCACTTCTGGAGTTTACTGAATGAAGAAAATAGGATTTCATTATTAGTAAAATATATTGATAGAGCGAGCAGGCAAATAAATATTAATGTAATAAACAAAAATAAATCGGTCTAGATAACTGGATTATTTATCTGAAATAATATATAATGGTGTAAATTGGGAAATTGGAATTGGTGGTGATTTATTTGCTTAGTAAGATCACTAAAAAAATTTCGAATGAGATTCTTGTAACATTACCCAATATAACGGAAGAGAAAGCTGAAGAGATTGATTATGGCCTTTATATGGCGTTTTCAGACGGACTTAAGCTAATCTCTGTTTTGCTTGCTGCCACTATTCTGGGACAAGCTAGGTATGCCATAGTTGCAATACTTGTCTTTTCTATAAATAAATCCTATTTGGGCGGGATTCATGCTAAAACTCAATTAGGTTGTATAATCACCCATTTTGCATTTGTCTTTGGAACAATATATTTATCACACTTTATAACATTTAAATATTTAAATATCTTTCTTTTTATGTTGTCGGGTATTTTCACTTTTTTCTACGCTCCGGCAGATTTAATTTCCAAGCCTATAATTACCGAAAAAAGATGGAGGGAATTACGGATAAAGGGAAGCCTGGTTATACTCATCTGGTTCCTGATAAGTTTATTTGTGCCTAAAGACTTTTCAAACATTATTTCTATAATGACCTTAATTTCTACAGTAAATATTACACCGCTGGTGTATAAAATAACCAAAAATAAGAAGGGTGGGGTATTAACATGAAAAGGTTAAAAGTCAAGTTATTGGTTCTCACGGTTTTATCGACAGTTGGAATTATAGCATCTACAGCATCTGCTGGGGCGTGCTGGTTCTTCTCTTTTTATCAGAAGGAGTGCCCCAAATCATTGCTCAAATAATCAGTCAAATAAAAAAAGGCTATATGCCTTTTTTTATTTGCAATATCTGCACAAACTTCATATTCTCTATATCAATATCTATTGAGTTAACAATGGAATTATAATTTTTCAGGATTTTTTCAACAATACTTAAGCCGTGTCCTCTATCATTTCCCTTGGTGGAATACCCGTCAACTTTTATTTTATCAATATCAGGAATTGAACCGCAGCTATTTATCAATTCAATTTTCAAGTTGGACGCAGCATTTACCAGGTATATCTCCACAGTTTTACTTTCACTCTCCAGCGCAGCCTCGATAGCATTGTCCAAATGTATCCCAAGCACTTCACATAGTTCGGATATTTTCACATTGGGGATTGAATCAATTTCACCGGTACATTTTACTATAAACTTTATGCCTTGTTTCTGAGCATAATCCTTTTTAGAAGAAATTAATCCAAAAAGGCCGGCGTTCTTTATGTCAAATAATGAAGTGTCGAGAAAAGAATCCCCGGTATTTACTATTTCATTTATATATGTAGTAGCTTGATCGTATTTTTTCATTTTAAGCATTGCAGAAATTACTGTCAAATGGTTGGCCTGATCATGTTTAAACCTCCTCAGGTCTTGTATTACCAGCCCTAGAGACTCATTGTAAAAGGCCTGTTGTTTTTGCTCTTCAATTCTTAATTCATATTTCTGAAATTTATATATGTACCATATGGAAATAATCAGGTATATGAAGGTTGCAATAAAGACAGATAAAAAAGAAATAAAGTTTATGTTTGATAAGTAATGTAAACCAGCTAATGAAACCATAACAAACAATGCTATTGCCAACAAAAAACCTACTGATTTCATATTTTTAATTCGTACTAAAAGTTTAAAAAATGATACCAGGTAAATAAGTAAAGCTGCAACCGCATATATCATTATATTAACAATGATAAACAAAAATATATCATTTGAAGCAAGTTCCGGTGATATATTCTTATTAAAAATTAGAAAAAACAATGGTACTATAGCATTTCCAAATCCAACACAAATAATAACAATAAAGAAGGAGAGAAGGGATTTCAATATATTTGCCTTCAAAAAAATTCGAATACATAAGACACAAATTACAAGTAATAAAATAGACTTTAAAAACTGCAGGTCATTCGGAACATTAAGCTTCTCCATCCAAATAGTAGAAATAGAACCGTTCAAAGCTCCAAATAATACTATAAAGGCTACTAATCTCAATCCAACTGTATTAACAGCAAAACTGGTTTTCAGGAACAAGTAAACCAACAGGGCCGTTACCATAGCAAATATTGTATTGACAACCATGAATTCTATAAACACAATAATATCTCCTACCAATTTTAGATAATGTTTTAGAACTTAAACAAACTAATGAAAAAAATGGAAACACACAATAATGATATAACAATTTCTCTTAAATTACAATATTCGGCAAATAATTATTAAATATGTTTGTTATTTGACATTTATTGAGATTAATATGTGTTGACAGTTTTTATAAACAATATTATAATTTGTTTATAAAAACTGAACTGCGAGGTGAGCAAATGCTTAATAATCTTATTAATATGACTATCGATGAAATAAGAGATGGATATTCATTCAACAATGAGTGTAATTGCTTTGTTTGTAATATCTGCGGAAAGAAGTTTGAAGAGGGAGAGGTATTTCAGTCCGGTAACAGATTTTTTAGTGCGAGGAGAATGATCGGAATTCATATGGGGGAGGAGCACCCAGATATGCTGGAGATACTTGCTTCATTTAATAAGAAGTATACAGGTATAACTGATAATCAAAAGGAAATTCTGCAAATGCTTTATTTAGGAATGACAGATAATGAAATAGCGAAAAAAACAGGCGTAGCAGCTGCTACAATTCGACATCAAAAGTATGTTTTTAGAGAGAAAGCAAAACAGGCGAAGCTTTATCTTGCAATTTATGAGTTGGCTAATAATGGAGTTAATATAGATAAAGCTATCACTGAAAGAAGTGAAGAAATAATTGATATTCATGAAGGTGCTAAAATGGTAGATGAGAGATATATGGTGACCAAAACTGAAGAGGATAAAATACTTGAAGCAATGTTTTCTTCCTTATCACCACTTAAACTAAAAGTGTTTTCCAGTAAGGAAAAAAAGAAAATAGTTATACTTAAGAAGATTTCCGAGCAGTTTGAGAAAAACAGGCACTATTCGGAAAAAGAGGTTAATGAAATATTAAAACAAATCCACGAGGACTTCGCAACTATAAGGCGTTACCTCATAGAGTATGGGTTTATGGATAGAACTAACGATTGTAAAAAGTATTGGTTGAAGTAGGCCTCCAATTTTAATGAGAATTTTCTCCCTGAGTATATTGAATTATCAAAGACAACAGTATATAATAGATATGTTAAACAGAATATTTCGTTAGGTGAGGTTCCTATACAGATATATGCTGCTGCCCGGAAACATCGAGAGATGCCAATGGGTCAACAGGTACTACCGAAATAAGGTTTTACTTAATGTAGCTGGATTATATTATTCCTAAGCTGTATAGTGCTAAAACTCAACGAGTGAAGGTTTTTTTTATGCGCATAAACCGTCACTCATAGTGTCGGTTTTTATTGTCTGGAAGGTATATGATTTATTTTCCTGGCGTTAATTTATTTCAATTGTAAATTTGTAAAGGAAGGTGAAAGGTATGGAGTGTGACCCTGATAGTAGGCACTTAGAATTGAATAAGACATTTAAAGGGTTTATTTTCCATGCCGTAATTATATCTTAAATTAATGGTTTATGGTCTGAGAAGATTTAGCCCTTGTATCAAAATTTATTTTAAGAGGGTGAGAGAAATGCTGGATATTTTTAAGACTATAAACAACGAAATTGTACGTGTAAATTCCTTCGAGGAAGGTTCCTGGATCAATCTTGTCAATCCTACAGAAGAAGAAATAAATAGTGTTAACAGTGCTCTGAACGTTGAAATGGATTTCCTGAAAGCTGCACTGGACGAAGAAGAAAGAGCGCGTATTGAAAGTGATAGTGGACAAACACTTATAATTGTTGACATACCCATAGTTGATAAAGAGGGTAAGATGAATGTTTACACAACTATTCCTCTTGCTATCATACTTATAAAGCATATCATTATTACTGTTTGCCTGAAGGAAGACACAATACTAAGCGATTTTTTGAATAACAAGGTTAAGTCCTTCCTGACCCAGTATAAAACCAGGTTTGTGCTTCAAATTTTGTACAAGAATGCCACTAGGTATCTTCAATACCTGAAACATATAGATAAAACCAGCAGCAGGATTGAGCAGGAAGTATACAAATCCATGAAAAACAAGGAAGTTATTCAAATGCTTAAGCTGGAGAAGAGTCTTGTCTATTTTTCAACTGCCTTGAAGTCCAATGAAGTTGTTCTGGAAAAATTGATGAAATATGAACATATTAAAAACTATCCTGAAGATACAGAACTTCTTGAGGACGTTATTATAGAAAACAAACAGGCTATCGAGATGGCCAATATATACAGTAGTATTTTGTCGGGAACTATGGATGCATTTACTTCGGTTATATCAAACAATCTGAACATTGTTATGAAATTTTTAACCTCAGTTACAATAGTTATGGCCATTCCGACCATGGTTTCAAGCTTTTTTGGTATGAATCTTGTGAATCTGCCGTTTGAGAACAACCCTATTGGGTTTTGGATTATTCTGGCTATTTCGTTGGTGACCTGTTTAGCTGTTGGATATACTCTATACAAAAAGAAATTGTTTTAAACTATGCAAAAATTAAGTGCCCTCTCGAAAGGGCACTTTTATCTTTCTATTAAATTGCCAGAGCCGTCATAAAAGCTTTCGTCAGTATGTCTCAAAATACCTTGGCTATCATAGAATTCCTCATCAGCCTGCCTTAAAATACCCATAAAGTCAAAATAATCATCACCGGGGTCGCGTAAAATACCTTCACTATCAAAGTAGCTTTCGCCGGGATTTCGCAAAATACCTTGACCATCGTAGTATTTATCTTTAAGGGAATACAAAATCATCACTCTTTCTGGAGTATTTATTTTTATCATTATAACATACTTTAACAAAGTCAGAAAAGGGTATTTTTCCAATTTTGTACTTAAGATTCGAAATAAGACTTCAACTGTTCAATTTAATATCGATATCAAATTTCTTGGCGGGCACTAAACAACTTTGCGAAGCAAATTTCTTGATTACAGCAGCGGTTGTGCTATAATCAAATAAAGTTTTAATACTTTTTATTTATTTAGAAATTAATTTGTAAGTATAGAAGCATTTGGCGGTTAACTTGAAAGACTTAAACTAAAGCTCGTCTTTCAAACTAACCTATGAATTTATGGCTGCGCGACATATTCAAAGAATTTGCTAAGCAAATTCTTTGGATCTTTAGTACTTGATTAAAAGTACTTGATTAAAAGTACTTGATTAAAGCAATGAGTTTGAGCGAATACCCAAGTCTTTGCCATACTAAGTATTGCAAAGACTTGGAAAACGCGCATGGCCAATCAACCTCCTCTATTCGCCTTTTAGCGGATATGGGAGTTGACAAATTTCACTACATTTTGTGCCGCTAAGCGGCTCAAAGCCACGAAAGTGTCAAACCACTAAAGTGTCAAACCACTAAAGTGGCTTGGGAGGTTAATATGACAGCGAATATCGATAACACATATGATATAGTTATAATTGGAGCCGGAGCTGTAGGTTGTGCTGTTGCCAGGGAACTATCCAGGTATGATCTAAAGATAGCAGTACTTGAGAAGGAAAGCGATGTTGCTGCCGGAACCAGCGGCCGGAACAGCGCAGTTGTCCACGCCGGCTTCAACAACAAACCAGGCAGTCTCATGGCAAAGCTTTGCGTGGAAGGCAACGAAGGCTTCGAGAATGTCTGCTCGGAACTGGAAGTACCCTACAAGAAAACCGGAAAGCTGATCGTTGCCTTCGATGAGAGCGACTTCGCCGGCATTGACAGGCTTATAGAGAACGGCCGCAGGAACGGCGTAAAAGGGCTCGAATTCGTCGGCGCTGATGTGGTTAAAAAACTGGAGCCGCACGTTGGTGGTATCGGCGCCATGCTGTCTCCAAATACAGCAATAACGAGCCCTTTTATTTACACTGTAGCTCTTGCTGAAAATGCTGCACAAAATGGGGTAAAGTTTTTCTTTGAAACAGAGGTTAACGGTATATCAAAGAGGGACGATCTTTTCAGGCTTAGTGCCGGCAAAAAGCATTTTTTTAGCAGATATATAGTAAATAGTGCTGGGCTGTATTCAGACAGAATAGCATCGCTGGCAGGCGAGAAGGGATACAAGGTCTATCCCTGCCGCGGAGAGTACTTTATATTGGATAAAAGAACCAGCCAGTATCTCAGTATGCCTGTTTACCCTGTTCCCAGACCCGGTATAGGAGGACTTGGCGTACACCTGACACCTACTGTTGAAGGTAATGTACTCATAGGCCCTAGTGCAGAATATATTAAATCAAAGAGCGACTACAGTGCTACCAAAAATGTAATGGACCAATTATTTAGAGAGGCTAAGGAACTGCTTCCTCCTCTTGAAATGAAACATATAATAAGAAGCTATACCGGCATTAGATCAAAGCTTGTTGGACCGAAAACCGGGGGCTTCGGGGATTTTATTATAGAAGAATCCAGAGTTGTACCCGGACTGGTCAACCTTATTGGAATTGAATCCCCGGGGCTGACTTCCTCAGTACCTATTGCAAGAATGGTCAGGGATATAATTGCGAATAAAGAAGAGCTTATTGAGAAAAAAGACTTTATTTCAAAAAGGAAGGGAATAGTTTCATTCAGAGACCTTACTCTGGAGCAGAAAGAGCAGCTCATAAAAGAGTGTCCTGATTACGGTGAGATAATTTGCAGATGCGAGGGCATAACAAAGAAGGAAATTCTGGACGCTATAAACAATCCCCTCGGAGTTACTACCCTGGCAGGTATAAAGTACCGTGCAAGACCCATGATGGGGAGATGCCAGGGAGGCTACTGCCTTACCAGAATTGTTGATATTCTTAAGGAACAAAAGGGAATTGAGCCCGAGGAGGTAACTATGAGAGGATATGACTCAAAGCTGTTTACCGGTCGGGTTAAGTAACGAGAAGATGAGCTGGAAACTAAAAGTTATAGAGATTGAAGGTAAACCGTTTATAACAATTGAGTAATTTTTGTGTTTGACAGAAAGGTCGATAGATATGTTAATCAATAAGGATTTGATAATAATCGGGGCCGGCCCGGCTGGACTGGCTGCCGCAATAGAGGCAAAAAAAAGAGGAGTAGCGGATATACTGATTTTGGAAAGAGAGCCTGTTGCGGGCGGTATACTAAATCAGTGCATTCATGATGGCTTTGGTCTGATAAAGTTCAATGAAGCTTTAACCGGACCGGAATATGCAAAGAGGTACATAGACAAGGTGCTGGAAATGGGCATTGAGTTAATGACCAACGTCATGGTACAGGATATTAACAATGAAAAGACGGTAACAACAATAAGTCCTGATGGAATTAAAGTATATCAGGCAAAAGCTGTTATACTTGCAATGGGCTGCAGAGAGAGAGCCAGAGGTGCTATTTGCATACCGGGAAGCCGCCCAGCAGGAGTATTTACGGCTGGTGTAGCTCAAAACCTTGTAAACATCAGAAATGTAATGATAGGTAGTAACATTGTTATTTTAGGATCGGGAGATATAGGACTTATTATGGCCAGAAGACTTACTCTGGAGGGAGCAAATGTATTGGCGGTAGTAGAAAAGCTTCCATATTCAAGCGGGCTTCAAAGAAATATAACCCAGTGTCTTGATGACTTTGGTATTCCTCTTTTGCTGAGCCATACAGTTACTAATATAGAAGGTAAGGAAAGAGTTACTGCAGTTACCATATCAAAGGTGGATGAAAAAGGTAATGTTATTCGAAGAACTTCAAGAAAATATCAGTGTGATACCTTAATATTGTCGGTAGGACTTATTCCCGAAAATGAATTATCCTTAAATGCGGGAGTTGAGATAGATAGTGTAACGGCAGGGGCCCGTGTAGATGAAAGTCTTCAGACAAGTATTCCCGGAATTTTTGCCTGCGGAAATGTTTTGCAGGTTCATGACCTGGTGGATTATGTATCGTCAGAAGGTGAGCTTGCCGCGGCATCAGCTGTCAAATATATAAATGCTTGTAATTCAAATAATATTGATGACAGGAAGGTAAGCGAAGGTTCTGCTGTCTATGAACCGAAAGCAATAGCGGTTAAGGCAGGCAAGGGAATAAGATACGTATTGCCACAGGTTATCAGGCCCAATAGTACAATTACCTTTTCAATGAGAGTTGTAAGACCTGATAGGGAAAGGACAATTATTTTTAGAGCCGGAGATAAAGTAATAAAGAAGAGAAAATATGTGGCATTAAACCCTGCTGAAATGATACGCTTAGACCTGGATTCAAGTGAACTCAGAGATATCGGTGAACTGGAGGTCTGCATAGATGGAAACTAAAAGAGATATAATATGTATTGTTTGCCCGAACGGCTGTAGAATGAATGTGTTTATAGATGAACAAAACAAGGTTACACACGTAGACTATGCCTTGTGCAGAAACGGAAGAGCCTACGCAGAGAACGAAATACAATGTCCCCAAAGAAGCCTTACCTCAACAATAAGAGTTAAAGGAGGTTCACTTCCTTTGGTCAGTGTCAGAAGTAATAAGCCAATTCCAAAGGAAAAATTGCAGGAGGCTGTCAAGCTACTTAGAACAATAGAACTCACGGCACCTGTTGACTTTCATCAGGTTATTGTCAGCAACATACTGGATACTGGGGCCGAAATAATTACTACCAAGCAGGTATTAAAGAAATGACCGAAAAAATCAATTGCCGAAATTGTAAGCACTACTTTATTACATGGGAAAAAAATATGCCATACGGTTGTCGGGCCTTTGGCTTTAAAGCCAGGCAAATACCGTCGCTGGTGGTTTTACAATCCTCTGGAAAACCTTGTCAGGCATACGAGGAAAAGCAAAAAAGACCTTAGGAAGCATTGTAAAGTTCATCAGCGGGCTTGTAAATTCCGTTTAGATTATCATAAATCACCCCACATTTCCCCAATTCTTTTGACTTGGAAACATATCTGCACTTTGAAAAAGCATCTTTATTAACAGAAGCACAGATATGGCAGGGAATACTACCTGAACAGCTGCCAAGCATTATTCCTTCAAGTGCCTCCAGCTTTATAACACTGTTGTTTAAATTTTTTGAAATGAAATTTCTATAATAATTTTTTGAATCAAGAACCTCAAAATTAAGGCAAGGGGTCTTGAATAGCCACGGAATCTGCTCCTCCTCTTCAATATAGGAGGGACCCAACATCATCGTGGGATCCGGAATAATACAAGGCACCAGAGAACTACTGGCTTCATATTCGCCATGAGAGCAAACATATTTTTTAATAATCCTGTCATAACTAAGATGCTTGCAAAAGGCGCAGGAACGGTAAGATTCTATTTTGTGCCTGAAATAAAGCTTCGAACCGAAGATGTTCATAAAATAAAACCTGTAAATCAAATCTGTAGAAATTAATCCTGATTTTTTTAATAAACCTATAATTATATTAATTTTACTGGATAATAATTCCATAAAATTTCACCTCTGGAATATTCTAACACAAACAATAATTTAGTTACCTATATTTCCCAAATATAAGCATCCTTAATACAATCGTATCGGAATATGTATTGGGTATATGTAAAAATATGCAAAAGAATACTAATTTTGATGTAAAAAAAGGATTATTTTCTTCTTTTATAGAATGAATCAGTTGGAAAAAGTATGTGATGTAAAAAATAGAGAGGGAAAAGCAGAAAAAAGTTTTTATATGTAACATTTGCTCAATTAATTGAGATTCTGGAGGAGTAAGGCATTGGATTTTAATATTAAAGAATTGGACATGAAGCTCAAAGATTTAAATTTGAGAAGGTTGAAGCTGTTTATTGTAAATGCAGTAATCATAATTCTGTTTGTAATACTTTATTTTAAGGTGGCATTTTATTTGCGGGACAATTTTCATGTTCCCAGTAGAACAATTAGGTATGGGTGTCTTCCGGTCATTTATGCTTTATATCACATTTTGAAAAGTAAAAAAGGGAATTTCAACAATATCTATAATGAATTCATTATAAAAGATGTTTTAAGGAGTTTGTATCCCGAATGGACCTATCACAATGAAGCAAAAATGGATGCTGATAAAGTTTATCAGACTTATCTGATTAGAAAGGGCAGCTATATCGATGTAACAAATAATATCAGCGGGTACATTAGTAATACGTACTTTGATTTTTCGGAAATTAAAGTATTGAAAAATCAGTTTCTTGCGGCAAGACTCCCTAAGAAATTATTTCATGGATATTTCTTTATTTTTAATAACAATAAAAATATTGATTCCAGGCTGTTTGTCAGGCCATCACTGATAAGAGATTTTGGCAGCATGGATTTTAATGAAGAAAAAATCCAGACTGATACCGGTGAGTTTGATAAAAGGTTCACTACATATTCCGACGACCCAGTTACAGCCCGATATATTCTTACCCCCGCCTTAATGTCAAGAATGCTGGATTTTGACGCCAAATATAAAAATTTGATTTCATTTCTATTCTTAAAAGACAAGCTCTATATAGCTTTTAAGGGCAATAAGAATTTTCTTGAACCTGCTTTACGTAAAAGGATAACTGGTGAGACCATCAGAAGACAGATGGATATTTTCAAATTGATAGGGGCCGTGGTTGAGGAACTGAATATTGATAAGCATATATGGATAACAGAAAGAAAGAGTCAGGAGGAACAACAAAATGTTTAGATTTGTCCTAATTATAATTGCAAGCTCAGCCTTATATTATTTTACTGAGGATATAGGGCTAGCGGCAGGTTTGTTTATTTTACTAACACTTGGATTAATATGGAGCATTCAAGCGTCGGCGGTTCACAAAAAAGAGTCAATTAACCAAGCAATTGGAAACATAGAAGACGCTTTTCAAAAAAGGCACGATTTACTATCAAAGATATATGAGACGACTAAGGGCCTTATCAAGTTCAAGGAAAATGAAATGGAGGCTATTGTTGTCATGTTAAATAATGTTAAAAATGGCGGGACCGGATTTAAAGAACGGCTTAGGATTCAGGACCAGGTGAAAAGCATTCTTATCAACAATCTCGAAAAGCTCAGAGACGATAAGGTTAGCAACCAGTTTTTGATTCTCACTCAGTCAATTAATGAAGTAGAAGAAAACTTATCGGCAGCAAGAAGGTTTTATAATTACTCAGTCAAGGAGTATAATTCTGAAATAGGCACTTTTCCATCATCTGTTATAGCTAAAATAAAGGGGTTTAAGACAATGAGCTATTTTGAGGTGGAAAATGAAAACATAAAGGAAAATATTGAAATTAAATTCTAATCCGTTTTTATCTTACACTGTTCAATTCAGTTAAAAGTTAGCTCACTTTTTACGTCTATTCAGAGCTGTTGTGATATAATTATTCTGACGGCTAGTATTAGAATAAGAAGATGGGATAGTAGGGAAATATAAAATGGAGAAAGAAATAAAAGATTTTGTTCACCTGCACGTGCATACCGAGTACAGTTTGTTGGACGGTTCAAACAGGATCAAAGACCTGATTCAAAGAGTCAAAGAGCTTGGAATGAACAGTGTTGCCATAACTGACCACGGAGTTATGTATGGTGTTGTCGAGTTCTATAAGGAAGCAGTTAAAAACGATATAAAGCCGATACTTGGTTGCGAAATATATACAGCAAAGCGTAGTATGAAGGATAAACAGCCCGGTCTGGATTCAGATTACGGGCATCTTGTACTGCTGGCAAAAAATCAGACTGGGTATAAGAATCTTATGAAAATAGTATCCCTTGGATTTACCGAGGGTTTTTATTACAAACCAAGAGTTGATTATCAGACTTTGGAAAAGTATTCCGAAGGCATAATTGCTCTGAGTGCCTGCCTTTCGGGAGACATTCCTTCTGCAATTCTCAGCAATGATTATGAAAGGGCGGCAGAGCTGGCTAAAAAGCTCAATTCAATATTCGGTCAGGATAATTTTTACCTGGAATTGCAGCATAACGGCATAAGCGATCAAAATCTGGTAAACCAACAGCTGATAAGGCTTTCTCGGGAACTTGGAATACCTCTAGTAGCTACAAATGATTGCCACTTTCTTACAAGGGAAGCGGCTCGCTCCCATGAAATACTTTTATGTATTCAAACGGGAAAAACCATAAATGATGAAAACAGGATGAGATTTAACACCGATGAGATATATGTCAAATCACCGGAAGAGATGTATGAAAATTTTAAAAATGTTGAAGCTGCACTTCAGAATACAGTAAAAATCGCAGATATGTGTAATGTGGAGCTGGAATTTGGAAAGCTGCATTTACCCAGCTTTGATGTTGAGGAGGGATATACTCCCTATGAATATCTCAGAGAAAAGTGTTACATGGGCTTGACTCAAAAATTCGGAGAGAATTGCGGTGAAGAGGTTAAGCAAAGACTTGAGTATGAACTATCTGTCATATCCAAGATGGGGTATGTGGATTACTTTCTGATTGTTTGGGACTTTATCAGGTATGCCAGGGAAAATAATATAATGGTTGGCCCCGGGAGGGGCTCTGCAGCAGGAAGTCTTGTTTCCTACTGTCTTGGAATAACCAGCATCGATCCTTTGAAATATAACCTTCTTTTTGAAAGATTCTTAAATCCGGAAAGAATCAGCATGCCTGATATTGATATCGACTTCTGCTATGAAAGAAGGCAGGAGGTAATTGATTATGTTATCAGCAAATACGGTAAGGACAAGGTTTCACAGATTATAACCTTTGGAACCATGGCTGCAAGAGCTGCCATAAGAGATGTGGGTCGAGCGCTTGATATACCCTATGGAGAGGTGGATATCGTTGCAAAGATGATACCCTTTCAAATAGGTATGAATATAAACAAGGCTCTGGATATAAACTCCGAACTAAAGAAAAAGTATGAACTGGAAGAGCAGACACGTTTGCTGATTGACACGGCAATAAGCCTTGAAGGGCTCCCAAGACATGCTTCAACCCACGCTGCTGGGGTTGTTATATCTAAAGAACCCATTGTAGAATATGTGCCTTTGCAGCTTAATGAAAACAATGTAACCACACAGTTTACCATGGTTCTTCTTGAGGAGCTTGGTCTGCTTAAGATGGATTTCCTTGGACTGAGAACACTCACTGTAATCCGTGATACGGTAAACCTGATAGAACTAGGTCATAACACAAAAATTGATATAGGCAATATAAATTATGATGATACCGATGTATATAAAATGATAGGTGAGGGCAAGACTGTTGGTATATTCCAGCTTGAAAGTGCCGGTATGACCCAGTTTATGAAGGAATTACAACCGAACTCACTGGAAGACATAATTGCGGGTATTTCCCTGTACAGGCCCGGGCCTATGGACCAGATACCCAGATATATACGAAATAAAAATAACCCCAAAGAAATCAAATACCACCATCCCCTCCTTGAAAACATACTGAATGTTACTTACGGCTGCATGGTCTATCAGGAGCAGGTAATGCAGATAGTAAGAGAATTGGCGGGATACTCTTACGGCAGATCGGATCTTGTCAGACGTGCAATGTCCAAGAAAAAAGTTTCAGTAATGGAGCAGGAACGTAAGAACTTTATATATGGTATAAACGATGAAGAGGGTAATGAAATTGTAAGAGGAGCTGTAAGAAATGGCGTTGATGAGTTTACCGCCAATAAAATATTTGACGAAATGATGGACTTTGCCAGTTATGCCTTCAACAAATCCCATGCAGCGGCATATGCAGTTGTTGCTTATCAGACGGCATGGCTGAAGCATTACTACCCTGTTGAATTTCTTGCAGCCTCATTAAACAGCTTTTTGGGCAGCAGTGACAAGGTTTCACAGTATGTAAATGAATGTAAGGCACTAAACATAAAAGTTCTGCCTCCCGACGTAAATGAAAGCAGCGTAAGGTTCACAGTTGTCAATCAGAAGATTAGATTCGGACTGGCAGCAATAAAAAATGTCGGTGAAAATGCCATACAGTCAATGATTACCGAACGCTCTGAAAATGGAATTTTTACGACCTTTTTGGACTTTTGTCAGAGAATAGAAGGTCGGGAAATAAATAAAAGGTGTATTGAAAGTCTTATTAAGTGTGGAGCTTTCGACTCGTTAAATGTATACAGGTCCAAGCTTATGGCCGTTTATGAGCGATTTCTGGATGGAATTGCCCAATCACGGAAGAAAAGCATGGAGGGGCAGCTGTCGATATTTGATTTAATGCAGGAACCCCAGGAGTCCCTCCAGGAGGATTATCCGGATATAAAGGAGTATCCGCCAAATGTTATGCTGGCAATGGAAAAGGAAATGCTGGGACTTTATGTTTCAGGCCATCCGTTGAGCGAGTACCAGAGTATTCTTGATAAAAATGTAAATCTGCTCAGCAAGGATATGCTGTTGGGTGGGAATGATGAAAACAGTGAAATTGAACTGGAGCTGAAAAAGCTATCTGACTCAATGAGGGTAACTGTTGGAGGAATAATTGTATCAAGAAAAACCAAGACTACAAAAAATAATAATCTGATGGCTTTCATAGGGCTGGAGGACCTCTACGGAACAATGGAACTGATAGTATTTCCTACCGTGTATGAGAGGTATTCGCAGCTGCTTCAGCAGGAAAGTACGGTAATAGTAAATGGAAGACTTAGCTTAAAAGAGGATGAACAACCCAAAATCATCTGTGAAGAGGTTTTGCCTATTAAAAGCCTTGAAGAAAAAGGTCTTTATATATATTTCAATAGGGAAATGTCCAGAGAAGAAAGTACTTCTCTGATTGCGCTGTTGAAATATTTTAGTGGTACGACTCCCACATATATTCGAAAAGTAAATGACAGCAGTTATAAGAAATTAGACAGGCAATACTGGATAGATGTCAATAATGATATACTGGAGGAACTTGAATTCCGGCTTGGGAAGGATAATATAAGTTTAAAATAACCGTGCTTAATATTGATTTTTGGTGGAAAATAATATAATATAAATGTCGAGGTGGTTAAATGGACAACCTGGAGGATAAAATATCCGGAGAGTATGTTGCAATAAAAGCAGACGAAAACGGAGTTACTATTATCGGTTTAACACGTGGAAAGGATACTAAATTTCATCATACCGAGAAGCTCGATAGAGGTGAGTTACTTTTAGCACAATTTACAGAAAATACATCTGCGATAAAAATCAGAGGCAAAGCCACTGTTTATTGCAGATATGGCACTATTCAATGCGGCGAATAACAATTTGAAAGGTAGTGTAGATGATAATGTGGACAGTGGTATACATGGCCCAAAGCAAAGAAGTAGCAAATCAGCTGCAGGAGCTTTTGTCCAATGAAGGTATTCTTGTGAAGCTCAGGCCAATAAGTAAGAACCATGAAAATAATGATAATTACTTCGAGGTACTTGTTCCTGAGGCCGAAGTTGAGGAAGCACATAGCGTTATTATTGAAACGGGTTATTAATAAAACTAAAAAAAATAGCTCCGCGCTTATTAGCCCGGGGCTATTACTACGTATAGATAAAATCTTTTAACAAAGAAATCAAAAATTTATATTTACATGCAACATTTTGTACCGGATTACGTAAAATGAAAGGAATGAGAGAATTGTATTATGTTGATATACCTCTGACTGTAAGATATGCTGAAACTGACAGGATGGGAATTGTTCATCATTCAAATTACCCTGTTTGGTTTGAGGTTGGAAGAACCGAATTTATTAAACAAAACGGGATTTCTTATTCTGAAATTGAAGAGCAGGGAATACTCCTACCCCTGCTGGAACTTAAATGTAAGTTTATCAGTTCATCAACATATGAGGATAGAATAATTGTAAGAACAAGTATAAAGAGTTATACTAAGACCAGATTGACCTTCTATTATGAGGTTTTCAAGGAAACAAACATGAAGAACCCCATAACTACCGGTGAGACTGTTCACGTGTGGACAAATACCAGTTTGAAACCGGTTAATCTGCAAAAGTGTAACGAGAAGCTATTCAATATTATTGCTAAAAATGCAATAGAAGAAATAGAATAATTGTCACAAAACAATAAAATACCTAAATTTTATGAAAAGATTGCACTGATTTATTGTTCTGTGTTAAACTATGTTTACTTGTTCTTAAAGTCAATTACCATCGGCTGGAAGCATATATTTTTGACTTATAAAGCCTCCTAAGGGTAGAAAAATAAACATTGAAGCATAATTGACTTTAGTAAAATTCTGTCAGAATTTATTAAGTAATCGGGTGGTGTGCAGTGAATAAAAATATTCCAAATCTACTAACTTCGCTTAGGCTAATAATTGTACCTGTTATGGGCTATTTCCTGTATATGGAGAATTATCTACCGGCGATGATTCTTTTTGCATTTGGCGGCTTCACAGATATACTTGATGGATATATAGCCAGAAAATACAATTTAATAACAAAGTGGGGAAAGTTTTTCGACCCGTTGGCTGATAAGTTAATGCAGATAACTGCATTGGTATTTTTAGTGCTGCATCGTTTTATACCAACAATAGTTCTTGTAGTTGTTATTATAAAAGAGGCATTAATGTTAACCGGCGGTATTATGCTTTACAGAAAAGGAAAAACTGTTATTGGTGCAAACTGGTACGGAAAGCTTGCTACTGTTATTTTTTATTTCGCCATATTGGTAACCATAATACTTAGCCTGGATAGTCTTAAAAATATATATACTACTACAGCAATTAATATTGCTTTAGGCTTGGCTGTAGTCTGCACATTATTTGCTCTTGTAATGTATATCATAATTTACTTTAAGTTCTCTAAGAACTATGAAAATGGAACAAAATAGTAAGAAAATCTTTCGGAACAACTACTTTAAATCTTAGGAAAAATAAGATACACTTTTATGTGTATCTTTTTAATTTTATGTAATACTTAATAAAATGGATAATTGATTTAATAATTATTAGTATTATATAAAAAAAATTAATTATTATATTTGAAATGTTAATAGATTAGTAATATTTTTGTGTTATTATATATTATAAGTTTTTTGTATTTATGTTTTTGATTTATGTATTATATGTTTGTGTATTGATGTTTTGACCCGTTTAATATGGAGGATGAATTGTTCGGTTATATTATGCCGGAGAAACCGGAGCTAAAAATAAAAGAATTTGATATATATCGTGCCTATTATTGTGGAGTATGCAAGACAATAGGCAAAAGGCACGGACAGTTGAAAAGGATGACTTTAACCTATGATGCTGCATTTCTAGCCATGCTTTTATGTTCAATCCTTAAAATTGATACTAAGATGACCAGGGAACGTTGTATTGTACATCCTTTGAAAAAAAGCTTTGTCACCCGCAATGAAATTATAGATTATTCTTCCGACATAAATATAATATTGGCGTATAATAATATTAAAGATAAGTGGGAGGATGACAGTTCAAAAGCAGCTTTAGCCGGAATGGCTGCTCTGAAGAGGGCATACAAAAAGTTGGCGGTAGTTTACTCGGAGAAATGTGCTATAATAGAGCAAAGGCTAAGAGAACTGGCTCAGCTTGAAAAGGCTGGATGTACATCTGTAGATGCGGCGGCAGAACCTTTCGCCAAGCTGATGGAAGAAGTTCTTGATTATGAAAAGCTTGACCAGCAAACCAGACAAATATTAAGATGGTTGGGGTACAATTTGGGGAAATGGATTTATCTTATAGACGCCTTTGACGATCTCGAGGACGATTTAAAGAAATCCAGCTACAATCCATTTTTGCTGCATTTCAAATTTGATAGTAGCAGTGAAGATATTCTCGCTTTCAAAAGCCGAATAAAAAGCCAGGTTGAGTTTACTTTACTGTATTGTTTGAGGGAAGCCTCAAAAGCTTTTGAACTGCTGGATACTAAAGAAAACAAAGGTATTTTGGAAAATATCATATATATTGGTATGTTAAGCAAAACAGATAAAATTTTATGCCAGAGGAGTTGTGGTAATTGTGAAAAATCCGTATGAGGTACTCGGAATAAATGAAGGCGCATCAGAAGAAGAGATTAAGAAGGCGTACAGGGAGCAGGTAAAAAAATATCACCCTGACCAATATCAGGATAATCCCCTTTCAAAATTGGCAGAAGATAAGCTGAGAGAGGTTAATGAAGCCTATGAGTATCTTACAGGCAAAGGGCAGTCTGCCAAAACCAGTAACGGTTGGAGCGGAAGAAGCAGTTATCCTGGAGGGAGAAGCGGCACTGGAGCAGGACAGAACTACGGTGATGGCAGCTTCAGACAGGTGAGGATGTATATAAACAGCGGAAACATCGCTGCCGCCGAGGCAATGCTTGAGAGTATTCCGGATAAAACCGCAGAATGGTTCTATCTGAGAGGCCTGATATTTATGAAAAAAGGCTGGTATAATGAGGCAATGATGAATATACGTCAGGCTTGCAACATGGACCCTTCAAATTATGAATACAGAGACGCTTTGAACAGAATGAATTCAAACAACAACATGTACCGTGGAAATGCAAACAACCGCGGCTACGGGGCAGGGCCAAGCTTTTGTGATATGTGTATGTGTGCCTGGTGCTCAGATTCTCTGTGTGAATGCTGTGGCGGTGACCTGATTGGATGCTGTTAAGGGAAAGACATTGATTAAATTATTGTGATTTCGTGAAGTTAAATGCAGGGAACTGGGATAATTTGACTTGTTATATAGAACGGGTTCGGAGGATTTGTACTAAATGAACAATGGCTCGAGAGTAAAAAGAATTACGCTGAGCGGTATACTTCTTGCGTTTACAGTAATATGTGTTTTTCTTGCAGCGGTGCTTCCCACAAGCAAACTGTCTTTATACGCCCTAAGCTCACTTTTTATGTCAGTAATAATAATTGAGTTCGGTACAAAGGCCGGCTGGGCGTTTTATCTGGCATCAGCCATATTGTCTGCTTTACTGGTACCCAGGCTTGAAGTAATTCCGTTTATAGTTTTTTTCGGTATATACGGGCTCATAAAGCTCTATATTGAAAGGCGTAACAGTAGAATTACAGAGTATATTTTGAAGCTTGCTTATTTTAATATCTGCCTTATTTTAGGTCTTTTCTTCCTGAAGGAGATTATTTTGAACGGTGTTAATCTGTCTGCGCCTGTTTACATAGTTGCAGCTGTGCTGGAGGTCGTATTTGTGATATATGACTATATATACACCCTGTTTATCAGATTTTACGGCACACAGTTGAAGCAGAGGTTAAGGCTATAGATCAGGGGAATAGAGAAATAATTTGAAAACCGACGCCTTGTATATTACAATATTTGTAAATACATGCACGTACTAACACCTGAACTACCGGGGGAGGTAAAAAATGTCGTCAGCGTTTTCATATTCCATTGCTGTTTTCATAATCATACTTATCGCAGGCTGCGCCGTTAATTTGCTGGTGCAGCATTATATTTTTCAGTTATTGGGTATCGCTTTCTTCTTTACATACATAATCATCAACTCTGCCATATTTGTGGAAAATACATATGATGTAGCCTATACAGATTTATTTTACAGGTCGCTGCCTTCTCTTTTCGGAATTTCAGCATGCCTTATAAGTATGACGCTGGGCTTTTGGATATTTCCATCAATAAGAATTAAATTCAAGGATTAACTAATAAGGGTTACAATAAAATATTTTGCGGTAGCTGCCGGGCTTGTGCTATAATTAAAATGTTTGCTAAATGGAATATTTATGAATTATTTCCTTAGGACATTAAGAATTAAAGACATGCCCGTTTTTATTGTGCACTCTGTTCTTGTCCCGGGATAACTATAAAATAAATGACGGCTAAAACGGCCACAAACGGTGCAAGTCGGTGAGGACGTTATGCCTGTCGGAAATGGAGACCTTTATGAATGAAAAAGTAAAAGATATTGCTGTCAGAATCAAGGGCTTAAGATTGTTGGCCGGAAGCACACAGGAAGAGGTAGCAAAGGCCGTCGGAATAAAAATAGATGAGTACGTAAGATATGAAGATGCACTGGATGATATCCCGGTGAGTATTTTGTATGAGCTTGCAGATTATTATAATGTTGATATGACTGAAATATTGACAGGAACCTCACCAAAACTCCATGATATTTGTTTTGTTAAAAAGGGCGAGGGGTTGAAAGTCGAAAGGTACGACCAATACAGTTTTGAAAGTCTGGCTTACAAGTATTCCAACAGAAAAATCGAGCCGATGTATGTGGTTCTCGATCCTAACAATAGTCCTGACATGGTTTCACATAAGGGGCAGGAATTTAACTACTGTCTGGAAGGCAGGATGAGGGTAGTTGTGGGTAAAGAAGTGTTTGACATGGCACCTGGGGACTCACTGTATTACAATTCTACCATTCCGCATAAAATGGTTGCCCTTGATGACAAGGAAGCTAAGTTCCTGACAGTGATTCTTCTCTAACCATACAGTATGAAAAGAGAATTAACGACAGCTAAGTGAATACTAGCAGTATCGGCAACTGTTAATTTAAATAGATATGTATCATATCAGAAAGAATAATTACTGGAGGATTTATATATGAGCTTGGATATAAAATACCTGGAAAAAGCGGAGTTTTCATCCTATGAGGATTTTTGCGAAAACTTTAAACTTAACGTTCCCGACAATTTTAATTTTGCCTATGACATAATTGATGAATATGCTAACACTGAACCGGACAGGACGGCACTTGTATGGTGTGACGATAACGGCGGTGAGAGGAAGTTTACCTTTAAAGAACTGAAATTCTGGTCCGATAAGACTGCAAATTATCTTAAAGCGAAGGGAATTAGTAAGGGCGATAAGGTCATGTTTATTCTTAGAAGAAGATATGAATTCTACTTTTTTGCCTTTGCTGCCATGAAAATTGGAGCAATTTTTATTCCTTCAACAAATCAGCTTATGAAGAAGGATATAGTTTATAGAAATAATGCTGCCGAAGTAAAGGCCATAGTTGCTTTCTCCGACAAGGAAATAATTGAACACGTTAACAGCGCAGCAAAAGAATCACCAACTGTAAGTACATATATCATGGTTGGGGGTTCCAGCGGAGACTGGATGGATTACGACAATGAGATTAAAGATATACCCGAGGCTTGGAGCAGGCCTGAAGGAGCATACAATACATATAATAACGATCTGATGATCATTTATTTTACTTCAGGGACTACCAGTATGCCCAAAATGGCTATGCATGACTTTACATATCCACTGGGGCATATTGTAACCGCGAAATACTGGCAGAGGGTTCAGGAAAAAGGACTCCACCTTACAGTTGCAGACTCGGGCTGGGCAAAGTTTGCCTGGGGAAAGCTCTTCGGGCAATGGATATCCGGTGCTGTTCAGTTTCTTTATGATATGGACAGGTTTGATCCCTGCAAACTTTTGGAAAAGATTGAGAAGTACCAGATTAAGACATTCTGCGCTCCACCTACAATTTATAGATTTATGCTGCAAAATGATATAACAAAGTATGACTTGTCGTCTCTGGTACATTGCTCAACAGCAGGAGAACCGTTAAATCCTGAGATATTCAACAGGTTTAAAAAGCTGACAGGGCTAGAAATATTAAATGGCTTCGGACAGACAGAGACAACGGTTATCGTCGCAAACTATGAGTGGCTTAAGGTAGACCCGGGAGCTATGGGAATGCCCAATCCCGCTTACAATATCGATGTTGTCGACGAAAACAATAAGTCCTGTCCTGTGGGCGAAGAAGGCGAACTTGTTATAAGAGGTGTAGATTCAAATAAACCCTCGGGACTTTTCTGCGGGTACTATAAGGACCCTGAGGCTACTGCAAAGGTATGGTATGACGATACCTACCATACCGGCGACGTTGTATACAAGGATGAGCACGGCTTCCTCTGGTTCGTAGGCAGAAATGACGATGTTATAAAGGCTTCAGGATACAGAATCAGTCCCTTTGAAGTTGAGAGTGCTCTGATCGAGCATCCTGCTGTTGTAGAATGTGCTGTAACTGGTGCGCCGGATGCAGTAAGGGGAACAGTTGTAAAAGCAACGGTAATTCTGGCAAAAGGCTATGAACCTACCGAAGAATTGAAAAAGGAAATACAAAATTACGTAAAAAATAATACTGCGCCATATAAATATCCACGTATTATTGAGTTTGTTGATGAATTGCCGAAAACAATTAGTGGTAAGATAAAAAGAGCGCAGCTTCGACATGATGATCGCAGGAAATTTGAGTCTACATAATAGAAGAGTTCGGTTTCCTGTACAGGAAAGGTAAGCGTCTGCTATGAATGAAAAAACACTAAGAGTACTTGAATATGAAAAGATAATAGATAAATTGAAGGCATTAACTGCCTCTGAATTGGGAAGAGAGCTTGTTGAGGAGCTTTCACCCCAGACTGATTTTAATGCCGTAGAAAAAATGCTCACTGAGACCAACGATGGAGTGGGTTGTATTGTAAGACGCGGTTCGCCGCCGCTTGGAGGAATACACGATATCAGAGCAAGTTTGAAGAGACTTGATCTGGGTGGAATTCTGAATGCCGGAGAGCTCCTTAAGATTGGAGGAGTACTTCGTGCTGCCAGAAGACTGAAGGGCTATATAAATGACAAGCTGGATGAGAATAGTGAGAGCATAGTTAAAGAACTGATATCTTGTCTGGAATCCAACCAGAGGCTGGAACAGAAAATAGATTTGTGTATTGTAAACGAGGAGGAGATTGCTGATAACGCAAGTCCTGCACTAAACACCATAAGACGTCAGATAAAGGATCAGCAAGCCTCCATAAAGAACAAGCTCAATGACCTGATTCGTTCATCAAAATATCAGAAATACATCCAGGAATCTGTAGTAACCCTGAGAGGTGACAGATATGTTATACCTGTCAAACAGGAACATAGAAATGACATCCCCGGTTTGGTGCATGATGCCTCCTCCAGCGGAGCCACCCTGTTTGTTGAACCGATGGGAGTTGTGGAAGCCAATAATGCCATCAAGCAGCTTAAAATAAAGGAACAGGCTGAAATAGAGAGAATACTTGCTGAACTGTCTCAAGAAGCCTCTCTGCTTTTGCCGCAGTTGAATGCAAATATGAGCATTATGGCAAGGCTTGATTTTATTTTTGCTAAAGCAAAGTTGGCCACTGACCTTAATGGCATTTGCCCAAGAATAAATCAAGACGGTAAGATTATTATCAAAAAGGGAAGACATCCTCTGCTGGACCCAAGAACAGTAGTTCCGATAGATTTCTGGATTGGAGAAAAATTCAGTTCTCTTATAGTCACTGGGCCAAATACCGGCGGAAAGACTGTTTCACTTAAAACAGTCGGACTGTTTACACTGATGATGCAAAGCGGTTTGCTGGTTCCTGCAAATGAAGGAACCGAAATGAGTGTATATGACAGAATTTATGCTGATATAGGCGATGAACAGAGCATTGAGCAAAGTCTCAGTACCTTTTCTTCACATATGAAAAACATTGTGGAAATTCTTAAAAATGTAAATGGTAGGTCATTGGTATTGTTTGATGAACTTGGGGCAGGTACAGATCCGACTGAGGGTGCTGCCCTTGCAATGTCCATATTGGAGTGCCTGCATCAGATGGGGGCAACAACACTCGCAACCACACACTATGCAGAGTTAAAGGTCTATGCTATTTCTACGGCAGGAGTTGAAAATGCATCCTGTGAATTTGACGTTGAAACACTGAGACCCACCTATAAGCTGCTTATAGGTGTACCCGGTAAAAGTAATGCCTTTGCCATTTCAAAGAGACTAGGACTGACAGATGACATAATTGAAAGGTCAAAAGAATTCCTTTCGCAGGAGGATATCAGATTTGAGGATATTCTCTTGAGTATAGAAAAGAACCGCAGTGAAGCTGAGAGGGAAAAAATGAGAGCTGAGAGCTATAGACTCGAAGCTGAAAGATTGAAAAGAGACCTTGAAGCTCAGAAGAGAAGGCTTGAAGCACAGAAGGAAAGTGAACTCCGCAAGGCTAGAGAAGAGGCCAGACGTATACTTGTTGATTCTAAGAGACAAGCAGAGGAACTTGTTTCTGAAATGAAGAGATTGGCCAAGGAACAGGAGGAAGCCGAGGTCAGACGACAGACAGAGGAACTCCGTCAGAAGCTCAACAAAAGTATAAGCGGCCTGGATGACTCGCTGGTTGAATCCATAATGCCCAAGAAGGGACTGGTCAAGCCTCCTAAGAACCTGAAACCTGGGGATTCTGTACTCATAGTAAATCTGAATCAGAAGGGAACAGTGCTTTCGACTCCCGATAAGAATGGAGAGTGCCAGGTACAGGCAGGAATCATTAAGATAAATGTTCATATATCGAATTTAAAGCTTATAGATGAGCAGAAGCTTCAGCTCCAGAAAACAGGTATGGGCAAAATTGGAGTTTCCAAAGCCCAGAGCATGTCCTCCGAAATAGATCTAAGGGGAATGCTGCTGGATGAGGCTATTGAGGTAGTGGATAAGTATCTGGATGATGCCAGTATAGCAGGTTTAGGCATGGTAACACTGGTGCACGGAAAAGGCACCGGGGCTCTAAGAGCCGGCCTGCAGCAGCATTTGAAGCATAACCCTCATATTAAGAGCTTCAGACTGGGCAAGCTGGGTGAAGGAGAAAGCGGAGTAACTATAGTTGAATTGAAATAACCTGATATGTGCATATCCCGGGTATTCTTATAGGGAGCCATTGAGAAATTTCTGTGCTGATTTTATGTTAAACTTGCCTTAAAACTGCCTTAAATCATCAAAAATTACTGTAAATATGCACGGTTGACAATTCTGATTCATTTTATTAGAATTAGTAGGGGTTTTTTTCTCAAAAATAAACCCCTATCGGAAGTATGCCGAGAAATAACTTAGCTTGATATACTTAAAAGATGATTAATAAAGGCAATTATTTAATGTAAATGAAGGAGAATATTTGTGGATATAAGAAAGGATATTAGAAATATCGCAATAATAGCCCACGTTGACCATGGCAAGACCACACTTGTTGATGCCATGCTTAGACAGAGCGGGATTTTCAGAGAGAATGAAGCAGTGGCCGAGAGAGTTATGGACTCAAACGATCTGGAAAAGGAAAGAGGAATAACAATCCTCGCCAAGAATACAGCAGTAAACTATAACGGCATTAAAATCAATATTGTAGACACTCCGGGCCACGCTGACTTCGGCGGTGAGGTGGAACGTGTACTGAAAATGGTTGACGGTGTTCTATTGTTGGTTGATGCTTTTGAAGGTTCTATGCCTCAGACTCGTTTCGTACTTAAAAAGGCTCTTTCCTTGAATCTGAAGCCTATTGTTGTTGTTAACAAAATTGACAGACCTGAAGCAAGACCCGATGAAGTTGTAGATGAAATAATTGAGTTGTTTATTGAATTGGGAGCTGATGATGATCAGCTGGAATTCCCTGTAGTATATGCTTCCTCCAGAGAAGGCTTTGCTGTGTGTGACCTCGGCGGAGAAAGAAAAGACTTAAAGCCATTGTTTGATATGATAGTTGATAAGGTGCCTGCTCCTCAGGGAGACCTTTCTGGTTCTCTTCAACTTCTGGTATCCAACATTGACTATGATGAATACGTTGGGAGAATAGCAATCGGAAGAGTGGAAAGAGGAGCTGTAAAGCTTGGTCAGCAGGCAGTTATCTGTAAAAAGGAAGGAAATGTTATAAACGCAAAAATAACAAAGCTATATTGCTATGAGGGCTTGAAACGTATTGAAACCGAGGAAGCCAAAATCGGTGATATTGTTGCGGTTTCCGGTGTAGGTGATGTTACAATCGGTGATACCATCTGTGAAGTAGGTGCACCCGATCCACTGCCCTTTATTGCAATAGATGAGCCTACCCTTTCAATGACCTTTAGTGTAAACAACAGTCCGTTTGCAGGAAGAGAAGGAACTTTTGTTACTTCGAGACACCTGAGAGACAGATTGTTCAAGGAACTTGAGACAAATGTCAGCTTGAGAGTGGAGGAAACCGAGTCTGCCGACGCCTTCGAGGTGTCAGGAAGAGGAGAACTTCACCTTTCAATTTTAATTGAGACAATGAGAAGACAGGGCTACGAATTCCAGGTGTCCAAGCCTACAACTATAAACAAGGAAATAGACGGCGTATTGATGGAGCCTATTGAATATCTTATGATTGATGTTCCGGAAGAATTTATGGGCGTTGTCATGGAGAAATTGGGAACAAGAAAATCTGAAATGGTGAATATGACTTCTGCTAACCAGGGTTATATGAGACTTGAGTTTAAGATACCGGCAAGAGGCCTTATTGGATACAGATCAGAGCTTTTAACCGACACTAAGGGAAATGGAATAATGAATCACGTGTTCCATAGCTATGAACCATACAAGGGCGATATTGCAACCAGACAAAGAGGCTCACTGGTAGCTTGGGAAGACGGAGAGGCAGTAACCTATGGTCTTTATAATGCACAGGAAAGAGGAACCCTTTTCATCACTCCCGGAACTAAGGTTTATGAGGGAATGATTGTTGGAGAAAATGCAAGATATGATGACCTTGTTGTTAATGTATGCAAAAAGAAGCATGTTACAAACATGAGAGCCTCCGGTTCGGATGAAGCACTGCGTTTGACTCCTCCGACGGTGCTTAGTCTTGAACAGGCGCTTGAATTCATAGCTGATGATGAGTTGGTTGAGATGACTCCTAAAAACATCCGCCTTAGAAAAAAAATACTCAATTCTGAAATGAGAGCAAAGGATAAGAGCAAGAAATGATTTGGGTGTTAGAGATAGGGTGTTAGAGGTAGGAAGTTAGAGGTAAGAAGCAAGAAGTTGGAAAGAACTAAACCACTTAAGTATACAGTTTAATATAGTATAATATTGCCGATGTAAAGCATTCATTTCTTTGCATCGGTAATTTTTTCTGTGTATTTATCGAAGGGGGCAGGAATGTCTCTTAGCGAACAAGTAATTTACATGCATCAGACTTTCTTGGACCATGTGTAGTATAATTTCCAGTAAGTTCACTATGCTGGACAAATACTGAAAAAAATATTATAGTATTTAGTATAGCTGTATCAAATAGAGTCACATTATATTTTTTGATTTTTTTGAATGGAGTCAAGTATTAATGAGTAGAAAACTGAAAGTTGCAGCACTTGGTGTTTTATCAATTATTATTGGAATATTTCTATCTGTTCCCAACATTATGAGATATGTAAGAACAATACTTAAGGGGTATGATGCACAATATGGGACTCTTAATGCGTTTCTTACAATTCTGGGTCTTGTGCTGGTGTTTTTTGGGATATTTGTTATTTGTGCAGGACTTAAACGATTATCATTTATATTGACCAGCCTTCTTATCTTTATTTTTATTTTTGCTGTGGGATCTATTTACTCGTATAAGAGTACGGTAGAGTCTGCCAAAGAAAATGTGGTCAAGGAAGCGGTAAAAATTCCCGCTGATTCTGAAGGGGCTATGCTTGTTGATATCCCCATGGGTTCCGATACAAGTGCTATTGCCGAGATACTAGGAACAGAAGGAATTATAAAAAAGCCGCAGATTTTCAAGCTTGTATCAAAGCTGAACGGCTACGACGGGAGATATCAGGCAGGTACTCATGTATTGAAAAAAGGACTTGAACTTGACACTATAATGAATATACTTATTGGTAAGCCTGAAAGTGTTAAGATTACAATACCGGAAGGTCTGACCTACAAGCAGATAGTTAAAACCTTTGTAAAAAAGGGCCTTGCCATTGAAGATCAGTTTAATTCAGCAATGAAGTATGAAAAGTATGATTTTGATTTTGTAAAGCAGATTAAAAATGTAAACAATCGTGAATTCATGCTGGAAGGATATTTGTTCCCTGACACTTACGAATTTGCCATGAATGCCAGTGAAAAAACAATAGTATCCGTTATGCTCCAGAACTTTAACAACAAGTTGACAAAAGAGCACTACAAACGGGCTAAAGAGCTTGGCATGTCCATGGATGAAGTTATTACACTTGCATCCATAATAGAAAGGGAGGCAAGTACCAGCAATGACAGAAGGCTTGTATCCGCTGTTTTTCACAAGCGTATTAAAAGCAAGGACGCAAATCTGAGAAAACTTCAGTCTTGTGCTACAATTCAGTATGTTTTTCTGAATACTGAAGGAAAGGTACATGAAAAGCTTACTTACGAAGATACTACTATTAATAGTGTGTATAATACTTATATTCATCCTGGACTTCCACCGGGACCCATTTGTTCACCAGGTATGGATTCTATAAATGCCGCATTGTATCCTGATGAAGACACAGATTATATGTTCTTTATCGCCAAGGGAGACGGTACAACAAAGTTTACAAAAACTTATGCTGAACATTTAAAGGCCATGAAGGAATATGGCTTGGCAAAATAAAAACTGGGGTGGCTGAAGCCGCCCCGGTTTTTAAATTCAGGAATAAACTAATAAGGTATTAAGGTAATAAGTAAACAGGTTAAATAGTCAATAGTGATCGAACTCCATTCACTAATAAAGGAATAAAATTATGATAAATTACGATTATATTACAGATTACATCCGAACTACAATTAAGCCAAGTACAGGTCTGCTGGCAGAACTTGAACAGTATGCAGCTGAAAATCATGTTCCCATTATTCAGCCGGAAGTAGCTGCTTTAATGAAGGTTCTTGGAAATATGCATAAACCCGGCAGAATTCTTGAGGTGGGGACTGCAATCGGTTATTCTTCCATGCTGTTTTCGGGTTTTCTTAAAGACGGTGGTGTTATTGACACAATTGAGAGAAATGAGCAGATGATAGAGATTGCAAGAAAAAACATAAAAGCCGCTGGCCTTCAGAATACTATCAATGTTATAGCCGGAGACGCAATTGAGGTGTTGGGCTGTTTAGACAAACAGTATGATATGATATTTCTGGACGCCGCAAAGGGTCAGTACAATGAGTTTCTGGATCAAAGCAAGAGAATGCTTGTGACTGGAGGGCTGCTTGTTTCTGACAATGTACTTTACAAGGGAATGGTTGCAACCGACACTTTGGTTGTGAGACGTAAAAAAACCATTGTAACCCGAATGAGAAGCTTTCTTAAAAATCTATGCAGGGACGAAAGCTTTGAAACAAGCTTGATTCCGATTGGAGATGGGGTTGCGCTGAGCTTTAGGAAATAATTGACGAACATAAAATATTAACGACATAAGAAAAAACTGGAGGAAATAATGAAAAAGGTTGAGCTTTTGGCTCCTGCGGGGAATCTGGAAAAACTTAAAATGGCTATTTTATTCGGGGCTGATGCCGTTTACATCGGCGGTCAGAGATTTGGTCTCAGAGGTTCGGCGGATAATTTCTCACTGGAGGATATGAAAGAGGGCCTGGCTTTTGCCCATGAGAGAGACTGTAAGGTTTATGTTACTGTAAATATTATACCCCACAACGAGGATTTGGTGGGACTGCCTGAATATATAGAAGAACTGGATAGCTTGGGAGTGGATGCAGTTATTGTTTCTGACCCGGGCATTTTTACAATTGTTCGTAAAGCAGCTCCTGATATGGAGATACACATAAGTACCCAAGCCAACAATACAAACTATATGAGTGCAAAGTTCTGGCATGATTTGGGTGCAAAACGAATCGTGGTTGCTAGAGAACTCTCCTTTGATGAAATAAAAGAAATGGCTGCCATGACACCGTCTGAATTGGATATTGAAGCCTTTATACATGGCGCCATGTGTATATCCTATTCTGGCCGCTGCCTGCTCAGTAACTATATGACGGGAAGAGATTCAAACAAGGGTGCTTGCTCTCATCCCTGCAGGTGGAAATATTCGCTGGTGGAGGAAAAACGTCCAGGGGAATATTATCCTGTGTATGAGGATGAAAAAGGAACATATATTTTTAATTCCAAAGACCTGTGCATGATTGAATACATTCCGCAATTGATTGAATCTGGAATATTCAGCTTTAAAATAGAGGGAAGGATGAAGAGCTCCTTCTATGTTGCAACAGTTGTAAGCGCATATAGAAAGGCGATAGATGCCTATATGGCCGATCCTGAAAATTACAGGTTTGATCCGGAGTGGCTGTCTGAACTCTCAAAGGCAAGTCACAGAGAATATACCACCGGCTTTTACTTCAATAAGACCACAGGAGCTGACCAGATATACAACACAAGCTCTTATATCAGAGAATATGATTTTGTAGGAATGGTTCTGGAGTACGATAAGGAAACCGGAATTGCCAAGATTGAGCAAAGAAACAGAATGATTGTTGGGGATGAAATTGAAGTGGTGGTGCCTAAAAAGGATTATTTTGTGCAGACTATTGAAGCTATGAAAAACGAAGAGGGAGAGAGCATCAGAACTGCTCCTCATGCTCAAATGATAGTATATATGCCTATGAGGCAGGAGGTTGAGCCGTTTACGATTTTGAGGAGGAAGTAAAGCAGTTAGGATAATCCTATACTCACTGCATATGTGGGTATTATGCCTTACGTACTAGTTTTGTTTACCCTCTCGCCAAAAAATACACTTGCAAAAGTACAAATATTTATAGTAGAGTTAAGCTATAGATCGTTTGAACGTTATGTAGAGAATTGGCAGTATTTGGTAAAAAATCTGTACTAATGGAGGTCTTCTGTGAAAAAGAACTTGTTGGATCTGGATTATATAATAAATGCCGATAACTATAGGAACATTCAGGATTCAATTGCGGATGCCACAGATATGGCTATTATTACGGTGGATTACAAAGGTAAACCTATAACCCATCATAGCAAATGTACAAATTTATGCAGGTTTGTACGTGCTCATCCTAAATTATCCCATATATGTGAGAAGTGTGATTCCAGAGGGGGACTGGAGGCAGCAAGGTTAAATCAGCCATATATTTATTTATGTCATATGGGGATAGTAGATTTCGCCATACCTATAGCTGTTGACGGACAATACCTTGGTGCAGTTATGGGAGGACAAGTCCGTGTTGAGGACCCTTTTGATATGGAATCCCTCGAGAAAATTACCAGTCAAAAAACTGATATACTTGAATATATTAATGAAAGTCAGCTTGAGGAGCTGTACCGAAGTCTGCCGGTAATGAAGCTTCAAAAAGTACGGGCTAATGCCGCTATGATATACAACATCTGTAATTATATCGTGGGAGAGGCAGTGTTGAAAATAAACCTGAGCGACGAGGATATTTCACAGGTGACAGGCTCTGGCGGAAACAAGTACAAAAAAGCATCTGCAAACCAGGATAGCTTAAAGGCTATGGCAAATGAGAAAAATAAAAACGGCTTATATAGTTCGCCTTCGGTGGAGCGCGAATTATTAAATAGTCGAGAAAATATTATTCTTAAACCTGCTCTTGATTACATTGAAAAATACTATACACGGAATATCAGCCTGAACAGTATGGCCAGCTTGTGTAATATCAGTACAAGTTATTTCAGTAAGCTGTTCAGAAGGACAATAGGTGATAATTTCTCAAATTACATAAACAGAATAAGGATAAAAAAAGCCAAAGAGCTTCTGGAGACTACCGATATTCCCATAACTAATATTGCGTTGGATTTGGGCTTTGAAGACAGCGGATATTTTATTAAAGTCTTTAAAAAATTTGAAGGTGTTACACCCTCAAAGTACAGAAATGATATGCTTTGATAGAAACATGCACAAAAAAACAGTGCTGAATATTACTATCATTGCACATTTTTACTATTGTTTTTTCCCTATTTTGTGCTTTTATATTCAAGTTCCATTACCACTCCTTGATTTATAATGAAAATGTAAATAGTAACTTATTTCATTTTTATATTAAATTAAAGGAGTGGTTTATTTTTATGAAAAAAGTAATGATATCACCATCCAAATATATACAGGGAGAGGATGAACTGTATAATTTAGGAACCTACGTTAAGGAATTTTCTAGCAAGGCATTACTGGTAGCCTCAAAGGTAGATCAGGAAAGAGTACAGAACTATCTCGATAAAGCCTTGGAAACTGACTCGTTTGAAATAGTATATGGGCAGTTTGGAGAGGAATGTACCAAAAAAGAAATAGCAAGACTGCAAAAACTTGCTGAGGATAATAATTGCGGAGTGTTTATCGGTTTAGGCGGAGGGAAATCGCTGGATACTGCTAAAGCTGCTTCCTTCCTTTCCAAGAAACCTGTAGTAATTGTTCCTACCATTGCATCAACAGATGCTCCAACTAGTAAGCTCGCAATAGTTTATAATGAAAAAGGTGAATTCGAAGAATATTTCCATTTACAAAGAAATCCCGATCTTGTTCTTGTTGATACAGGAATTATCTCAAGGGCTCCTGTAAGATTTCTTGTAGCAGGTATGGGCGATGCACTTTCCACATATTTTGAGGCAAGATCCTGTATCAGATCCGGTGCCAATAACATGCCCGGAGGCAAAAGCACAAAGGCTGCATATGCTTTGGCAACACTTTGCTTTGAGACCCTGATGGAGGAATCCTTGAAGGCCAAGGCAGCTTGTGAAATGAAAGTTGTTACACCTGCACTTGAAAATATAGTTGAAGCAAATATACTGCTGAGTGGTTTAGGCTTTGAAAGCAGCGGCCTTGCGGCGGCACATGCAATTCATAACGGTCTTACTGTGCTTGAGGAAACTCATCATTATATGCACGGAGAAAAGGTGTCCTTCGGAACAGTTGTTCACCTGGTACTTGAGAATGCTCCTGAAGAGGAATTATTTGAAGTAATTAATTATTGTAAAGCAGTAGGACTGCCAACCTGTCTTAAGGATCTTGGAATTGTTCAGGTAACAGAGGAAAAAATTATGGCTGTAGCCAAAGCTGCAACTGCTGAGACTGAGACTATTCACAACATGCCTTTCCCTGTTACGGCAAAGGATGTATATGCTGCAATTATGACTGCTGACAAACTGGGTCAATAGAATAGGAGTAGGGATATATGAAAAAAATTATTAACAAGGTTGAAGATGTTGTTATTGAGATGTGTGAGGGAATTGTAAAGGCACATCCCGAGCATCTTTCCTTCAGCAAAAAATATAAAATTATTAAAAGAAAACAGTTGAATAAAAGCAAGGTTACCCTTATCAGTGGAGGCGGAAGCGGACATGAACCTGCTCATGCAGGTTTTGTAGGTAAAGGTATGCTGGATGCAGCTGTGTGCGGAGATGTGTTTGCTTCTCCATCAACAATACAGGTATACAATGCTATTGTGGAAACACAGTCTGATAAGGGAACTCTTCTGATAATCAAGAACTACTCGGGTGATTGCATGAATTTTGACGCAGCGGCTGAGATGGCAGAAGACGATGATATAATTGTTGAAAGAGTATATGTGAACGACGATGTTGCAGTTAAGGATAGCTTATACACTGTTGGCAGAAGAGGAGTTGCCGGCACGGTTTTTGTCCATAAGATAGCCGGCGCCGCTGCTGAGCAGGGAATGGAGCTTCAACAGGTTAAGCAGGTTGCACAAAAGGTTATAGATAACGTCCGTTCAATTGGCTTTGCGTTGACTTCCTGTACCGTTCCGGCAAAAGGAACACCGACCTTCAGTTTGAATGATGATGAGATAGAATTCGGTGTCGGTATCCACGGTGAACCTGGCATAGCACGTGAGAAAATTGCTTCTGCTGCTGAGCTGGCAGAAAGAATGGTTGAATTGACAACAAAAGACCTTCCAATAGTCTCAGGCGATGAAGTGGCACTTATAATTAATGGCCTGGGAGGTACGCCATTGCAGGAATTATATCTATTTAACAATTCTGTAGCAAATGTTCTTGAAAGTAAAAACATTAAGATATACAAAACTTTTGTTGGTAATTTTATGACAGCAATAGATATGGCCGGTGCTTCCATATCACTGCTTAAACTGGATGATGAGCTTAAGAGTTATTTAGACGCTGCAAGCGATACTGCTGCCATAAAAATTTAATAATGAGAGGAAGGACAAAAGACATGTTGACTACAAAAAAAATAACAGAGCTTGTTATGAATATGGCTGATATCATCATAGCAAACGAGGTTTATTTTTGTGAACTGGATTCTGTTGCAGGTGACGGAGATTTCGGAATGTCGGTTGCAAAAGGATTCAGGCAGTTGAAGCAGGATTGGAATGAAGTTCCCCAGGAAGATATAGGGGCCTTTCTTAAAGGCTGCGGAATGATAATTACCGAATACTGTGGCGGAGCGTCAGGTCCAATATGGGGTTCTGCATTCAGAAGTGCTGCAAAATATGCAGCAGACAAGACCGAACTGGATTTGACAGGCTTGGCTGCTCTTATGCAATGTGCAGTTGATGGAATTCAGAAAAGAGGCGGAGCCAAGCTGGGAGATAAAACCCTGCTGGATGCGTTGATTCCTGCTACCGAAGCCTTAAAAGTCAGCGCAGACAAAGGTGATGAAATGCTGTCTGCTATGAAGGCAGCAGCCGAGGCTGCAGTTTCAGGCGCTGAGAAAACAAAAACCATGGTGGCAACAAAAGGCAGAGCCAGTTATGTAGGCGAAAGAAGTGTAAACTATCCTGACGCAGGAGCTGTTGCTATCGGAGTAATTTTTACTGAGTTGACAAAGTACTTAAACCTGTAAAAGAATAAATTAAATAAAAACAACATAAACCCAATTTAGAAAGTATCCTGACCGCATAAAATCTACGATTTTATGCGGTTTTATTAATATAATGAAACAAATATTAATTAATTAAATCTTTTAAAAATATATTGACACAGCAGATGTAAATGCAATATAATTTATACATAAAGAGACGAAAGATGTCGAAAACTATATATTTTTTTAAATTTTTTTCATAATTCAGTTAAAAAGATTAATTAAATATAAATTACAAAAAAATCAATTTAAGGAGGGGAATAAGTTATGGATAACCAGTTTGAATTTTTTATGCCTACAAAAATATGTTTTGAGGCCGGAATTTCTAAGAAAATCGACAAGTATATCAATGGAAAGAATGTTCTGATTATTTCGGATCCTTTCCTCTTTCAGTCAGGTGTGGCAAAACAAATTGGGGACAGTATGGAAGGGAAAAATGTTGCTTATTTTAGTGAGGTGGAACCTAATCCGACATGTGAAAGTGTTGATAAGGCTGCCGGAGTTGCAAGAGCAATAAAGGCTGATTGTGTTATCGGCTTAGGCGGTGGCAGTGCCCTTGATATTTCCAAAATAGTTTCCTGCCTGGTTACAAATGAGGGCAGCATTTATGATTATTACAGCGGTGGCAGCAGAACATTGTCAAAGAGGCAGGCAACGCTGGTATGTATACCAACTACTGCCGGAACGGGCAGCGAAGTAACTAATGTAGGTGTATATACAAATAAGAGGGCCGGCATAAAAATGCCTATGGTAAATAATGAATTCTGGCCCGACTATTCAATAATCGACTGCGAACTGACATATACCTTGCCGGCTCCAGTTACGGCTTCCACCGGTATGGACGCTTTCTGTCATGCAATAGAAGCGTACTGGAATAAAGCATCACAGCCTATTTGCGATATGCTGGCAATTGGTGCCATGAAGCTGATTCTTGATAACATAAAAACAGCATACAGTCATCCTGAAAATAAAGAAGCAAGAGCAGCAATGATAAAGGCCAGCCTGATTGCCGGAATTGCCTTTAGTCAGACAAGAACCACCGGAATTCATGCCATTAGCTTTCCTTTGACTACTGAATTTGGAGCAAACCATGGAACAGCTTGTTCCATAACTCTTCCGGCATTCATAAAAATCAGCGGACAGCAGGCTGAAAATAAAATGAAAGCATTAATTGATTACCTGGGTTATGAAAGTTTGGAGAAATTCTCTGAAGAGATTGAAGAGCTTATGAAAAGTATGAATATGCCTGTACGCTTACATCAAATCGGAGTTAAGGAAACAGACCTGGAGCATATTACTGAAATCGGTCTCGGAGCTGCTATTATTCAATTAACTCCGGCTGTTATGAATAGCGAAACAGTATACCAATTGCTTAAGTCAATTCTATAAATTTGATACCTAGATAAAATTATGTAATATAAAAAATGAGTTGAAAATAGGGGATTTGGAGGTAAAAATGGATAACAAAATCAAAATGCTTGAAAACAGAGCGTTTGAGATACGCAGGTTAACCATACAAACCATAGGAAAGCTTGGTGTTGGACATATAGGGGGCGCGTTGTCACTCTGTGAAGTTTTGTCAGTACTTTATTTTGATGTTTTGAATGTTAACCCGGAAGACTCAAAAATGGAAAACAGGGACAGATTTGTATTGTCAAAGGGTCATGGCGGTCCGGCACTATATTCGGCGCTGGCTTTAAAGGGTTTTATTCCAATAGAGGAATTGGATACTCTGAACAAGCCAAACACCAACCTTCCAAGTCATTGTGACATGAAGAGAACAAATGGTATAGACATGTCAACGGGTTCACTGGGGCAAGGATTTTCAGCAGCAACCGGCATGGCGGTTTCAGCAAAGATGGATAGGAAAAGCCTTTATGTATATACCATAATTGGCGACGGAGAGAGTCAGGAAGGACAGATATGGGAAGCAGCCATGCTGGCAGGAGGCAGAGGCCTGGATAATATTATAGCCTTTACCGACTACAATAAAATGCAGATTGACGGTCTGATTGAAGAAGTAAACGGGCTTGAACCTCTGGACAGGAAATGGGAAGCTTTTGGCTGGCATGTGCAATCAATAGACGGACATGACATAAAGCAAATTATACATGCCATTGATAATGCTAAGAAGATTAAAGGAAAACCACATATGATTATTTTAAATACCATTAAGGGTAAAGGTGGATTTTTCTGTGAAAATAGTGTTGCCTCTCACAACATGCCTATTTCCGAAGATACCTGGAAAAAGGCTGTGGAATTACTGGATAAAAGGGAGGAGGCGTAATTATGTTACTTGAAGATAGATGGTTAAGAGAAACCTATGTTGACCTGCTGATAGAATATGCAAAGAAGGATAACAGGCTTGTTATAGTGGAAGCAGACCTTATGAGAGCAGCTGGAACCACACGTTTCGGGGAAGCTTTTCCCGAAAGAACGGTAAATTGCGGTGTACAGGAAGCAAATATGATAGGTGTTGCTGCAGGTATGTCAGCAATGGGGAAAATTCCTTTTACTCACACCTTTACTCCTTTTTCCACAAGACGCGTATGTGATCAGGTTACACTATCGGTAGCTTACGCGGGTTTGAATGTAAAGATTATGGGCAGTGATCCCGGTGTGACAGCAGAGTTGAATGGCGGTACTCATATGAGTATGGAAGATGTGGCAATTATGAGGAATATACCGGGCATGATTATATACGAACCTGTAGACAGTGCTCAGCTTAAGAAGATTTTCCCGCAAATATTAGAGCATTATGGTCCGGTATATATCAGGCTGTTGAGAAGAAATGCAGTACAGATATTTGATGACAATGCCGAATTTCAGCTTGGAAAGGGTATTGTGCTAAAAGAGGGAAGAGATGTAACAATTCTCGCAAGCGGGATAATGGTGGCAGAGGCGTTGAAGGCAGCTCAGACTTTATCAGCAAAAGGAATTGATGCTGAAATAATAAATATTCATACAATTAAGCCATTAGATGAAGAACTTGTGTTACAAAGTGCCAGAAAAACGGGAGCAGTTGTAACTGCCGAAAACCATTCCATACTGAATGGATTGGGTGGAGCAGTAGCAGAATTCCTGAGCGGAAACTATCCTGTTCCGGTACAGAGGGTTGGCGTAAAGGATTCCTTTGGAGAAGTAGGTTTTACAGAATTCTTAAAAGAAAAATACGGACTAACTGAAAAAGAAATTGATCAGGCGGCAGTAAAGGCCATTTCCATGAAAAGATAAGGAGGTTTATATGAAAAAAATTATTATTGGCTCCGATAAATCAGGTTTCCCATTAAAGGAAGCTATAAAAGCCCATTTGACAGAGTTGGGTTATGAAGTTACCGATGGTGGCACTCTCAACGAAGAGGAACCCAAGCCATATTTTGAAGTAGCTTCGGCTGTTGCTAAAAGAGTATCTGCCGGGGAGTTTGAGAAAGCAGTTTTAATTTGTGGCACCGGTATGGGAGTATCAATAGTTGCAAATAAGTACAAGGGAGTTTATGCAGCAGTTTGTGAGAACACTTATGCTGCTGAAAAAGCTAGAGCTATAAATGATGCCAACATTTTATGCCTGGGTGGGTGGCTAACTGCTGAGTTTGTCGGTTGTGCCATGGTTGACACCTTCCTTAGTACAGAATTTACACAGAATCTTGAAGAGTGGCGTGCTAAAAACTTAAGAAATGCAAGAGAAAAGGTTAAAGATATTGAAGCTGAAATCTATAAATAAAGCAATAAATAAAGCAATAAATAAAGCAATAAATAAAGCTATAAGTAAATCAATTTTTGAAATTGTTTAAAGAAACTTGTAAAGAAATCTAATTAGGAATTGTGGGGGAGATTATTATGAAATATTTTCTAGACAGCGCAAAACTGGATGAAATCAAGTATGCATATGAGAATTATTGTATTGATGGTGTTACAACAAACCCGAAACATATTCAATTAAGCGGAAAACCGTTTATGCAGGTTGTTAAAGATGTAGCAGCCTGGATTAAGGAAGAAGGAATTGAGGGTATTGATAAATTTCCTGTATCCTTCGAAATAAATCCACACCATGATAAGTGGGAGGATTTATTTGAGGCAGCCAAGGAAGTAGCTGGTTATTCACCTAACTATGTTATAAAGCTCCCGTGTACCGAACAGGGCTTAATTGCAGCTAAGAAGCTTGAAAAAATGGGAATAAGAACAAATGTAACACTGGTATTTTCTCCATCACAGGCAATCCCCGTGGGAAAACTGGGCGCCAAGTTTGTTTCACCCTTTGTAGGCTGGAAGGAAAACAGCGGTGATAACTCGATAGATTATATTTCTGACATTATTGATATATATAGAAACTATGGTTTTGATACTGAAATAATTGTTGCAGCAGTGAGAAACGGTAAACAGATTGGTGATTTTGCCGCCCTGGGTGCAGATATTGTGACCTGCGGACTTGATGTATACAAGGCAAGCTTTGAGCATCCCTTTACTACATATGGCTTAGGTGTGTTTAGAAATGCCTGGGATGGTACTGCAAAAGAATAATTACTAAAAAACAGCTTATCATTACTAGCTGTATAAACGCTTCATGCGTAGATGGGAGATAGTTATATGAAACAAAGAGTAAAACTGGGCGTCGTATGCCTGACCAGAACTACATATGAGTATAAAACAGCACAGGCAATGTATAACAAGACAATTGAAGACCTCAAAAGGCTGCCTGATGTGGACTATACATTCATAGAAGATTGTGTAATTGAAATAAAAGATGCGGAAGAAGCTGCAATTAAACTGTTATCAGCTAATGTAGATGGTGTGGTTATTATTAGTGGTACCTTCCATTTAGGTCATTTGGCCTTGATTTTTGCTAAATATATTAAAAAACCGTTTCTACTTTGGGCATATAATGAGCTCCCCTATGATGGCGGTAAAATCCGGCTGAATGCTGTTTGCGGCTTGAATCTCAATGCTTCGAATCTTTATAAGACCGGCAAGGATGATTACTCCTGCACTATAGGTGACAGCATTGATGAAAAATGGATAGATGCATTAAGAGTAAAGGTTGCTCTCCAAAATGCGAAGGTAGGACTTGTAGGCTATCGTGCCCACGGATTTTTCAATGTTGGTGTCGATGACATGGATATTTATCAAAAAACAGGTATCCTGATAGATCATTATGAAATTGCAGATATGTTTTCACAGCCTGTAACTGATATCGAGATTGAGGAAGAAGAAAAAGAAGTCAGGACCTTATTTATATGTAAGGATGTAAATGATACACAGGTTAAAAAGGTTGCTCGGCTCTGTGTAAGTGCTACCAGGTTTGTTGAGAAAAATGGTCTTACAGCGGTAGCTGTAAGATGTTGGCCTGAATTTGCGGCGAATTATGGGATTTCACCCTGTGCTGCAATGTCTATTCTCCAGTCAAAAGGAATAATTTTATCCTGTGAGGGTGATATTGAGGGTGCTCTCTCCATGCTGGCCGGTGCGGCGTTAGGCGCAGAAACACCGTTCCTTGCAGACCTGTCACAGGTTGATCTTCAGGAAGATTTTGCTCTTATGTGGCATTGCGGTGTTGCGCCGGCAAATTTGTGGGACGGAAAGAGTGAAAGAACTCTTGATACCTATTTTGCCGGAGGAAAGGGTGTAACTGCAGGCTTTGTAATGAAAGAGGGTCATGTTAATCTTATGAGATTTGATACTGCCCGTGGAAAAACCAGATTGTTCCTTGCAGCCGGTGAGTCCATAGAAATGAAAAAACAGCTCTGCGGAACATACACAAAGGTAAAATTTGAGCAGAACATCAATGACTTATTGAATACAGTGACAGAAACAGGTGTGGCGCACCACCTGGCCATGCTGTACGGGGAGTACAGGGACGTATTAAAGCTTGCAGCAAAAATGATGAACTATGAGGTTATAGAGTAGGGAAAATATATGGGCAATTACTGTCAGCTTGTCAGCTAATGGTAATTGCCTTAACAAAAGTACCTTAAAAATATAGGGGGTTAAAATAATGAGCACATTCAAAGGCAAATTACATGAAACAGTAGTTAAATTTCCAAACACCGATATATGGATGGATTCCTGCGGGGAAAATGAATTGAACTATGCACTTGAAAGGGGCTGTGTTGGTGCTACCAGTAATCCTGCCATAGTAGGTTCGGTTATTAAGGGAGAGCTGTCCATATGGGAAGGCCGTATAAAAGAAATGGTGGCTGAAAGAAATGACATGACCGAAGAGGATGTGGCCTGGGCCCTGATTTATGAAATAGGTACCCTTAGATCAAAAAAACTTCTTCCTATTTTTAATGAATCAAAGGGTAAAAAGGGCAGATTGTCAATTCAGACTAATCCCAAGTATTACAGAGATACCGAAAAAATGCTGCTGCAGGCAGAAATTATAAATAGTCTTGGGGAAAATATGCAGATAAAGATGCCTGCTTCGGAAGCTGGAATTAAGGCAATGGAGGAAGCAACCTATAGGGGAATCAGCATAAATGCTACGGTTTCTTTCACAGTTGCTCAGGCTGTTGCAGTTGCCGAGGCTGTTGAAAGAGGCTTGAAGAGAAGAGCAGCTGAAGGTCTTTCTGCTGAAACCATGTCGCCTGTCTGTACAATAATGATAGGCAGGACTGATGATTGGATGAAGAAATATACAGACGAACAGGATATAATAGTTGATCCTGAAAGCTTGGAATGGGCAGGCATAGCAGTGATGAAAGAAGCCTACAGAATCTATAAGGAAAGAGGCTATAAAACCAGATTACTGTCAGCAGCATGCAGAAACCATCATCATTGGTCACAATTGATAGGTGGAGATTTGTCAATGACTATTCCTTTCAACTGGCATAAAAAATTGAACTCCTGCGAGGTTGAGGTTGCAAGCAGAATACAGGAGCCTGTTAAAGAAGCATATATGGAGCAGCTCAGAAGAATCAGTGAGTTTGGAAAATCCTTTGACGAACATGGTATGAAGGCTTGCGAGTTTGAAAAATATGGTGGTTTCCGAACTACAGTATCCGGATTTATCGGTGGCTATGATGAATTATTAAAACTCGTAAGGGGATACATGATTTAATGAAAATAAAACAAACAGCTCCTTTATTGCTATTAGCATTCATATGGGGATGCTATTATGTTGCAAGCCAAAAAGCCGTTTCGGAAATGTCGGTGTTTACAGTTGGAATTGTTATTCGTTTTATTACCATGCTTCTCCTGTCTGTAATAATGTTTAAAAGACACGAATTAAAGCTGTTGTTTAAAACAAAAGGCATTTTATTGAGATTAATACTGATTGGGGTTCTTGGTTTCTCACTGGATCTGACGGCCTTCATTGGTCTTGGTCTTTCCCATGCAGGCGCCGGTACTGCTTTATTAAAGTGTGATATTATATTTGTCAACCTGATGTCAGTTATAATTTACAAGGAAAAATTCACAAAGCTGGACTGGACATACACTCTTATAATGCTCTTTGGTGTTCTTATGGTTATGGGAATTGATTTCAGTCAGCTCAAAATCGGGAATAGGGCCGATATATTCTTTATATTGAGTGCGTTGTTTGTATCAATTAATGCTTTTATTATTAAGAGCGTACAGTTGGATAAGAAGAATCCTGCAGCAGATAATGTGGTTGCATTTTATAATAATTTTATAACAATGACGCTGTTTATTGTTACATCAGTTGTTATGGGGACCATGGGACAACTCAGCCTGTTGGCTGAAAATAGACCGCTTTTGGTGGCAGTTCTGGCTGCCGGATTGGGGCAGACTCTTATTTATATTGTTTATTACTATAACCTCAGGCGTTTTCCGGTTTGGATTGTAAAGGTATTCCTGCTTTTGATGCCTATTGTTGCAACAATAGTAGCTTTTATCCTCTTTGGAGATGTTATGGTGCTGGGGCAGTATGTCGGAATGGCTATAGTATTGGCAGGTGCGTTTGGGATATTGCTTGAACAAAAGAAAAAAGCTGAAATGCAAAAAAGTAGAAAAGCTGAAATGCAGAAAAGCTGAATGATGAAATGCGTATAAGTTGATATTCATAAAACGGATTAGTTAACTAAAAGCTTCCTCACGTACATTGTGAGGAAGCTTTTGTGAATTACCTGAGTTGTAAAGATTATTCTGTAACTATTCTTTTAAGTCTATCAAGCCGCCGTTTTCAAAGAAATAGTTAATTATTGTGGAGGCAGGCCCCTGTGTTTCCAATTGTAAATTAAATTTACTGAAGGTTACCTTTTCATAACCTGAGTAATTGGACAAATGTATATACAAATTCTTTCGGAACTTGTCGTTCTCAAAAAGTTCTCCGTATAAAATTATTGATTTGGGATCAAATAAGCACATGGCATTTTTTATTGCAATAGACAAAAAATAAATAGATCTGTCTATTATGTCCTCTATCAGTTTATCTCCATCCTGATACGCCTTTATGATATTTTTGATATTTATATTTTCTGTGTTCCCCTCGGTATATGAAAAGAGATAAGGTGTCAGCTTGTTTGATAATATGTTGGCTGCATTTCTTTCTATGGCATCGTAGCCGGCAATTGTTTCAAGACATCCTCTATTGCCGCACTCACATATTACACCATTTGGATCGGCAATAGTATGACCAAGTTGAATGGCGTTAAAATCAAATACGCTTAACTTGTCCTGATAGAATACTCTGGCGGCACCTACACCCGGACCGTATTTTATAAACAACATATCCTTTGGGTGCTCTATATGGGCAAAAAAACTCTCCCCATGGGCCAGGGAACAAATGTTGTTTGTTAATATAACGGGAACTTTCATTCTTTTTTGAACATATTCAACAACATTGACATTATCCTCCCAGACGTTATATGAGTTAATACTTATTCCGGCTCTGGAATTTACAATACCCTTGACACTTACGCCAACACCAAGGATGGTTCTCGTTCTGACTATATCATAATTAATAAGATTTTGTTCCAGGATTGTACATACCTTATCCAGTATGGCTGCAGATTTTCTGTGACAATCTGCAGTAAACACCGTATCCTCAAAGATAACAGTATTATTTAAGTCCATACAAAGAATTTGAAACTTGTGGGTGCTTATATAGATACCAATGGTTGCATATTTTTTTCTGTTAATATCCAGAAGAATTTCCTTTCGACCCTTACGATTATTATTTTGTTCAACTGCCGATTCAACGAGAATCCCTTCGTTAATAAGGTCGGTTGTAATTAAGGTAATAGCAGCAGGAGTTAAATTGAGCTTATTTGCTATCTCCTTTCTGGAGATTCCCCCGGAGCGATATATCAAATAAAGGATAGAACTTCTGTTTTTAATTTTAACTCCCAGCATATTTATTCCATTTGCAGATTGATCCATAGTTATCACTTCTTTTCGTTAGATTATAGTACTTCATAGAAAAATTATTTATACTTTATTTCAAAATTTTTCCCAATTATTCCAATATGTGCTCCATTAGCTGCCGGAATACTTTCCTCATGAGCAATTAACCACTTGTTCTGCATCCATAAAAGCCTATCCTCTTCAGAGTGGGGTGCTGGAATAGAACTGAGAGGCTGGTTGGTTCCCTCAGGAAGTACTATAATACTCTTAAATCCCGCATCTGATACTTTACAGGGGGCAAAATGCAGTGTAGTGCCATATAATTCAACAGCAGTTCCGCCAGGAACATAAAAAATCTCAGTCGATTCGCTTGGCAGTTGATTATTCCTAATATCACGTATATCTGCTAAAATAAGTACCAGTTCTGATACAGCTACGTCTATCTCAGAACCTTTATGGTATTCAAGAGCATTGAGTTTACTGCTGTTACCGTTACAATAGCCTATCTGAACAGGCATGTTGCCATAAAATACAGTGCTAAGCTCCTTTGCAATAGAAGTGCTCATTAAATCAACATCACATGCAACATACACATTACCAGAATCAGGAATACATTTGGTATTCATAATTTCAACACACTCAGAAAAGTCGTATTGGGCGAGTACTTTTCCGTACTTTAAAAACGAAGCATCAAATATACTTTTTATTTTCAGAGTAGGATTGAATTGCTTTAAATTGTTCAACATAGAGTTCTCCTTATAATTATATTATATTGTAATAAAATATAAAGCTTTCTACACGATATATGGTGATAATTCTAAATTTAATACTATAAAAGAGGAATTAATTATAAGTGTTAATAAAAGAGTTAGAAAAAATATTATGTAGAACTTTATTTAAGAATATCACAGTAATCAAAATCTTTCAATCATTGAACTTAAAATAACTGGGGATGTAGAAGTAACATGACTGAACCTGAGATAGAATATCCGGTGTGGTAATCGCATCTGTAATTGAAAAGTGTATTTACATAATTAAATTGTTTAAACAAATAATCTGTTAATTTGAAGCACATAATATGATAAAACATAATAAATGTATTATAAAGTCGAAAAATATAAAATAACTGCTTTACTTTTTATTGAATATGATATATAATTTCCATTGTAAGCGAATTATTTTTGGTCAATATGCATAAGTTGTTGTCACCTAGATTTTACAGGAGGCAGCAATAACTATAGCAGTTGCCGTCAAGTTTTTATTTTTTTACTCAATAAATTAAAGGCTTTAATTTATTGAGTAAAGGGTAAAAAGCCCTGAAAATAGAACTTGGACCCACATGCTAAATTTTATACAATAGGGTCAAAATTAAATTCGTAAAATAAAATAAGGAAGAAGGATAACAATTATGGGGAAGATTATCAAGCGTATTGTGGCAGTAATGTTAGTTCTTACTATGACAATGGTGATTTTTACAGCATGCGGTAAATCTGAAGTAAGCCAGTCGACAACTTCTACTTCGAATTCTTCAGGTACTGAGACGCAAGTAACTGATGAAAAGATTGAAATCACCTTCCCAAGCATTTGGGTTGGAACTGATGGAAAAGCAAAAGTGTTTGGTCAAATGGTAGAATCATTTAATAAGGAAAATGAATCTAAAATTGAAGTAAAAATCGAAGAATACACTGATTACGATGCCTATGAAGATAAAATAAGGGCTATGATATCTACAGGTAATGCCCCGGATATTTTCACCTTCAAATCATTCGCAGACTTACAATTATATTCTAAATCAGAAAAGTTGATGGATCTTACCTCGTACTTGGCTGATAAGGAATGGTCAGATAAATTTGCAGAGGGTGTATTAAAGGCAGCTCAGTATGAAGGCAAAAACTATGCAATTCCTTATGAGAATGCCGTTATTGCAATTATGTTTAATAAGAAATTATTAAATAACGCTGGGATAACTACCATTCCAACTACCTATGAAGAGTTATGGAAAGCCTGTGATGCATTAAAAGCAAAAGGAATATTCCCAACTGCTCAGATGACAAATAAAAATGCCTGGACCTCAATGCTCTGGTATTCTTACGCACTAGCAGCAGTAGGAGGCCCTGATGTTTATGAAAAAGGCCTGGATGATCCAGCGTTTTTAGAAGCCGCAAAAATCACGCAGAAGATGTTTACTTACACCTCTCCTGATGCGGTTGGAGCAGATGCTACAGTTGTAAACGGACACTTCTTTAATGAAAGATCTGCAGTGTATACCAATGGATCATGGATTTTGTCAAGAATTAAAACTGAAGGTGTTCCAGGTTTGTATGACAATCTCGCTATCAGCGCCGGTTTAGGCTACAATGGCAGTAAGCCGGGAGCATATGTAAACGCAGTTCAGGCTTATATAGCTGTTGGTGAACAGAAGGATCCGGAAAAAATGGAAGCAATAATCAAGTTCTTAAAATATATCTGTGATGTTGACAGAGTGACTGAATTGTCCAACTCATCCGGCGCAATATTTACTATCAAGTCAAAAATTACTGATCAGACAGAAAAGCTTCAGGCTACAATGATCGAACAAAGTACAGCTGCTCCATACATGATCGGAACTTTTGAGTCCACTATGCCTACAAAGGTAGTAACTGCATTCCCACCTGCACTTGAAGGTCTTGTACTCGGAGAATTGACTCCTGAGCAATTTGTTGAGGCACTAAAGGCTGCAAATAAATAATATCAGTATAGTTAATATTCAAAAAATATATATAAAATATAAGTAAAATATATACACAAATAATAATACTTACTATAACAATCAAATATTTTGGCAGGCTGAAAGGCCTGCCAAAATACAGATTACGACTATATTAATTTGAGTTGGTTTTGACGATGGAGGCAGGAGCGATGGAAGTTAAAAAGCATGACATAAAAAACATCTTCATCTTTATATTACCAGGGCTAGCACTATTCACCCTATTCTTTATTATACCGGTAGGGTATGTAGCAATAACCAGCCTTTTTGAATGGAATGGAATTACATCTCCAATATTTAAAGGTCTGTATAATTATGAAAATATCTTTGGTGATAAAGTGTTTTGGCGCAGTGTAAAAAATAATGTTCTGTGGGCTGTAGTTGCCGGAGGCGTGCAGGTTCCTCTTGCAATGCTTATGGCTTTGATATTATCAAAGAAACCTAGAGGTTGGCAGTTTTTCAGAACAGTGTACTTTCTGCCACAGGTTATTTCAGGTATTGCTCTTGCGATGCTATGGTCGGCAATGTACAACAGTGAATTCGGTTTGATTAACGGTTTATTAAGAGCAGTTGGCCTTGGGGAATATGCAACAAATTGGCTTGGAAACATTAAAACAGCTTTTCCGTGTATGCTGATTTACTGGGTATTTTATGTGGGCTATTATATGGTCATAATGCTGGCTGATATAACAAATATTGATGAAAGCTATTATGAAGCGGCCCAGATTGACGGTGCCGACGGTATACGACAACATATTCATATTACAATACCATTAATAAGCGGTTCTTTTCAGACCTGTGTTACACTGGCAATGATTTTCGGATTAAGAACATTTGAACAGGTATTCCTGCTGACTAACGGAGGACCTGCAAACAGAACTTCGGTGCTTGTACTTTATCTGTACAATCAAATGAAAACAAATGACTATGGTGGAGCAAATGCTTCCAGCGTTATGCTTATATTGACCGGGGCCTGTGTTATTTTAATTATTCGTGGAATATTTGCAAAATTAAATAAGGAGTAAAGGAGGAGAAATATGTCGGCGAAAACTGCGCAATCAATTGTAAAAGATAAAAAGAACATAAAAGATATAATATTTTCTTTTTTCAAATGGATTTTAATCATATTCTTTGCAGTATATACGTTGTTCCCACTGTTATGGCTTTTTATTACATCATTAAAAACAAATGCGGAATATTTCAATAATCCATTTTCCTTACCTGCTGTACCACAATGGCAGAACTACGTAAATGCATTTCAACAGGCAAATTTAGGCAGAATGATTTCAAACTCGGTTATTGTTGCAATAGTGGCAACGGTTCTTAATGTTATGGTTGCTTCAATGTTGTCCTATTGTATATCCCGTTTTAAATTTAAAGGAAGAGAAACTATTTTCACCTTTTTTTCGGTAGGTGTACTTGTTCCTCTTAATGCACTAATGGTTCCTTATTTTTCGATTTTCAGTAAAATCGGGCTGGTAGATTCACTGGCAGCATTAATTATACTATACGCTGCAATCGGTCTACCAATTTCAACTTTTATTATTCGTGGTTTTATGAAAAGCTTTCCGGCAGAGATTGAAGAGGCCGCTTATATTGACGGAAGCGGATTTTACGGAAGATTCTTTAAAATGATTTTACCCTTGACAAAAACAGGTCTGGTAACAGCAGCAACCTTTGAATTTATAACCTGCTGGAACGAGTTTGTTTATGCCAATCTTCTGACTTCTTCACCAGCAACAAAAACTATACAGATAGGTATCAGATATTTTACAAATCAGTTTACAACAGATTATGTTTCAATGTACGCTGCAATTATTATAAGTATAGCTCCAAGTATTATCGGGTATATGCTATTCCAGAAACAGGTTATATCAGGCTTGACCAGTGGTGCTGTAAAGGGTTAGAAACATTGATTTTCACTGTAAATATACCAGGAGGAGAGACATGGAACTAGTTATACTAAATGATGGGTTTAAGCTATTATATCAGAATCAGTGTATCATTCATCACACGGCAGATAATCCTTCTATTTATATAGGGTATGGTAATGAAACCGTCGAGATGTATAGAGGAAACTTTGATATCAGGGATTATGTAATTGAAAGGTATCCCTTGAGGAGTGTCTCTATACAAAAAAATAACAATGAATATTCATTAAATTTTGATAATAAATTAACCGCTCGTATTAAAATTGAAGACGATAGGTTTCTGATGGATTTTGAGAAATCAGATACTGACATAAATAGGTTTTGGATCAGGATTGATGCCGATGAGAATGAGAAATGCTACGGCTGTGGAGAGCAGATGTCCTACTTCAATTTGCGAGGTAGAAATTTTCCACTCTGGACATCGGAACCGGGTGTAGGCAGAGATAAGACTACCTATGTAACCTGGAGGTCGGATGTTGAAAATAAAGCTGGAGGAGACTATTACAACACAAACTATCCTCAGCCTACCTTCGTATCAACGAAACACTATTATCTCCACGTTGATTCAACTGCCTATGCTGATTTTAACTTTAAGAATGAAGCTTTTCATGAATTGCAGATATGGGAAGTGCCCAAGCAGATCAGGATTGAAGCGGCACCTACATATATTCAACTGCTTGAAAAGTTGACCGGTTTTCTTGGAAGACAGGTAGAATTGCCTGACTGGATATATAATGGAGCTATCCTTGGACTTCAGGGCGGAACAGAGCGTTCTTTCGCACTTGTTGATCGTTCCCTTAGAAATGGAATAAAAGTTTCAGGGGTCTGGTGTCAGGACTGGGCCGGCAAGAGAGTTACATCCTTTGGTAAGCGTCTTAACTGGAACTGGAAGTGGAATCAGCAGATGTATCCGGGTTTACCTGAAAAAATCAACGAGTATAAAGCAAAGAATATCAGATTCCTAGCTTATAACAACCCGTACCTTGTAAAAGAGGGAGATTTATACAGGGAAGGTAAGGAAAAGGGGTATTTTGCAAAATCGCTTGATGGAACTGATTATTTAGTGGATTTTGGAGAATTTGACTGTGGTGTGGTAGATTTCACCAACCCTGAAGCATATGGATGGTTTAAAGAGTTAATCAAAAAGTATCTGATTGATTTTGGAATAGATGGTTGGATGGCTGATTTCGGAGAATATCTCCCTACTGATTTGCAGTTGTACAGTGGAGCCCCGGCCATGTTAGAGCATAATCACTGGCCGGTTCTATGGGCAAAGTGTAATTATGAAGCTCTTGTTGAAACAGGTAAATTGGGCGAGATTGTGTACTTTATGCGAGCCGGCGGGGCCGGTACTCAAAAGTACTGTACTTTGCTCTGGGCGGGCGATCAAAGTGTGGATTTCTCAATGCATGACGGTCTTGTTACAGTAATCTGCGGGGCACTCAGTGCTGCAATGAGCGGATGCGGTTTACATCATAGTGATATCGGCGGCTACACCTCACTGTTTAATAATTGCAGAACCAAGGAAGTATTTTTGAGATGGGCCGAAATGGCTGTATTCACTCCTGTAATGAGAACTCATGAAGGAAACAGACCGGAGGAAAACTTCCAGTATTATGATGATGCAGATACTTTGGAGCAGTTTGGAAGACTTACAGAAATCTATACAATGCTTGCACCTTATACAAAGAGTCTTGTAAAAATAAATGCAGACTCTGGTCTCCCAGTACAAAGACCGCTGTTTTTACATTATGAAAATGATGAAAAGACCTATGATATTCAAACAGAATATTTATTCGGTGAAGATATGTTGATTGCACCTGTATATTTGCCAGATGTACAGGAGTGGGAGGTTTATCTTCCGAACGACCAGTGGGTTCACCTGTGGACGGGTAAGGAATATCAGGGTGGAACAGTAACTGTAAAGGCTGAAATGGGCTTTACACCAGCATTCTACAAAAAGAATTCCAAGTTTGCAGATTTGTTTGAAGCAATACAGAAGCAGTATGGAATAAAATAGTCAGTGGTAAATAAAGCTATCTATGATATCAAAATGTCATTGATAGCTTATTTTATTGCAAAAAAGCAAAATGTCAGAGATACAAAGCATTTATAGAGAGTGTTTCCAAGCAGATTAATTATAAGCACTTTCTGAATAAAATTGTCCGACAAAATAAGTACTGACGAATAATTCATTCGCTATATTTCAGTATTTATTATATACTTATAAAGTCCTTTATGACAAAGAGGAAATTATTTGAGTACATAAAATCTTTTACAGAGTATAAAGATGTCAAAAATGAGCTTAACCTAAAATTTAAAATGAAACCTAAGGTGGGATGAAATTGTCGTTTAAGAACCCTGACAGACTTAAGAAAGATAAGAATAAGGTAAAAAAAGTTACTCATGCACCAAAAATCACTAACAAAGCCAACACAGCTGACAAAACTAACAAGACTAACAAAGCAAAGAAGCCAAGAATCAAGGTTTAGTCTGTAACCTCAACTCATCGTTTGGGCACGTGGATCTGAAATTATGCACTAATATTACTTGTGGTATATTTTACCTCTTTAACTGGAAACAATGTATATAAATCTATATATTTTTCAGTTAAAGGGGTTTTTATATGTTTAAGCGAATCAGAATTCTGTTGTTTGTGTTTTTGGCCATATCCGCATGTCTTATGACCAGATTGTTTTATTTGCAAATAATAGGGGGAGGTTCATTCTCAAAGGAAGCTTCGGCTCAAAGGGTTAATAACGTCCAGATTGAAAGTGCCAGGGGAGATTTTTTGGACAGGAACGGTATAAGGTTTACCAGCAGAACTCAAAAGATTACGGCTGTACTAAAGCCAGCCGAGCTGCGAGGCCAGCCAGAGGCTATAAATCAGCTATGCCAGATTCTGGGTCTTGAGCCTCAAAAGACAATGGAGGAAATTCAGAGAAAGAATACCCCCATATTAGTTGAGGTTGATAAGGAAACTAAAGCACTTCTGACATCGATGAAGGTAGATGGGATATCCTTTGTTAATTCACTAGGCAGGTATAACACCGATACTAAAGCAAAACATTTGTTAGGTTACCTTAACAAAGTCGATAACATTGGCAGCAACGGACTTGAAAAATTATTCGAGAAGACCTTGAACTACGGCCGGGAGAATAAAATAGCAGTTATAACCGATGGAAGCAACGATTTACTTGCTGGCCTTGGCTACAGAATTATTAAGGATGATGAAAGAAAGAACAGTAAACTGGACATAAAGCTGACATTGGATTATCACATTCAGGACATAATAGAAAAAGCGCTCGACAGCAGAAATCTCACCGGGGCTATAGTTGTAGAGGATGTAAATACAGGTGATATTGTGGCTATTTGCAGTAAACCTGATTTCGATCCCAATGATATTGAAAAATATCTTTCAAATAACAAGCGTCCTCTGTTTAACAGAGCAGTAGCCCAATACAATATGGGTTCGGTTTTCAAGCTGGTTGATCTGGCAGCTATCTTTGAGCTTCAGCCTGACTACAATATGGTATTCAATTGTCCGGGGTATATTCAGATAGGCGATACAGAATTCAAATGTTCCTCCTATGAAGCAGGAGGCCACGGAACGGTTGATATTAATAAGGCTCTGTCAAAATCCTGTAATGCATACTTTATTAATATGTCTCTGGATATTGGTGCAGATCCCATACTGGATATGTGTAAAAGCTTTGGACTTGGGGATAATACAGCTTTAACAAAGCAGGGAATAGGAGAAGCAAAAGGGATTATACCCGCAAAGACTGACCTGCAAAACCCCGGGGATATTGCAAATATATGCATCGGGCAAGGTCAGATTATGGCAACACCTGTACAGGTAGCCGATATGGTTGCCACAATAGCCAACGGCGGAATAAAGAATAATATAAATATATTGGACAGTATTGTAAACACCAGCGGAAACAAGGTTAGAGATTTAAGGGAAACTTCACAGCAGCGCGTTCTATCCAAAGTAACCTCTGATAGAATAAGGGGGCTCATGGAGGGGGTTATAAGTGATGGAACGGGAAAGAAGGCTAACATGGATCAATTCGGTGGAGCCGGAGGAAAGACAGGGAGTGCTGAAACCGGTCAGTACATCGATGGTGAAAAAATAATTCAGGCATGGTTTGCCGGATATTTCCCGGCAGAAACTCCAAAATATTCGGTGGCAGTTTTCATTGAGGATGGGAAAAGTGGCGGAGAAGCAGCTGCCCCTATCTTTGCAGAAATCGGCTCAGAAATCATGAGGCTGGGGCTGTAGTTACAGTGTGAAGTATGGAATTTGTCTGGTGGCGCAGGAGTACACCAATTGATTGTAGTGTGTAAGTGTATGAAGATTGGCTGTGGTGTAAGTGTATGAAGATTGGCTGTAGAGTATGTATAAAGACTGGGCTTTTTGGTATAGAACCTTATCAGGTAAACTCTGTCCCATTGCACTCTTCCTCGGAATGAGGAATTACTCTTGAAGACAATGACAACGCTGGAAATTACTATAAGATGTGGGAAATTAACTACATTTTATATATTCAAAGTGGAATTATTATCCTATAATAGACTTATAGAGTAACTTTTTGAGATATTAGGAAGCTTTTTAAGTTTGTGTACATGTACTTTGAGCGCATCAAGGGCTTTAAAAACCATTTTACTCTAGGGGAGGTAACAATGGACGTAACTGTAAACAGTATATCGGACTATTATTCCAAGCTTAATCTTAATCAGCAGCAATATACCGGTAAAAATACTGAAACTCACGATAAAATGGATGGAGAAGCCAATGGGAAAATAAATGGTAAAACCAGTGTAAAAACCAACGGTACCAGTGATGTTGATGCAACTGGAAAAGTAGAATGTCAGACCTGTAAGGAACGCAAGTATCAGGATGGTTCCGATGACCCCTCTGTTTCCTTTAAAACTCCGGGAAAAATTGATCCTCAAAGTGCCGGAGCTGTGGTAAGAGCTCATGAGCAGGAACACGTAAGCCACGAAACCGCAAAAGCGCAGATGAACGGAAGAAAAGTTGTATCCCAGTCCGTCTCCATACATACCGGGATATGCCCAGAATGCGGAAAAACCTATGTCTCAGGCGGAACCACAAGAACAGTAACAAAAGCGGATAATGACAATAGCAATAGAATGGATTTTTTCCTCACTAATTATAATGATTTGATTGCACAGAATTTTGGAATGGTTTTTGATGTGAGGGTGTAGGGGTGAGGATGAGTATATAATAATAAGTGGTGTGTTTACTGCTCGATATTGCATGAGGTCAATGGATCATATGTAGTCACAAGAAAAAGTATACACTATGAAAAAGTCGATAAAAGTAACAATCTATAGGTCAGCGGGAAAACAAAATCCTGTTGACCTTATTTTATGTGTATTAGCACTTTCTCTCAAAGATGCGGTATGATAGAATGGTGGTATCTGCTGGAAAAGCAGCCAACATTTTATAAAGGAAATAAGTTGATAAGTTGGGAACAGGACAATGTTTTACCAATAAAACTTAACTATAGCGATAATATATCCAAATTAATTATTAATACACCCAATAATTGAGAAAATATAAAGAACCCCAATGATATTAAAGAAGCAATATCTAGTTAAAATCAAATAAAATATCTTAAGTCACGAGAGTTGAAGAGAGAAACACGAGAAATAAACGCATCTATTGTACTGTTAGATCAAAGTGGAAAAATGATGAAAAGAATTAATATATATGGGACTACTGCTTATGATGGATTTAATAGGTATCTTGTTCTTCCTTTTACATATTTAAGGATGGCCTGTATTTAACAGGATTTGGGAATACAACTACAAATAAAGGGGTATTACATAATAATTTTTTAGAAACTTGGCATTTAAATTATATGGGTCCTAATGTTGCCCCTAGATTGGAGAAGTAATTTATGAAAAATAATTTTCATATAGTATTAGTATTTATTTTTGTGATACTAGTTGGTTGTTCAAATAATAATGATCAAGCTCCCAAAAGTGCTCCAATTTCTGCTACAACGTCAGTTAGCAATAATACGCTTAAAACGAGTACAGATAATGTGGTTGCTGAGAAATCTTCAACATTACCTTCAGTAGATGTTTCATCAAATGCAATTTTAGTTCACAAAATCTGACTGGAAACTTTAATAGTAACATGACAAATGGTGGAAGAATAGTAAAGGATGGAGATGATTACCTTTACTTTAACGATGATTGGGGTGAAGGTAATATTACTAATACTGGAAGAATAGCAACTAATGGAACTAACCTTATATTTGGTTGATTATCTGAAAAAGTAAGCTGTAATGAATTTTATGTTATAGGTTTACAGAACCGAAACCCAGCATTGTATATGAAATCTATCAGTATTCCTCAAAAGGTGAACTTACAGAAAGCATTGACAGAGCGGGAAATACTAAATATTTCGAATACGATCTGTCGGGAAATCTCATTGCCAAAAAGGAATATGTACGGTCTGATAATGCTTATGATTACTACAGGTTGGTTAAAAGTAAATATGATGCGGCAGGAAATCTGACAAAAGTAACCGATGCACTTGGAACAATTACAAAATACAGCTATGACAAACAGGGCAACAAGCTTACAATGACCGACGGAAGGGGTAAGCTTACAAGCTATACCTATACTGACTTTTGAAATCTTAAGTCAGTAACAAACGCAGATAACAAAACGCAAGTATATAAGTATGACCTTGAAGGAAATACAGCCTGTGTAACAGATAAAAACGGCAATAATACAGTTTATACCTATGACAACAGGGGGCTCTTACTGGAAAGAAAGGTATTACTATCCGGTAACAGCAATGTCAACAACAGCGATATTATAAGCTATACCTATGATGAAGCCGGAAACAGAGCATCCATGACAGATGAAAGTGGCACAAGCGATTACTCCTATGACCAAAACAACAGATTGACAGAAATCAAGAAAAATGGTGCTGATCAGATAAGCTATGCCTACGACCAGATAGGAAATGTTACTAAAGTAACTGATCTCAAGGGTTACGAAGTAGGTTACACCTATGATAAATCAAGCAGAATGGAAACCGTAACCTATGGAGGGAAAACTACCACCTACTCGTATGATGACAACGGCAGAAGAAGCTCTGTTACCTACGAGGGCGGAGTATCGGAAAACTACACCTATGACAAGGACAACAGGTTGATTAAACTGACAAACGCGAAGCAAAACGGAGGCAGTATATCCGAATACAGCTATACCTATGACCTTGCGGGTAGACAGTTAACAAAAACCGATTTATATGGGACTACCAGCTATGAATATGACAAAGCAGGAAGAATATCAAAGGTTGCAACATCTGGCAAAACAACTATATATTCCTATGACAAAGCGGGGAACAGGATCTCACAGCACGAGACATATATTTCACTTCAGCCAAGTGACTATGTTGACGAGACCACAGGAAAAGAAATACAATATATATTAAAGAAGAGCGATTACACCTACTCAAACACAAACCAACTCCTTAAGCTGGTAGAGAGAATGTTTGATGAGAGTAACAAGGAAATTGCTCGAAAAACAACGAAATATACATATGATAACAATGGAAATCAGCTGAACCAGAGCATCAGCCATACACTGCCTGACAACACCGGACTTCGTCCTAAAACGACAGGGACAGCCTATGGAGATAAGCTGTCAGACAATTCAAACAGTATAGACAAGCTTTTAGAAAAAACAAGCTATACTTATGATGGTTTCAATAGACTAGTAAAGACCGAAACCATTAAGGATGGTATCCGTACAACTGTTGATTTCATATACAATGGTGATGACCTGCGTGTAAGCAAAACAACGAGAAAATCAAATAACAACTATTCACCAGAGGTAACAAATTACCTGTATGACAGACAAAATGTTATTCTGGAAACTGATGCAAATAGCAACATTAAAGCCAGATATATAAAAGGCATAAACTACATAGCAAAAGCAGATTCAACTGGAAAAGAGACCTACTTCCTGTTCAATGGACATGGTGATGTAGTACAGACTGTTGATGAAGCAGGTACAGTACAGAACCGGTATGAATATGATATCTGGGGTAACCCAACCCTCACCATAGAAACCACCAGCAACGCAATCCGTTATACAGGTGAATTCTACGATGAGGAAACTGGGCTATATTATCTCAGAGCAAGGTATTACGACCCATACCTAGGAAGATTCACAACAGAGGACAGTTACTGGGGAGAAGATGACAACCCACTGAGTTTGAATTTATATACGTATTGTATGAACGACCCGATACAGTATGTAGATCCAAGTGGACATGTCCTTATGTATGTAACTATGGTAGGAATAATACAGGATGTAGATCCCAGTGACGTGGATTGGTGGTTGAATGAAGGATGTGAATTTGTAACACCTGATGATGTGTATTGGGGTGCGGTATATGTTAATGCTAATGTTGATAAAATAAAGACAGCAGATGGCATGAATACAAAGGTTGTAACCAGTACGAATTCTTCTGTCAATACTGTTGAAACAGGGAAAGATAGCAATACAACTATTTCTAATAGAGGAAATATAACGAACATAAATACAGGAGAAAAAAGCAATACAACAATAAACAACAGAGGATTTATTGATACTATAAATACCGGGAAAGAAAGTAGTTTAGTTTTAAATAACTATGGAACGATAAACAATGAAGTTAGACTTGGTGAGCATGGAACTGCTGATATTTACAACCATAAAAATGCATTTATAATGAAAATTCTAGGTGGCGACACAGATAAAAACAGCAATAAAGGAATGCATATAAAAAACAGAGGTACAATTAATTATGTACTTACAGGTAAAAACAGCAGTAATGATATTGATAATGAGGGAGGATATTTAATTCTTGAAACAGGTGAGGGTAATAAGACTGTTGTTATTGCTGGGCAAAAGGGTGTAACCCATAGAAAGGGAAACGGGAGAACATATATTAGATTATATAATGTATTTACTGGTGAACCCAATGATATTGAATATAAAGATACAAAAGAATTTGAAATGCAAATTGAGCAACTACTAAAAAATAATTGGTCACTTGAGAAACCAGCATGGCTTATTAAAGAGGAAAAACTTAAGGATGATATTGATGATTACTATCAATACGCTTTAGAGTATTATAATGATCCTGAAAATAATTGGTTTATTCCGTATAGAAAAGGGGTCAAAGAATTATGGGAGTTTATAGACCGTGTAGCCAAGGAATATAATTTAGACGAATATGAAGTAAGGCTTTTGAAAGCAGATGCAGTATTTTATTCAGGAAATACTATTGAGGAAATGTCTGCTGAATACCACATAAAAAATAGTCCTAAAGAAGGGCTTGAGGGTTTTGCATTAACAACTCTTACCACAAAACTTTCTAGCAATAAATCAGCACTAGGAACAAGGACTAATATTGAAAAATTTAAAGGGTTTAGGTTTAAGAATGAGGGAACGAATAAAACTATAAAAACCAATCAGGGCAATGAGATTGACATTACACCATCATCAAATCATAGCACTACTACTAAAAATCCGGGATTAGGCGGAAAAGCAAATTCCAGTGTTGATATTCTTGATTCGAATGGAAATATCATAACCCGTAGATGGTATGGGCCAGATGGCAAGCAAATAAGGGATGTAGACTTCACTAATCATGGTAACCCCACAAATCACCCTGAATGGCCTCATGAGCATGGCCCAAGACGATAAGGAAAGGAGTAATTATGGAGAAAATATCTTTCGAGGATTTTAAAAAAATAATGTCATATGATATAACTAAAAAACAAACTTGTATAGAAATACATTTTTGTGTTGATAATTATGATGATTATCAAACATCTTGGTTAGGGAAAATGCTTGAAGGGAAAATGCTTGATAGGATAACTAATAAAGTTATATATTGGTTTGGATTAACTGAAGATGGTTCGCAAGCTTTTGATTTTGATTCATTTGAGGAATTTGTAAATGCTAAAGTTTTTTACGGTAAGAGTCTAAAAGAGATTTGGAATTCAGTTTCATTGATCTCTATTGACGCTTCCGATGTTAAAGAAAGCTTACAATTTTATTTAGGATAGGCATAAAGCAGTGCCGAATAAACAAAAACTTAATATTTCCCAGAGGAGTGTCAAACCAAGTACCGTTTAGACAATATAGGCCACACAGTTTCGGCTGATGTGGCCTTTTTCTGTGCGCCCAGCATGGGCGCTTTCTAGTCGGTGAAAGTCCGATGTGGGGGTTGATAGTGCCAACCGCTAGCCAATAGCAAGGGTGTCCTCGGCGACGAGGAATCTGAAGGAAGCTGGAGGCAAAACTCTGGTCTGACGAACAGAAACTGCATATAAGGCATATGTCTGTGGGTGAGTTTGAAGAACAAAATAAAGCCCAAAACTATTCGAAACAGGCAGTGTAAATGCAGCAGATATATGGAGTGAAAGAAGGCGCTCTTACCTGGGGAGGTCTCATGGACGTGAGGAAATGGACTTTGAATCACGGTTGAAACAAGATTTATCATGAGAAGTCAGCTGAGGTCATAGTACTAAGTTAAATCATGAATGGCTTAGGAAGGACTGAACGATAGGAGGTTTTGAAGAGTTGAATGACACAAAGAAACATGAAAAAGGCAGACAACTTCATAGTGATGAAGGCTGGTCTCTTGAGAATAGAGTGGAACTCGAAGGCAAAGAGAGAGCGCACAGTGTTTCATTGACGTCAGAAGTGAGACAAAACGACATAACCATGTACGACAATATGCTTATGGAGAAAATTCTTGATAGGAACAATATGAATGAAGCATTCAAAAGGGTCAAAAAGAATAAAGGAAGCCATGGAATTGATGGGATAACAGTTGATGAACTTCAACAATATCTGAGAGAAAATGGTGACCATCTCCGTAAAGCAGTATTGGAAGGGACATACGTTCCAAGACCCGTTAGAAGGGTAGAGATACCAAAAGACGATGGGAAGAAGAGAAAGCTTGGAATACCAACCGTGATTGACAGAGTAGTGCAGCAGTCAATAACTCAGGTACTTAGTCCGAAATTTGAGAGGATATTCTCAGATAATAGCTTTGGATTCAGACCCAAAAGAAGCTGTCATGATGCACTAAAGAGATGTCAAAAATACATAAATGCTGGCTACAAATGGACAGTAGATATAGATTTAGCATCATACTTTGATACAGTAAATCACGACAAACTAATAGGTTTGATATACAAGGAAGTAAAGGACATAAGGGTAATAAGCCTAATAAGGAAGTACTTACAAGCTGGTGTAATGGAAAGGGGAGTTGTAATAAAGACTGACGAGGGAGTTCCACAAGGAGGAAATTTATCACCGCTACTCAGTAATATTATGCTAAATGAGCTTGATAAGGAACTAACCAAAAGAGGGTTGAAATTTGTAAGATATGCTGATGATTGCAATATATATGTCAAAAGCGAAAAGTCTGCAAATAGAGTTATGGAAAGTATTACAAGGTTCATTGAAGGTGAATTGAAACTGAAAGTGAACAAAGAGAAGAGTGCTGCTGGAAGACCATGGAGACTGAAATTCTTATGTTATTCATTCTACTGTGCAAAAGGTAGAGTAAAATTCAGAGTGCATGAGAAATCTATTTACAAGCTGAAAAAGCAATTAAAAGAACTAACTAGCAGAAGCAAAATTAGGCAAATAAATATCACATACACAAAGATAAAACAAAAAATGGTGGGCTGGATAAACTACTACAAGATGGCTAATATGAAGTCTCTTATGCAAAAATTAGACGAATGGCTGAGACGAAGGATTCGAATGTGTTATTGGAAACAATGGAAGAAGATTAGTACGAAATACAGAAATCTTATGAAATTGGGAGCCAGTAAGAGTACCGCTTGGCAATATGCTAACACTAGGAAAAGTTATTGGCACACATCCAACAGCCTTATTCTTTCAACGACCATAACTAACGCTAGACTTGAAAAAGCAGGCTTGATTTCTCTTTTAGATACGTATATGAAAGTATGTTAATTCTTATTGAACCGCCGTATACCGAACGGTACGTACGGTGGTGTGAGAGGTCGGGAAAATTTATTCAATTTTCCCTCCTACTCGATTCGTGGTTTTGCAGACTGCACCTGTAGAGAGCATACCTGTAGAGCAGGTTGCAGAGATTGATAGTACAGAGGATTTACAGGCTGAGGCTAAGGATATTGAAGCTGTTGACCAGGCCATAAGGCAGGCTGTTGCCGACTTGAAGGCTGAGGTATCAGAGGTTATTGATTCGGAGCAGTTGTTTCAGCATCTTGTTTCCTTACGAAAACAGATAGCATCAGAACTCAGGCTTTCTCCATATATCATATTCCATGACAAAACTCTCAGGGATATGTGCAGACTGCTTCCTACAACTCTTGAAGAACTGGTTCCCATACAGGGGATTGGTCAAGCCAAGCTTGAGAAGTATGGCACAAGGTTTATACAGGCCATACAAGAGTATTTGTTTCAGATAAAGGAGGTTGCATAGCTATGTATAAGGTTCTCATTTGTGGAAGTCGGTTCTATACCGATTATGGAAAGGTTTTACACTATATCCGACGTTTAAAAGCTACTTCTGTCCCAGGGAATTCTTCCCATGGAGATATTGTCATTATATCGGGAGGTGCAAAGCGTGCTGACACCCTTGCCGTAAAGGCTGCCAAAGCATATGGTTTATCATTTCGTGAGTATCCTGCACAGTGGGAAAAGTACGGCAAAAAAGCCGGACCTATCCGTAACCAGACCATGCTGGATATGGAAAAGCCCGGGCTTGTGGTTGCTTTCCATGAAGCTGTTGAAAACAGTAAAGGCACAATAGACATGGTTTCAAGGGCAAAAAGAAGTGGTGTTCCGGTAGTGGTCTTTAAGTAAAAATACTACTTACATTTCAAAGCAATAAGAGGATTTTTTGTCGTAGGTGAATCCTCTTAATATATAAATACAGGCGTTTCACATGGTTATTGGCTGTCAGTACCCTTGCGGGCTTCAGGGCTTACGCAGTAGAGCATGTGCCTCATATGAAACGCCATGTATTCTTAAAAGCTTTTACATTTACTGTAACAGTGTTGCTTATGGTAAATGTAAGGGCTTTTGGGTTTGGTATTGGCTATAGTTCCGTTGCGAAGCTGTAAAGGCTTTACGCTGTACAGTAAGGGATGCCGTTTAAACTTTAAAAGCACAGAAAACTTGTACTTTGGAAATAAAATATATAAATGAAAGGAAGATGTTTATGCATCCTAAATTGAAAATGCTCTTTTGTGGGATTGATACCCACAGGCGTACCCACACCGCCGTTATACTTAACTGCTTTGCCGAAAAGCTGGGAGAAATTCAGTTTGAAAACAAGCCATCTGCCTTCGATGAATTCTACAAGAATGTAAGAAAGCACGTAAAAAAAGGTCATACAGTAGTTTTCGGGCTTGAGGACTGTGGTGCAGCAGGCAGACCTCTGGCTGTATTTCTAAAAGCCAAAAAATGTGTTGTAAAGAAGGTCAACTCCAACCTATCCTCAGCAGAAAGAAAAAGCCAGCCCGGCAAAGATAAGACCGACTTTGTAGATGCTGAATGCGTTGCAAGGGTTCTACTTACAAAGTATGATATCTTGCAGGAATTTGAACAGCATGACATTTACTGGACACTTGGCACACTTGTACGAAAAAGGGCAAGCATAGTTAATGACAATATCACCATAAAAAATCAGGTACACGCCTACATAATAGCGCATTATCCTTCCTACAAACTGTTTTTCAATGAATTTAGCTGTCCTACAGCCCTTGACTTTTGGGGAAATTATCCTTCACCTTCAAAGCTTGCAGGAGTTACAGCAGAATACCTTGGAGAAATGCTTTACAAACGGAGCAGCGGCTTCTTTGATATAACAAAAGCAAATCAAATCCTCGAACTTGTTGAGAAGGATGGTAATACAACAACAGACTTTCAGGAGAGCAGAGACTTTATGGTCACCAACTGTATAAAGGAAATAAAGCACAACAACACTGAACTCTCCGCTATAGAAAAAGAGATAAAAAAGCTTACTGAAACACTGCCTTACAAGCTGGAAACGCTAAAAGGAGTTGATTTTATAACAGCAGCTGCCTTAATAGCCGAAATTGGTGACATAAATCGCTTTGCAAGTGCTGATAAGCTGGCAAAATTCTCTGGAATTTGTCCTATAAGCCATTCCTCCGGGGATACTCAAAAAGACATAAGAAACAAATTTGGAAACCGAAGGCTGCACTATATATTTCAGGGGATAGCAGCAAGGAATATCTGTGCAGGACGAAACAAAAACAAGCCTGTAAACGGTATATTTTACGAGTACTACAACAAAAAACTGTCACAGGGTAAAACTACAAATCAAGCGATAAAGTCAGTAATGAGAAGAATCATAAATATAGTCTATGGCATGATGAAAAGTGGTAAAGAATATGTCCATCCAAATCTATCCAACCATCCAGAGGAATGATATAATCAAACTGATGTACCTTGAAAACAAAGAATACCTGTATAGCCATCTGAAATATGATGGCTACTACATTTGAGCAATATATTATCTCGTTAAGGGTACTACGACCCGAACTTAGGCCGTTTTACAACAGAGGACAGTTATTGGGGTGAAGATAACAACCCACTGAGCTTGAATTTGTATACGTATTGTCATAATGATCCAATTAATTTTACTGACCCGAGCGGACATGTTATAAGTAAATTGTTTGGCGGGTTAGGTGGAGCTATAGCAAAGACAGTAGCAAAAGTTACAAGTTCAAAAGATACATCTGTTAGTACTCTTATTGGTAAAGCTACAAGTAATATAATTAATACTGTGAAAAGTATATCATCGTCAACTTCAAATGGGTCATCACGGACAGAAACAAGCCAAGTTCCGTCGACTTCTAATCAAACTGGATTAGGAATATTAACAGGTTTATTGGGGGTAGTCAGTAGCTTCTCAGGTAGAACTTCAAATTCTAGTGCTCCTGGTAAAGAAAATTGGAGAGAAACAATTTCTAGTGGTGGAATACTAACTGGCATATTTAATAGTAGTTATGATTTAAAATCTACTTACGAGAATAATGGTAAGATGAACGAAATTAATAGTTTAAAGGATAAAGTAATAGGTGATTTTTTTGCCACAATTGAAGGAAATAAAAATGATAAAAAGAAAAATCCAAGGGATGAAATACTAAATAGGATAAAGGATAAAGAACCACAATATGGGAAATTACCGTTTATTAATGGAAAAGAAAAAGATAGTGTTATGAAATTACCATTTATTAATGGAAAAGAAAAAGATAATGTTATAAAATTTTTAAGAACTGATGACGACGTAGAAAAAGCAAAGACTGAATATATGCAGAAATATGGGGAGTTCTTAGTAAAAGAACAAGTTAAAAAAAATGAGAAGAGTAAAGATGAAGAAAAGGATAAATATGAGGAGACGAGTAATAGTGATATTATAGATTTATCTGAACTTAAGCCTGAGGATGTAACGAGAGCTATCGCTGAATACTTAATTGCAAATCCAGTAGCGGTTTATGCTACTCAGCACGGTTGGTTGAAGGATTTATTTTGGGCGGCAGGATTTTTTCGGGATGATAAAGGCGTTTACCATGCGCGACAAGATGCTTTACAGCAATATGGAGGGTACAATTTCGTTTACGATATAGTCTTTGATTATGCCACTAGTATGAAAGTGAACTCATTCGAGTTCACATACAATGGCCAGGATTACAGATTCTGGGCATGGAAAGGAGACTATTTGAATTTAGGAGCCGGAGCTGAGTTGGGTTTATATAAAAGGTTATCTATTTTCGACAATCAAACAGACCATTGGCTTGTTGATACGGACATTGCATTGCCAATGACATTGACGTTGAAGGATAATAAAGGGAATCTAATAGCTTCCTATAACCCGTCAGAGCCTCAATGGTGGATAATAGCGTTTAATCCTTACAAGCAGGATGTTAATGCGGGAGATTTAAGAGTTACATATACAATTGATTTTTCGGGGAATAAAGAAAAACAAGGAATGTTCGATGCATTTTATAAGCAATGGAATGGTCAAGATTCTCGATGGACATTTGATGAAAAAAATTATAAAGCCACACTTGAATTTTAGGGAGGGTTAATTATGAGAAAAAAGTTCATAATGCTTTTGTTTCTTATAAATATTTTGTTATTAAGTTCATGCTCATCCGGAGGCAGTAGAATGATGATTTCTGATGATAGTGATAAAAAAGCAGATGCCAGAATGGAACAATTACTTGAAACTATTAAGAACAAAGATAAGGATGCTTTCAAAGAAATGTTTTCCAAACAGGCACAGAATGAAGCTAATGATTTCAACGGTGGAATAGAGTATTTGTTTGGATTTTTTCAAGGTAATATAGACTCTTGGAAACAAGATAGATTTACTTCTGAAACATCTATTGAATATGGGAAAAAATCTGTAATGCTTGTGTCATGGTATACAGTTGTGACAGACAAAGAAAAATATATGTTTTTCTTAATAGATTATACCAAAGATACGATAAATCCTGACAACGCAGGTTTATACACTTTGAGTGTAATCAAAGCTGAAGAGGAAGAAACACAATTCACTTACTGGCAAGACATGAAGATAGCAGGTATTTATAAACCAATAGAATAACATAAGATAGAAATAGCACCCATTGATTAAAATCAATTGGTGTCTATTTCTGTTTACATGACGTAGTGGTGCGGACATAAAGTTGGAAACTAGGGTACTCTGAAAGGAGTACTAAATTGTTATCGGAAAATAAAAAATAAGATCTGAATTTATATAATCAATCTAAGTCAGTATTCTTCGTATTTATAGGAAAATGCCCAAATGCCATGTTCAGCTTCAAGGTACAACGACCCATATTTAGGCCGTTTTACAACATCATTCTCTCTTAGTGTAGAATATATCTAATAGTTGTGAGGCACCTTTACCAAATTTCTAAAAAGCACATATGAAAAATGGGATGAGTTAACATTAGAAGAACAAAGTAGACTAAATACTGAGATGATAAGGGTACATTACTATTATGAGGGGTATAAAAAAAATAACACTCTAGTACACTGACGAAAGAAATGATAATAAAATAACCCTAACCACCTCTCTAAAGATAAATCCAAATAACAGACAAACAGGGATCCTATAAATAGAATCCCTGCTGTCTAGCTAATGATTTAACCTAAAGTCAAGATACTACACTGAACTGCTTTAAATTTCCCTGCATTTATCCGTTACTGCTCTAGTTAACTGTGGCCACCCCAGAGGAGCAGATGCAGTTCCATGAGCACTAATCGGACGCAAGAAATTTTCAATTACGGGAATGGTAGAAAATAAGTTTTCAACTATCAACAAAATCATCTCCCATTGACTCGACATTAAAAACAACTTGCATGTCACGTCCTATAATGCTAATCACACGCAATGCTGCAGTATGTTACCATCATAAAACTTTACTATCAACTACTGCAATTGATAGAGAAACAAAGTAGTCCAAAGGTATCATCTCCCAACTTTTTTGGTCAGCTAAACCTTGGCTATGAGATACTAAGTAACCGATATACTCTCGTATTGATCAGAAACTATCGTATCACAGTAAATATTATTACTCCAATCTGTTTTTATATTCTGAATTTTTAAAAATAAAAATTCCAAATTTTGAACATATTCCTGATCATATTCCTTGCCTGACTTACAATACGCTAGAATAATGGCTTGTTTCTTGGCTTAACATTATTTTTGTTGTTAAAATCCGAACCGTCATTTTCCGGGTTGATATTCTTTTCAGACTTATTCTGTGAATTTGATTTTGATGATTTTTTATGTTCCTTGCTTCCCTTTTGACTCATAATGTTCTCCTTTCAAGTTTTTTTTGCGCTGCTGGATCTGTATGGCTACTGCGCTACAAGATTAGTATGGCCAAATCTATAGACTCATTATATGTTTTGATGTATTATTTATTTTATTCAAAGGATGGAGATATTAACAAAGTACGATAGTCTCTGTTACAATTGTAGCTTTGTTCAATAAAACTCCTGAGTTCAAAATCAACAAGTATAAATAGAGGTATTTTATGGAAGCAAAAAAAGTGGCTGAAATCGCAACCTCAACAGGTGAAATATTGCTTAGCAATGGAGCTGAAGCGTATAGAGTGGAGGAGACAATTAAAAAAATATGCAGCTCCTATGGCTTTAACAGTGAATGTATCTCCACATCCACAGGTATTTTTATTTCTATTTCAGATAACGATGGAGAATTTGTAACGTCGGTCAAAAGAATAAGTCAAAGGCGGGTTGACCTTTACAGGGTTGAACTCATAAATTCCTTTTCAAGAGCGCTGGCTGAAAACCCTCTGTCCTATGAGGAGGCCAGAAAGAAGCTCGATGAGATATATAATGCGCCTAACTTTTCGCTGGGAATAAGGCTTCTGGCTTCTGGGCTTACGGCTTTTGTGTATACGCTGTTTTTTAACGGAGGTATACTTGATGCCTTGGTTTCACTTGTCATAAGCTTCGGGATATACCTGTTGCTGGAGTATATTTCAAAAATAGGCTCCTTTCAATTACTGGAGTATTACCTGTCAGGCTTTATAATCGGGGCAGCAAGTCTAGGAATAGGAATACTGTTCCCTGAAATCAACAAGGACAATGTTATAACAGGCGCTATTATTGTGCTGCTTCCCGGAGTGGCGTTGACCAATGGTATCAAGGATCTGCTGTATGGAGATTACGTATCGGGATTTGCTAAATTTGGAGAAGCTATGCTGATAATAGTTGCTATGGGTGTCGGAATTGTTACTGCGCTTTCAATTTTTATGAGGTGGTTTTGATATGACATTGAATTATTTCCAAGCGCTTTAATTTAGTACGTTTTTTAACTGCAAAGTCATACGGAAGTTCTATTAGAGTTCTTATAGTGAAGAGAGAGGAAGGTATCATGACAAAAACACAAATAATTCAGGTTGTAATTGCCTTTTTCGGGAGTATTTTTCCGGCAATTCTATTTAATATAGACAGAAGAAAAATCGGTTGGGCAGGTTTAAGCGGCGCATTGGGCTGGTTTATGTATATCTTGGTATACAATGATACACAGAACGCCATTGCTGCCTCTTTTGTAGGCGCTATTGCGGTGGGCTGCTACAGTGAGGCCCTGGCAAGAAAGCTGAAAACCCCGGCTTTCGAGTTTCTGATCCCCGGAATATTTCCCCTGGTGCCGGGGTTTACCGCATATACTGCCCTGAGATATCTTGTAGAAAACAATCTGTCGCAGGCTTCCAGTAAAGGCATTCTGGCTTTGGCAGTAGGCGGCAGCATAGGCTTTGGTATTATGCTGTCAACAGCAATATTTAAATTTATTACCAAGATAAGAAAAGAACGCCTCAAATATGGGAAAAGTTGATAGCAGCAAGGTGTTGCTTTATAATGTAATAGTTGGTATTATAAGGATTGGTAGTTTATCAAGTATATTAACATGGTTTGGAGGCTTTAGATGGACGAATTTGCAATCACAATCCGTGACCTGTATATGAGCTATGGCTCAAAACAGGTTTTAAACGGTATAAACATAGAAGTTCCCATGGGCAAGATTATAGGCTATATCGGACCCAACGGTGCAGGTAAAAGTACTACTGTAAAAATACTTTTAGGGCTCATCAACAGCTATAAAGGTACCGTGAAGGTACTGGGTGAGGACATTTCAAACGGAAGTATTGAATACAAAAGAAAGCTGGGCTATGTACCTGAAACCGCAGAAATATTTGATAATCTCACAGCACGTGAATACATAACCTTCCTAGGACAAATGTATGGAATGAGCTATGAGGAAACCAACAGGAAAGCACTGAAGCTGATGGAACTGTTCGGTATAGAACAGGTTTATGATTCACGAATTACTTCATATTCAAAGGGTATGAAGCAAAAGGTACTTATAATCTCCAGCCTTATTCACAATCCTGACATATTATTTTTCGACGAACCCTTAAGCGGCCTCGATGCCAATAGCGTAATGGTTTTTAAGGAGATTATGAGCCATCTGGCAGAACAGGGGAAAACCATATTCTACTCCTCGCACATCATGGAGGTAGTTGAAAAAATAAGTGACAGAATAATTCTGATTAATAATGGAAGTATTGTTGCTGACGGAACCTTTAGCCAACTGAAAGAGCAAAGTCACGAAGGCAGCCTCGAAAATATTTTCAATCAATTGACCGGCTTTGACAAACACAAACAGCTTGCTGAAGAATTTATTAATATAATCGGTGCATAAATGCACTGTGTGTACAGGCTTTATCAAGTCCTACTGGCTCATTAATTCGTGCCGGCTCATCAATTCGTGCTGGTTCATTAAATCATGTCGGCTCATTAAGTATTTAGCAATGGAGGTATAGATGAAAGAGTTTTTGTTGTTAAGGCTTTTGGACAAAGTCGCTAAAGTGCTCAAAAAGGATGATTCTGATTATTTTCAATTAAGAATGCTCCTCAAAATAAAGCTCACAATGGACTCACGGAATGTTCCAACAATATTATCAGGTACCAAAAACCTAGAGAAGAAAAACATCCCCGTGTTGTCGATGCTTATGTATAGCTTTATGGGATTGATGATGTCAATTTTTGTATGGATACCCTTCTCTGCTTTCTATAAAATGAATATCATTCTTGGAATGATTATTTTTATGATTCTTGCAACTATGATATCTGATTTTTCTACTGTACTGCTGGATGTAAAGGATAAGAACATTTTTTTACCCCGTCCGATAAAGGAAAAGACAATTAAACTGGCTAAAACCATCCACGTATTTTATTATTTGGTCAGAGTAACCATAGCACTCTCGGGACCGACAATTATTATGTCCTTTTTCAGGTACGGTGCAGTGTTCTCACTGGTTCTGCTGATTGAAATTATTCTTATCTCAGGACTTGTAATGTTTCTTACCTCAATTCTATATTTTATTATTCTAAAATTGTTCGACGGCGAAAAACTCAAGGATATAATAAACTATTTTCAAATAGTACTGACAATATTTATAGCTATCTCATATCAGTTTATCGGAAGGATGTTTGACATATCACAAATAACAATCACCTTCACACCTAAGTGGTGGAATTATTTGATTCCGACAACCTGGTTTGCAGCGCCTTTAAGCCTTCTTGCTGAAAAGAACCCTTCACAGTTTTACTTGACAGCTTCAATTCTGGCAGTCATAATACCGGTAATCACTTTCACAATCTACGTTAAATATATTGTTCCTTACTTTGAAAAGAATCTTCAGAAACTGAACAACAATAATGGAAAGCTTCAAAAAGGTGATAATAAATTCAGAGTACAGAAGCTTATATCAAAGATCTTTTGTTCTGATACCCAGGAAAGAGCTGTATACAGATTCACACTGGATATGATAGCTAGTGAAAGAAAACTTAAGCTTCAATTGTATCCCAGCCTTGCGTTTGCCGTAATTATGCCTTTTATATTTATTTTTATAAGCTTCGCCGACGGCAATTTCAGTGAAACTCTCAAGGAATTAAAAAACAGCAGCAGCTACTTAAGTGTATATATTGGTATAGCTATGTCAAGCCTGTCTGTCAGCTTTATCAGCAGAAGTGAGAAATTTAGGGGTGCCTGGATTTACAGAGCCCTGCCTGTTAACAAGCCTTCCGTTATTCTTAGGGGAGCGATGAAAGCTTTTATCTTCAAATATAATATACCACTTATTTCTTTACTTGGTGTAATATGTATCATATTATATGGACCTCGTATAATTCCGGATGTTTTACTAATGCTTACAAATATGCTTCTACTGGTAATGTGCTTTTTAAGTGCTGCATCAAAAAAACTGCCCTTTTCCGAGGACTTTCAAAACATGCAGCAGGGAACCAATGCCGGCCTGACCTTTGTTTTATTGCTTGTTGCAGGCTTGCTGGCCTTAATACATTTCGGTGCAACCTTTATACCTTTCGGAGTGACAATAAATATAGCAGTTTCGGCAATCGCTACTATGATTATATGGCATCTCTGCTTCAAGACCACCTGGGATGATATTTTGCTGTAATTACAGATAAGTATCACAAGTATTTTTGGACCTTTTTTAGAATTTCCGGCTTTTCAATCAATAATTTTTAATACATTTAACTCAGAACCTTAAATTTCTGACAAGCTATTTGAGGTTCTCTTTTTATGTTTTAATTATCATGTATTGAAAATGTTAATAAAATATTAAGACTCTGTAACTTGGTACTGCGCATAGCTCATGGTATAATAAGGAAGATAATCAAAACAGTACAAAAGCAGAAAGTGAGAGTCAAATGAGGAAAATAATCAGTTTGTTACTTTTGTCGATAATATTTATTTCGGCAATGTTTGGAGTCAGCGCTGAGAAAGCCACCGAAAAAGCCGCCGATTACAGTGGCCAGCTTGAAATCAAATATAACGTGGGATTTAATGATATATATAAGATCGGGTACTCAACTCCGATAAATATAGACATTAAAAACAATTATAAGGATATTAATGGTCAGGTGGAAATTCGTGTACCCAGTTCACCGGGTAAATACATGAGTTATGTTAAGCCCTTAAGCCTTCAGAAAGGTGCTGAGAAGTCAGTAGCTATAAGTGTTCCCATAGGCAATGAATACCGTTCAAAATATGCAATCAATATTTATGACGGCAATGAAAAGATTTATGAGAATACAATTAGTACTGTGGCAAACAATAATATAACTACCTTTATCGGTATTCTCAGCGACGATTTTGAGAGTCTTTCCTATATCAATTCTGTTCCGGCATCATCAGGTGTTTCTTTGATAACAAAAACCATCAAGCTGGATGAAAAAAATTTCCCCGAGGATATTTTTACCTTGAAGGCCTTCAATATATTAGTTATTAATGATTTTGATACCTCAAGACTAAGTAAGGCCCAATATGACATTTTAAAACAATGGGTTAAAAACGGGGGAACATTAATTGTGGGAACAGGGTCTAAATATAATAAAACCCTGTCCATATTCAAGGATGATTTTATTGAGGGCACTCAGGGAAGTATTCAGGAAATAACAACTTCCAGGATATATGAGCTTGCAACCAAAGGAGATAATAAAAACGAAACCAAGCTTGATGTTTTGGCGCTAAATATAAAAGACAGTACTACTGTGCTGGAAGACAAAAATGTTAAGCTGGTACAGGCACATACAAAGGGAAAAGGTGTAGTGGGTATACTCTCTTTTGATCTGGGAAAGGCACCCTTTGTTAACTGGAGCAATAACACTGCCTTTATGGAAAAGGTTCTTGAGCTGGTGAATCCTGCTTTGACAAGTCCAAACAGTAGTATGGATATGGGTAACTTTTTTAGAAACAATACCCATGCTGTTCAGGAGGCAGTAAACCAGTTTTCTGAAATGGCAGCAGCCAGAACCTCAAGTTATTACCTTATATTGTTTTTGTATGTTTTATTTGTTGCTCCCTTAAGTTACTTCATACTGAAGAAACTGGATAAACGCGAATGGATGTGGCTTACGGTTCCTGTTCTCGCCGTTATTTTCGGAGCGTTGGTCTTTATAACGGGTACGGGGACGCGATCAGGTAAGATAACAACCAATGTGATTTCCTACATTACTCTTGATAAAAACGGAAGCGCTTATGCTGATACATTTGTAGGGATTTTGAACGCAAATAAGTCAAAGGTTAAAATATCGGGACAAAATGGTGAAAGGATTATTCCGCTATCAAATAATTACTATTCCGATCAGACCTTTGAAAAAGAGGTTCTGGAAGCAACGATATTTTCAGGGGACAACGGAGGAATAGAATATAGAAATAGTAGTTTGCTGGAAACCAAAGTACTGCAGCTTCAGGAAAATCAGATTGAACTGGGGAAAATTGAAACAAATCTGAGTATCCAAAACGGTAAAATAAGAGGAACTATAAAAAATTCTACTGGTTTGGATCTGATAGATTGCGTTGTACTTATGCCCGAGGGGTACTATAAAATTGAAAGCTTAAAAAATGGAGAAACCTATACTCTTGATGCTGTAAATTATTCAAATCACAACGGAAATATATACGAGATGACACAGGACGTGTATTTTAGACAGACCTCCTCAGGGAAAAGCGAAGCTGAGCGGAAGAGGAATATGGATTTAAGGCAGGAAGGGAACATACTGCAAAGAATGTATGATTACGGCAATACACAGATTGACGGTATAAGATTAATAGGCTTTTCCAAGTCAGAAATTCATAGGCCACTATTTGTAAATGGGGTTGAGGCTAAAAAACACGAAAGAAATGTTGTGATAATGCCAATTGATATTAAGTTCAAAAATGGAGACATAACCGAATATCCCATGGGTTTTGTACCCTATGAAGTTATAAGCACCTCGAATCTTCATTATGAAACTCAAATGAAAAGGTTCTATGGAAACGGTTCAGCAGAACTACTGTACAGTCTTGATAAAAATATGACAGTGGAGGAATTCCAGGTAAAAACATTAACCATGCAATATAAATCAAGTAATTCATCGTACAGTATTTATAACATGCAGCAGAAAGTATACCAACCTTTAAGCGACATGGTAGTGAGCGGGGAAAACCTGAAAGATTATTTATCTCCCGATAATACAATAAAAATAAAGCTGGAAGTAACCGACGGTGAGATCGGAATACCTCAAATAGCAGCAAAAGGGAGGAGTAAATAATGCTTAAAATAGAGAATCTCTGTAAGAACTATGGAAAATTCCGAGCAGTAAATGACCTGAACCTTCATATTCCAAAAGGTGAGATATTCGGGTTTGTAGGTCCCAACGGTGCGGGTAAAACCACAACAATGAGAATTATCTGCGGACTGTTGGATGCTACTTCAGGTAAGGTTTTTGCAGATGGTATAGATGTTATTAACAGACCTAAGGAATTAAAAAGGAAAATCGGGTACATGCCTGACTTTTTCGGAGTATATGATGACTTGAAAGTAATGGAGTATCTTGAATTTTACGCATCAATTTATAACATAAAGGGTGCCGAAAGCAAAAAGGTATGTCTGGATTTGCTTGAACTGGTGGACTTAAAAGACAAAAGAGATTTTTATGTGGACAGCCTCTCAAGAGGTATGAAGCAAAGGCTTTGCCTTGCACGTAGCCTGGTGCATAACCCGGATCTGCTTATTTTGGATGAACCTGCTTCAGGTATGGACCCCAGAGCAAGAATAGAAATGAAGGAGATTCTTAGAACCCTTAAAGGTATGGGTAAAACAATAATTGTAAGCTCTCATATTTTACCTGAGCTTGCAGAGTTATGCACTGCTATCGGGATAATTGAAAAAGGCCGGATTGTTATGAGCGGCACAGTTGAGGAGATTACCCGCAAGGTTTACCATACCCAGACTGTCAGAATAAAAGTAATAAACAAGCTGGAGGAGACCATAAGGATACTCCAGGAATATCCTGACATTGACGGAGTAAATTCGGTCAGTGAAAATGAAGTTGAGGCCTCCTTTAATGGAGATGAGGTCTTTATGAATACACTCCTGGTAAGATTAATACAGGGCAATATTCCGGTGACAGCCTTTAATCAGCTGGATGGAAATCTGGAAGATATATTCATGAAGGTTACTGCAACAGGGGAGGTAAAGCAATGAGTGCAAATACTGAAAAAAGATATTTTAGAATAAACCCGGTGCTGCTCAAGGAACTGAAGGTAAAAATGAGAAGCTGGAAAGCGGCAATACTTATCGGGAGCTATAATCTGGTACTTTTACTGTTAACAATATTTATTATGAGATTAACTGTAAACAACGATATTGGAGTACCCACCCAATCAACCATATTTGGTACTTATGCGTTTTTGGTAGCTGCTCAATTCGGATTGATAACACTGATAGCTCCCGCGCTGACTGCCGGAGCCATATCAGGGGAACGTGAAAAGCAGACTTTGGACATTTTGTTGTCAACAACCTTAAACCATGGATCCATTATTACAGGAAAATTGTTTTCCTCACTTAGTCAGATTATTTTGCTGCTGGTATCGTCAGCACCTGTATTCTCTATAATATTTTTATACGGAGGTATAGGATTGGCACAGCTTTTACAGGTTTATTTATTTTTTATCGTCATAGCGATAACACTTGGAAGTGTGGGTATTTTCTTTTCAACCTTCATTAAAAAGAGTACTGCAGCAAATGTTTTGACCTATGCAGTTGTGGTGTTTCTCTACCTGGGAACAATATTAATCTCAGTTTTTTATGTACAGCTGGTGATAGCGCCGAATTATGTAAACAAGCCCTATAACGAGACCTTCTGGGTATTCAATCTGAACCCGGCCATTGCTTTGGTTTCATTAGTTATAGATCAGTTCCAGGAGGGGGCAGGAAGGATTATTCCGGGTTTGACTTTGACTGTTCAGCAGGGAAAGCTTCATCTGTGGCATATAAACGTTATATTTAATATTTGCTTATCGGCTTTCCTGCTGTTTATAAGCTCAATAAAACTCAATCCTGTAAAGAGAAAGTGGTTTAAAAGAAAGTAATTAAAAGAAAGTAATTAAAAGAAAGTAGTCAAAAGAATGTAGTTAAAAAGCAAGTTATTAAAAGAATGTAGTTAAAAAAGCAAGTAGTTAAGAGAGGTAATAAATGCAGCTTCATACTCCTTACAGTAAAATTTCATACACACTAGGTAAAGCAAGAAACAGGATAGTTATAAAGAAAATCCTGCAGCATGCTGTTATAGGAATTATAGCCGCTTTGGCAGCCGGAATTGTTTTAGGGCTGTTATCCCGGGTTATACCCATTTACAGGGTTTATGTGATGTGGGGATATGTGGGGGCAGCAATTTTTATATTGTCATTACTTAGTGTTTTTCTGTTCCTGCCAAGAAAAAGAGAAGTAGCAGCGCTTCTGGACTCCTTTGGGCTGCAGGAGCGAATAGTCACTTCGCTGGAACTGGAGAAGGAAGAGTCGGAATATAAGGAACTGTTACTCAAGGATACTATATACAAGCTGGATACCCTTAATTACAGGGAGAAAATCAAAGTTGCTCCCCATAAAAAGCTGTTGGCAGCGGTATTAATTCTTCTGCTGGCCTTTGGTATCACGGTGCTTCTGCCTCAGCCATTACTGGAAGAGGCTCAAAATACACATGAACTAAATGAGTATAAAAAAGAGCAAAAAAGGAAGGTTGAGAAGGCAGAGAAACAAATAAAAGAGAATCCGGCACTTACCGATATACAGAAAAAAGAACTGTTGGATAAACTAAAGGCTTTAAAGCTGGAACTTAAAAACTCCAAGGATACCAAGGAAGCAGACAAGGCTCTTGAGAAATTGGCTAAAAAGCTGGAACAAAAGATTGACAGGACAAAGGCTGATGATTTAAAAAATATGTCTGAGAAGCTTGAAGGTAATAAGGATTTGAAAGCTCTGGCCGAAGCTCTGAAGTCGCAGAAGGCTGAAGAAATTAAGAAGAAGCTGGAGGAACTGAAAAAAAAGGTCAATTCTATGAGTGCCGCCGATAAGAACAGCCTGAAGGAAGCGCTTTCAAAAGCAGCTGGTGCTGTTAATGACAGTGAGCTGAAGGACAGTTTGAACGGACTGAGTTCGGCAGTTGGCGGCGGAAATGAAAATGCCATAAATAAAAGTGTAGATAAGCTTAACGGTGCCGTAAGCAACAACCTGTCCCAGCAGAACATGAATAATGCGCTGGCCCAGGCTCAAAACAGTCTGCAGCCCAATCAGGCCAATGCCCAGGGTCAAGGTCAAGGCCAAGGTCAGGGTCAAGGCCAGGGTCAGGGCCAAGGTCAGGGT
>JAEZKZ010000023.1 GCA_023415305.1 Bacillota bacterium
TCATACAAGGGCGTGAGACAGGCTAAAACCTCAATATCACAACCATTACAGCTTGTACAGTCATAATGCATTACCCAGGGTGATTTTTTCCTTGACTTGCTTATTATACCCATACAATTCACCTTTCTATTACGGAGCAAATTTAGCTTTGCTAAATTCGCACCACGCATATTAATTAGTTACACCATGTTTCACTCAGCAGTCTTTTAAGGACATGCCTGGTGCAAATTCAGTAAAACTGAATTTGCACTAAATTAGGTACATCCAAACTATATTAACAAGAGCAGCACCTATTCCAATAACCCAGGTTGCTTTAACCATCCACTGCCAGGTCATTCTTGCACTTATATTGTCGATAACTATTTCGCAGAAATAACTTGCTAATGCTATCAATATACCTACCCATAGAGGCTGAGCGAAAAACAATGAAATTAATCCCAGCAAAAGCACGAGATCAAACCAGTGAGTCAGCTCAATGAGAGCCAGCTGAGTTCCTGAAAACTCAGTGGTGAGACCTTTTATAAGTTCCTGATGTCCGTGGTGTGAAGTAGAGAAGTCAAAAGGTGACTTTCTCAGCTTGATTGTAAGCACGTACAGGAACGCAAGGAATACCAATGGCAGGCTGTACAGTAACGGCTGCTTGTGGCTGAATATTTCTGAAATCATAAAGCTTCCGGTTGTCTTGTAAACACCAACAACCATCAAGAGCAGTACAGGCTCGTAAGCCATCATCTGCATTATTTCTCTCTGGGCACCAATTTTACTATATGGTGAACGAACGCTCATTGCTCCCATTATTAATGAAACAGCTGAGAATGCAAGGATAAACATAAGCATCAACAAATCCTGTTTCAAGATAAGCATAACAAAAGCTCCAATAGCAAAGAACAAATGTCCCATTACATAAACCATCTGTGTCTGGTTTACTGCTATACCCTGCTTACCCAGCAGCTTAAAGAAATCGTAAAAAGGCTGCAGCAGCGGAGGGCCAAATCTATTCTGCATTCTTGCAGTTATCTTTCTGTCTATACCAGTTAATAAACCACCAACTAGAGGAGCGGCTATTATGGCAATAACAGCTATAATCAAATTGTTTATGCTCATAATCCAATCACCACCCCTAACATTATGATAATTACAGCTCCTGCAACGATGTTAACCCAGAAGGTCAGTTTGTTTTCACCGAATACAGACTGCATGTAATAGTTTCTTACTACAACATTTTCAACCTTGTCACCAGGGCTGATAAATTCCAAACCTCTTAAATCTTCGTCAGCATTTGCTCCGCACAGATATGGAGGCTTAAGTCTGCTTGGCTTGATTCTGTTTGCAATAATCGGAAGCGCAACCATAAGCACAAGAATTACTGCAAAGAACATTATGGAAGCAAAACCGCCATAGACAGCAGCATCCATTTTATGGAGCCAGATTCCCAGACCTGTTCCTGCAAGTTCTCCCTTGTCAGCCATCTTAAAGGAAATTATCTGAGGTTTAACGAACTGATTGTACAATGGAGCAATACCTATACTTGCTGCCATAACAAATGCTATTAAAGCTGAAAGTGCAGCTTTCATCGAGAAGGACAGCTTTTCAAGTGTAAACTTAGGCTTGTAGGACATGGTTAATATTATACCAATCCATTTAGACCAGAATACAACTGTCAATGCACTTCCAAGAATGATAAACAACAATACCAACGGCTGATGAACAGCAGTCTCTATTGCCATCCACTTGGTGATAAGAACACCGAAAGGAGGCAACAACATTGAAATCATACCGATAACTGTAATTACAGTTGTGAACGGCATAATCTTGAATAATCCCTGCATGTCTTCTATATCACGGCTTCCGATACCCAATTCAATAGTACCGACACAAAGGAACAGAAGTCCTTTTGAAACAGCGTGGAATATCATAAGAAGTACAGCAGCTGCAAGAGATATTCTTGTTCCAATACCCGCACAGCAGATAATCAAGCCAAGGTTTGCAATCGTGGAATATGCCAGAACCTTTTTGGCATTGCTCTGACTGATTGCTATAGCTGATGCTGCTACAAAGGTAAAGCCACCCACTATCGCAACCATTTGTCCCAATATGGTTCCAGCAAAGGCAGGTGAAATTCTGACTACCAGGTAAACACCGGCTTTAACGATTGTGCTGGAGTGAAGCAGTGCCGATACAGGAGTAGGAGCAACCATGGCTCCCAGCAGCCAGCTCTGGAATGGGAACTGTGCAGATTTTGTAAAGCCAGCCACACAAAGAAGAGCAAGTGCTACAGGTAAAGTCCCTGCAAAAATGCCTTCCATTCCTGATGCTGAAATTTCCTGTATTGATAATGTACCCAAGCCTGAATTCATTAAGACTATTGCGATTATGAATGCCAAACCACCGACGGAGTTAATCCATAATGCTCTCAAACCATTCTTGATGGCTATTTCTGTTCCATCATGTGAAATCAACAGGAAGGAACAAAGTGTTGTAATCTCCCAGAAGAAATACATCCAGGACAAGTTATCTGTCATCACAAGCGCATTCATAGCACCAAGGAAAATAAAGAGTATCATAAAAAATCTTGGTTGTCTTGACACCTTCAAGTGCAAGTGATGCTCGTGGTCCTTCATATAACCTATTGCAAAGAAAGTAACTATCGGTCCAATAATTGAAACAAGCATTATCATAATTAATGACAAGTAATCAATCACAAATGCATTGGCCGGTTCATGAACCTCCCCGAATACTCCGAACACTTCAAACAATACCCAAGGAATAAATTGTAATACCGATAAAATAAATACTATTGCCTTTTTATGCTTTAAACCGATGTACCCTATATAACCGAAGAGTAATAAATCAAAACCTTTAATTACCCAACTAACTAATTCGAGTACACTGTGCTCCATATGGAATATAAGCTTCCCATCGGGAGCCTTTACCATAAGTGCAATAAATCCGCCTGCTACCGCAAAGAGTAGGAGTGTTGAAATGCTTACTATTGCTATACGCACTTTCTGGTTTCTAAGCGTAAAGCATAA
>JAEZKZ010000085.1 GCA_023415305.1 Bacillota bacterium
CCACCCGGTCAAGGCGAGCCATATGGAGGACAACTTCCCCGTCGCCCTCGACCGCGGCGGGGCGAAGTCCGCCACGCCCGCTCCGGCGCCGCACGCACCTGCCGACGACTGGAAGCGGATTGAGGACATCCTGGTCGACCTCTATCCGGCCAGTCCGCAGGACCAGGAGATCTGAGCGCGCGCCGGAGGCGAAGTATCGCGCCTGTGCCTGACCGGCCGGGGCCGGGTAGACTGGTTCGCCGCGCTCCGGACCCTGCGCCAGGGCGGCGGCGGCGCGCGCATCTCGGCGGACGCGCTTATCCGCGCCGGCCTCGACGATTTCCCCCACCATAGGGATCTGCAGGGCCTGCTCGGCGCCCTGTGAGCCAAGGCCGCTGGCGTCCGGTCTTGGCTCACTGCGGATTCCGATGAAGCCGGCCGGGGATTCCGATCTGAAGGCGGTCCAGCGTTCCGGGCTGAAGCCGGTCCACGGTTCCGACGCGATATCGGTCATCGCGTGACGCCCGTCCCCGGGTCGCTTTGCTCATCTCATGAAGGATTCCGGCGGGTCAAGATCCGCCGTCATGCCGTCAGCGCCTCGGCTTGGCGCTTGCGCAGCGACTCCCCGGTCAGCTCGATGCGGTAGGCGTTGTGCACGACGCGGTCGAGGATGGCGTCGGCCAGCGTCGGATCGCCGATGATCTCGTACCAGCGCTCCACCGGAACTTGGCTGGTGATCAGCAGCGATGCGCTGCCGTAGCGGTCCTCCACGATCTCCAGCAGGTCGCGCCGCTGCTCGGCCGTCAGCGGCTCCGGGCCCCAGTCATCGAGGATCAGCAGGTTCACCCGGGCCAGCGAGCGCAGCAGGCCGGCATAGCGCCCGTCGCCGCGCCCGAGCGCCAGGGCGGCGAACAGCCGCGGCGTACGTTGGTAGAGAACCGAGAGGTCCTCCCGGCACGCCTTCTGCCCGAGCGCGCAGGCCAGCCAGCTCTTGCCCACCCCGGTCGGCCCGGTGATCAGCACGTGGCGGTGCTCGCGCACCCAGTCGCAGCCGGCCAGCCGCAGGAACAACGTGCGGTCGAGCCCCCGTGCGGCGCGGAAATCGACGTCCTCCACGCTGGCGTCCTGGCGCAACCGGGCCCGCTTGGCGCGCGCCTCGAAGCGCTTGTGCCGGCGCAGCGTCGCTTCCTGCTCCAGCAGCAGGCCGAGCCATTCGGCATGCCCGAGTTCGGCCGCCTGCGGATGGCCGGCCAGTTCCTTGAAGCCCTTGGCCATGCCCTGAAGGCCAAGCTCGTGCAGCAGGTCGAGGGTGGGGTGATGCAGCATGGAGGTCTCCTCAGTGGAAGTAGCGCGAGCCGCGGATGTTGGCGTGCACGAGCGGCGCGCCGTCGGCGTCACGCCGGTGCGGTTGGCGATCGAGGTGATGGGTGAGGATGGAGGCGATGCTTTTGTAGCCGAACGCGCCGATCTCCAGCGCCCGGGCCGAGACGGCCTCGGCGCGCTCGCGGTTCGGCCCGCGGAACAGCCGCAGCACGCCCAGGCAGGTGCGGAACCCCTGCTCGGGATGGCGGCGCTGCGCCAGGATGGCGGTGATCAGCCCCTCCGTGTTGGGGCCGAGCACCCGCGCCTCGCGCAACAAACGCTCCGGCGTCCACTCGGCGTAGCGCCGGTGCGCGCTCGGCATGTGCTCGGCGTCGGTGCCGTGGCGGGCGCCGCCGTAGCGGCGGACATGGGCGGCGACGCGGCCGCCGCGGTGGAAGACCTCCACGGTGCGCGCCGTGACGCGGACATCGACCCGCTGGCGGATCAGGGCGTGGGGAACCGAGTAGTAGAAGCCCTCGACCTCGACGTGATAGTCGAGGCCGACCCGGGCCAGCTTCCATTCCGCGTACTCGTACGGCTCGGCCGGCAAGGGCTGGAGCGCCGGCCGTTCGGTTTGTCGGAACAGCTCCTCACGGCTCACGCCCAGGCGGCGCATGACACGCCCGTTCATGCGCGCCATTACCTCGCGGATCGCCGCGTTGGCTTCCTCAAGCGAGAAGAAGGTGAGGTTGCGCAGCCGGCCCAGGATGTAGGTCTGGGCGAAGCGAACGCCGGCCTCGACCTTGGCTTTGTCGCGCGGACGCCGCGGCCGGGTCGGCACGACGCCGACGCCGTAGTGGGCGGCCATCTTGCCGTAGGTGCGGTTGATCTCCGGGTCGTAGAAGGACGCCTTGTGGACGCCGGCCTTGAGGTTGTCCGGCACGATGAGCCGGGGCACGCCGCCGAAGACGGCGAACATGCGCACGTGCGCGCCGATCCAGTCCGGCAGGCCCTGCGTCCAGCTCGCCTCGGCGTAGGTGTAGTTGGAGGCGCCAAGCACGGCGATGAACAACTCCGCCTCGCGCACGATGCCGGTAACCGGATCGACGATCGCCAGCTTCTTGCCGGAGTAATCGACGAACGCCTTGTCGCCGGCGACATGGTGCTGGCGCATGGTGGGCGACAGCCGGCACTCGAACTCCCGGTAAAGCTCGCAGAAGCGGCTGTAGCCGTATCCGTCGGCATGGTCCTGCCGGTATTCCTCCCACAGCAGGCTGAGCGTGACGCCGGGGCGGCGCATCTCTCGCACCAGCGCGCTCCAGTCGGGCTCGCGGCGCCGCCGCACCCCCGCCTTGACGCCGGCCCGCACGAACAGCCGCTGCTCCAGCTCGGCATCGGTGATGTCGTCCGGCAAGGGCCAGGTGAGCCCGGCGGCGGCCAGCCGCTCCAGGTATTCGTTCAACGTGCTGCGGGCGACGCCGATCTGCTGAGCAATCGCCCGATCGCTCATGGTTCCGCTCGCGCGCAGCCGCATCAATTCGCGGATTCGCCGCATGGACAGCCTCTTCGCTGGCATCCCACCCCTCCTCGTCGACACGATGGGGGCAGGATGCGTCGTGGACGCTGACCCGCGGGACGGTCGTCACGCCATCCAGCCGGTTCGTGGCCGGCAGGTGGCCGCTTTCAGATCGGAACGGTGGCCCGACTTCAAATCGGAATCGTGGCCGGCTTCATGTCGGAATGCCGGCCGCCTTCACGTCGGAATGGGTGGCCGCTTTCAATCGGAATCCGCACCGCGGCCGAGCAGGCCTTCGCCCAGGCCGGCGCGGCG
>JAEZKZ010000104.1 GCA_023415305.1 Bacillota bacterium
TATCAAGACGGCATCGTTCATTCTGACAGTGCTGATGATACTCATGTTCATGGTGCCACTGGTACTTATGATTATCAATAACCTGACCGCCGTAGGCTTTTAGCGAACCGTCTGTTTGTTTCGGCAGCCGAAAGGAGGGCTGCTTTTTTATATGCTGCCGAAACAGCGGTTTTATATATATGTTCCATATTATAAAAAATTTGAAAAGGAGAAAACCCATATGCTCAAAATGCTGAAAGTTAAAAACGCCGTCCGACGCTTTGTATCCGAGAAGAAGGGGGACGGATTTTTGGATGTGGCCTTTAAGATTTTGATCGTCGTGGTCATTGGCGCGGCAATCCTACTCATTCTGAACGCCGCGGTGCCGAATCTGTTCTCCGGGCTGATAGAAAAGATCAGCGGCGAACTGACCGGCGTAAACGTGCTGCCGTAAGCGATAAAAGCAGAAGGCGGAGGGGTTGCCACGTGGTGACCCCTTTTCCTTCGGAAAGGAAACATATGAAACGAAAATTCATCCGCGATCAAACCGGTGAAGGGTATATCGACGTAGCGGTTACGATAATCATTCTATTTACACTCATGGCCTCATTGATGGCGCTATTTCCGATCTTCAGCGCGCAGCAAAGTCTCAACCAGACGGCAAAATACGTGGCGCGGACCGTTGAGCTGTACGGTAAAGCGGACGATGCAACGTTACAATCCGTGACGGACAACACGAACTTTTTGGTTCCCGACAGTGTAGAAATCGACACGGAATGGCACGACGCCGCTGCGAAAACCATCCAGCTCAAAACGCCTTTCACCGTCACTATAACGAAAAAAGTGTCCATCGTTATTCTGCGTCCGGCGCTGGGCGAACCGCTGACAATAGATGTACAAATAACATCCTCAGCGCACGGTATCTCGGAGGTGTTTTTCAAGCAATGAGACGCTTTGTTAAAGATACGCGCGGCAGCGCAATCATCTGGGCGCTGTTCCTGATATTGATCCTCTTTACACTGGCCTTTGTGGTATATACGGGCGTTACGGTATACGCCAAATACCAGACCTGCGAAACCGAATTGCAGCGCGCGGCCACCGTGGCGGTGGACACGGGGCTTATTAATGCCAATGTCCGCGACCTGCAACTGGATGTTCAGGAAGATACCGCTCAATCGCTGCTGGAAGAAAGCCTGATGGATGCAGGTTGGACTAAGGAGGACGGAAGCTGGGTGAAGTATAACGGCGATAAACTGATATATGCGCTTGAGGATATGCAGACTTCGGTACAGGAAAAAACACTGTGTATTGACGGGACGTTCGCTATGCCGTCTGCGTGGACGGTGAACGGTATATCGGAAATCCGCATCCATATGACGGTGCTGTCATCAGTGCTGTATATCGATTGAGGAGGTAGATGATGAAACGAAAAAAGAAGATACTTATATCGATGACGGCGGGTGTCATAGCGGTGTTGACACTGTTGCTGCTCACGACCTCGGCGCTGGCCGTCAGTATCGGCTCACGCAGCGTCACGGATATGTTCGATTATAATGGCGGATCGGGATGGAAGAGCCTTGACACACCCGAACATTATGTATCCGGTTCTTCCCCCGAACAGGTGGCTTATTGTCTGCAACACAGAAACGGAAGCCCACACGATGCAGCGTATAGCGATTCGGATATTTTAGGCAGCTATTCATCCTGCATCCAGACGGGGCTTCGCATTATTCTTGAAAACGGATACCCATATGCCACGGGTGGATTATCGGCAACAGAATCGCGTTATGCCACCGCCAACGCGGTCAGGTTTTGGTTATCCGAAAACGGCGATAGTGGGCAATATAACTTCACGAATTTGGGCGCATATTCCGATTCTCAATTACGTTCATACGCCGCCAGCGGAAGGATAGCCAGCAAAATTCGGGCACGGTCAGGTTATACAGATGTACTGCAATTCTCGATTGAGCTGTTGATAAAGGCGCGTTCACAGTCTCTGATGACTCATACCGTCAACCTGTCTACGCCAGCGATGTCTCTCAGCGGTGGTTATTTTGTCGGTACATCCACCATATCGTTCTCCAACATGAACGGCGGGTATACGCTGAACACCTCCGGTCTGCCTTCTGGTTCCAGCGTTTCCGGCTATACAGGGCAATCTGGTGACACGCTTACAATATGGATTCCGGTCAGTGAAGCGAACGCTAACCGCTCTTTCAGCCTGTCTGTGACAGGCAAAGATAACCGGACGCGCAGTAATATGTTTGCGTATGCGCCGGGCAACAGCAGCCTACAGCGTGTTTTAGTAGCCAAAAGCGCCGAATACAACGACGCGCAGATGGTTGGCGTGGCCGTTAATACGCCGCAAATTTACGCTGATCTGACAATCACGTCGCTCAGTTCCAATGCCTCAAGCTACGATGCGGGTGATACGATCACTATAACGGCGACGGTGAAGAATCAAGGACTGCGCAACGCAAGTGGATTTTACGTGTCCCTGACGTCCTCCGATCTCTCAACACAGAGCAAATATTTTTCTTCGCTGAGTGCGGGCAGTTCAACGACTGTGACCTATACATATACCGCGGCATTGTTTTCATCCACGCGTGATGTGACCGTTACGGCGACGGCGGATTCCACTGGTGTTGTTGCGGAGAGCAACGAAGGGAACAATACCCGAAGCACCTCGTTCCGAGTGGTTTCGCTACCCGACCTGACCGTAACGTCTCTGACTGGCGAAAAATCGCTGTATGAAGCGGGCGAAACGGTCACTGTGTCGGTGGTTGTGAAAAACACCGGTTCAACGTCCTCAGCAGCAACAACAGTGCGGCTCACAGTTCCGAACATAGGGACATTTTCAGGTAATCTTGCCGTGCTGGGCGCGGACACAAGCAGGACGGTGACTTTCACGTTTATAGCGCCCACGGCGCTTAACGCACAGTCGATCACGGTCACGGTCTACGTAGACCCTGACAACAAGGTTGCGGAAAGCAACGAGAGCAACAATAGCCGCACGGCCACGATTTCCGTCAAAGCCCTACGGCCTGATATTGAGATCGTGGACTCCACGATCACGGATTGGTATGCTGGCAAAGAAGTCACGGTGTCGGCTACAGTTCGGAACAACACGGCGCAGCCCGTTCCATCCGTCACAATCCGGCTGACGATTGGCGGCGTGTTATACACGGAAAGCATTCCCATTGCCGGTAACGGCAGCAACCTCGCTGTATTCAGAATCACAGTGCCGACAAGCGGAAGCTATACAGTAAAAATCGTTGCCGATCCGAACGGCGCTCTAGATGAGACAAATGAGAACAACAACACGCTATCAAAGAGCATTCAGGTGCAGAATGTACCAACATCCATTGTAGCCGACCCCGACGACACAGCAATGGAGCAGCGATTTGAAACGTATGGACTGAATACCCTTTCAGTTCCCGCGTCCTCCACCTATCATACATGGCAGGAGGTTCGACTGGAAAGCGGCAATTACGCTACAAAGACTTTCTATGCTCGACTGATCACCGTGTTTACCATTTCACCAGACAGCCGCATCACCTATACGGACAGGCCGGAAACAATGGAATCAGGCGTTGGTTTCAGCGTTCAATGCACCACCACCTTGACCACCAACTATGACCATCCTGAAAAGCTCGTCGGCGTGCAGATGGTGTGGGTACGATATCCTGAAAGCTCTTACGGACAGCTATTCGCGTGGCAGAATGTTCGGGATGATATGGAAGTCCAGACAGGGACGGCAGGAAGCCTGACCGTCACATGGCGGCTTGCCGTCAACCCACATTCGGTCACGGGATGCCGGTTACACTACACGCCATTATGGTATCCAGACGGAGGATATATTGCGTGGGCTCAGGCTTTTTACGCTTGGAGCCCCATCGGACAGTTGTATGAACACAAGACCGACACGCTGACCATTGAGGGCGATATGTATGATCGCGTGACGACGATACAGAGGTGATGGATGAGTGGCGTACCGATGGTTCAGAGTTATAGGGCATATCATCTAGTTGCATGTTAATCTGCGTTAGATTTCAATGTATATTGAACTCTAACGCAGTCCTCGAGTTTTTCAGTAGAACTGCTTCTGTAACGTAGCTCCATTGGTACTGATATGAAAGGGCCTGGAGAAATGAGGAAATGCATGAGCTAACCCAGCAGATTATTTGAAAAGACATCGGTAATAGTTCTCCCTTCAAAATTAATGGGATTCATTGAAATATATTGTATATATTGATATACTATCATTGAGAGAAATGACAATCTTAGAATATATTTAAATAGTATAAAGATCATAAATTATTGTACAGAAAAACGGACACCTTATGATGTAAGATTAAATGATATTAAGGTAATATAGGATTTAAACAATATAATAAGGGATATAGAGGAGATAATTATGTTAAATCTGCAAAGTGAGTTTATTAAGTTTCATGATACGATTAAGCTGGATGATGAAAATAAAACACTTCGTGAAAAAAGAGATATCCTATTAAAAAAACTAAAAGATAATATTTCTGATGATGCCGCTTCTTATACGACCTTTAATCAAGGGAGCTATGCTATGAACACAGGCATCCTACCAGAAGATGAGGATTATGATATTGATGTAGGTCTGCGATTTGATATAGATAAAGATGATTATGACGATCCTATTGTGACCAAAAAGTGGGTCAGAGATGCACTTGAGGGTCATACAAATAGCGTTAATATCCGCCGTTCATGTGTCACCGTTACTTATCAAAGTGAAGGAGAACCGCTTTATCATGTTGACTTCGCAGTATATGCTAATTCAAATCCGGATGGAAAGATGTATATTGCCAAAGGAAAAGAGTTCTCCAGTGATAAAAACAGAGTCTGGGAGGTTTCAGATCCACAGGGTCTTATTGACACCATTAAGGACAAGTTCAATGGTGATGATGCAAATCAATTCCGTAGAGTAATCCGTTACATGAAAAAATGGAAGACTCACAAATTTTCTTCTGATGGAAATGGAGCGCCTACAGGTATAAGCCTGACGATATTGGCTTATTATCTTTTGTCGATCAACAAGTCATATGATTGGTCAACTGATAAATATATCTATGATGATTTTTCTGCATTGTATTCTTTGGTCTCGTCTATTAAGGATAAGTTTACATACAGCTGGAATACAACGGATAATTGTTACTATCATAAAATTTCAATAGACTTACCGGTAGAACCCTCAAACAACCTGTTTTCAAAGATGACAGACAATCAGATGGAAGCATTTTATCAAAAGACTACAACAATGTTAAATAAACTTGATGAAGTAAAAACAAAGACAAAAAAGTCAGAAGCTTGCGAAATCCTTGTTGAATTATTTGGAAAAGACTTTCCTGTAACTGTTGATAAGAGCATGGTTGGTACTTCAGAATCTGCGTGAAAATATAAATGGATAGAGATTGTTTTCTGGAGCTGATTGAGAATCTTAATCTAAAACGGAATGTAAACTTCTCGGCCTGTGCTTCTGAAAGCAGCAATTATGAGGCACATTATTGCGATACAGTTACATTAAAGAACGGGAAATCTATTCAGATTAGAATCTCTTTTCCTAAACGATTCCCTTTAGTGCTACCCGATTTTTTCGTTATAAAAAATGAT
>JAEZKZ010000003.1 GCA_023415305.1 Bacillota bacterium
ATGAGTTTCGTGTGCATGTAGGCTCTGATGGTAAAATATGCTTATTTGATATGAGCGCAATGCTGATAAGACGTGATTTGAAAGAACAAATCGTTGTTGATTGCTTTGATCAGGCACTTAGCATTCTAAATATCCTACCAGGAAGTCAACTATATAATCGAGAACTCTGTCGTGAATTTGATGCATATTGGTGTTCCTTATCAAAGAAAACTGTTTACTCCTGTATTTCTACATCAGATGTAAGATATGAAGAGTATACTTTACTGTTCACTAAGCGCGCTTTGGTCTTAGCAAAAACAAAAAACGAAGCGGAAGTTATGGCATACAATAATCTGCGAATTGTTCATGAGGAATCAGATTCCGGTGGGACATCTATTATCATAAAATTACGTCCTGGTAGTAAAATGCTTTCGCTGAAAAATGATTACAAGTGGAGTACAGTACGAAACTATATATTGCAAAATGTATCATCTTCAATAAAAAGAAGCTTCAAGATATTTTTAGATATGAATGTTAGAAACTATGTTAAATATATCTTTCTAATTTATCCTGCAGAAATTGGTGATATCCTTTTCGGGTTCCGAGTGGAATTCAGCAATATCAGATACATAAAGATTGCCAACACTGTTGCAGACAAGGTAGAACCTGTATATGTTAAGCGGGTTGACTATGAGTATTTAACACTTAGAGGGGGAAGCCAATCAGAATTAAGTAAACAACGTGTTTTGTTACTTGGGTGTGGTTCTATTGGTGGCTATTTAGCAAATCATCTCTGTCAACTGGGTGTTACAGCTATTGATATTTTAGATAAGGATATTTTTGCAGCGGAAAATGTGCATCGACATTTCATAGGGTTCGATGCTCTATCCACAAAAGGATCGCGATATAAAGCAGATTTGGTTAAAGAACGTCTAGAGGCATTATATCCATACGTTGACATTGATTCTTTAAATTATCTGGATCGTTCTGTTGAGTCCTTTCTTTTATATGAAGATCGGTTAACTGAATACGATATTATTGTATCTGCATTGGGTGAGCCAACAATCAATCTAGAGGTAAATCGAATTATATATGAACAACATTTTGAAGTGCCGTTTTTATGCTGCTTTAATGAGCCTTATGGAATTGGTGGACATGCAATAGCAATAAACCTAGATTCCGAATCGTGTTTACAGTGTTTATATACAGATGTGATATCATCTGAGACGGTTCCCTTCCGTGGAAGTTTAGTTTCTCCAAAACAGAATTTCAAGAAAACTATATCAGGATGTAGTAGTGCCTTTGTACCGTATAGCTGTTTGGATTCTCAGCAAACAGCACTTTTAGCTGCTCGAATGGTATTAGATGTGTTGAATAAAAAGATCGAAAGGAATATTTTAAAGTCTTGGATGGGGTCATCTGATGAACTGTTATCACACGGTTTCTTGGCCTCGGAATACTTTGAGGCAAACCACGGGTCAACTATTGTTTCCTTGAGCGATTTTGGAAACAGGCATTGCTTAACTTGTGGAAGAAAAGAATTAGGTGCTACTTAATGATGATGTATGCTTATATGAACAATGAAATAACCCTTCTTATTAGTGATGAGGTGATGTCAAAGTATTTAACCTGCATGGAAACCTATAATTTCAATATTGAAAAAGGTGGTATAATTGCTGGTCAGCTAAATCCGGCAGAAAACCAGATAATAGTTACGGATTTAACTGAACCTAATATGAAAGATAAATGTTCAGCATTTTTATTCAAACGTTCTGAATTTGGTCATCAGAAAGTGATGGATGATTTGTGGGAAGGTTCAGGTTATACTAAAACATATTTAGGAGAGTGGCACACACACAATCAGAAATTGCCTCATCCATCTTATGTAGATATACGAAATTGGATCCACATTTCTAAAAGGGAACACAACACCCGATGGCTATTTTTTATTATTATTGGCACGGAAGGAATAGGTGTGTGGACTGTTAAAGATAAAAAGATTGTTAAATTAGTCGAAGACAATAATTTACCTTGAAATAGAATCCACTCGAAAGGGGCAAACAGAATAATGAAACATTTTTGCGAAAAAGTACATGAAAGTATTCGCTCGATCTTGGAAATATGTTTATTATTATTTGTTTTTTTTCTCCCTCATATTATTAATGCTACAAAATTGATAGAGATGTGTTTTAATAACACTACTTTAAATTTCGACAATGTAAAATACTACTTATTACTTCAATTGGGTAACTGGATAATTGGACTATTATTGCTTCTATATGTGCTACATATATTCAGAAAAATGAATAAAGAAAAGTTATTAAATAATCGAAATGTATACCATGATTATTCATATTTCTGGTATTGGTTTTCTTCAAAAATACTTGGGTATAAAAAGTGCAACATGAAGTTGGTTCCCATTTTTATGCAATATAAATTGGTGTTAAATGACACATTCGAAGATTTTTATGTAGGATCTGATGATGATTATTCAATTAAAGAAAATGAACAAATTGATATAAAGAAGATAAACTATGATTTAATTTCAGACGAGATCAATTTAGTATTAGCAGATACATATCCCATAATAGAAAATCAATTGCCAATAATAAAAAAAGAATTATCAACCATTATAATTAGTCGCAATAATAATGATTTTAATAGATACTTTAGCCCGGAATTTATCGTAAATATCGTTAATGAGGTTAGGAATCTGCCTATTAACGTGAATGCAATTAATACATATGCTACAACAAATCCCAAACATACGTTGAAAATTGCACAAGATGTTTTTAAATTAGCAGAACGAGGAAATATTAAAAAATTAGTAGTTTTTCAGCAAAGCAAAGATGGCTTAAGAAAGTTTGGAAGCAAAGGAATAACTATATTTTAAAGATCATTATCCTATTACGACTTAAATATAATAAAATTATCAATGAGGTAACTGAATATGAACATCATTCTGAGCGTCCTGATGGATGCTTTTTTTATTACCTTTCTCGCATGGTGCGCGTATACGGATATGCGAACGCGCACCGTTTGTAATCTAGCCGTTATCCTGCTGCTGTGCCTGGGGCTGGCACATACAGTGTTAATCGGTTTATACAGCAGCGCATGGTGGTCTTATCCGGCAGGGCTGGTGCTGTGCATGCCCTTCTTTATCGCATGGCTCAAAAATGTAATAGGTGCGGGCGATGTGAAGCTCCTTATGGGAATCAGCTTGTATCTGGGATTGCTCAATACGGTGATCGCGTTTGCGCTAATGGTTCTGGTCATGACTATCTTTATTGTCCGTTCATGTATACAGAAAAAATCACTCAAACAGCGAATACCCTTTGCACCGGTGCTGGCCTTTGGCGCGATTGGTGCGACGGCAGCGGGCTATCTGTATGCACTTGTCTGAAAGCGGGATGGCGGGCATTGAGCCGCAACCCGTGAAGATAAATTGATTGAAGGAGGAAATCGAATGGAATTTAAGTCTATTTTGGCTGTCGCCATGCTGCTGTTCATAATAGGCGGGCTGGTGTTCCTGCGTATCAGAAAAAGAAGAAAATAAGGACGAAACAAAACATAGGCGGTTGATCTTCAGATTAGCCGCTCTTTTTTTGTTATCAGAAAGGAAAAAACAATGAAAATCACATACTACACCGACAGGCATATTGAGGTACTATCCATCAAGAGCGACGACGGGAAGCCCATCAGGGAAAAGGCGTATCATTTTGGCAATTGCCTGATCGATCTCCTGTACGGCCACGCCATCGTCGAGAACGGCAGCGTGGTCAAAATCGATGAGCGGTTAAAGCAAAAGATTACGGCGTTGCTGGAGCAGTGCGACGATTATCTGCACACCGATATCCCCGCGTTCATCGAGAAGGACGTGGCGTTTATCTTCGCCGAGAAATATGCGTATCAGAATGTGTTCATAGAAAACAAGCTATGCAATGTGTATTTCTTTGATAATATCCATCATCTCATATGCCTGCTGCTGACTAACATCTACCTGTACAAGCTGATGTATAAGCGGTGCGCCTACTGTAATCGACTGTTTGCTACACGGTTTTCGGGCGCTCGTTTCTGTAAACGCATTGCGACGAAAAGCGGCAAGACGTGCGTATATGCCTATCTGCTGCAAATACGGCGAAAACGGCGATCGCATGATGATTGAGGGTATGATACCCTTAATTGATACGTCGGCCTTCGTTGGAGGGCCGACGTATCAATTCATATGAAAAGGAGCAGAGATTATGGATGCGAAAACAGATGCCGCAATTAAAAACGACAATGCCAGCATAAAGCAGCTGCACGTCATACTGCCTAAAGGCTGCAAACTGCTGGCAGAAACCGATAAATATGTTCTGGCTGAGCGCACGTTTCAGGTGAATGAGCGTAATTGCACGGAGTATATCACTTGGCGAAAGCAATATGATGGCGGCGTTGCCCTTGGCCGTTACTTCGCCAACAATCTACAGGCTGCAAAAGAGGATTTCGCGCGGCGTCCAGAGCTGGTGGATGAGGCGCGGCTTTTCAGCCCTGATGAAATGGCCGTCATTTATAAGGCCCTTATGGAATACGACAGAAGCGATACCATTGACAATAACGATAAAAAACTGATCCAGCATATCGATAGCATCAGGGATAAGCTTAAAGCTGTCGCCGATGTGGACAAATTCGCAAAGGTGGATGTGCTTATCATTGAGCCGCGGAAACCGCCATATGAAGCGCGAATATATTGCGAACCGTACTCCTTCTGTGAGGAAGTGGGCGGTAACACAGCGGTGTGGTGTCCGTTTAAGGATTCCGCGGTTGTCCTGGCTAACGCGAACGGATGTAAATCAGGGCTGCCTTACAACAGAACGATTGATGGGGAGCCATATTACGGCACTATCGTCATTGCCGGCATGAATGGCCGCCGCTGTTTCGTGTCTCTGACCGAAGAACAGAAAAAGGGTTATTCGCAGATGTTCAACGATAAGGAAAAGGACAGTTTCCAAAAGAGCGTCGATCAGCCCGTTTGCGATTACGAGCCGACGCCATCCAAAGGCGATCCTCTTGAACGTTAGTGCTTTATGGAGCTATTCCACATATCAGATATGACAGTGATAAGTATCAGAAGGAGGGTACTGATGGCAGAAAAATTGCGATATATTGAAGAAATGCTTAGCAAAACTTTAAAAGAACTGTCGGGGCGTGACCACTGGCTTGAATACCTGCGGTCTGCAGCGCATTTGTATAAATACAGCTTCAGGGATAGCCTGCTTGTTTATGCGCAAAGGCCGGATGCCACGGCCGTGGCGAGCTTTGACCTCTGGAACAACAAAATGCACCGCTACGTCAACCGTGGTTCCAAGGGCATTGCCCTCATCGACCGCAAAAGCAGCCGCCCGCAACTCCATTATGTGTTCGATATTTCGGACACCAATGGGAGTAAAATGCCATATATCTGGGCGTATAACGACGCGTATCAGGACAGGATCAGCAGAGAGCTTGCCGATAGCTTTGAGCTTGAAACCCTGCCCGCTGCGCTACATGGAACAATCGAAGCCGTCGCGGGCAGCCTGATCGAAGACAGCTTGCCGGAGTTGCTGGCCGAGCTCAAATATGCCAAGGAAAAAAGCTACTTGACCGACTTGGACGAACTAAATCTTACAGTCATGCTGCGAGATACACTGCGTGATAGCGTCCTTGCTACGGTACTGTTTCGGTGTGGAAAAGAGGGCGCGGTAAAGGCGGATGATTTTTCTCACCTCTATAATTTCAATACGCCGGATACTATGGTACTCTTGGGTACGGCGGTCAGCGATATTTCCGAAACGGTACTCAGGGAAATTGAAATGTCCGTGAAAACCATCGAGCGCGAAAACCGAAAACAAGAAAGGAGCCAAATATATGGAAATGAGTTACAGGGAAGTGGACGGCTTGTTGTATCCCGAATTGGAGATTCTGGGGCAGATCGACGAGCCGCTGACGAAGTACGGCCTGATGAAGAAGGGTTTTCTGGAACAGTATCATCCGATACGGTTCAACCAGATGATTATGGGCGGGACACTGTATCCGCATTGCAAGGAAGTGGAGCGAAAGATGCAGGAGCGGATGCACCAGCAGATCGAGCAGATGAAGAAGCAGACGCCGAAGAACCTTTGGCCGATGCGCATCACGGAAATCGAGAGCGAGCTGGTTCGGGAGCTGATACTGACGAGATAACCGAGCAGGATGCCATCAATGTGGTATTGCTGGGGGGCAGCGGATTTGAAGGCGGCAAGCAGAGGATCATTGACTTTTTCTTTGCGAATCCGGCGAATAAGGATAGAGCTGATTTCCTCAAAAAAGAATACGGTATCGGTGGTGGAACGGTCTATTTTACTCAAACCAAAAGCGGCTTTGAGGATTATGACAGCAAAGGTATTGAGATATCGGGTTTTGCGGATGAGCCGATCAAGTTGACATGGGCGATGGCGGCGAAGCGCACCGGAGAGCTGATCGATAACGAACGATACTTTGAACAGCGATACCCTAATGAGAAACCGCTGATCAAACCAACGGTAAACGTAAATATCGAGGAAAAAGGAGCTGATGAGGCTCCTTTTGTTATAGAGGCCATTCCCAAAGAAACAACCCTGCCTGATGAGAAAAAACGCCGAACACAAAGCCAGATGAACTTTGCACGGCTTACGACTCTTGCGCCACATATCATGGATAAACGTTACCGCCATGCTACACTGTCGGCGGATGGCTTCATGGATTTGTCAATCGAATGGATTGGCGATAATCGTTTGGCTGTGTCGCATTATGGAAAACAAAACGGCGACCTTATGGCTGACCCCGATATGGAGCTGATCGTTGATTTTCATAAACAGGAAGTCCTACCCGCCACATATCAAAATGACTATCTGGGCGTGTATCAGGAAGTCTATCTTGAAAACAATAAATGGAGACCCACTCTCCATCGTGAACTCACATCTTTCTTGAACACATGGCTGCGCAACCTTGAATTTCAGGGGCATGTGCTGACCAAGGCCAGATACCACGACCCCGATAAAGAATCACTGTCCATCCTTTTTGATGATAAAGGGCGTGAGTACGGCTTTGATATCCCCGATGACCTGTTTAGCGCCGCGCGGTTCAGTCCACAGGCTGAAAAAGAAGACTCATTCGATACCCCTGATGTAAAATATGAACTTGGGTTTGGCATGCTGGGCAACGGAACAACGGTCTGGAACCGTCTTAATGAGGTGAACGGGGATTACGAAACCATTGCCCATATTGCAGATGACGGCGCGGTCACGTTCTACCGCGACGATCTTCCCCCTGACGTCGTGCAGCGAATCGAGAATCATGCATACAGCCAAACACCACCACAAGCAGCAGAGCCCGCTACGCAAGCGGAGAGCGAAATGCCCTCCGCTTTTTCTGTTAATGAGGATGATGCCTTAGCAGATGTTGACCCTGCCTACATTCGGAAACGGTTGGCTGAGGCAGGTATTGTTAACGGAGAATTGGATGACCCGGAAAAGCTGGATAACGATCCCTTTATCCGTCAGGTCATGGCTGACACGGCACGTGTTTCCCGGAATGAACCGCTGGATCTCAGCGAGCAGCCTATATCCCGGACAGACGATACCATCATTATCGGGAACGGAGAACAGGCAGAACCGGAAACATCGTCGAAACCACGACTAAAAGTCGGCATGACGTTTACATTGGATGAGCGCACCTATTGTGTTGAAAAGATTGATATTGAATCAGATCGAATCCGGCTCGAAGACATCACTTTTGCAAACGGCGTCGGCTTCCCGATTTCTCGCGCTGACCGGCTATCGTCCATTGAAAGGCAACTTGAGCGGGAAGGCTTTTTCGATACCATACCTGCCGAAGCGGCGAAAGAAACGGAACGTATCAACTACCACATCACGGACGATGCCTTGGGCGTTGGCGGCGCGAAGGCGAAGTACCACCACAATATCGCCGCTATTCGGTTATTAAAACAAATCGAGAGCGAAAGCAGAATGGCGACCGCTGATGAGCAGGAGGTTTTGGCGCAATACGTCGGATGGGGCGGCTTATCCAAAGCTTTTGACGATACGGACAGCTCATGGAGCGGCGAATACGCTGAATTGAAGGCGCTGCTGGACGAAACGGAGTACAAGGCTGCCCGCGCATCCACTTTGAATGCCCATTACACCGCTCCCGTAGTCATCAAGGCCATATACAGGGCGCTTGAAAATATGGGTTTCTCGGGCGGCAACATTCTCGAACCCGCCTGCGGTGTCGGCAATTTTTTGGGGCTGCTGCCACCGTCGCTCAGCGAATCGAGTCTCTACGGCGTGGAGATCGACAGCGTTTCGGGACGCATCGCGCGGCAGCTGTACCAGCGCGAGAATATCCAGATCACCGGCTTTGAACACACGGCTTTTCAGGACAACTTTTTCGACGTGGCGGTTGGCAACGTACCGTTCGGTTCATACGGTATCAACGACAAGCGCTATGATAAACATCATTTCTACATCCATGATTACTTTATAGCGAAATGCCTGGATAAGGTGCGCCCCGGCGGTATCGTCGCCCTAATCACATCCAAAGGCACGTTGGATAAACAAAACAACAGCGTCAGGAAGTACATCGCCCAGCGCGCCGAGCTTGTGGGAGCCATTCGTCTCCCGAACAATGCGTTCAAGGCCAACGCGGGGACGGATGTTACAAGCGATATCCTTTTCTTGAAAAAGAGAGACAGCTTGCAGGACATCGAGCCGGAGTGGGTAAATCTGGGCGAAACCGCAGATGGTGTACCCATCAACCAATACTATATTGACAACCCTCACATGGTCCTGGGGACTATGGAGCATTGGAAAGGTATGTATGGCAATGAGAACGAAACAGCCTGCATTCCGCTTGAGAACGCCGATTTAGGCAGGCAACTCACCGAAGCCATATCCCACATCGAGGCTGAGATCGATGACGGATACATGATGGACGAGCCGGACGCAGCCGATGCGTCGATTCCGGCAGACCCCAGCGTCAAGAACTATTCGTTCGCCATCGTGAACGACAAGCTGTACTACCGCGAAAATGCGCGTATGAACCTGTATGAAACAAACGACACGGCTGAAAAAAGAATTCGAGGTATGCTATCGCTGTCAAAAGCGCTGCACGGCCTGATCGACATTCAGCTTGAAGGCCACGGTGATTATGAGATCAAGAAAGCACAATTCCGCTTAAACAGCCAATATGATGAGTTCGTGGGCGAATACGGACGCATCAACGAC
>JAEZKZ010000042.1 GCA_023415305.1 Bacillota bacterium
ACCAGCAGCCTAGCAGACTTGTCTGCAGTTTGAGTACCCGTCGGCTTATAAACTTCGTCATCCCAAATGCGGATTATATTAATTTTGTAGATTGTGATTTTTCTGGGCTGCCGCTCAACAGTTTCTCCCTGTCTCGCAAGCTCGTACAGCTTTTTTCCATCTATTTTTATAGCCGAATACATTGGTGGAAGCTGTTCACTCTCACCAACAAAACTCATTATGGCTTTTGATATAGCTTCATTATCAAAATTTACCTCACCAGTATATATGACATTTCCGGAGGAGTCCTGTGTGTCGGTAGCTGAGCCAAGTGTTAGTTCTGCGCGGTATATTTTATCCTTTTCAATTATAAATTCAATAGCCCTTGTAGCATTTCCAAGGCATATAGGCAGAACACCTACCGCAGATGGGTCCAATGTTCCGGTATGTCCCACCTTTTTCTGGTCTGCAGACTTTCTAAGAAAACTTACAACATCGAAGGAGGTCATGCCTGCCGGCTTTAATACATTTATTATTCCGTTCATTTATACCCTTTCTATACTGTCGCGAAAAAAATAGAATTTGCTACATTGTAAGTCTTACAGCTTTTCTATTACAGCTTTTATAAGAAGCTCCTTAACCTCACTCAAGGAACCTTTTACTGTACAGCCTGCAGCCCTTTTGTGACCTCCGCCTCCGAAGGAAATTGCTATTTCAGACACATCTACGAAGGTTTTTGAACGTAAATTAATTCTGACTTCTTCCTTATTCTTTTCCTTTATAAGAAGAGATACTTCTACTCCCTCTATAGACCTACCTATATTAACTATACCGTCACAGTCCTCATCATTTGCTCCCGTTGCCTGGATATCAGCCTGTGAGAGTGTCACTACGGCAAGTTTATTCTCGTGATATAACTCTAACAGTTCAATCGCTTTTTGCGTAAGTTTTAGCTTGGAATAGGTGGTATTGTCAAATATCCTCTGAGATAATTCACCAATATCAATTCCTGTTGATAGTAGTTCTGATGCAATCTTATGAGTCTGGGCAGTGGTATTGCTGTATTTAAACCCTCCTGTATCAGTTGAAATAGCTGTGTACAGGTTGGCAGAAATATCTTTGTCTATTTCCAGCTTTAACTTTTTCAATAAAGAATAAACTATTTCACCGGTGGAGGCAGATTTATCATCTACATAGTTTAATAAAGCAAACTTTGTATTGGTAACGTGATGGTCGATGTTTATGGTGCAGGGCGCATTAAAAAACGCATCTGCTCTTGTTCCGAGTCTGCCTACATCACCTGTATCCAAAGCTATGTTAACGTCCATAACTTCATCCTGTGGTTCAACAAAACGTACCAGTTCTGCGCCCGGCAAAAATCTGTAGACCAAAGGTATATTTTCCTCGATATATACAACAACATTTTTCCCCGCACTTTTAAGAGCCAAAGCAAGTGCCAGAGAAGAACCTATTGCATCTCCGTCTGCAGAAACATGCGGAAATATTGCTATTCCTCCGGCTTCAGCTATTAGCTTGACTATTTCCCTATCCATTCTAACCTCTCCTTATGTTACCTGTCGTTTGTTTATAGGACGAAGTAATTCTCTTTATTCACCTAGTTCTTTTTTTGCATCATCCAAAAGCTTATTAATGTATATACCATGTTCAATCGATGTATCAAGTTCAAAATGTATTTCCGGAGTATATCTGAGCTGCAACCTATGTCCAAGTTCACGTCTGATAAAACCGGCTGCACTCTTTAATGCACTTATTGCATTCTTTTTTTGCTCATCATTCCCCAATACACTTATATACACTTTTGCATATCTTAAATCTTTCGTTACATTACAGGATATAATACTTACCATATTTGGAAGTCTTGGATCTTTAAGATCATTTTGAATTATGCTGCTTATTTCTTTTTTAACCTCTTCGGAAATTCTTACAATTCTATCAGCCATAAATTCCATCCTCCATTTTCTTATCAATAAACTAGTATTTTCTCATATAATTTTTCATTAATAGTATTGCCAACTACTGAACAAGAAATTGTTCTATAAAGATATTTTACAACGCCATAATATACGAATAGGTTGAATTGGAATTTAATCCACTTCAACCTATTCCAAATAACTGTTGTTTATCTCTTAACTTCTTCCATTACGAAGGCTTCAATAATATCGCCTTCCTTAATATCGTTGAAGCGTTCGATTGAAACACCACATTCATAGCCATGAACAACTTCTTTTGCATCATCCTTGAATCTCTTAAGTGATGCAAGTTTGCCTTCGTGGATAACAATACCTTCTCTGACTACCCTTACCTCTGAATTTCTCTGTACCTTACCATCTGTAACATAAGCTCCGCCAATGGTTCCTATTCCTGAAACCTTGAATATCTGTCTTATCTCAATATGGCCCAGAATAACTTCCTTATAGGTAGGTTCCAGCATACCCTTCATAGCAGCCTGAACGTCTTCGATGGCCTTGTAAATTACACTGTACAATCTCATATCAACTTCGGCGTTCTTTGCAGCTTCGGTAACATTTGCACCGGGACGTACATTAAAGCCGATGATTATAGCATTTGAAACCTGAGCCAAAGTAACATCGGATTCGGTAATCGCACCTACAGCCCCGTGTATGGTTTTAACCCTAACTTCTTCATTGCTTAATTTTTCAAGCGATTGCTTAACTGCTTCAACTGAACCCTGTACATCGGCTTTGATAATGATATTTAAATCTTTAACCTTACCTTCTTTAATCTGTGTAAAGAGATCCTCAAGTGTAACCTTAGCACTTGCCTTGTACTGTTGTTCCTTCTGTTTGAACTTTCTCTTTTCAACCAGTTGTTTAGCAACCTTCTCATCAGTAACGGCATAGAACACTTCTCCAGCCTCCGGAACTTCATTCATACCCAGAATTTCTACAGGCATAGACGGACCGGCGCTCTTTATGGAATAACCCTTGTCACTGTTCATAGCCTTGATTCTACCAAAGGACGAACCAGCTATAATAGAGTCACCTATCTTCAAGGTACCTCTCTGAACAAGAACAGTGGCTACAGGTCCTCTTTCCTTATCCAGTTTTGCTTCGATGATTGTAC
>JAEZKZ010000059.1 GCA_023415305.1 Bacillota bacterium
AAACTTCAGATTCCTGCGGGGAAAGCAACTCCGGCTCCACCGGTTGGACCAGCTTTAGGACAGCACGGCGTTAACATTATGGGTTTTTGTAAGGAATTCAACGAAAGAACAGCAAACGACCCCCGACTAATTATCCCTGTTGTAATAACAGTTTATGCTGACAGATCTTTCTCCTTCATCACAAAGACTCCTCCAGCAGCTGTTCTTCTGAAAAAAGCATGCAAGATTGAAAGCGGCTCTGGTAAGCCAAACAAGGACAAAGTTGCAAAGATAACTAAGGAAGAAGTTCGTAAAATTGCAGAAATGAAGATGCCAGACTTAAATGCGGCAAGTGTTGATGCGGCAGCAAGTATGATTGCTGGTACAGCTCGCAGCATGGGTATCGTAGTAATAGACTAGTATCCTCTTATTTGAATTACTAGTTTCAGTTCGTGGGAGGAAACCAAGGGTTTCCGACAATAATCAACCACTTAAGGAGTGTGACATATGTTTAGAGGAAAGAAGTATCAAGAAAGCTCAAAACTTATTGATAGACAAAAGCTTCATGATCCTGCAGAAGCTCTCGATCTTACTCAGAAAACTGCAAAAGCTAAGTTTGATGAGACTGTAGAGGTTCATATAAAGCTTGGTGTTGACTCCAGACATGCAGACCAGCAGGTTAGAGGTGCGGTAGTACTTCCTCACGGAACCGGTAAAAAGGTTAGAGTGTTGGTATTTGCAAAGGGAGACAAGGCAAAGGAAGCTGAACAGGCCGGTGCTGAATTCGTTGGTGCTGAAGAATTGGTAACAAAGATTCAGAATGAAAACTGGTTTGAATATGATGTAGTAGTTGCAACCCCTGATATGATGGGTGTTGTTGGTAGATTAGGTAAGGTGCTTGGTCCTAAGGGACTTATGCCAAACCCAAAAGCAGGTACTGTATCAATGGACGTGGGAAGAGCTATCGCTGATATCAAGGCCGGTAAAATTGAGTACAGACTTGACAAGACAAATATTATTCACTGTCCAATAGGAAAGGTTTCCTTTGGTACAGAGAAGCTTATGGACAACTTCCATACACTTCTTGGAGCAGTGGTTAAGGCTAAGCCTGCAGCTGCAAAGGGACAATACTTGAAGAGCGTTGTAGTTTCTTCAACTATGGGACCTGGTATCAAAATCAACCCAATCAAGGTTGTTGAATAATAAGACTAGTTGACTTCTAAAAAAGGTACTTTACAAATTGCTTGTTTAGTATTATTATATAAAGGTCAAGCGTGATGACCATATTGAAATACGTTTCAATAGTCTATATCGTAAAATAAAGTAAGCCATAGACAGTGGGAGCTGATGTTCTTAGAACAGAGGCCTAACAGATGTTATTATCTTCCCGCCGAGGTTGTGATTGTGGATTGTAATGCAATTCACGAGTTAATAAAGGTAATCGAGTTTCTAAATTATAGATGAACTATGATAACTAAGTTAACTTCATGATGGTTAATCACCCTTTGTATGTCTGTGTGCTTACAAAGGGTTTTTTATTTTAGGTGAAAAATTAACTTTAGTATATTTTTCTTACTAAACCGCAAAAGGAGGTGGATGTTTTGCCTAGTAACAAAATACTTGAACAAAAGAAGCAGGTAGTTGCTGAATTAACTGAGAAAGTTAAAGCTGCACAAACAATTGTATTGGCTGATTACAGAGGTTTAACCGTTGAGCAGGATACAGAATTGAGAAATGCTTTAAGAGCGGCTGGTGTTGAATATAGAGTAGTTAAAAATACATTAACCAGTTTTGCTATGAAGGAAAACGGACTCGAAGGACTGGATCCTTACTTGAATGGTCCTACTGCAATGGCAATCAGTTCTACTGATGCTGTGGCACCTGCAAAAGTTCTTTCAGAATTTGCCAAGAAGTTCGAAAAGCTCGAACTCAAGGTTGGTGTTGTTGAGGGTAAGGTAATTGATATTGATGGAATCAAAGCTCTTGCTGAATTGCCATCACGTGAAGTCCTTATCTCTAAGGTATTGGGAAGCTTCAATGCTCCTATTTCCGGCTTCGTAAATGTTTTGAACGGAAATATGAGAGGTTTGGTTGTAGCATTAAATGCTATTGCTGAACAAAAAGCAAATGCTTAAAATTAATTTTATTTAATTATAAAACTAATTTAATATGTTGATTTAAAACTAAAAATCTTAATTAAAAATTATTTGGAGGTAATTATACAATGGCTAGCGAAAAAGTAACAAAATTAATCGAAGACGTAAAGGCTTTAACAGTATTAGAATTATCAGAACTCGTAAAGGCTCTTGAAGAAGAGTTTGGAGTATCAGCAGCAGCTCCTGTAGCAGTTGCAGCAGCACCAGCAGCAGGCGGAGCAGCAGCTCCAGCTGAAGAAAAGACTGAATTCAATGTTATATTGAAGGACGTTGGAGCAGATAAGATCAAGGTTATCAAAGTTGTTAGAGAAGCAACTGGTCTTGGTTTGAAAGAAGCTAAGGATCTCGTTGACGGAGCTCCTAAGACTATCAAAGAAAACGTTTCAAAGGACGAAGCTGCAGCTCTTGAAGCTAAGTTCAAGGAAGTTGGAGCAACACTTGAAATCAAATAATATTGATCTCAAACTGAAACTCGTCGGGTAAACCGGGATTTCAGAATTGAAAAAGAGGCTACTCGAGATAGTTGAGAGTGGCCTCTTTTTTTAAAAAACGGTTGTTCCTTTAATATTAAGAATAATAGCATGGTAAATGTATGTAAAAAACAAAACAAAAAACGTATTTATTAATACGTTTTGACGATTGACAAGCAGTAGCAACTATGATATCATTATACACTGCATTAAAATTGTGTTATTATACCCCAAAGGGAAATATCGCTTTTTACTTAATAATTATAGCATGAGCTGTAATAAAAATGCAACATTACGAATAAATAAGACAAAAATTGCTAATAATATTTTAATGTCTGCAACTCTGTAAAAATACTGGGTAATAGTTTGTAACTATAGGTTCAGTATGCGTATTTTTGAAAATTATATACAACTTAAATACCGGATAAAGTTACGTGCTGGCATACCGGATTTAAGGCACAGTACCAATAATTAGTATTTTTGATTAAGCCCTTTATTAGTACTGACAGCTTACGTGTTTTGATTTTTAATTTCTCATAATATAATTCTAATTATGCGAAATTTTAAAATATTCCCAAAGAATCTGACAAGTAAAATTGAATTTGAATTCATTATGACATTCTATCATAATATGGTCAAAATAATTTAGAGGTCGGATTCTTGTTAAGTCATAAGTTTATGAGGTGATATAAATATGGTACAACCCGTAAAATTGGGTAGAAACACCAGGATGAGTTACTCCAGAATTCAAGAAGTCGTGGAAATGCCAAACCTGATAGAGGTTCAGAAGAATTCCTATCAATGGTTTTTGGATGAAGGTCTCAGAGAAGTTTTCAGAGATATATCTCCAATAATGGACTATACAGGGAATCTGATTTTGGATTTTGTTGATTACTCGCTTGATGATACACCAAAGTATAGTGTTGAAGAGTGCAAGGAGAGAGACACTACATACTCTGCTCCGCTGAAAGCGAAGGTAAGATTAATTAACAAGGAATCCGGAGAAGTTAAGGAACAGGAAATCTTTATGGGTGATTTCCCTCTGATGACAGACAACGGTACCTTTATAATTAATGGTGCAGAGCGTGTTATAGTAAGTCAGCTGGTCAGATCTCCTGGTATTTACTATTCAATGAAGTTTGACCGTGTAGGTAAAAAGTTGTACTCGAATACAGTAATCCCTAACAGGGGTGCATGGCTTGAATATGAGACAGATTCCAATGATATCCTGTCAGTTAGAATTGACAGAACCAGGAAGCTGCCTCTTACAGTGCTTTTAAGAGCTTTAGGCTATGGTACTGATTACGAGATTACTCAATTGCTAGGTGAAGATGAAAGAATCCTCGCTACCATTCAAAAGGACAATGCAAAAACAAGTGAGGAAGGTCTTTTGGAAATATACAAGAGACTAAGACCTGGTGAACCTCCAACTGTTGATAGCGCAAAAACATTATTAAATAGCTTATTCTTCGACCCTAAAAGATATGATCTAGCCAAATTTGGTAGATTTAAATTTAATAAAAAGCTCTCATTAGCAAACATGATCATCGGGCAGATTGCAGCTGAAAACATTGTGTCTGTTGAAACAGGTGAAGTATTGGTTGAAGCCGGTGAACTGATAAGCAGGGAAAAGGCCGAATTAGTTCAGAATTCCGGCGTAAACGTTGTATTTGTTACGGTTGAAGGTAAATCCATCAAGGTAATAGGAAACAACACTGTTGACATAAGATCGTTTGTAGAGTTTGATGTTACGGATATAGGCATAACCGAAAAGGTTCAATATACTGTTTTAAAAGAAATACTTGATAACAACAGCGGAAGAGATCAGATTAAGAAGGCTCTTTCTGAAAGAATCAATGATCTGATTCCAAAGCATATTACTGTCGAGGATATCATCTCCTCAATAAATTATATAATCAATCTTGATTATGGAATAGGTACCATAGATGATATAGACCATTTAGGAAACAGAAGACTTCGTTCAGTGGGCGAATTGCTTCAGAACCAGTTCAGAATTGGTCTATCCAGAATGGAAAGAGTTGTAAGAGAAAGAATGACTATTCAGGATATAGACATTGTTACTCCGCAGGCTCTTATAAATATCAGACCTGTTGCTGCATCAATTAAAGAATTCTTTGGAAGCAGCCAGTTGTCACAGTTTATGGATCAGACCAACCCTCTCGCCGAATTGACTCACAAGAGAAGATTAAGTGCGTTGGGTCCCGGTGGTTTGAGCAGAGAAAGAGCGGGCTTCGAAGTCCGTGACGTTCACCACTCTCACTATGGTCGTATGTGTCCTATAGAAACTCCTGAAGGACCAAACATCGGTTTGATAGGTTCTTTAAGTACCTATGCAAGGGTTAACGAGTATGGTTTTATTGAAACACCTTATAGAGTAGTTGACAAGGAAAACAGAAGAGTTACAGACAAGATAGTATATCTTACAGCTGACGTTGAAGACCCATTCATTGTGGCACAGGCTACAGAGCCTCTGGATGATGAGGGACATTTTATCTCAAACAAGGCAATTGCAAGATACAAACATGAAATATTGGAGTTTGAAAGCAATAAAGTGGACTATATGGATGTATCTCCAAAGCAGATGGTTTCTGTTGCAACTGCAATGATTCCATTCCTTGAGAATGACGATGCCAACCGTGCCCTCATGGGTTCAAACATGCAGCGTCAGGCTGTTCCACTGATAAAGGCTGATTCTCCTATAGTTGGTACAGGTATAGAATACACAGCTGCAAGAGATTCAGGTGTTTGTGTAATAGCTAGAAATGCAGGTGTAGTTGACAAGGTATCTGCAAACGAAATCACAATTAAAACAAAGAATGGTCAGAAGGATGTTTACAAACTTCTTAAATACATGCGTTCAAATCAGGGTACCTGCTTGAACCAGAGACCTATCGTAAGAAAGGGCGAAATAGTTGAGAAGGGCGATATTATCGCTGATGGTCCTTCAACAGATAATGGTGAAATTGCACTCGGAAGAAATATTCTCATAGGCTTCATGACCTGGGAAGGATATAACTACGAGGATGCTATTCTTATAAATGAGAAGCTTGTTAAGGAAGACGTATATACTTCAATCCATATTGAAGAATATGAAGCTGAGTCCAGAGATACAAAGCTTGGGCCTGAAGAGATCACGCGAGATATCCCAAATGTTGGTGAAGAAGCGTTAAAGGACCTTGACGACAGAGGAATAATCAGAATAGGTGCTGAGGTCCGTTCTGGTGATATACTTGTTGGTAAGGTTACTCCTAAGGGAGAGACCGAGCTTACAGCCGAGGAACGCTTATTGAGAGCAATATTCGGTGAAAAGGCAAGAGAAGTTCGTGATACTTCCCTGAGAGTACCTCATGGTGAATCAGGTATTATAGTGGACGTTAAGGTATTTACCCGTGAGAATGGCGATGAGCTGCCACCCGGAGTAAATCAGTTGGTTAGATGTTATATTGCTCAGAAGAGAAAGATATCCGTTGGAGATAAGATGGCCGGAAGACACGGTAACAAGGGTGTTATTTCAAGAATACTCCCTGAAGAAGATATGCCGTTCCTTCCTGACGGAACTCCTTTGGAGATAGTTCTTAATCCTCTCGGCGTTCCTTCACGTATGAATATCGGTCAGGTACTTGAAGTCCATCTTGGCTTTGCGGCTAAAGCATTGGGCTGGAAGATTGCAACACCTGTATTTGACGGTGCAACGGAAGAAGATATCAGAGATACATTAATAAGGGCTGGAAAAGATCCTGATGGTAAAACCGTGCTATATGACGGTAGAACCGGTGATCCGTTTGACAATAGAGTAACAGTAGGGTACATGTATTACCTGAAACTTGCCCATCTTGTTGATGACAAGATACATGCTCGTTCTACAGGTCCATACTCACTCGTAACTCAGCAGCCTCTTGGAGGTAAAGCTCAGTTCGGTGGACAGAGATTCGGAGAAATGGAAGTTTGGGCGCTGGAGGCATATGGCGCTGCGTATACACTGCAGGAAATTCTTACTGTTAAGTCAGATGATGTTGTAGGTAGAGTAAAAACCTATGAATCTATTGTTAAGGGTGAAAACATTCCTGAGCCTGGAATACCTGAGTCCTTTAAAGTTCTTATCAAAGAACTTCAGAGTCTTGCCCTTGATGTTAAGGTATACTCTGAAGAACAGGGAGAAATTGCAATTAAGGAATCGGTTGATGACGATCTTGAAGAACTCAATGTAAACATTGAGGGCAGAGAAGATGAAGTTATCATAACAAATGATTTCGATGATGACTTGAGAGATGATGTGCTTGAGGATGATCTGGACATTGATGATCTCGATATCGGAAGCATCAGTACAGGAGATAATCTTGAAGAAGAACTGACCGACGAATTATTTGCTGATGACGAGGATTTAAGTAATGACTTTGACGACGAGGATTTTTAAGGAAGGGAGATAAGCTATATGTTTGAACTGAACAACTTTGATTCTATTAAAATAGGATTAGCTTCTCCGGAAAAGGTCAGAGAATGGTCAAAAGGTGAAGTAAAAAATCCTGAAACAATTAATTATAGAACTTTAAAACCTGAAAGGGACGGTTTGTTCTGTGAAAGAATTTTCGGACCACAGAAGGACTGGGAATGCCATTGCGGTAAGTATAAAAGAATCAGATACAAGGGTATAGTATGTGACAGATGTGGAGTTGAGGTAACCCGCTCGAAGGTAAGAAGAGAGAGAATGGGTCACATCGAATTGGCTGCACCTGTTTCACACATATGGTATTTCAAAGGGATCCCCAGCAGAATGGGTTTAATTCTTGATATGTCCCCAAGATCCCTTGAAAAGATATTGTACTTTGCTTCTTATGTGGTTATTGACCCGGGACAGACACCATTGTCCAAGAAACAGGTACTTACTGAGAAGGAATATAGAGACAGCGTTGAGAAATTCGGGCTCAGCTTCAAGGCTGCAATGGGTGCAGAAGCAGTAAAAGAACTGCTTATGGAAATTGACCTTGACAACCTCTCAAAAGAGCTGAGGAACGATCTGGCAGATTCTACAGGTCAAAAGAGAATCAGAGCTGTTAAAAGATTGGAAGTTGTAGAAGCTTTCAGATTGTCAGGCAACCGTCCTGAGTGGATGATTCTTGATGTGGTTCCGGTTATACCACCTGAATTAAGACCTATGGTTCAGCTGGACGGAGGAAGATTTGCAACCTCTGACTTGAATGACCTTTACAGAAGGGTTATTAACAGAAATAACAGATTAAAAAGACTCCTTGATTTGGGAGCTCCCGATATAATTGTTAGAAACGAAAAGCGTATGCTTCAGGAAGCTGTGGATGCGCTCATCGATAACGGAAGAAGAGGACGTCCTGTAACCGGTCCGGGTAACAGACCACTCAAGTCCTTGTCCGACATGCTTAAAGGTAAGCAGGGACGTTTCCGTCAGAACTTGCTGGGTAAGCGTGTTGACTACTCAGGACGTTCGGTTATCGTTGTTGGACCGGACCTTAAGATATTCCAGTGCGGTTTGCCTAAGGAAATGGCACTGGAGCTGTTTAAGCCGTTTGTTATGAAAAAGCTGGTTAACGACGGTTTGGCACACAATATCAAGAGTGCCAAGAGTATGGTTGAAAGAGTGAGAAATGAAGTTTGGGACGTACTTGAAGAAGTAATAAAGGAACATCCTGTATTGCTCAACCGTGCTCCGACACTTCACAGACTCGGTATTCAGGCATTTGAACCGGTACTTGTTGAAGGAAGGGCGTTAAAGCTTCATCCTTTGGTATGCTCAGCGTACAACGCTGACTTCGACGGTGACCAGATGGCTGTTCACGTACCATTGTCAGCAGAGGCTCAGTCAGAGGCAAGATTCCTTATGCTGTCAGCAAACAACCTGTTGGCACCAAAGGATGGTAAGCCTATAACCGTTCCTACACAGGATATGGTTTTGGGTAGTTATTACCTGACAATAGAAAAACCCAACGAACCCGGAGACGGTAAGATATTCTCAAGCATGGATGAAGTGCTTATGGCTTATCAGGAAGGCGTTCTTGGACTTCATGCGCAGATCAAGGTCCGTATTGATAAAGTAATTGACGGAGTAAAGAAGAGAAGTCTTATCTCTTGTACTCCCGGAAGGCTTATATTCAACGATGCAATACCTCAGGACCTGGGCTTTGTGGACAGAAGCGACCCTGATAAGCAGTTTGACTTGGAAGTCAACTTCCTGGTTGGTAAAAAGGAACTTGGAAAGATCATTGATAAATGTATCAGAGTTCACGGTACTACAAAAACAGCAGTTATCCTTGACAAGATCAAGGCTCTGGGCTTCAAGTACTCAACCAGAGGTGCAATAACCATCAGTGTATCCGATATGGTTATACCTGAAATTAAGAAACAGTATTTGCAGGAAACTGAAAATACAATTGATAATATAGTTAAGCAGTACAAGAGAGGTCTTATTTCCAACGAAGAAAGATACAATTCTGTTATCAGTGCGTGGACCGAGACCGGTGAAAATATTACCAAAGCTCTTATTGACAACCTTGACAGATTCAATCCTGTTTACATGATGTCTCAGTCAGGAGCGAGAGGTAATATTAACCAGATTAAGCAGCTGGCAGGTATGAGAGGTTTGATGGCCGATACCTCAGGTAAGACCATCGAGATACCAATCAAATCAAACTTCCGTGAAGGACTTAACGTTCTGGAATTCTTTATTTCTACTCACGGTGCCAGAAAGGGTTTGGCCGATACTGCGCTCAGAACGGCTGACTCAGGTTACCTTACAAGACGTCTTGTTGACGTATCACAGGATGTTATCGTTAGAGAACTTGACTGCGGAACTGACAAAGGTATTGAAATAGGCGATGTTAAAGATGGTACTGAAGTAATTGAGCCATTGTCAGAGAGACTTGTTGGAAGATATACAGTTGAAGACGTTACCGATCCGAACACAGGTGAAGTAATTCATCAAAAGGATGATGTAATAACTGAGAAAGTTGCAGATAAGATTGTTAAGTCTGGGTATAAGAAGATTAAGATAAGGTCTGTACTCACTTGCCACTCCGAAGTCGGAATATGTGCAAAATGTTATGGTTCAAACCTTGCTACAGGTGATGCGGTTAACGTGGGCGAAGCAGTGGGTATTATTGCAGCCCAGTCAATCGGTGAACCTGGTACACAGCTTACAATGAGAACCTTCCACACCGGTGGTGTTGCGGGTGATGATATTACACAGGGTCTCCCCCGTGTCGAGGAACTATTTGAAGCAAGAAGACCAAAGGGTCTTGCAATAATATCCGAAATACCGGGTACTGTTAAGTTAGCTGATTCAAAGAAAAAGAGAGAGGTTATCATAACAGCAGAGGATGGTGAAACAAAATCCTATCAGATACCTTATGGTTCCAGAATCAAGGTGTATGATGGAGATGTTGTGGAAGCCGGCGATGAATTGACTGAAGGTTCGGTAAATCCTCATGATATCCTTAAAATCAAGGGTATAAGAGGAGTGCAGGCGTACCTGCTGCAGGAAGTACAGAGAGTTTACAGAATGCAGGGTGTTGATATCAACGACAAGCACATCGAAGTTATAGTAAGACAAATGATGAGAAAAGTTAAGATAGAAGATGCCGGAGATACAAATCTGTTACCGGGTGGACTGGTTGACATATTTGAATTTGAAAGAGAAAACGCCAAGGCTGCTGAAGCGGGCTTGACACAGGCCACAGGCGAACGTACCCTGTTGGGTATTACAAAGGCATCACTTGCTACTGAATCCTTCCTGTCTGCTGCGTCCTTCCAGGAAACTACAAGAGTTCTCACCGAAGCCGCTATTAAGGGTAAGGTAGACCCACTGGTAGGTTTGAAGGAGAATGTTATCATAGGTAAGCTTATTCCTGCAGGTACAGGTATGAGCCGTTACAAGGATATCAGCATCAGTAATGTTATAGAGTAACAGCAGTTTTCTCAAAATAAGTAATTATTATTAATATAATTAATGCAAAAGCGGAGACAGGTAAAACCTGATCTCCGCTTTTGTTTTTGTGTAATGAGAAATAAAATTAAAAAAGATAAAATAGATACTTGTATTTGAGTGTAATAATATGTATTATATAACTGTAGAAACGTTTCTTTGAAGGAGAAAATTAAAATGGCAAGCATAAAGGATGTAGCAGCTAAAGCAGGGGTGTCAATATCTACTGTATCATATGTGATAAACAATACTAAATATGTAAGTGATGAACTGAAAAAGAAAGTAAACGATGCTATAAATGAATTAGAATATGAGGTAGACCCTGTTGCAAGAAGCCTTAAAAGCAAGAAAACAAAGACTATTGGTGTTGTTATTACCAATATAAATAGAATTTTTTTTCCACAGTTAATAAAAGGAATTCAAGATTACGCTATTAAAAATGGATATAGCTTAGCTTTTTATAATACAAATGATAATTTTGATGATGAAAAGAAATTTGTACAAATGCTAGAAAGCACATGGGTGGATGGTATTATTATTGACTCAGTGTCTGAACAGCAAAATGAAAAGTATTACAAGCATTTATCCTCACTTGGTAATGACAAAAAGAAGATACCTGTAGTCAGTATAGAAAGACGTCTTGATATGTATGGAATCGATTCAGTTGTAGTAAATAATTGCAATGGGGGACACATTGCTACTAAACATCTCATTGATAACGGATCTAAAAATGTTGTATTTATTTCTGGTCCTGCTTCATCATGTATTGTAAATGATAGAATTGCAGGGTATAAAGAGGAGCTTGCGAAAGAAAACATAACTTTTGAAATGGTAGTCGGTGGAGATTTTTCGCCTCTTAGCGGATATAATGCTATGAAAGAAATTTTACTCGATGGAACAAATATAGATGGTATATTTGCAGCCAATGACCAGATGGCAATTGGAGCGATCAAAGCTATTAAAGAAAATGGTCTTAGAATACCGGAAGATATTAAGATTATAGGATTTGATAATACATTTGTAGCATCTATAGTGGAGCCTTCCTTAACTACTATAAATGTACCAAAATATAAAATGGGCTCATCAGCTGCAGAGCTATTGATAGAAAGAATTAAAGGAAATAATGCAGATACTATAGTTATAGAATTACCGATTAATCTTATAATAAGGCAATCGACAGACCTTAGAGGAGAAAAAAATTGGGATTTACTTGGTTGGTAGCAGTAATAAGATAAATTTTTTAATGAATAGAGAAACGTTTCTCTAAAAGAATATTAGGAGGTTTAAGCGTGAAAAAATTAAGATACAGCAGTAAGTTGGCCACGTACCTCCACGATAATTTCATTATTATTTGTGCCAAAAGTTGGCTTGGGAGGTTATTATGAGTAATTCAAAAGTAATCAGAGAAACATTTGAGAAGGGCGAAGGGATATTAAGGCTTGCACCTGTATTTGTTCCTAGGAGGTTTTCAAAAGCAGGGCGGAGACTTAAGCTGCACCCGGATGATTACTATGCACTTGGGATTAATAGAGGTTCAATAAAAGAGCGGTGGTTGTCTTCTGTGATTCCTGCTATGAACGGCGAACTTGCCCCATGGGATGAGGGTATGAGCTATGTAGCACCTACTGAAAGGGTAGAAGATAAATTTCTCTTTAAATCAGCAGTGGACGAACTAGGTGCTGAAATAATAGGGGATGAGTTAAAGTCAAAATATGGTACATGGCCTATGTATTCGAAATTCTTTGACTATGAGGCACCGCTGTTTCATCATGTTCATCTGGACTTCGAAGCAGCTGCGAGAGTTGGAAGGTTAGGAAAGCCGGAAGCATATTATTACCCACCTCAGCTCAACAATTATTCCGGAGAATTTCCACATACATATTTTGGATTTGATCCAGATGTTACAAAGAATGAGGTAAAGCAAAGACTTATTGATTTTGAAAAGGGAGATACCAGAATAACAGAGTTTTCCAGAGCTTACAGAATAGAACTGGGTACAGGCTGGTTCACTCCTCCCGGCGTAATACATGCTCCAGGGTCCTATCTCACATACGAACCACAGTGGAATAGTGATGTTAACTCCGTATTTGAAAATATAGTTTCAAGCGAGGTATTTCCATACGAGATGCTGGTAGAGAATTGCCCTGAGGATAAAAAATACGATATGGATTATGTATTGAGTCTTCTCGATTGGGAAAAGAATATTGACCCTCATTATAAAAAGACCTTCTTCAGGCCGCCTGTTGTTTGCACATCAGACCATAAGCATATTGAAAAATGGGTTACATATGCAAATGACTATATCGCTGCAAAAGAATTGACAATATATCCTGGACAGACAGTTGTAATTAAAGATCAGGCAGCATATGGATGTGTATTTGTACAGGGACATGGAAAATTCGGAGTGTATGATGCCGAAACACCCGTGCTGCTAAGATTTGGCCAGCTGAGTGCAGATGAATATTTTGTAAGTGAAAAAGCAGCAAAGATAGGTATAACCATTACAAATGAAAGCAAATTCGATAATCTGGTTATGCTTAAGCACTTTGCAAATAATAATCCTGAAACACCAAGAGAAGTAAATAATGGCTAATTTCTTTAGGAGGTTTCCATGAAAAATTATTTATTAGGTTTATATGAAAAATCAATGCCTAACAACTTATCCATTAAGGATAAGTTGTTAGAGACAAAAAGTGCTGGCTTTGACTTTATGGAGATGAGCATTGATGAAACTGATGAAAAACTTGAACGTCTTAAATGGAGTAGGAAACAGCGTTTGGAAATTGTTCAGGATATTTGGACAAGTGGTACTAAAATTTTGACAATGTGTCTGAGCGGACATAGAAAATATCCTCTTGGAAGTGAGGATGAGAAAACAAGAGCCAGAGCTATGGAAATAATGTCGGATGCAATAGACCTTGCAACTGACTTGGGAATAAGGATTATACAGATAGCAGGGTACGATGAATACTACAACCAATCCAATGAGAAAACAAGAAAGTACTTTCTTGAAAATCTAAAGTATAGTGTAGAGATGGCTTCCAGTAAGGGTATAATTTTGGCTTTTGAAACTATGGAAACTGAGTTTATGAATACCATTCAGAAAGCTATACAATATGTCGCAGCAGTTAATTCACCATATCTTCAGGTTTATCCGGATTTAGGGAACATAACTAATGCATCCATCCATCATAATTACGATGTATATATGGATATAGCTCTTGGCAATGGGCATATTTCAGCAATGCATCTTAAGGAGACTGTTCCGGGAAAGTTTAGAGAGATTCCGTATGGTACCGGACATGTTAATTTTAAGCGTGCTATCAGTGAGGTCAGAAGAATGGGAGTTAATCTGTTTGTAGGTGAATTCTGGTACACCGGGAATGGTGATTGGCAGCAACAATTAAAATATGCAAATGAATTTTTAAGAGAAAAATTTGATTAGTTTTATGAGAGGATAAAAGCTTATGTCAGCATATTTTATGGGAATAGATAATGGGGGGACCTTAACTAAGGCAGTTATATTTGATGAAGGTGGCCATGAGATAGCCAGTGCTTCAGCAAGTATTAGAATGATTACTCCACGAGCCGGGTTTACAGAACGTGACATGGATGAGCTATGGGCAGCAAACTGCAAGGTAATAAAGGAAGCCATAAAAAAGTCTGGAATTCGTGCCAATGAAATAGCAGGAATAGCATGTACTGGTCATGGCAAAGGCTTATATTTATGGGGGAAGGATGATAAACCATGCTGTAATGGTATAATTTCAACAGATAGCAGGGCATGGATGTACCCTGAAAAATGGAAAAGGGATGGCACTCTTGATAAAGTATTTATAAAAACATATCAAAATATATTAGCTAGCCAGCCCGTTTCGCTCCTATGCTGGCTTAAAGACAATAGTCCCGAAGTTTTTGATAACATTAAGTGGATTTTTGGAGTTAAGGATTACATAAGATTTAAGCTTACAGGTGAGGCATATGCCGAGATAACAGATTATTCGGGTTCATCTCTATTAAATCTAAGAGAACGTAATTTTGATAAAGAATTACTGAAAGAATACGGATTGGAGGCACTATTTGAAGCACTACCGCCAATAAAGGGATCTGCGGACATTTGTGGAGCTATTAGTGCAATTGCATGTGAGGAAACAGGGCTAACTGAAGGTACTCCGGTTGCAGGAGGAATGTTTGATATTGATGCCTGTGCCATTGCTATGAATATTACTAATGAAGAAAATATTGCAGTGATAGCTGGTACATGGAGCATTAATGAATATATTTCTAAGCAACCTGTGTTAAACAAATCAGTAATGATGAATTCTTGCTACTGTATGGAAGATTATTACCTGATAGAAGAATGCAGTCCTACTTCGGCAGGGAATCATAGCTGGTTTATAGATATGTTTATGAAGGAAGAAAAGCAACTAGCTAAAGCTGAAGGCGTTAATGTATACAAATATTGTGATATGCTGGCTGAAAAGGTTGCGCCTGACGAGCAAAATATTATATTTTTGCCGTATCTGTATGGCTCTAATTATAACCCTAAAGCTAAAGCTTCGTTAATAGGAGTTGACAGTCATCATACCAAAGCTCACATTATTCGTGCTGTAATGGAATGTATAGTTTTTTGCCACAGAGTGCATCTTGAAAAGCTACTGGCCAACAGGACATATACAAACTGTATCCGCTTGGCAGGAGGAGCTGCAAATTCAATGCTATGGGCACAGATGTTTGCAGATATTCTTAAGCTGCCGGTAGAAATTATAGAGACAAAAGAGCTTGGGACACTTGGCTGCGCAATGGCAGCGGCCGTTGCTGCCGGGAAGTACGGAGATATAACAGAAGCTGCAGCAAAAATGGTCAAAATAAAGCAGCGGCTGGAGCCCAATTGTACCAACTACGAAGTATATGATAAGAAGTATATGCTTTATAAAAAAGTATCTGAGATACTTGATAATACGTGTTATAGTTTCAATTCTTAGTGTTTCTATTTTTTAGTTGAAATAAAAACCGTCAAGAGTATATTGTAAATAACATTAACTGGAGGAAAAATAATGCTTGAGGAATTAAAACAAAGTGTATTAAAAGCAAATCTTGAATTGCCTTTGAAGGGTCTGGTTACATATACATGGGGCAATGTAAGTGGTATTGATAGAGGCAGAGGAATTGTTGCCATTAAGCCAAGCGGAGTTGAATACAATGTAATGACTGTGGAGGATATAGTTCTTATTGACTTGTCAGGAAATATAGTTGAAGGAAGGTTAAATCCGTCATCAGATGCTCCAACTCACGTTGCTTTATACAATGCATTTAAAGAGATAGGTGGTGTTTGTCACACTCATTCCAGATGGGCTACATCATGGGCACAGGCAGGTAGGGCAATACCTGCATATGGTACTACACATGCAGATTATTTCTATGGAGAAATACCTTGTACAAGAGCACTAACTGATGGAGAAATAAATAGTGAGTATGAACAAAACACTGGAAAGGCTATAGTAGAAACTTTTAAGGGAAGCAATGAAAACTATATACCTGGGATTTTGGTGAAAAATCATGCGCCATTTACCTGGGGTAAGGATGCAAATGATGCAGTACACAACTCTGTTGTTCTAGAAGAAGTAGCAATGATGGCTTTACAGGCAAGTTATTTACACAAAGGAATTGAGCCGGTGTCGCAGACCCTGCTTGATAAGCACTTTTTGAGAAAACACGGTGCAAATGCGTATTATGGGCAGAGATAAACCTGTAAGAATTAAAATTAAGAGAATTTGCAAAAATATTTAAAAAGGGTAGATGAAGCTTGGTGAGGAGTTCTTTAATTATGCTAGAAGTATAAATCCTGAATTTATTATGTCAGGGGATTCCCCTTTCCGGTGTTGAGGGGGTGCAAAGGGGGGAGTAGTCCTCCCTAGCGAAAAAGAAAATTCGCTCACAGTATTGAAATAAACACTAAAAAACTGAGCGAAGCGAATTTTCTTGTTGTAACCTGGAATTCAAAGTATATGACAATTTTTTACAAATCCTGTTGTTTATTATTTACCCATACAGTAGGAGACTGGCCAGTATACTTTTTAAACAGCTGGCTGAAATGCTTTTCGTCTTCATAGCCTACCATTTCCGATACCTGATATATTTTCAAATCGGTATTACTTAGCAAATCCTTCGCTCTATTTATTCTAATGTTGATCAAATAAGCTGAAAAAGTAACACTCGTGACTTTTTTAAAAATTTGGCTGAAATAGGATGGATTTATGTGATACTGTCTGGATATGGATTCCAGCGTTATTTTGGTATTATAATGTTTTTCAACATATGACATAATATCATTTACAATCCTTTTTCCATCGGAATTGTTCTGGCAGATTAACTCTTCAATTATTCTTTTAAAAATGCTTTTGACACAGTAGATTATAGCATCACGTTGCTGTGGGGTTTTATAAATTAAAGCACTGCTTGAAAAGTTATCGTTAATAAAGTTCTTGTCCAGCATAAAAATATCACATATTTTGCTTGCAAGAAAAACAAATTCTTTAAATGTGTTCATATACACTTCAGGTGTTGAAACAGTACCCAGTTCGGAATAAAATTCATCTATATATTTGTATATGTTGGTCAGATCCTTGGATTCAACAAAATGTATCAATAAACTTTCATACTTTTTCAGCAGTTGCTCCCTTATCTGAATACTCAGACTCATATTATGGCTTACTGCCATACTTGTACTTTCAAGATCTTCTATTGCACGTAATAATACACCTGTCAGTTCTTCCTGCTTTATTGGTTTAAGTATATAATCAAAGGCTCCGTATTTGATGGCTGTTCTGGTAAATTCAAAATCATTGAATCCACTAAGTATTATAAATTTTATATTCAGATTCTTTTTAAGAGACATTAATACCTCCAGGCCATCCATAAGGGGCATTTTTATATCACAAAGGATTATATCCGGAGATGAAGATTCAATCAGGGACAGGGCTTCAATACCATTGGAAGCCTGTCCTGCCAGGCTGCAATTCAAGTCCCCCCATTGAATTTTATTAATAAGATTTCTTCTGAAAATATCTTCATCATCAACAATAATTACTTTAAACATATCCACTACCGTCCTTTGCTATAGTTTTAAATCAGACTTTGTCTATTTTGATTGGGAATCCTGATTATTACTTCGGTTCCTATATTGACAATGCTGTTGATGGTCAGCCTGTATTCCTTGCCATAATTCAGGATGAGTCTCCTGTTTATATTGTTCAGTCCTAGAAATTGGGTGTTAAATTTGTTTTCACTGCTTTCATCCTGGGCATCCCTAGCGAAAATCTCTATTATGGCATCTAATTTAGCAGGTTCTATTCCTGTTCCATTATCCCTTATACATATACAATGGTCTTTCACGGTAGAGTATGCATGAATATGGATAGCAGCATCGTCAAACTTTGAATATATACCATGTGAAATGGAATTTTCTATTATTGGCTGAAGTATCAACCTTGGAATTTTTATATCAAGCAGACCGGCAGGAATATCAATATCAAATTTAAACCTATTATTTAGTCTTATGGATTGAATATATATATAATTTTTTACATGCTCAATTTCTTCAAAGAGATGAACATATCTATCCTCACCTTCAATACTATATCGGAATATTGAAGAGAGCGATTGACAAATTGCAGATACTTCTTCTTTTTCTCCGCATTCGGCAAAATCCGAAATAGATTGCAGGGTATTGTATATAAAGTGTGGATTAATCTGAGACTGAAGTGCATATATGGTTGCATTCTTTTCTGCAATCTGGGCCTCGTAAACGTTTTGGATCAGTGAATTAAGCTTAGATACCATGAAATTGAAGGAATTACCCAATTTACCTATTTCATCGTTAAATTTTGACATAAAATGAATGTTAAAGTTTCCGTTCTGAACCTGATACATCTTTAACTCCAGCTTTTTTAGGGGTCTTGTAATAGCGGAGGATATGATGGCAAGTACCAGGCTCGTCAGTAATATTGAAAATATAGCTGTCACAAGCATCAATCTGATAACACTGTTAGCCTTTGAATTATAGGATGCAAGGGAATGAACCGAAACAACTTTCCAATTGGTGTCATTTATTGGATAGTAGGTGTAAAAGAAGGTTTCGGCTCCCACAGTAAGAAAAGTACTGTCATAGGGCTTCGAATATATCTTTTCAAAAACCTGTGCATCTATTTTTCTGTGAACATTGTTAGAATTCTTTGAATATAGAATTTCATCGTTATCAACAATCATAATATCGTTGGTTTCAATAAAATTGAGACTGTTTATTAATTCATTAAAAAAGCTGTAGTTGATATCGTAAATTATATATCCTATTTCTTTGAAATTCCTTATGGAATGGATTTTTTTAACCACACTGAAAACCATCTTATTATCATTAATGTATTGCCTTTCATGTGAACCTATGTATTGAGTATTGGTATTCGTATTTTTCAGAGCATTGTTTATAAAGTCATAGTTATAATTTATATGTGATTTGCCTTTGTAATATAATTCAGCATTATTTCCAAATATTAAAATTGAAGAGTATTCCACCCTTTTTTCAAATATATTATTTAGAAAATCATTTACCTTGGCATATTCAACTATTTTGTCGGGTGTATTTTCCTGACTTGGGAAAGATAGAGATCTTTGAACATTATCATTATTTGAGAC
>JAEZKZ010000061.1 GCA_023415305.1 Bacillota bacterium
GGAGAATGTGGAATGTGGCGCGGCAAGTCTGTGTATGATCTTGGCTTATTACAAAAAGTTTATTCCCTTAGAGCAATTAAGATCTGACTGTAGTGTTTCAAGAGATGGCTGCAACCTAAAAAATGTGGCAAGGGCTGCAATGCATTACAAAATGAAGGTACGAGCACTGAAAACAGATATTGAAGGCTTGAAACAAAATGTCCGCCTTCCGGCAATCATACATTGGGATTTTAACCACTTTGTTGTAATCTGTGGTTTTAAAAAAGACTCTGTGTTAATAAACGACCCTGCATTAGGTAGAGTAAATATAAAATTAGATGAATTTAACCGAATGTATACAGGGATTGTACTGGAGCTTGTGCCATCTGAAGAATTCATTCCTGAAGGTGAGCCAAAAAGCATAATTGTATTTTTGAAGCAAAGACTTAAGCATAGTATAGTTCCCCTTGTATTTATACTTATTCTGGGCGTTTTATCCGGGCTTATTATTGCATTGACTCCATTGTTTTCAAAGATATTTACCGACTACATACTCTTTGATAAATCAAACGATTGGTTGTTGCCTGTTTTAGGAGCTATGGCAGCAGCTATGCTTTTGAATTTTATAGTAGAAGCTTTAAAAGCAATATATCTTCTTAAAGTAAGAGGTAAACTTGCGACGTCATCAAGTACAATGTTTATTTGGCATATCTTAAGCCTTCCGGTAGAGTTTTTTGCTCAACGCTATGCCGGTGATATTAGTGAAAGACAGGATAGCAATGAAGATATGGCGGAGATTGTCTGCACAAAAATAACACCTGTTTTTTTGAATGTAGTCATGATAGGCCTGTACCTTGCAGTATTGATTTATTTTGATGTTCTTATAGCTTTAGTAGGCTTGGTTGTTGCCATAGTAAATATTACTTTTGTTACTTACATATCAAAATTAAATGCTGACAAGTCACGAGTATTAATGCGTGATATAGGCAGGCTTTCAGGAATGACGCTGGCAGGGGTAGATATGATAGAAACTATTAAAGCCAGCGGTGCTGAAAACGGGTACTTTGAAAAATGGATGGGAAATCAGGTAAAAGTTATTAATGGAAACAAGGACATACAGACTAAAAATATTTACCTCAGAGTAATCCCACAAATTCTTCAAAAGCTGCTGGATGTTTTTGTAATAGCTATGGGTGTTTATAATATTTTGAACGGCAGCTTTACAGTAGGAATTCTACTATCCTTTCAAGGCTTTATGTATGAGTTTTTGCAACCGGTTAACATGCTGTTGGACTTAGGTGAAGCAATGCAGACTGTAAAGGCTCAGACAGAACGAGTGGAAGATGTAATGAAATACAAAACTGATACTTCATATGTTGATGGCTTATCAAAGGATAATAGCAGAGAAGCTTTACAAGTAAGTGCTGCTCAGGACTATCATCAGTTAAAAGGAAACATAGAGCTGGTTGATGTAACGTTTGGCTATAGCAGATTAGCAGAGCCCATAATAAGCAACTTCAGCTTAAAAATAGAGGCTGGAAAATCTGTTGCGATTGTTGGAGGTACAGGCAGCGGCAAATCCACATTAGCAAAGCTGGTATCCGGCTTATATGATGTCAGGGCAGGAAAGATCCTGTTTGATGGAAAAATTCGAGCTCAATATCCCGAGGAGGTTTTTGCAAACTCTCTTGCTGTGGTTGATCAAGGGGCTACAGTATTTAATGATACTATAAAAAACAACATTACGATGTGGAATGAACTTGTAAAGGAGCGAGATATAATAACTGCCTGCAAAGATGCGTGTATCCATGAGGATATAGTAAAAAGAACAGGTGGATATGAAAACATAATATTAGAAGGTGGAAGAAATATGTCAGGCGGGCAGAGGCAAAGAATAGACATTGCCCGAGCGCTTGCCGTAAATCCCTCAATACTTATATTGGACGAAGCTACCAGTGCCCTGGACACAACTACTGAAAAGAAAGTAATGGATGCTATAAAAAAGAGGCATATGACAATGATTATAATTGCCCACAGAGTATCCGCAATACGAGACGCAGATCAGATAATATTTTTGGAAAAGGGATGTATAGTAGAAAGCGGTACCCATGAAGAACTTATGAAACTTAATGGAAAGTATGCGAGTCTAGTTACAGCTGACTAGAACGGAGGTGATAAGGTGAAGGACTTTAAGACAAAAATAACAGCTCAAAAAGAGAGAGACAATGAGCTGTTGGAACAGTCATATAGTAAGTTACTACATTCCATATCAAATTCTGGAAGGAAGTATTTCAATTATAAAACCTCCAAAAACAATACTAGAAATGTAATCAATAACATTACAGCATACTTTGGATATGCTCCGATTAGTATACCTGTAGAACTTGAAGATATTAATGATCAATTGGAGTATATGCAAACTGCTACAGGAATAATGAGCAGAAAGATAACTCTTAGAGAAAACTGGTGGATTGAGGCTGTAGACCCTATTCTGTGTAAATTTGTCAGTGATGATATCTATATCATTCTTCATCCAAAAGGGTTAGGCGGCTACGAGTTTATAGATCCTCAAACTCAAAAATTTGAGGTAGTAAACGAAAATACCAGCAAGCTGTTTGATAGGAGAGCCACTGCGTTTTATAAACCTTTTCCTGATGAAAAAATATCATTCAAAAAGTTGATAAAGTATATGCTTGAGAGTATATCAACAGCTGAAATAACCTACGTAATTTGTATTGCAGTGGCAATTGGCTTAGCTGGAATGATATTGCCAATAATAAATAGAATAATCTTTGACAGAGTATTACCATCCGGGACGATAGATGACTTAATGCCCATAGTAGCGTTATTGATTGGGAGCTTTTTAAGTATTATAACAGCAGGATTGCTAAAAGATTTACTAATCGCAAGGATTAACAGCAAAGTTATTTGCATAGTACAAAGTGCCGCTTGGGCCAGGGTTTTAAAGTTGCCTGCAACATTTTTTAAAAAATATACAACAGGTGAAGTTTTACAGAAAGTAAAAGCATTAGAACAGGTCGCTACTTTACTCAGTGGAAGCACTGTGGCGATATCATTGTCAGCCCTGATTTCATTTGTATATTTATACCAAATAGCTGTAATAGCACCGCAATTGCTACTGCCTACGGTGATAATAATATTTATATTATTGGCATTTTCTTTTACTACCAGCATGCTTGAGGCGAAACAGCAAAGGAAGCTTTCAAATAAATCTGCAGAGTTATCAGGTGTAGTATACCAACTATTACAGGGTATTTCAAAGATTAAGGTGGCAGGGGCTAGAGCAAGAGCATTTTCAATATGGGCAGATAAATACAGTCAAAAGGCAAATGTGTTGTACAGCCCAAATATTATTTTGACTATATCAGGAGCAATATATAGCTCCTTTAGTATAGCTACAAATATTCTAATATATTGGGTAGTTGCAAAAAGCGATATAACACCTGCACAGTACATTGCTTTTAATACGGCATTTGGAGCATTTATATTTTCCTTATACCAATTTCATAGTATTGTAAGGCAAATATCGTTGATCAGGTCCAACTTTAATATTGCAAAACCTGTATTGCAAGAACTCCCTGAAAATACAGGTGGAAAAGCAAAGCTTAGAAATTTGTCAGGGAATATAGATGTAAATAGTATTAGTTTTAGATATACAGAGGATGGACCGCTTATATTGGACGACCTGTCATTGTCTATAAAAAAGGGGGAATATGTAGCTATAGTGGGAACTTCCGGATGTGGTAAATCCACACTGATGCGAATACTACTAGGCTTTGAACAACCCCATACAGGAGCAGTTTATTATGACAATCAGGAACTCTCAGGATTGGACATCCATTCAATTAGACAGCAGATTGGTGTTGTTATGCAAAATGCCACATTATTTGCAGACGATATTTTTTCTAATATTGCTATTTGTGCTCCTTGGATTTCACTGGAAGAAGCATGGCAGATTGCTGAAAAGGCTGGAATAGCTGACGATATAAGAGCAATGCCTATGGGCATGTTCACCATACTATCAGAGGATGGCGGGGGCATATCAGGTGGGCAAAAGCAGAGATTGATGATTGCCAGAGCATTGGCAAACAATCCTCAAATAATAATGTTTGATGAAGCAACAAGTGCTTTAGATAATATAACGCAAGCTATAGTCGTAGGAACATTAAGCAAAATGTCAAATACGCGAATTGTCATAGCACATAGACTATCCACAATAATAAACTGCGATAGGATCATAGTTTTAGACCGTGGGAGGATTGTGGAAGAAGGAAATTATAAAGAACTTATGGAGAAGCAAGGCCTATTTGCTAAGATGGCCAAAAGACAGATTGCATAAGAGGAGATAATAAAATGAAGAAAAAGATGCTGTTTGCACTGATTGTAAGTATAACAGTAGCAGGTTTACTTGCATTAACATCCATACTTAATATAGTATCGTTTAACAACAACTACACTCAATCTACTGCAGCAAATAATGCCATTGTAACATCAGGGGTTGTAAACAAGCTGGAGTACTCACTGAAATATGGAAAGTCGCTGCAAAATTACTATGGAATAGAGGACTTGTTTGAACAGGTGAAAAAACTGTGTAATTATGTTGATGATGCATATATCGTAGGCATTGATAGTGAAATGCTATATGAAAATTCATATAACGGTTCAGAGTTTATTAGACCCGATGAGATAGAAGACCAGGTAGAAAATCTGGATAATACCGAAGGATTTTTAACTTGGACGGACAATGATACTCAACATATTTTAATACCTATTAGCGATAGCACAGGGAATATAGTTGCCGGATTTGGTATTTCATACAACAATGAAATCGTATCACAGAATACTCAGCAATATATTTCAAGTATAATATTTTACACAGTAATAGCTGCTATTGTAGCAATAATATTGTTTATACTTCTATTTTTTGTAATTAAGCATGACTTTGGTTTTAAGAAATTACTTTTAATAGTTATACCGATTATTGTTGCTTCAAACTTGTTTTTAGGTGTTACCTCATTTAATACATATAGAGCCGGTTATACAGCTCTTACAAAACAAACTGCAGATACAATCAGTGTTAAGATTGAAGGAGACATAAAAAGTGTAGTAGACCAGGGAATTAATTACTCAGAACTAAATGAAATGGACGAATACTTTAATGATGTTATTAAAAATACCAATCAAATCAGTGTCATTGAGTTAAAACCTATTGGTGAAGAGTCTGATTCCTCTACAAAAAGTAGCTCCAGATTGTACTCCGATGATATTCATCATACATATTCCTTTGAACCTGATAGAGATGGTAATGCAATGGAATTGCGTATAGAGGTATCTGAAACCTACCTGAAAGAAAAACTAAATGCCATAATTGTCGAAATTTTGGTGTCTATTGTTACATCACTAATGATAGCAGCTGAAGTTATTATATTTATAGTTGCTTTGCTTACAGGTCTTAAAAGTCTATTTAAAAAGAGAAAAATGCTTGTAACCAAAGACATAGATGAAGATATACAGCCACTGGGAACCATCAGAGGATTATTCTTCTTCTTTGCTATGTTCCAGTATATGGCCATGGCCTTTATTCCTATAGTAATGGCGTCAATATACAAGCCTATATTCGGGCTGCCATATGAAATAGCCATGAGTATACCAATAACGGCACAGATTTTAACATCTATTTTCTCAGCCTGGATTTGTGGCAAAATTGTAGATAAAAGAGGTTGGAGACCTGTTGCTATAACCGGGATTTTGATAATGGTAACCGGTACAATAGTTGCAGCCATGGCAAAAGAGCCTATGTTGTTTATAGTTGCACAGATAATAATGGGATTGGGAGTGGGCTGTGCAAAGACCTCCTTCGATATATTCAGTGTACTTACTCCGTCATCACAAAAATTGGAAGAATATACTTCCAGTATAAATGCGGGATTAATAGTTGGAATGAGCTGTTCTGCGGCAATTGGTGCGGTAATAGCAGATGTTTTCGGATTTTCAGGGGCGTTTTTGGTAATGGGAGGCTTTGGATTACTTGTAGTAGTTCTCATTCTTTTATTTGCTGTAAATGTTCGTCCTGGTACAGCTAAAGAGGCCACAGATGTTGATGCAGCTGAAGAAAAAAGCAGTACGAAGTTTAAATTCGACGGTAAATTTATTACCTACATATTATTCCTTGTAGTACCGTACTTTTTTATATCTATGTACCTAGACTATTTCTTCCCTGTATATGCAGATACGAAAGGAATGTCTACGGCAAGTATAGGACATATATTCCTTCTATATGGCATATCAACTTCATATATAGGAGCGTTCTTATGTAACTTCCTGTCAAAGAAAATAAAAACTATTGTACTAATGTCTTCATTGTTGGCTCTGCTGGGAGTTGGCATGGGCTGGTTTGCATTAAGTGATAGTATCGTATATGCTATAGCACTTGTTTTAATGATAGCAGTAATTGACGGAATTATGCCAAGCTTACAATACAGATATGTATATACACTTGAGATATCAAAGAAAATTGGAATAAGCAGAATTATCGGTATTGAGGGCGCCTTTAGTAGCGCAATTCGTGGTGTTGCCCCAGTTGTATTCGGGTTTGTAATGATGTACGGAAATAGAGGCCTATTAGTTACCGGCGTAATCGTAGTTGCCGTTGCCATTTCATTCCTGTTTATTAACAAATTTTCTAGCAAGGGGGTAATAAGTGATGAAAAAACGATTGGTATGTAGTCTTTTGACTCTATTAATATTATCAGTAACATTAACGTCTACGCTGATTGCATCAGGTAATACTACAAATAATTCTGACAAAATATTAAATATAGGATATTGCGAAGGAGAGTCCTATTATGAATTTGATTACGCCTTATATAATCTCATATATGGACTTGAGGAGTACGGGCTTATAAAGAATTTGCCTGAAGGTATGCCTGTTGAATCTAACAGTAGGGTTATATGGAAATGGATTTGTTCACAAAAGCAAGATGGTTGGGGTGTAAGATTTATTGAGGATGCGTTTTTTTCACTAACAGATAGTGAATATGGCCAAATGGAAGAAGCAGAGATAATTGAATATATAGACCAAAAGGTAACAAAAAGTGATGTAAGTCTAATGATTTCAATGGGCACAACAGCAGGACTGACCACTAAAGCACTGCCAAGTGAAATACCAATGATGTGCTTCGCAGCGGCAGATCCAGTAAAATCTGGTATTGTAGCCAATGCACAACAATCAGCTACTCCTAATGTCTGGGCACAAATTGATTCAGACGGATTTAAACGTACAATTAAGGTTATGAACGATATATTTCATCCTAAAAAAATAGGTACTGTTTATGCCAACTCTGAAGATGCTTACATATATAGTGGTGTGGATGTACTGGACGAGTTTGGAAAAGAAAACAATATCGAAATTATTAGAGAGTTTGTTGAAGACCCGGAAACAAGTGAGCAGTACGACGCATATTTAGATAATTTAAAGAACGCTTATGAAAAATTGGCAAAAGAAATTGATTTATTTGTGTTGACTACCTCCTTGGTGGATGGGGATGATTTTAAAGATATATTAAAACCTTTTTATGATGCAAATGTACCAGTATACTCAATAAACAGTACAGAAGATGTTAAATTTGGGGCTTTGCTGGCAGCAGAATCAGCGGATTACAAGAACGTGGGACGTTTTGGTGCAGATATGATAAAGCGTTACATTAGCGGAGAAAAGCTGGAGACCTTGCCTCAAATATATCAAACAGCACCCTTCCTGGTAATTAATTATGATGTAGCAAGGAAGATAAGCTACAAGCCACCATTTAATTTGTTGCTTTCAGCAAACAAAATATATATTGAAAATAGTAATTAGTAAGCAATATTTATTGCCTATTAATATAGAACTATCCAAAAATATTTGTTAAGGAAGGATGAGAGTAATGACAAAAGTTGAAAACATGAAAGAGAAGTTAAATGAAGAGGAAGTAAAAAAAGAAATTGCCAATGCAGGTATTGTTGAAGAATTGGATATTGAAAGTCTTAACGAAGTGACTGGAGGAGCCTTGAGAAGCACTATCAGAACACAAACACAAGATATCAGCGGAGATACAAAAGCAAAAATATAGTTGTAAGCTGCTTTTTTAGAGAGTGTAATATAGTTTTGAAAAGGGGGTAATGGGATTTAATGAGAATCAAGATGAGAAAAATAATAGCCATAATATGTACGGTGGCAATTTTGCTTTCTTCTTTTCCTACATCGGTATTCGCTCAGGAAGCTAACCTGCAAAATGAGTTGAGAGAGGCCATTGAAGGCGGAGAAGAGATGACGCAGCTTTTTCCTAATGGTGTATTTACACTTATGGGAACTAGGTTTAGCATAAGCGAAGATACAAAAAATTTAGAAGTAAAAATTGTTAGACAGGGAGGAACTCAAGGCGAAGTAAAAGTAGATTTTAAAGCCATTGACGTTTCTACGAAATATGGCAGTGACTATGTAATAGAAGTACCTGGTTTTCTATGGAACGAAGAGATTCCACAGAATCCGGATTCAAATCCATTATTGGAAAATGCAACAGAGGAAGAAACTGAAATTAAAAATAGTGATGACTTAGGATTAACAACCGAACTACCAACTTTAGAGCAAAAGGATGAGTTGGAGAAGAGGTTAGAGGGAAATGTAGCAGAAGAGAATGAATCAACAGAGGAACAACAGCAACAGGAGGGTCAGCCTGAACAGATAGCAGAGGAACCACAGCAGCAGGAGGGTCAACCTGAGCAGACAGCAGAGGAACCACAGCAGCAGGAGAGTCAGCCTGAACAGACAGTGGAGGAGCCACAGCAGCAGGAGAGTCAGCCTGAGCAGATAGTAGAGGAACCACAGCAACAGGAGCCATATAAAAGTCAGGCTGCGGCTGAAGCGGCACAAAAGCTGGAAAGCCGTGTAAGTGGTCTTAGAAGTGCATCCAAAATACTCACAGGAAAGACCTATAACGATCCTGATTGGAAAGAGCTTGATATGAAGCCAAGTGAGGCTGAAGCTCTAAAGGATAACTATCAAGACTATTATGACAATATTCCTGGTATGGAAACCACCCTCACATTTAAAGATGGTGAATACGAGAAGTCCATATTCATAAAACCTATAGATGACGACCTGTCAGAAAGTGAAGAGCAGTTTATTATTGTTCTTTCTAATGCTACTGGTGGAGCAGAAATAGGAGAGTTCTATACTGGATGGGTAAACATAATAGACAATGAAACTTTTGAAGCTTCGGCATTTGAGATGGAAATGGACAAGCTTGATGTTGAAGCAGGCATTCCAGAAGTATCCGTTAAGGTAAGACGTACTAAAGGGATAGATACAATGTCCTATGTGACAGTAGGAACTGCAGGTAATTCAGCAGAGCCAAATGTAGACTACATACCAACCACAAAAAAGTTATTGTTTTTACCTGGAGTTACCGAACAAACCTTTACGGTAAATTTGATTACAACTTATACTGATGAAAATAAGACTTTTGGAATAGTTATAGATGACAACCGAGCTACATCAGGCAAGGAAAAAACTATAATAACATTGGCAAAAGCTCCTGGTTCATATTCACTTTATGAAAGTAAAGCTGTGACCAAGTCGGCTAATATGAGAACATTATCTCAGGGTGCTAGTCTTATGCTCGATTATTCGGTGAATAACCAGTCTTCAGCTCTTGAAAAAATAACTCCTAATGGCAAAATGGAGGGTGAAGGAAATTATGTTGTAATGCCTGATGACTTTACTCTTAGATATGCCAATAATGCGCCTAAGCCAAGCAATGCAGGTTATTATGGAATGACTATAAACCCATATGCGGCAAAGAGTAGTGCCGGAGTTCAGGCTCCAATTTCACTTTCAGGAGTAAGGGCATTAGAATTCGGCTGGAGCAATACTGGTAGCGGTAAATCATGGTACCACCATAATGATTGGTGGCTCTTCGGATGGCATTGCAGGAAAGAGTGCGGATGGAGAACTAGCTACGACTTTAATTCTAAGTTTGTTATAAATGGACCAGCAACAGCACCTTGGAACAAGTGGGATTACAATCAGTATACTGTGGTATCCAAAAAGGGAGTATTTGGACAATATAATCAAGGATTGACTGTAAAGCCCTGGATGTGGAGCTCTTCAAATCTAGAATATTGGGCATGGAATAACGGAGACAATACCGATAATAAGGTAAATGCCAATGGTGTACGCCTGTTTTTACAACCATATACACTGCAAATAGAAAATGACCCTAATGATACAGGTGTAATGGCCAGAACTGTTACAGGAATAGACTCATCAGGCGAGCCTGTGGGAACAGGAACCCCTATAGATGTAGGAACAATGAGAATACGTAATGTATCCCGTGATGGGGGTCATAATGCAAGCGTAAGTGATAACCAGAAAAAAGTCGTATACCGTAGTGACGTAATAACTTTTGATCCAGTGTACAATACAGATACTTCAACAAACAAAAGCTATGCTGATGATGTGTACTTCTGGGGATATAAAGTTAAAGACAGACAAGGTAATTGGAAGCATTTCGAAGGAAATGTAATGAACTTGAATTCTCAGTGGTTCAGAGAAAATGCAGCAGTATACCAAAATGAGACTCAGGGTCTATATGCCAATGCACTGCTGAGAGACGACTCAAAAGGCAATTGGTCAATTGAAGTGCGCCCTGTGTTTAAGGCAAAGAATGAGACATTTATAAAATTGGATATTGACAGTAGCAAGGGTAGTATTGATGGTTTCTTAGATGGTACAAAAAGTAGAGTGTTTTCAATCAGCAGATTTGACACTCTAAAACTCAAGACACTTACCAAGAACAATGCCACTGTTCATAACTGGTATGTTATAGATGACAATAGCAACATAAAGGTAAATTCATTGGGAGATGCAACTACCTACTTTAATAATACAAACGTAGGTTCTTCAGGTAATTTGCCTACTACCAGCTCATTTATGGCAAATGCAAATAAGGTTGAGCTAGACAGCAGTAACATAAATCCAGCAGTTAAATCAGAATTGACCTATAAGCCTACTGCTAGATTTACAAATATTATGCCTAGCTTTGCTGTAAATGCTATAACCGTTCAGGAAAACCCAACAAACCGTACAAAATATGAAGCCTACGATGTTAAGATATTGTCAGAAGGCAAGGATATTTTACCGGATTTCCTTAATGATAATATTACACAGGACTTCTATAAAAAAGAGCAAGCAAGTAAAAAGACATACACTTTCCAGTATAAGATTCGTTCTACAAATAATGAAGTAGTACCAGAATCAATAAAACTAAATCTGTATAAGGATACAATGGAAGCGAAAGCTCAGCTGGTAGAAACTAAAACCTTGACCAGAGACAAATCCGGAGTGTATAGTTTTGATTTAAACTACTGGGTAGATAAATACTATGGCTGTTATGCAACCATGACAATCAATGGTATCGAACAACCTGTAGATTTTATGCTGCAAAGTGGTGCATTTATAACATTAAATGATGAAAGAAATAATGCAATTGAAACAGGAAATGCTTTTAATCCTATTGTATATGACCAGGTTACCAGAAATGATATCTATACAATAAATGGGTATACACAAAGCAACTTCAATATTGAATGGATGAATGCCACTGGAGACCTTGATAAGGATGGAATTATTTCTCCAACGGAAGATGCTCTATTTAAGGAATACCGCACCATAGATAGAAGAAAAACAGTGGGAGACTCTTACTATTTGAAGGCGAGCTATGACATGCCTACGGTTTATTACAATTTCGTAAAGACCGACCCAAATAGAGACCAGAGAGTGATATCTGGAAATATATCTGTATCAGATAAGACTTTCTTAAACCAGAGTGCAACTACTACAACTCCGCTGGAAGGTATAGAAATCACCGTAAGTGGAGTGCAAGCAATCACTGATTCAAAAGGAAACTTTAAATTAGAATCCAATAAATTTGAAGCAGGAAAAAGCTATAGCTGTGTTTATTCCTATCAAGGGTATAAGTATGCCGGCACTATGATGGTTGGACAAAATAATATCATAATAGATTTGTTCAAAGACCCGGATATAGAGCTGACAAATATGAAGCTTTATGAAATAGCCCAAAACGGTGGAGATGAATTGAAACCGGTAAATGGTTACATAAGCCTTTATGACGAGTTAGATAGAAACTATGATTTTGAATTTGATTTGAGTTCAAGCCGATTGGCAGGAGTTGCAATTAAAGAAGCTATAATTGTAACTAGGGATAAAGATGGTGGTCTAAAGAATGATAGTTATAAATTAGAAAAAGAAACTGGAACACCTGGGAGATTTGTAACAAAGATAAATCCAAATAGTGTACCAACTAATATGGACATTGGAGACAGGATATTTATACGCCCAATAGATGATCAGGGTGCAGCTTATCCGGAAATAGCTACAGGTATACGTTTAGTCCAGAACCCGGATAAGGTAAAAATACAAGTGGGTGTGGACAATGACAGTGCCCCTATACCAAGCGTGCCTCTTTTTGGTCAAATGTTAGGTAAACTGGACTTTCTAAATACAAATGCAGGAAATGGAAACCCGATTACAGACCAAGATAGAGCAAATATAAAAGCCTTGACAGGCAGTAGTACAAGCAAGACAGCTAGAACTGCTGAGACTGACGAATGGAAAATTAATGAAACAGAAAGGAATCTATTTACACTTTCTGTTGGATTTGATAACGACATGAAGGATGGATGGAAGGATGCAGTTGAGAAATCAAAGAGCAAGGTAAATAAAGATGCTCCTGCTCTAACATTTAGTGTAAGTCTTGTTTTAGTTTATGAATTAAAGGATGATGGAAAAGTATATTTCAACCAGCTTGCCATAGGCGGAGAAGTTGGAATGAGCACTAGTGCTACTTTTACATATATAACTCCAATTGGTGTTCCTGTATACGCATCCTTTAGTTTTTCAGTGGGCGCAGGACTTAATGTGTCATTAGTACCAAAGGATGAAGACAATCCTCCACTTTTAGATGCTAGTACTAGTTGGAAAGGAATGGTCACAGGAGAAGTAGATTTAACTATAACTGTAGGAGTAGGTGTTGAGCTGGGAGTAGGTGTGTCTTTATTAAAAGCATATCTGACAGGAACAGCGGAAGTAAATTTTGAATTTACCTTTGTTGATTTAGGTGCTAGTGCCTCAGTGTCATTTACAGCAGCCTTTGGAGTAAGATTTTTCTTCTTTTCAAAGGAATGGACCATAATCTCTAAAACCTGGGGCGCTACAACTGCAAGAGCTATGATGGCTACACAAAGCGGGCTTTACCAACCGCTAGCAGGCTTCGATAAGTTAACGAGAGCTTATTTAGAAAACAGAAGTGAATGGACAGGCAATGCAGGAGATGGATTAATGAGAGCTGCTATGCAAGCAAATTCTGGTGGAGGAACTGTTGACGAAAGAGTTATGATAAACGGCGCATATCCATATCCTTCAAGCAAACTTGTAAATCTGCCTAATGGTGAAATACTATGGGTATTTGTTAACGATGTAGGGTCAAGAACTGACGAAAATAGAACAGGATTATACTATTCAATAATAAGAGCTGATGGAAGTGCGTCATACCCAACATTAATTGATAAAGATGATACCCTGGATGAAGCCCCGGACGTACTTGATCTGGGCAATGGTGAAATAATCATAACATGGTCGGATGCAAGTAGA
>JAEZKZ010000028.1 GCA_023415305.1 Bacillota bacterium
AGTGTTGCCGCCGTTAACAGCTTGACTATGTTAACATGCTTGCTACCACTCTGTCAACACTTTTTTTATTCTCAATTTATGGTAGCTATTGTTGCCCTCAAAGGGTAATTAATGTACCTTAAACTGAGCTGTTTAAGTGTTGCCGTCATTGACAGCTTGACTATGTTAACACGCCTGCTACCACTCTGTCAACACTTTTTATTTCTCAATTTATGGTAGCTATTGTTGCCCTCAAAGGGTATCCACCATTACCATAAACTGAGCTTTTAAGCGTTGTCATCGCTGATAACTTGGTTATTGTAGCATTATTAATGGTTTAAATTCAAGCATTAATTCTACTGTATTTTCTAAATATTCTAATTTACCGATAATATGCTCATAAATCAGGGTTAAATCCTAATGTTTTTTAACTATTTCTAATTGATAAAACATTATTCCATCATTGCCGTAGCCTTTTGACTTATCACTTTCCGCTTTTCCAGGGTTTAACAAACATCTCATCTAATACAGGTGGAATTCCTTTATTACACACAAAGAAATATGTACTCAGAACTCTTCACAACTTCAGATACTGCTTTCACTGAATGCACTTCAGGCCATAGGTTTGTGACTTCATTCAGCTTACTCTTATCCTGTTTGGTAATAAAAATCTGCCTTTGGCTAATTGGTGTTGAATTTAACAAAGTACTCACAAGCATTTTCGCCATACTCCCAAAACCTATAAATCCTAAATTAGTCAAAATGAAGTCCTCCTTACTGTTAATTCATTATTTTTATATAAGCAGTTCACCTAATCTTTTGTTGAAATGTTCCATGTGCTTTTCTAAATGTATATAATATTGACGGATAAGTTCTTCCAGCGTGATTGAGTTATCTTCGTCCTTAACCCAGATATTCTGTAGTTGTTCACCATCAATTCCATTAATAATGTGAAGTATAAGGCCATTGTAGTGATACCACAGAGTAACAAGAAATTCCCAATCAAAACTATTATACTTTTGAATACTAATCCATTGTTCACAATCGTATTGAGGGAAATCCAGAAGATCCGATATTTGAAGCCTTACAATCCGTTGGTGATTATTTGAGGCAGAATCAATTAAATGTCCGACTATTTCTCTCAAAGACCATTTATCTTCAGAAATCTTTAATTTTGTTATTTCCGAGTCTATTGACTTCAAATACTCATAGAAATTTTCAATAATCTCTTTATAATTCATTTTTAGCCATCCTTTCTTCCTACATATAGCAGATGTTCACATGAACCAAATAATTTAACATTGTCAGATATCCTATAAAACAGATCAATCCATTCCTGAAAGGCTTCCTCAGAAAGCTGCATCAGTGCCGATTCGCTCAGAGCTCCCATACCTTCTGTGGCCATAAGCTTTAGTTTTGTAATATTAAAATTTTTCAATAAATCATCAATGTTATCAGGATTAAAAAAGTATGCATCTGTAAAACCTGTATTTTTATTGTCTCTTCCATCAATAAGGTAGTTCAGAAGCCTAGATTTACTACTCAATATAGATTCAGGGTAATTTTTTAAGGCAATCAATTATGGGAGCATATGCTGATATAAATGAAATAACAATGATTCCACCGGTTTTCAGTTTGTCAAGACACTGCTTTAAAATTATAAAATTCTTTAACCGTTCATTTGTCACCTCCTAAATATCAAACCCCACAGAACCATATGACTCCGTGGGGTGATCTTAACAGCTTAGAGCGCACTGCCTATTCCATAAATCTTAAATGAAACAAATTTACTTTAAAGTATTTTTGCATATATTTACCATTTTGTCAACTTCTTTTATATAGTAATTGATACTTTATGATTTATGATTGATTATTTTTTTAATATCTGTTTTAAAGCTTCATCAATAACCTTTGCATTATTAATTGAATCTTCGAAACTCACAAATGGCTTTTCACCTTGTAATATGCATCTTCCGAATTGTTCAACCTCAAGCATATAGTTGTCAGGACATTGGACAATAACTTCTTCTGTTCCAGAATCATTTTTATTAATTATTTTAGTTTCTCCTTTAGTATTAAAAACAACTGGAACTGATATAATTCCTTTTTCACCAACAATGGTATATTCACTTCTACTTGAACAGAGGAAGGAACAGTAGGATACCGCCTTAATACCTCCCTCAAACTCCATTACTATGCAGCTGCTTTCATCCACACCGGATTTCTCCCCGATTTCGCCTGTAGCATATATCGATATGGGTTCCCTTCCAACTATATACCTAATTATATTAATGTTATAACATCCGACGTCATAGGTAGCTCCACCAGCCAAACTGCTTGATAACCTAACATTCTCCAAGTCATTAAGAATAAAGCTGAAATGTGACTCCATGAATTTAATCCTGCCGATTGTACCGTTGTCAACCAATTCCTTAACTTTTAAGGTAAGTGGACTATGTCTATAGGCAAATGCCTCCATAAGCAGGACGCCATTTTTATCACATATTTCCTTCATAAGCTTCGTTTCCCCAGTCGAAATTCCCATTGGTTTTTCACAAAGTATATGCTTTTTCTTCTCAGCTGCTTTTTTAGTCCATTCATAATGCAGCCCATTTGGAAGTGGTATATATACGGCATCTACTTCAGGGTCATCCAGGAGTTCATCGTAACTTTGATACGCCTTTACAGGGTTAAATTTTTTCCTGAACTCTTCCAGCTTTTCAGTTCCTCTGCTTGATATTGCGTATAATTGAGCGTTATTTGCGCTCAAAATTCCCGGAATAACGGATTTTTCAGCAATTCCGGCACAGCTGATAATACCCCAGTTTACTTTTTCGTTGTTCATAATATTTTCCTCTTTCTTAAATTAGTAATTATGATTGGCATATCTTTCTTCATCACTTTTTCTGCTGCCTTCCCTGATCATCAATATAATAACTACCCCTCATTATCAGTTCCGAAACAGGAACAAAGCTCAGACCTTTTGCCTTTAACTCCGATATAATCTGTGGCAAGAGTTCTACAGTATACTGTGTATCATTATGGAAAAGAATTATAGCACCAGATTTAGTTTTCTTAATAATCCTATCCAATATTGCCTGTTTGCTCATCTCTTTTTTCCAGTCAAGACTGTCAACATTCCATTGTATCGGGTAACAGCCCAATTCATTACAGGTTTCTATGACTGTATTATTATAGTCTCCATACGGGGGTCTGAAAAGTTCTATTCTTTTACCTGAGATTTCACCAAGCTTTTGATTACAGACCTCTATTTCAGTTCTGCACTTTTCTTTACCTATGGTACTCATTCTTAGATGGGAATAACCATGGTTGGCTACATCATGACCCTCGCTTGCAATTAGTCTTACAGTGTCGGGGTACTTCTCCCCCCACTGTCCAACCATAAAAAAGCTGGCCTTTACATTCTCTTTTCTCAGAATTTCCATAATAGTTGGAATATCTCCTGCTCCCCAGGCACAGTCAAATGTAATTGATACCAGATTTTTCTCTGTCTCAACGCTATATATAGGTAGTACTCGATTTTTATTAAATACATTTATTGACTTAAAAACACCTATACATCCAGTCGTTATAAGTAGAACAATAAGCCCTATTCCTATTGCACCTACAAGTAAAATACGCGAAAACCTTTTATGGTTTATTATTAATATCTTCATTTTACAACTCCTCAAATTTAATTTATATAATATAAATATTTATGTTTTTATGGAGTTATGTGTAGTAATACTCAAATACCACCTATAAACATTGACTCGTTAGCCCTATAATGTCGCTATTCGGGCTGTTTGTCTGTATTAGCCTTTTCTGTGGCAACTCCCTTCTCAACATCTCTAAATGTATGAATGGCTCACCCAGGCTTAGCCGGGGATATATTGCTATAGACAAGAAAAACGGCAGCTATGAATGTTATTTCAAAGCCGCCGTTAGACTACTTGTATTTTGTTAGCACATAACTGTCCTCCCACCAAATAACGGTTTTTCATTTTTCCCGTTGGGCGGCATATGCTCCACTTTATAGATGTCTTTTCAAATAAATCATATCTACTAGCTGTTGCCCATTTTCATACATCGGGTGGTCGTAATTGTCTATAAAAAAGTTTTTAACAATGTGTGATTTTTTAAATCCGCATTTCTCATAAAAATGAAGTATCGTAGGGCTATCACCTGTTCCAACATATAACTCGTTACCATATTTTTTGTAGTAATCAGCAATAAATGAGATTAGATGTTGTCCATATCCTTTCCGTTGATATTCAGGAACAGTAACAATATTCTTTATTTCATAAACTCTTGATTGCTCCTGTGTAACAACGCAAATCGCTTTAACCTCATCATCACACAAGGCGAACATATCACCACGATACAAATATTTCTCTATCATACTTACCTGCTCATCTGCAATAAGTAGCAATTCCATGTACTTTGTTTTATCGCTATCCATAATTTTCACAATTTCCATTTGATATTCCCCCTTTCCTTTCTTTGTTATCTTCTCAAATCCATTATACCCTTTTCAATTTCAAATGGGGAACACACATTGTTATAAAAAATAGATGTGCCACTCTTTGTAAAGCGGCACATCTATTCATAAAATTTGCATACTCCGTATAATACGTTGAATACTTTTGGGGGTTAAAAAATGTTTCTCCGACAGTTCAAATACAGTCGTGCCGTTTTTGTAACTTTTGTATATTTCGAAATTTCTTTCTTTAAAATATACCTTAGTATCTGTCTTTTCTCCCCACTTACATCTTTTTGATTTTATTTTTGGAATGTATATAACTTGCCCGTCAACATATTCTTGGATTTCTTTAATCAATCCTTCGGGTAGTACTTCCAAAGCTTGAACATAGCCCATTGTGCCCTCCTAAGAATTATTCTGTAGGATAGCAAAGGCTATTGATATTTTGTTTGAGTGATATGCAATAGCCCTTGCTATGCACAATGTTTCCTGCTTTTCCTTATAGTTCATCCCTCCTATCATCTATATTATAGCTAAGACACGTTTCATTCTCAAGTCACTTTTCATGAATGATAATATTTATTTCAATCAATTGACAACCGCAGCAATCGCAGATGTTATGAGAAGGTATTTTACCATCATTTAAATATGGTTCTTCTTTGAGACCTCCAAATCCAAGATATGACAAATAGATTTTTCATTACATTTGCAAGTTATAAATAATTAGCTACAAAACATTAACATAATCTATCAATATTTCCCACTTGAATATGTTGAATATTGGCTTGGATTTCTTCATCTGTCCAATCCCACCACTTAATTTTCAACAATTTAGAAATTATATCATCACTAAACCTTTTCTTTATAATTTTTGCAGGAATACCTCCAACAATAGTATAAGGTGGAACATCATTAGTAACTATCGCTCTAGTTCCAATAATTGCACCATCACCAATTTTTACACCTGACATAATTATAGCATCATATCCTATCCACACATCATTTCCAATTACAATATCGCCCTTATTATCCCAAGCATCTGTTATATGGCTGACATCTAAACCCCATTCCTCATAAAAAATTGGAAATGTATAAGTAGATAGTGATTTGCTGGTGTGATTTCCACTCGTCATGAGGAACTTGGCTTTACATGCAATTGAACAAAACTTACCAATTATTAATTTATCATTGTTTATAGGATACTGATATAATACGTTGTTTTTTTCAAAATCTTTTGGGTCATTACAATAGTCATTATATATTGTATAATCTCCGACTTTTATATTGTCTCTTGTAATTACATTTTTAACATATATCGTTTGGTAATCATTACTTCTTGGATAAACTTTATTTATATTTGGAATAGTCATGTTTATATCTCTCCTTTTTATTATGCTAATTTTATGGCTATTCCATTATTACATTGCATTTCGTCATATAACCACTCCCAAATAATCTATATTTTATATATAATCCATATTTCACCATTTCCAAGAACATATTTGTAGTATGTCAAGTTTCACTCCCTACCGCGCTGTTCAGTATAGCAGCTATTATTTTTGTCAGAGGTAGTGTTATTAGATCAGGTTTTGTATTCAGTAACGGAAAACTATATAATTGTATATATAAATATTGTGATGCAGCTATAATACAGATATTCTTATTTACTACGTATTTAATCGGCACATATATGTCAAGCTGATGGTACCCAAGCTCATATTTTTAGATGCCTGTATAAACTCTTCAGTTTAAGTAGTAAAAAATAATACCTCCGGCAATAAACCGGAGGCGTCTGATTTGTATATTTCTGTATTATTACTTTAATTTTATTTCACTATTATATACATCTGTATAAGTCAGGGTGTTTACTGTTATTTCCAGACTCTTATGCTCTCCGTCGACTTGGAAGGACTTCTTAATCGGCTTCTTTGATTTATTCAAATCTCTATCATTTTCTGAGGAACTTGACCATGACATATGATTTCTCTCAGACTGTATTCCCACTTCAAAGTCAGAAAACTTCCTGTTGGCATCATTGGTCCCAATATCAAAACAAGTTTTTCCGTCTTTAACTACCACATTTGATATAACTATATCCGAACCATCTATTTTTAGATTATAGGATGGCATTTTGTCAAATTCTACCTTTATACTTTCATTACACTCTACACTTTTATTAACCGAATAGAGATAAATAGTCGCATCATCAAGGTCTTTTTTTGATAAAGGGTAATTGAAATTTAATTTCCCCTTCAGTTCCCCGTAGTTAGCCGACCCAGGAATTTTCTTACCCCTTAAATTCATTATGACTTCAGGTTCAACCCTGTTAACCTTAGAATCTTTTCCGGGTACAAATTCAAAATCTAAAGAGGTACTTGCAGCACCCAGGTGCACATCTTTTAACTTAAAAACACCGTCCTCACTTTTAAACTCTTTATTTATACTAATGGTTTCAGATGGAGTCCTATTTACAGTTAAAGCAAGTTTCCAATTCACAAGTTTTTCACTGCATTCAATTAATATTTTTACTGGCTGGTTTAATTCAGGCATTCTTTCAAATAATAATTTACCTGTTTCTCCATTACCCTCGGAGGATCTACCATTAGCTCGAATTATATTCTTTGAATCTTTAATACTTACTTCAGGAAATATGTGAACATGAATCATTGTTTTCGGATCATAGCTGATAAGTTTTTTTACTTCAGGCAGTGCATCAAAGGTATAATCAATAGCCAGTCTTCCATCATCGTTACTTGCTGCTGTTAATTTCAAGGTACCATATTCAGTTTTACATTCTCTGTCAATGTTAATTTTTTTACCCTCTGTTGCTAAAGATTTATCCAATATCATTGTATAAGTATAATCGGGTTTATCAGTATCGGGGATATTAGGGCGTATTGTATATATATTTAGGTACAGCTTATCTCCATTTACAAGTTTTTCTTCCAGATTAAAATCAATAATTCCTCTTCCATCACCACTGTTTTCCATTCCGTGACCGTTACTGATATTGACACCTTCTTCATTTACCAGTGAAAATTGGGATGGCACAAATGTGTTCTCTTTATCTTCATCCAGAGTAGAAAAGGTTACTAAAAGAGAGTCCTCTTCCCACACAGCATTTTCCAGCTTTATCTTATGATCTCGGTATTCAAATACTTTGTTAAGTTCAATCGCTTTGCCGTTGGCAACAGCAATTTCAATACCCTTCGTTCTTCCCCAATCCATGTACTCTGACTCAGACCCGGAAACGGGAATAGACTTTGTTTCAGCTGTGGAAGTAGACGTAGTTGCAGACTGACTGTCTGCTGTAGTCACAGACTTACTTTCGGATGTAGTAGAAGCCTTTGTCTCGGACGTTGCTGCTGATGTAGCTGTGGATGCAAATGCTGATAAAGGTGAAAGCATTACAAATGCCATAACCAGTGCCGCAATTCTTGTCTTTTTACCTATCCCAACAGCTTGGGAAGCTTTTCCCTCAATGCCGATGTTTTTCCGAATTTCTCTGTCTTCCTTTAAGTGTTTTGAAATTACAAACTTCATGATAACCCCCCAATATAATTTTGTTGTTGATTATTTTTCATTCATTGGTATATTATAACATTTCAACTATTCAATGTCTAACCAGCTCATTAAGATATGAACAACTAAATAACACCCCAAAACTGCAGGGGTGTATATCTGTAAGCCTTTAATTACAACATGTTTCAATTTTTTTACAATTAGATTACTTAATTATTAGATTACTTACTTAATTGACAGTGCCTTTCTAAGTTCAGCTTCTCTTACATTATGACTTATCTTTAATCCTTCCTCAATTATACACCTACCGGCTTCTAATTTGTCCAAATCCCTGGAAGTATTGAGCCATGAAGCCGGGGCCCAATTTTCAACCTTGTCATAGACGTTTGCAGGCCACCCGTATGGTTCACCAGCCTTATTTAACTTTCGTCTGTTACCAGCAACGGTTATATAATAAAGTTTTTGAAGCTCAACTATTGCATTGTCAACTTTACTGCCGCCCTTTTTTCCCACACCCATTTCGTGCCTTATATCACTGGTATTCAACAAGGTTTTTGTCTGAAAGAGCATCCAAAGCTGCTTTACTTCCTGATTGACCAGCCCTTCCTGCCACCTGTACTCCATTGTTTCCACAGGTTGAAAGCAGGCATAAAAATACGGATACATACGCTTGGAGACAAACCCCTTATGACCACCTAATATACAGCCAAAGGCTAAATGCTTTTCTTCGGCAGCCCTATCCTTCCATTGCCAAGGATCTGTATCTGGGTCACCTGTATGCCAGGCCTCCTTTGTTGATTCTTCTACAACTGATGGAAGACCTGGAAGGATATTTGACAAGGCCATAAAGCCAAGTTCATTTACTCTACTTATAAATTGATTATAGTTTTGCAGCATTACCATAAGCTCACCCTTACTTTATTTTTTTCCTGTGGAATTACACTCTGCACACCATTTTTTACACTGTTCTATGCGGAGACCATTATCACCATGCTCAGCATCATAGGCAAATTGACTTAGCAATGCACATGGAAAGGTGTCGCACTCCCCACAATTCTGAAGCTTCTTATTCTCACAGCAAATCTTCACTTCACATTGGCCCCATGCCGGAACATCAATATTTACACAGCCGGAACAGTTAAACTGTTCTCTATAGTCGCACTCACTACAGATAATTCCACATCTTGACTCAATCATACATACCTCCGAATTAGCCCAAACGGCAAAATATTATCAGGCTAGACAGTAAATGGATTAGCTAAATCAGATATAACTAATATCTATATTAACTACATTCTGCGCCCTACCCTTTTATCTAATATAACAAAGCGAACCGGACAACTATATGTCATGTTCATAAACCTTCATTAAGTTTTTTGCCGTTTTTACAAATTCTGCTCTTAAATCTAAAGGTTCTACGACCTCAACCTTATCTCCGAAGGAAAGCAGCCACCTGCAAATATATTCTCTATTTGTAAAACCAACAGAGACCTTCAGCTTACCTTTATCTGTCACTTCAAAACAATCAGGACCGTACTCCTCCACCAGAAGATACTCTGTCTCCTTATCGAACAATGCTGTAAGGATAATGTCATCCTGAAAGAAGTCATCAAACTTAAGGTCATCCGGGTTTATTTCTTTATTTGTGAATACCTCTTCCAGAAGCTTCAAATTCCATAGCCTGTTCAGCTTGAATAATCTAAAACCTGCTCTTTCAGTACAATAGCCGTAAACATACCAAGCAGACCATCTATATGTAACTATATATGGCTCGATTAACCGCTCAGAAACTCCTTTTTCAGAATAATACTCAAAGCTGACCAGCCGATTTTCAGAAATGGCCTTTTTGATAAGGGTTATTTTGTCGGAAAGGCTGCTCTTATAGTGGGAGGCAAGATCAATTAGTACTTTATCACCGGTTCCGGCTGGATTTATCTTTGGTAAAAGCTTTGTAATCAACCGTCCAATATCCTCAGTATTAGCTACACTACCGATACTTTTTAAACCTGTGATAATATTATTCAGTTCATCCACTGAAATTACCGTTTTATCAAGTTTATAGCCCTCAGCAATGGAAATACCCCCGTCACCGCCCTGATAGGTGATTATAGGAATACCGGCTTTGCATATATCCTCAACATCTCTCTGAATAGTCCTTCTGGAGACTTCAAACTTTAAGGCCAACTCGGGAGCCGTCACCTTATCCCGTTGGAGGAGAATTGTAATGATACCCAGTAATCTGTCTATTTTCATACTACAATGATATCCTTTTCTCCACCCGTAATCAGCTTTCCTCCATCCGGTGTAACTATATAAGTATCTTCGACACCTACCATTCCAACGCCTGCAATTCCTTTTTTTGGTTCAACAGCTATAACCATATTTTCCTTCAATGGTTCATCAAAGCCCATGGCTATTGCAGGTAGTTCATCAATATGAAGACCTATTCCATGACCCAGGAATTTGACCTTTCGATTTTCGAAGCCCATAAAGTTTTCCAGAAAATCCTCATCCAGTTCAGAGATTACTGTTTCATAGATCCGTGAAGGAATATTTCCAGGGAGTAATAATTCAGCGGTACGTTTCTCTACTTCAATACAATTACGATGTGCCCTGATAACCTCGGCAGGAGGTATATCTCCGAACATATAAACCTGAGTTCTGTCACTATGATATCCTTCGATACCAAATCCTATATCAACAAATACCAGGTCTCCCTTTTTGAGATATCTGTCTCTGCTACCGATTATCGGGACTGCAGCACTCATTCCCTTCATACCGCCCGGCCCGTCAAAATTAGTCGGATACAAGGAATTTTCCCCGAAACCAACCTGACCTGCAATCATCTCGGTCTGATATCGGAAGAAGCGAGAAACTCCATGGAATCCGATTTTCAGCATCTGCTGGTAAAGCTCAGCTGTAAAGTCCAGTTCACTCATGCCTTCTCTCATGATCGAAGGTACAACTTCGTCAAGCAACTTTTGATGCTTCTTTCCAGACTCTTTTAATAAATCAAGTTCGTAAGCACTTTTAACAGCTCTTACGCCAAAAATAATATTGTCAACGCTAAACATCTGACTTATTGTAAAATACTTCTTTAGCCTTTCAAGGATGGCTAAAGTAAGTATTTCAGTTTCAACAAGAGTATTACCAAGTTCCCTTCCCGCGACCTCGGCAGCTTCCCTGTAGCTCTCCATTGGATAAATGCATGACAGAGGTGATTCGGCTTTGGCTCTTTCATAGCTTCGCCGTGCAAAGTACATTGCATCACCGTTCTTTTTAATTATCAATATGCCATCCTGCATAGTACCGGTAAAATAATACTGATTAACTTTGCTTAATATAATTGTTGAGTCCCAATCAGAATACTTACTGCTGATAGCTTTACATAATCTATTAATTCTTTGCTTTAGTTCCTTTTGTGAAACCTTAATATCTATAGGCATTACTTCATCTTCTCCTTATATATTAATGAGACATTGGCTTTGATACCCTATCTCCCAGCTATTTCGTATTACAAAATAACCGGCTAAGACCATAGCCGGTTATTTTATAATAATATTACCACTAAAATGTAATTTAGGCAAAAGTTTAATTTTACTACTCTACCTTGTTAAACTATAATAAATAAATATCGGAAAATTCAATGTTAATTCTTTCTATTCTTCTTTGAGTTTCCACTTCTTCAAGAAAAACCTCTTCTTCCTTCTTCTCCACTATTGTAACGGGCAATTCAACGAAAAATTCACTTCCTTTGCCAAACTCACTGACTGCATAAATACTGCCCCCATGCATTTCAACAAAAGATTTTACCATGGCAAGTCCTATACCACTGCCATCCTTGTTTTTTGTAAGAGTCTGTTCAACCTGAACAAAGCGTTCAAAGATAACGCTTTGCTTATCCTCGGGGATACCTATACCGGTATCTTTTACAGATATTAAAATGGTATCTCCTTTGTCCTGAACCTTAACAAAAATACTTCCTCCCTGATCGGTAAACTTGATGGAATTTGATATAAGATTAAGCATTATTCTCTCAATCTTATCGACATCGCAGGCGATTACCTTTGCTTCTATATTTTTTTCAAAGGACAGGTTAATTCCTTTATTTTCTGTGAACTCTTGTATTGACATAACTATGTCCTCAACAATTTTTACTATATTATGATTGCTGGCATGTTTTTCAAGAAAACCTACATCAATTTTTGTAGTATCTATCAGATTATTTACAAGTCTCATTAATCTGTAACAGTTTTGCTTCATAGTCTTCAAGTGTTTTGAAAGATTATTTGTATTAGGAGTCCTTTCTTTATCAAAATAGAATTTGCACAGCTGAATGGATGCTAGTATTACATTTAACGGAGTCCTGAATTCGTGGGTTATGTTTGCGAAAAATTGTGTTCTCAGCTTTTCAAGTTCCGCTGACTCTTTAAGCAGTCGCTTATCCTCTTCCACCAACATTTGCAGATTTTGAACAACTCTGGTTTTAAAGAAATATCCCGCTAACAAAAGACAGCAAAATATCCCAAACGCTATTGTTATACAAGTCAAAACTATAAAATTTCCTCTAAGCAGATCCAGTTCTTTAAACACCTCATCCTCAGGTGCTGCTAATACCAGATACCATCCGGAATCTGTAATTCTGGCATATGCGGCAAAATAACTCTCTCCGGCATATTTATAAAAGGAATGACCTATGATATTTGCGTTTACCCCTGTATATAATTCACCATACTCTGAATCCACAGAGACATTAGCTTGTTTGGAAGGTGTTACTTCTTTTTCCGATTGAGCTATTATTTTTCCTTCCTTACTTATAATGTATCCGGTGCCCGTTTCACCAATTTTTATTTTTCTGACAATATTGTGTAAATAAGCAGGGTCAAGAGTGGCAGAAAGAGAGCCTATGATAATCCCTTCTTTATTTCTTATAGGTGTGCAACACACTATTACAGTGTTATTATCAATTCTTCCTTGAAATGGCTCAGATATATATGTTTCTCCTTTTAATGCCTTTTGAACCCATAACCTGTCGGAAAGATCAAGTTCATCGCCCGTTGTGGAATGAGCATACCCTTTTAAATCAGTTATTAGAAATCTTAAAACCTTAATCCTTTTGGCTTCCTCAATGAGAATAGGCTTTTGAAGAGACCAATTCATGGATTGAATTTCAGCCCTATAACTTACTCCTTCAATAATGGTTTTAAACTCTGTGATATGCTGATTTATTAGATCGGCGTTGTCTCTGCTCCTATAAACGGCATTGTCAATTATACTGTTTTTTAGAACCCTTGAAGTATTCTGATAGGATATACCTCCCAAAACTCCAAATATGCTCATAATTAGTACTAAAATTAACAGTATGAATTCAATTCCGGGAATATGTTTAAGTTTGAGCTTCATTGTTTTAATCCCCTATAAGAATTATAATATTTTAATATATTATTTTTGAAATCTATACCATTTTACTACTAATTTACATAAATTACTATATTTATAAAATAGTTCTTTCCTAAATTATTTAGGATAAAAGAATCACCATTCTCCCTGTATTTCGTCGTTTTTATGATCAAAGGAGAATTTAGCCGTATCAAAGTAATTTCCACTTACTCCAAAAGTGCAGTCAACATTAACCCACCTTTTTTCCTGAGAATCATAAAATTGATTCCAGGCGTGATCTCCCCAGGAGAGTCCGCTGTAACCAAGTCCGGTTACAAGCCTGACCTTGATACCGTTAGCTCTGCACATTGAGACAAATAAACTTGAATAATCAAAACAAATCCCTTTTTTGGTTTCATAACAAACTATTGTTCCTGATTGAGTGCCTTTGGTTTCCTTCGCGATTTTTCTTGCCTTTTCATAGTCATAATGAATATTTCGGGTAATCCATTTATAAATTTTCTTACCCTTACTGTAATCGTCCTTCTCTCCCTTAGTTAACTCAACCGCCAATTTATCAATTTCAGAGCTCGATTTTACAGCATCATCAAGGGTTACACCGTTAAAGTATTGAATTACCTTAATATTGTAATTACCCAGGGCATCCTTAATATTTTCAGCGATTTTGGACCTTTGTTCTCCTATCCCTTCCTGTTTGTTAAATTGGTCATTGATAATTACAGGAATCTTTTTTGCGATATCCAAATTTATGACGGGTTTTAACGCAGTATCATAAACCGTATTTAGTACCTTGGATTCATCAATATATCTCGATAGTCCCGGAACCGTAATATAGTACGAAAAGAAATAAAATATAAAACTTATGCATATTAAAGTAACAAGTGCTCTTGGAATGCTGCATAGGAAAGAAATAATTTTTTTTGAAAGCAAGCTCAGAGAATTCATTGATTTATATATCCGGTTGGCGATGCCAGCAAAGACATAATTATATAACGGATAGGTAATAAGTCTTAATATCAGTACAACAATTATAAGTATTATAAAAGCTGCACAAAGGTATGTATAAATATTATTTGCGGCCAAGCTTGCTTTTACGCTTACAGGTAGTACATCATATATCCGTTTAAAAATAAAGTTATTTCGGTCAAATAGAATTCCCTTTGTTAAAAATAATGCAATTAATAATGCTGTTATAAATTCCAGGTTATTAACAATAGAGTAAAATCCATTGATTATCCTATCCCGGCTAAATGGTGTAAACAATGAAGCTATAAGTATGAATAACACCGGAATAATTAATATTAAACTTACAGGATTAAAATTTATATTAATCAAGATTACCACCTTAACATTATTAAAAGTAAAAATGCTTTAACAAACTTGGTTATTTGAGAAGCTCTCAGTCTGTAACAGTAGTATTATAGCATAATTGCAGTATTAATTTTATTTCCCCTAAAAAGGTAATATATCTGTAAAAACTTTTTGAAACCGAGTGTGTAAGTTATTGCAATTTTTTATTTTATTATGAATGAGCTTAACTTTCTCCAAGCCTACATATTCTAGGATTATTAAGTTATTAGTCAAAATAGAGATGCTAACTACTGATAAAAAAAGACGTAAACATTTTTTTCTCTTGCAATTATTAATAAAAAATTGTATCTTTTAATAGTATAAATTAATAGTAATTTAAGTCTGTAATAGTAGCTTGATACAGGAAAGCAATATTCATTTATTTATGTCTTTGCTTTGAATTTTTTTTGAAAGCGTCCTGTGTGTAAGCTGCTTTTCAATAATTATTAAATAAATTTATGAGGTGATTTATGAGTCATTTAAGTGAAATCTTTGGTTCAAATGTATTCAATGATTCAGTAATGAGAGAAAGGCTGCCTAAAGCCACATATAAGGCGCTTAGAAAAACTATGGATGAAGGACTTCCCCTTACCCTTGAAATCGCTGAAGTAGTTTCCAGCTGTATGAAGGATTGGGCAATAGAAAAAGGTGCAACTCATTATACACATTGGTTTCAGCCAATGACAGGTATAACAGCCGAAAAACACGATTCCTTTATTAATCCTACCGAGGACGGTAAGGTTATTCTGGAGTTTTCCGGTAAGGAACTAATAAAGGGTGAAGCAGATGGTTCCTCCTTTCCATCCGGAGGTCTACGCGTAACCTTTGAAGCAAGAGGTTACACTGCTTGGGATTGTACTTCTCCCGCATTTATAAAGAACAATACTTTATACATTCCTACAGCTTTTTGCTCATACACCGGTGAAACCCTGGACAAGAAAACTCCGCTGCTCAGATCAATGGAGTGTTTATCAAAGAATGCAGTTAGAGTCCTTCGTATATTCGGCAATGAGGATGTTTCTAAAGTTACTGCTACTGTTGGTCCTGAACAGGAGTATTTCCTTATTGACAAAAAAGCATATGACAAGCGTAAAGATTTGATTTTTACCGGACGCACGCTTTTTGGTGCAAAAGCTCCCAAGGGTCAAGAAATGGAAGATCATTATTATGGAAGTATAAAGGAACACGTATCTGTTTTCATGAAAGATCTTGATGAAGAATTATGGAAACTGGGTATCTCTGCAAAAACCGAACATAATGAGGTAGCTCCTGCTCAACATGAGCTAGCCCCAATTTTTTCTACTGCAAATATTGCGACTGACCACAATCAGCTCACAATGGAGCTTCTTAAATCTGTAGCACTAAGACACGGCCTGGTCTGTCTGCTTCATGAAAAGCCCTTTGCGGGAGTTAATGGTTCCGGTAAACACAACAACTGGTCCTTATCCACAGATGACGGTCAGAACCTTCTTGACCCAGGCAAGACACCTCATGAAAACGCACAATTCCTTGTATTTCTGTGCGCCGTAATAAAAGCGGTCGACGAATACGCTGACCTCTTAAGACTTGCTGCCGGAAATCCCGGAAACGATCATAGATTGGGAGCAAACGAAGCACCACCTGCAATAATATCCATATTTCTCGGAGACCAGCTTACAAAAATACTGGAGCAAATCGCTTGCGGTGAAGATATCTGCACTAACAAGGAAGGTAAATTGACTGTCGGGGTATCTACACTGCCCGCATTACCAAGGGATACAACCGATAGAAACAGAACCTCCCCATTTGCTTTTACAGGAAACAAGTTTGAGTTCAGAATGGTAGGTTCATCAGCCTCTATTGCTTCATCAAATTTCTTTTTAAATACAATAGTTGCTGATGTACTGGAACAGTTTGCAGACAGAATGGAAAAAGCTGAAAATTTACAAGCTGAAATTAATTGTATCATTGCGGAAGTAGTACAGAAAAACGGACGGGTAATTTTTAACGGAAACGGCTATTCAGATGAGTGGGTGGCTGAAGCTGAAAAAAGAGGACTTCCAAATATAAAGAGCTATGTAGAAGCCATAAAATGTCTTCAGGATGAAAAAAACCTCGCAGTTATGGAAAAACAAAAAGTATTCAGCAGAGTTGAAATGCATTCAAGGTATGAAATATCCCTTGAGAAGTATATAAAGACAATAAATATTGAAGCCCTGACTATGCTGGAAATGTCCAAGAGACAAATTCTTCCTGCAGTAATAAACTTCGGTGCTCAGATAGCTAACTCAATAAACCAGATAAAGAGCTGCGGAGTAGATGCCGATATAAGCGCAAATGAAGAATTACTTAAAGAAGTTACTTCACTTACCGCCCAGTTAAAGAAGGAAATCCGCTGTCTTGATGAAAAGCTTTCAAAGGCTCAGGAAGCAAATCATGATACGTATGAGCAGGGTATGCTTTACAGAAATGAAGTATTTGCTCAAATGGGTAATTTGAGGTCAGTAGCCGATAAACTCGAATGTATTGTAGATGCCAAACTGTGGCCATTCCCGACTTACGCTGAAATCCTGTTTAATATTTAGTATTTACATGGATTGTTGAAGTAAAAACCTGAACATATCATATCAAAAATAATTGTCTTACAAATAAAAGCTTACTAAATATGTTAATAACGAATTTAGTAAGCTTTTATTTATCTGGTTCCCTTCAGTAGTAGAAATATTGAAAATACACTTCCTTCTCCCGGCTTTGACTTAACTTTTATGTATCCGTTCTGCCTGGTTATTATCTCTCTTGATAAATATAACCCTATTCCAACCCCGTCCTGATTATTAGAGTTTTTTCCTCTATAGAAGCGTTTAAAAATATTATTTATTTCCGCTTCTTCTAAACCTGAACCATTATCTTCAATATCTATTCTTACATACATTTCGTATTTGAGAATATTTATCAAAATTTCCCCGTTATTTTCGATGTACTTAACTGCATTATCCAATATGTTTGTAATGGCTTCGGAAGTCCATTTTTTATCGGTCAACAATTCAACGTCCTCACCGGGTTTATTGCCGGTTTAGTGGCTAAAGCCCTGGCCATGGCAACCCTCTGCTGCTGTCCACCCGAAAGATTATTGGGAAGGTTGTTCAGTTTGCCGGACAGGCCCAGGGTTTCAATAATATTTTTAAGATATACTTTATCAATTGTTCCACCGTCAAGCTCAACAGGAAGCGTGATATTCTCGTACACATTAAGAACCGGTACAAGATTGTAATTTTGAAAAACAAAACCTATATTTCTTCTACGAAAAATTGTTCTTTGTTCATCGCTCATTTTAAAGATTTCCGTACCTGCTACCAAAACAATTCCTGAAGTAGCATTATCTAGTCCTCCAAGCATATGCAACAGTGTAGACTTTCCGCTTCCCGAGGAACCCACTACAGCAACAAAATCACCTTCATTTATTTCTAAACTGACTCCGTCAAGGGCTTTTACCAGATCTTCGTTATCACCATAATATTTCTTCAAATCAATAGTTTTTAAAATACTCATAAATTCGCCTCACTCCTGTTTAAGTATAAAAAAAATTCAGACCATAAACTAGTTTATAGTCTGAATTATAATTTAGAGTTCTTACAATTTATTGACAAAATCCATTAAATTATCTTAAAAATCATGACCCAAATCCAAAGCCTTCATTTCATCAGGAATCATGTGATGCTTCTTAGGAGGCAGAACTTTTCTGAGAGCTGCTTCAAAACTATCCTTTGAAACTATACCTGTTTTTGCCAGCAATTTCCCCAAAATAATAATGTTGGCATATGTGAGGTTTCCCATGTCCGATGCAATCTGAGTTGCAGGAACCCCGGAAAAATCTATATCGGTTCTCTTGGGCTTTGCTTCCACTAATGAACTGTCGGAAATAATCAAACCATTCGGTTCAACCACTTTTTCAAATTTCTCAAGGGAAGGACCGTTCATAACAACCAAAACATTTGCCGAGTCAAGTATTGGTGAACCAACGGGCTCATCGGATATTACCACACTGCAGTTGGCAGTTCCGCCTCGCATTTCCGGACCATAGGATGGAAGCCATGATACATATTTTCCTTCCAACATACCTGCATATGCCAGCAGTCTACCGGCAGAAAGGATACCCTGACCACCAAAGCCTGCGATTATTAATTCTAACTGTTTCATTCGAACCTCCTATCACGTGCTGAAGGCACGTCTGAAAATAGTAATAAAAAGACACTAGTGGCTTCTTGCTGCATGAAGAGCAGGTTTGATGCACTAAATGTTTTCTTCATGCTTTACACCTCCAAATCCTTTCCTTTAAAATTGCCTAAAGGATAGAACGGCATCATGTTCTGCTCGAGCCATTTTAATGAATCAACAGGATTAATACCCCAGTTGGTAGGGCAGGTTGATAAAACTTCTACTATTGAGAAGCCCTTCTTGGCCTTTTGTACCTGGAAGGCTTTCTTAATGGCGGCTTTAGTCTTATTAATGTTCTTAACGTCATTTACAGCCGTTCTCTCAACATATACCGCACCCTCAAGAGTAGAAAGCATTTCACAGACTTTAACCGGGTAACCATGTATTTCAGGCTTTCTGCCGAAGGGAGATGTAGTAGTAACCTGATTCATCAACGTAGTTGGTGCCATCTGACCAGAAGTCATACCATAGATAGCATTGTTTACAAAAACGGTTGTAATATTCTCTCCTCTTGTTGCAGCGTGAACAATTTCTGCAGTACCTATAGCCGCAAGGTCTCCATCACCCTGATATGTAAATACAAAGTTATCAGGATGAACTCTTTTTATACCTGTCGCAACTGCAGGAGCCCTTCCATGAGCGGCCTGCACAAAGTCACAATTAAAGTATTCGTAATTGTTATAAGCACAGCCAACAGGTGATACGCCTATTGTAGTACCTTCTATATCAAGCTCGTCAATAACTTCAGCTATTATTCTATGAATAATCCCATGAGTACATCCGGGACAATAGTGAAGTGACAGATCTTTTAAAGCATGTGGTTTTTTAAACACCGTTGCCATATTAACCTCCATTTGCCGTTTAGCGGCCAAAAATATGATGAAATTTGCTTTGCAGCGATACATTTATTAATGAAAACCGCAGGTTTTTTACTATTTCAAAATTTCTTTTATTTTATTTAGTATCTCTTTCTGGCTAGGAACCATACCACCCATACGTCCATAAAAGTGTACGGGACGTTTGCCGTTTACTGCAAGACGTACATCCTCAACCATTTGACCGGCACTTAGCTCAACACTAAGGAAAGCCTTCGGAGTCTCTGCATATTTTTCAAATGCAGCTGTAGGGAACGGCCAAAGTGTAATAGGACGAATCAGCCCAACCTTGATACCTTCTTTTTCAGCTAACTTGATAACATTTTTTATTATTCGGGCAATAGTACCGTATGCTGTTACTATAACATCTGCATTTTCACAGTTGTAGGTTTCAACGCGAACCTCATTCTGCTCTATTTGTCTGTACTTTGCCTGCAGTTTAAGATTGTGCTTTTCAAGTACTTCAGGATTTATATATATAGATGTTACATCGTTGCATTCTCTCTGCATTTTGGTTCCTGTGGTAGCCCAGTTCTTATCAGCCTGGTATATGTTTTCCTGATCCTTGAATTCCACTGCTTCCATCATCTGTCCCAGCATACCGTCACCCATTATCATGGTACAAATCCTGTATTTATCTGAAATGTTGAAGGATTCTACTGTTAATTCATAAAGTTCCTGAACACTTGACGGGGCAAGTACTACCATTTTGTAGTCACCATGTCCTCCACCTTTTACAGCCTGGAAATAATCACACTGAGCAGGTAATATACCACCAAGGCCAGGACCACAGCGAACAATATTAACTACAACGCAGGGAAGTTCTGCACCTGCAATATAAGATAAGCCTTCCTGCTTAAGGCTGATTCCGGGGCTTGATGAAGAAGTAAGTACGCGTGCACCTGCCGCTGCGGCACCGTAGACCATATTTATAGCAGCAACTTCGCTTTCAGCCTGAACAAATGTCCCATTTATTTCAGGCATTTTTTTTGCCATATAATGTGCAATTTCTGTTTGTGGTGTAATAGGATATCCAAAATAGTGCTTACAGCCAGCTCTCATAGCAGCTTCTGCAATTACCTCGTTACCCTTCATTAATAATTTTTCAGACATTTTTTATCCTCCCAAATAAAATCTCAACACTTTAAAACATAGGGAACCCGATGCTCGCAAACTCAATTGCAACACCTTCAAAAAGCCGTTTACCTCTTTTTGCTGCGCGGTGTACCTCGATGTTTCACATTGTGTACTACCGTGCTTTACTTTTCAACTTCGATAACGCAATCAGGACAAATAGTTGCACAGAAGGCACATCCGATACACTTTTCCATTTCGTCTACACCTGCGGGATGAAAGCCTTTCTGATTTAATTTGTCAGATTTCATTATGACAATTTTCTTGGGGCATACTGTTACACAAAGCTTACAGCCTTTGCATCTTTCCTCATGAAATATTACTTTTGCCATTGTTAAACCTCACTTATATTATATTATCTGAGCCAATTACCACTGGATATAACGAAGAATCCAGACCTACAATAGTGTCGGACAGTAGTTGAAAAATCCGGAAATTAAAATAATTGACTAATTGATTTTTTAGTAATTTAGCGAACTAAAACTATTGTTTATTATAAAACTCTTTGATGGTATTTGCAAGTCAATTACTATCAGTTGAAAGGCAATTCTAATTGACTTTTAAGCAGAACCAATTAATATATTTGAAGTGTACTTCAAGGTGTTTTTGCAGGATTATGCATAGAGAGCCGTCATCCTGAATAAGATTAATTTACTGCCTCTACTACCAAAGTCTTTAACTCTGATTTATGGGTTACCCCCTGTTCCAGGGCAAATGAATCTGTTTTCTTAAAGGCAGTAGTTCTGAACCGCTCAATTTCGAGCTATCCAACAGACTGATGACAGACTCCATGCCAGCCGTTATTCCTATAGGGATTCCTAGTTTTTTTGAAGCCTGTGATATAATAGCGTTACCCTCCAGTATTATTTCGGGAGTGGTTTCCTCCAGGAGATTACTGTTATTAATGAGTTTTGTAACCTTAATTTTTGCACTGTCCTCTATTAAAGTTATCATTTCAACAATTTTTTCGGGAGTATCGGTCATTCCTCTTCTTGTATTGATAACGAAAAACATGTCATAATCATCGCTGAGTATTTCCTCTTTAAATCTGGCAACAGCCTTGGCTCCGAGGTCATCGCCTCCGACGTCCAGTACAGCCTTATATTCCTTTTTTTGAAAAAGCGAATAAATTTCCGGAGGAATCGCCGGGACATCCACGTTTGTATTGGCATACATGGGCAGAATAACCCAAATATTATTCCTTTCCAGTTCCTCCTTTGCATCGGCTGTCCTGAAAAACGGATTCACTATATCAAAGTCTACAATAGAGGTCATAAAATTTGACTCAGCAAGTCTTAGTGCATAATTGACAGCAACTTCGGTTTTTCCACTGCCGAAGTGCCCTGTAAAAATATTTATTCTTTTTTCAAACATTACTTATCTCCATTTCTATGTCAAAGCTGTTGGACATAACGAACTTGTTCCCTCTTGAAAGCATCTGTTGGTTTTGAATTTTACTTATTCCACCCGATAAGGTCCTTAATTACTTCTCCCGCAATGATCAGACCCATTACTGACGGTACAAAGGGAAGGCTTCCCGGAATCTGGTGTTTGACAGTGCATTTTCTTGTTGAACCTTTAGGGCAGATACATCCTGCACTGCAGCTGGAACTCTCAGTTTCCACAGGCTTTCTCGGCTCTTCCTTTGAATAGACCACCTTAAGTTTTTTTATTCCCCTTAGCCTAAGTTCTTTTCTGACCACCTTTGCAAGAGGGTCAACAGAGGTTTTATATATATCAGATACCTCAAACCTCGTGGGATCAAGCTTGTTTCCGGCACCCATGGCGCTGATAATCGGAATTCCCAGCTCATTTGCTCTTACAACAAGGTCAATCTTTGCAGTAACGGTATCTATTGCATCAACAATATAATCGCAGGTTCTGTCCAGTATTTCTTCTGCCACCTCCGGCATGTAAAACTTTTGTATTATGGAAACCTCACACTTTGGATTTATTTCCAGAACCCTGTCCCTCATTGCTTCAACCTTTGGTTTACCTACAGTCTTTCGCGTGGCATGCAGCTGTCTGTTCAGGTTTGTAAGACACACACAATCATCGTCAATAAGTACGATTTTACCAAGCCCGCATCTCACCAGAGCTTCAACTGTATAAGAGCCTACCCCGCCCACTCCGAATACTGCAACCTTACTGTTCTGAAGTTTTTCTAAACCTTCTTTTCCTATAATCAATTCATTTCGTGAAAATTCATTAAGCATATGTCTACTCCGTTATTTATATTGTTAGGATAAAGTGTATGTATATCTTGAGAATTAAAATTTTAAATTAGTATTTATTCTACTGTTTTTATTAATATCTGATGCTCTGGGTTGCTCTGCAAACTTCAACCAGTCGTTTGGCTGATATGACGGCCCTCTTTATTGCATTTTCATCTTCCTTTGCAGGCCTCATAGCACATACACCATGGTGTCCGCAGTCATCATCAATAAAACCGTCTCCGACAATAAGCATTCCGTTAACCAGCATCATATCGTGCATTGCCTTCAGTGTTGTTTCCTGTCCCCCAAACCGCGAAGCACCTATGCTGACTCCAAGACCCACTTTATTATATAACCACTTATTCGCTCGTACCCGTCTTGTTTTATCAAACATAGCCTTAAGCTGTGCAGACACACTTCCGAAGTATACCGGACTTCCTATTACTATTCCATCAGCCGTTTTCATGTCTTCAAAGACTTCTTCAAGACTTGTACCTTTATAACAGCCGCCTGTACATGGATTTGAACATACAGTACAATAGCCGTTTTTTTGTTCATTCATTATCACTCCTATATCAAGCAGAGTGGTTTGAGCTCCAAGTTTAGAACATTCCTCAAGTACCTTTTCAACCAGAAAACTTGTACTCCCCTGTTTGTTAGGGCTTCCATTTAGGCCGACAATATACATTACTATCAACTCCATTATAAAAATATGCGTACTCTTAAAAGAATACACTAATTAAAAAATTAAAACAAGGGACTGATAAATCAGTCCCTTTACTCTCTAACAGTCTTTGTCTCCAAGTTATATAAAAATATATTTTCTTTTACCTTTTCCCGCCCGTCCTTGGCCTTTATTTTCTGTCTGAGTTCAAAAGTGTCATTATCCTTCCATTTTAGGAACTCATAACTATAAATGTACATTTCATTTGTCAAACAGGTTTTCTCTTGTATAATATCCATGCTGCTGTTAAATACTTGATAGTTGTCTTTACATCTGAATACAATTACTGTTCTTTGTTCATTGTTGATAATATTTTGAGGATTGGATGAATAAGAGCAGGCATTGTATTTACCATTCGATGTTAAAATAAAATTATCAAAGCTTCCCTCAACATAGTAAAGCTTCTCCAACCGGGAACTCATAAGATCATATGAGAACATTGATGTACGAGGGTACTTGGTGTCAGCTTTCCCTTCAAACAAAAAATATAGCTTATTGAGTCTCTCATTTAGGACCATATTCTTTATTTTATAGCTATTCGGATGTTTTTCTCTTAGTCCGAATATATTTCTTAGTTCTTTAAACTTTGTGGAATCAACCCATTGTGCTACATTCTTGCTATTAGCCCTATAAGTCAGCTTTATAGCTATCAACCCATACTTGTCTTCAACCAGATTAGCTCGGATATTCATTTCAGAATTATTGTTAAATATATTTATTTCTTCCTGTTTCCTATTAATAATATTACCTTGAACCTCTACAGAATTTCGTCCATTATCAGATATATTGTATGAATTAGGTTTACCAACCTCAATTCCTGGCGGATAAGTTACTTTAGTATGTTTGGCTTGAGGCTTGCTGAGTAAAATAGTCCCGCTGATGAGGACCGACAGCATAAAGACATAAATAATAGATAAATAAAGTTTTTTCATAGATGCCTCCTTCCAAAAAAATATCTATATTGTATTTTATACAAATTCATTAAATGTATTTACAATAAAATATTATTTTGTTAAAGACAGGCATTTTTATGAAAAAAATTATTTTGTTAAAGGCAGGCATTTTATATGAAAAGTATTATAAGTTTTAGTAGGGCTTAAGCTAAGGCAGCTATGCTGTCCCTATTAAAGACTAAATAATCTTTTTGCATTACCACTGAAAATCAATTCTTTTTGGCTGATATCGAGGTTAAAATTCATTATTCTTACCAAATCATGTATAGGACTTCCCCATGGGAAGTCTGAGCCAAATAGAACTTTCTCGGCACCTATTTCATTTATGATGGAGATAACCTCCTTGTCATCGGGCCAGCTTGGTTCGTTAACATCTATGATTTCGGGATAACCCGTTATAACTATCGAAGTGTCAAAGTAAACATTACTGTACTTCTTGGATACCTCCAAACAACGCTCAACATTACCATCTGCCATGTGTGCCAGAATAATTGGTATCTCAGGGTACTTCTGAATAACAGGCAGTATACATTCAAAATCGGAGTATTCGTTTAATCTGGCGTTCGATACTCGTCCACAATGTATTAATATTGAAAAATGCCTCTCATTGCAGGTTTTAAGCAGGTTGTCAAGTCTCTCATCTCTTACATCGAACCCCTGAGCCATTGGATGCAATTTGATTCCCTTGGCTCCCAGCTCAATATATTTTTCAAGATACTGAGTCAAAGCTCCTTCCATCTCCGGATGAAAGCTAACTAGAGGTATTAGTTTACCTTTAGAATTTTTAGCTGTTTCCAGTGTCCACATATTGTTTTTATGAATTATCTTGGGAGGAGCAAAGTTTACCATGACAGTCCGGTCTATTCCACCCGCCTCCATATTACTTAAAACATTTGCAATAGTACCATTGCCGGGATTTCTAAACTCTATATCGTATATTTTGTTGAAGCTCGATATTATTTTACCTGCAACAACATCATCAGCAAAAGTATGAACATGACTGTCAATTATTTCTATATTGTTTACCATATTGTCCTCAAAATCAGCCGTATCAATAGCTGCATAAATTAAAATTCTATTATTTTTTTAGTTTAATTTTAATATAGCGCAAGTTAAGTATAAAATCAATATATAGAAAAGTATATTGTATACACAAATCAGACAAACAATTTCTGTGGGATATTAATAAACTAATTATGTAGTAATAATTTTGTTATGTAGTAATAATTTTGTTATGTAGTAATACTTTTGCTATGTAGTAATACTTTTGTTATGTAGTAATACTTTTGAGTAAATATTCAGGAGCTTTTGGAATTGAGAGCATCGGTAAATCAAGATGGCTGTATAAGCTTTGAACTGTGTTACGCGAACTTTAATTAGCCTGCTAGCAAAGGAGCCGTAACAAAACTATTTTAGTTTTGCAACGGTCCCGATTTCTTAACTACACTTTGGACAACTTTCTCTTCTGATAAAGCAAAAGGCCAAAACTAAAATAAATTACTGAAAGTACTACAATCATAATAATTTCAAAACCCACGTCAGCAAGGCCGCATCCAAAGTTTAAAATTTTATTGAAAGCATTTGCCGTATGAGTTAACGGCAATATGTCAGTTACTCCGAAAGGATGTCCGAAAAGCGTCAAAATATTCATTTTAGGCAGTGGAAACATGCTCCCTGAAAAGAACATCAATATAAAAAACGGGAAACAACCGATTGTCAGTACATCAAAAACCGAGTTCAGAAAACTGGCCACCAAGAGGCTCAATGAAACCATCGAAAAGCTGGAAATTATGCCCACTACCAATACAGGCCCAAATTCACCTACCGGTTTATACCCGAGAAACAAAGCTGTCCAGTAAGATAAAACTACAGCTATAACAGCAATCACTGACTGAACTATGCATATTCCCGAAAGAAAGTTAAACGCACCCAGGCGGCTAAGTCTAAGTCTGATTATGGTTCTTTTATCGTTTTCCTTGACTATGGACGCGCAGGCTGTAAAAAGAATCATTAATACTGCAAGAGAAATCATTCCGGGGACATAGCTTTCGAACTCATTTACAGGTTGATTTTTTTCAAGAAAGGTCTCTTTTATTGTTGAGGGTAATGTTATTTCAGCTATATCTATTCCCTGCCTGTAAATTATGTCTGAAACCAGAATTGCTGCTATAGTGTATTTTACATTGCCAGTACTCCCCAGAATTTCCACTGCAACTGTTGAATTGTTATCAGTTTTAGCCATAATAAGGGACTTTGAATAATTTTCCGGAATAATCATTCCCAAATCTACTGACCTATCCATCACCTTTATTTCGAGCTCGCTTTTGTCAGAATAATCAAACAATTTAAACTGCTTTGTATCCTTCTCACCCAGCGAATCCCTCAATAATTTGGTAAGTTCTGTAGATTTATTACCACGGTCATAATTAATTATTCCTATATTATAGGTTGCAGGCTCACTTCCATAATACAATTTCATTAATAGTACAAAAAAAGGTGAAAATACAAGGACCAATATAATAACCTTCCAGTCTCTAATGTTTTCCTTCAACGTTTTAACAATAGATGCTATCAGCTTCATTCTCTCAGTCCCCTTCCCGTCATGGAAATAAATGCGTCCTCCAGAGTCCTTTTTCTGATTGTCATATCCTCAATACTAATTTTGTATTTCTTCATTATTTCATTTACAGCCGGAATCAGTTCCAGTACTTCTTTCGCCTCAAGGAGGAATAATCCGTCAGCAAATTTACTTTTATCAAATTCCTTAGGAAGTTCCATAAGCACTCTTTCACCCAATTCCTTTGTCACCTTGCTGACACGTATTTGCAGTATGTCACCGGAGCCTGACTGCTGCTTTATTTTATCTGGCGTATCCATTATCAATATCTTTCCATGATCTACTATTGCAACTCTGTCCGATAATCTGTCTGCTTCATCCATATCATGGGTGGTAAGTATTACAGTCCGCTCTTTTGCTATTTGCCTGATAAAATCCCTTACAAGGATTCGGCTCTGAGGGTCGAGCCCGGCCTGTGGCTCATCCAGTATAATCAATTCGGGATCATGTGCTATAGCTAAAGCAATATTCAGCCTTCTTTGCATTCCCCCCGACAAAGTTTTTGCCAGCTTATTTCTTTTTTCCCATAGTCCCAGTGTTTCGAGAAGGCTCTCTGCTCTGTTTACGGCAAACCTTGGTGATTTATCGTATGCCATTACTACAAATTTCAATTGTTCAATACAGGTAAGATGCTCCCAGACAACTATTTCCTGCGGACACAGGCCAATCATGGATTTGATTCTATTATAATCAGTAGCTAAAGAATACTCATTAACTCGAATCTCACCCGAATCAGCCTTTATCAAGCCACACAACATTTTAATCGTTGTGGTTTTTCCTGCCCCGTTTGGGCCTAAAAGACCAAACACCTCTCCTCTTTCCACTGAGAAGCTAATATTGTCAACTGCAGCAATATCATTAAATCTCTTACTCAATTCTTTAACAGAAAGTAAAGTACAATTATCCAATACAATCCCCCCCGATCCATACCTTTTCTATTCTGGCACAAAGAGTAGCAATATCCTCTTGTGGGTGAACAACGGCATAAGTCAGTACACCGTCCAAAGCTCCCATTAAAGAAATACCATATGCTTCCGGATCGGATATGTTTATCTCGCCTGAATTTTTAGCCTTTCTGAACATTTCAACAAAAAAGGCTGAGCTCTGAGTCACATATTCCTTGAAATAATCCATAAGTATATCTGATTCAAGAGCCTTTGACATGGACAAAAACGTGAAGCTTAATTCCTTTTTCCTTGGTAACCAGTAGTCTATGTACTGCCTTATATAGTATCTAATTCCCTCAATGGCGCTATTATTTGATAAAGCCATTAAAGCCATTCGGCTAATAGGTTCAGAAATTTTATTGTTTGCTTCCATTAATAGGACTTCTTTAGTGGGAAAGTAGTGATATAAACCGCCCTTGCTGACTCCTGCCCTCTTTGCAATTGAGTCCATAGAGGTTCCGTTATAGCCTTTTTCAATAAATTCTTCAATAGCAGCTGTCAACAGTGACTCCATACGGCTTTCTCTGGATTGTTTCTTAGTCATTAATAATCAACTCCTCTATATAAAAACATACCGACTGTCGGTATGTTTTTATATTTTACCATATATTTCTATATAAGGCAATAAAAAAAGAACTTCTTATAAAGTTCTAGGATAGCTTTTCCTTTTAATATACACATTCTCAGAAAAAGCAAAATCCCGAATTGAAATTGGTTATTCGGGATTTTGCTTTTTCTTCATAGTTATAGATTAGTCCGGCCTTACACCGTTATTCAACCAGTCAACAAATTGATTTTCAGTAATTATACTGATCCCAAGTTCCTTGGCCTTTTTATTCTTTGAAGATCCGGACAAATTATCATTATTAATCAAATAATTTGTTTTCGAGGTTACAGAACCAGTTACTTTTCCGCCTTTTGCTTCAATTACTTCTTTTAATTCGTCCCTGTTCTTAAATTGCTCAACAGAACCTGTTATAACAAACACAAGTTTTTCAAATATCTGTTCGGTTTCTGTGGTTTTTATTTCTTCAAATTCGAGTTCCTTCAGCAAATCCTCAACTATAAGCAGCTTTTTTCTGTCATTAAAAAATTTGACATACGCATCGGCCATAACCTCGCCGATACCTCCAATTTCAATCAAGTCAGAGAATTTTGCATTCTGAATGGCATTCCAATCAAACTTAAAATATCTGCATATAAGTTTTGCATTTGACAAGCCTACGTTAGGTATACCGAGACTGTAAAGAAGTCTTACAACGCTGGTATTTCTAGCTTTATTCACAGATGCAGCAAGTTTGTTGAAAGATTTCTCACCAAAGCCCTCCATCTCAATTATTTCCTGTTTAAACTGATCTATATGGAAAATGTCGGCTAGTTCCTTAATAAGTCCTTTTGCAATAAGCTTCTCAATAGTTGCTTCGGAGAGTCCCTCGATATTCATGGCATCTCGGCTTACAAAATGGGTAAAGGACTTGATTTGTTTAGCTAAACAATCATCGTTTAAACAATAGAGAAACTTAACGCCGTTCTCCTGCCGTAATTCGGTTTCGCCGTGACAGACCGGACAGTGCTCTGGAATCTCAGCCACACCACTTCTGGTTAAGTTCTCGGATATCTGAGGTATTATCATATTAGCCTTATAAACTCCTATCGTATCGCCAATACCAAGCTGAAGCCCTTCCATAATGCTTATATTATGGATACTTGCCCTACTTACTGTAGTGCCTTCAAGTTCTACCGGCTCAAATATAGCTATCGGGTTTATCAGACCTGTTCTCGATGCACTCCATTCAATTTCAACGAGCTTGGTTTCCTTAATCTCATCTCTCCATTTGAAGGCGATTGAGTCACGGGGGAATTTTGAAGTAGAACCAAGGGATTCCCCGTAAGCAATATTATCAAAAGTCAGTACAAGTCCATCCGACGGAAAATCATTGCCCTCAACACGTTCCGAAAACCACTTTACAGTTTCTTCTATACTTTCTGAAGTTACTTCTTTAAATTCTACAGTATCAAACCCCTGATCCCTTAGCCATTTCACCTGAGCGATTCTGGAGTTGTTGTAATCGGCGTAATCGGCTTTTACCAGGGAAAACGCAAAGAAATGTACATTTCTATCAGCCGTTATCCTGTTGTTCAGCTGCCGGACAGAACCACTGCACAGGTTACGAGGGTTTTTATATTTTGCATCTACATCTTCGATTTCGTTATTTATTTTTACGAAATCTGAATAGCGAATAATAGCTTCTCCCCTTAAAACAAGTGTATCCTTGTAGGCAATATTCATGGGAAGGTTTTTAAACACCTTGGCATTATTGGTAATAACTTCTCCAATCTCCCCACTTCCTCTGGTTACAGCTTTTACAAGATTACCTCCCTCATAGGTCAAAACTATGGTCAAGCCATCCAGCTTCCAGGACAGGACACCTGTCTGACTGCCCAGCCAATCTTTCAGTGCTGATACGTCCTTGGTTTTATCCAGTGAAAGCATGGGTTTTTCATGACGTTCCTTCGGAAGGTTTGACAAAACTTCGTATCCCACATGAATGGTCGGGCTGTTTGACAAAACGATTCCTGTTTCCTTTTCCAATTCAACAAGTTCATCATACAGCCTGTCGTATTCAATATTTGGTATAATCTCCCGGTCTTCCTGATAATATGCCTTGGCAGCCTGATTTAATATTTCAATTTTATCCTTCATAATCTGAAGTTTATTATTCATTTTGTTCTCCTTTAATTCCTAAATTACATTTTTCAAATGCATATGAAACTGGTAAAAATAGACACTAGTACTTTTTTACTGACCGGCCTGTTCTCCTATTGCTCTTTAACAAAACCCTATAAACAGCAAACAGTGAAGCTGCCAACCATAATATACCCCAAACGACAGCCGGTATATGTGTTAACCGGGATAACAGCACGGCATCTGTAACTGGCATTTCCCCGAGGCTGAAAAATCCAAACAGGTTGTTGATCTGCAATAACACAGTATCAACAAAGGTATCATGAATTGCATATGTAACACTTCCGATACCTATTATTTCAATCACCCAGTCATGTAATTTTTCATTCTGAACCATATATATAATAATTGCAAAGGCTGCAAATATAACTGAATAAAGCATTGTAAACGATATTATGCCGGAGTATCTAAAGGTTACCCCAAGGAATATTATTGCTATTAATCCTATTATGTATTTCTTAAATCTGGTGTTTTTCAATAACAATATGCCAATTGCAAACAGAACGCTTCCAAGATATCCTCCATTAGCAATAAGGAAGGCCGACAGCCAATCCTTAGGCAGCGAAGTTACATGACCGCTCTCATTGAAATATATGCTTAACCCCGTTATACTGCTTCCTGTAACTGCGGCCATAAAAGCATGCCCAAGTTCATGTAAAAATACGGTAAACAGCTTTATGGGTTTGATGATGATAGTGTTCCATAAGCCTAAAAGAACTACAAGTATAATAAGTACTCTCCAGGTCTGTTTCATGCTGACTCTCCATTCAGTTAATATCTGCTATAAATTATACCTTGCAAAGGACTAAAAGGAAAGATGTTCTTTTCGTTTACAAATAAGCAGAAAGGCTTGCATAGCAAGCCTTTTTATACTACCATTATTCATTTTCTTACTAATTCTTATTTATTATTTATGCAATTTACTACATCAGATATTTCCCCATATCTTCAATACCAATGCCTTCATGTAAAGCCATATTCAATCCATTTGCAACAACCTTGGAAACCCTGCTTATAATATCATCTATTTCCTTGGGAGTTACAATAAGTTGACCTACAAAGGGGTTAAGTGCCTGCTTTATAAGCTCATACTTTTCCTCTCTGTCTATATTCTTAAGGGTATTATAAAAGCTGGAATCTGACGGCGCTTCGTTTATCAAGCTGTCAATTATCAGATCCATTGCGTCATTAGTAAGGGTTGCGGCGTCAACTACAGTGGGGACACCAATGGCCACAACAGGCATGCCAAGAGTAGCCTTGCTGAGCTCCATTCTTTTGTTGCCTACTCCGCCGCCGGGTGCTATACCCGTATCAGCTATCTGAATGGTTGTACTTACGCGTTCCATGCTTCTTGCAGCAAGAGCATCAATTGCAATTAAAGCATCCGGCTTTACTCTTTCAACCACACCCTTTACTATTTCACCAGTTTCAATACCTGTGATACCCATTACACCAGGAGAAATAGCACATACCGGTCTGACACCTTCATCTACATGTTCGGGGACAAATTCCAGCAGGTGTCTGGTAACCATTAAATTTGATATTACCTTGGGTCCTATGGCATCCGGAGTTACGTTCCAATTACCAAGACCAACAACCAGCGTAGTAGAATCTGGTTTCAAGTTCAGAATCGACTTTAATTCCTTAGCCATAGTATCGATTGTTTTCTGATTGACCTCAGCATTATTATCCTTAAGTTGCGGAACCTCAAGAGTGATGTAGTTTCCCATAGGCTTCCCTATGGACTGCTCCCCGGTAGGAGAAGTAATCCTTACCCTTGTAACCTTAACATCATCATCTCCGGCGTTTTCAACCTCAACGCCCGGCGGTGTTTTGTGCTCAGCAGCCTGCTCTCTTGCCTGACTGCTGTTCAAAAATATTTCATGAGCTTCAATAACAAGATCTGTACGCCTATTCGTTAAATTTATCATGTAATCTATCCTTTCAAAAAAATAACTAGTAACATATACACTGTATTATTTCTAATATACGCTGTTTTTAGTATTGGATATTTTATGTCATATATATAAAATATAAAAAAGGAGAAAAAAATAATATTTGAAAATAGAAAAATAAGGGTTAACGCTTGCAATTTAAAAAAGTTCATGGTAAAATATCATCTGTTATGGGCAAGAAGCGGTTACTAACCGATTAAATATTATTGATTTTTTTTGCTCACGTATTACGCGAATTTAGGCTCGCAGGAGGTGAATATTTTGCCAAATATCAAATCAGCAATAAAAAGAGTAAAGGTTACTGAGAGTAAGACTTTAAAGAACACTATCAGAAAGTCAGCTCTTAAGACTTCTGTTAAAAAATGTAAAGAGGCTATTGCCAAAGGTGAGGGTGCTGCTGAAGCATACAAAGCAACCACCAAGGCTCTAGATAAAGCTGCAGCTAAGAACTTACTTCATAAAAACACCGCTGCGAGAAGAAAGTCCAGATTAGCAAAAGCTATAAACGCAGCTAAATAATTTTTGATAAAAAACAAAAACTCAGGTTAATAACCCGAGTTTTTTTGTTTTTTATCACAGTGATTTACGCTTTATTCAGTACTTTATCTATACAAACTCTACAAAAACCTGATTTGCAAGATCCAGCCCCAGGTTTGTCAGCTTAATTTTTCCACTTTCTGTTTCAATAAGCTGCTTCTTTTTCAACTTGTCAATTTTATCCGCATAAGTAACAAATATATCCTGATTAAACCTGTCTTCAAATTTTTCTTTACTTACGCCATCTATAAGCCTGAGTCCCAGAAACATATACTCGGCCATCTTTTCACAGAAATCTCTCACATACCTCTCTTCAACAGGCTTTTGACCTTTTGACAAATAATCTATATACCCTTCGATTGAAGCCTGATTTTCAAACCTTATATCCTGCAGGTAAGAATGTGCTCCAGCCCCCAAACCAAGGTATTCAATACAATTCCAGTATATAAGGTTATGTTTGCATTCATAACCTTTCCTGGCAAAATTAGAGAGTTCATAGTGGTTAAAACCTTTTTTCTTTAGAAAATCAATGGCGTAATGGTACATTTCCCTGTCCAGTTCATCGTCCATTTCTATGAGCTTGCCGATTTCCAGCATTTCACCAAATTTAGTACCTTCCTCTATTTTCAGATCATATGCTGAAATATGTGTTAACTCAAGTTCTGTTAATACATTCAGGGTTTCTTTCCATTCCTCTAAAGTCTGTCCGGGTATACCAAATATTACATCAGCATTAATATTATCAAATCCTGCCTCTTTCGCCATTTTAACGCTGGAAATAAAATCACTTGTATTATGTTGTCTACCAAGATACTTTAAGAGATTTTCCTGACAAGCCTGAAGACCTATGCTTATTCTGTTGATTCCGTATTGTCTGTAAGCCTTTAGCTTTTCCTCCGTAAGTGTTCCGGGGTTACTCTCAATAGTTATTTCGCAAGGTTCCGAAACATTATACCTCTCCCTTAAAACATTCAGAAGCTCGCCTATGAATCTGTGCTCAACACAGGATGGAGTACCGCCTCCGATAAAAATAGTACCTATTTTGTTAAATACCATTTCATCTCGGTACAGATCGATCTCCTTCTTCATGCAGGCAAAGTATTCTTCTGCCAAATCCAGTTTCCCAACGTAGGAATTAAAATCGCAATAATTACATTTCGAACCGCAAAAAGGAACATGAATATAAAGACCGGTTTTATTCATAAGTGACATACCTTCATCTCCTTTTGGTAATATTTTGAATACTCCTGTATTTATACTACCATATCATGATATGGGATTCCAGTTGTTGCTATACCATTTTTTAAAGATTTTTAAATCCAATTTTGAAAGCCCAGTATAACATATATCTGACGATATAATCAAAAATAATATAAATAAATATCTTTAAAAGTCCCCTGTTTATTTCCTAAAATACACAAAAAACTATAAAATTCTGTCTGTATTCTGTTCTTCCCCTATGTTATACTGGATTTAATTCTATAAAACGGTGATACATATGAAAAAGCTTACAAGAACTACTAAACAAGAGAACAACATTACAAACAAAATTACAGATAAGACAAGCACCTCTAGAGATTTCTATAAAATGGCCTTATCTCTGGTTATACCAATGGCAATTCAAAATCTTATAAATGTGGGAGTATCCTCCATAGATGTACTGATGCTAGGGAAAATAAGTGAAACTGTTTTGTCGGCCGCTTCACTTGCAGGACAGGTTCAGTTTATCATGGTACTTATTTTCTTTGGGCTTACTTCGGGAGCAGCCGTATTGACGGCCCAGTACTGGGGAAAAGGTGATAAGGAAAGTATAATCAAGATAATGGGGATCTGTATGAGATTCTCTCTTATAATATCGGTTTTTTTCACCTCAGTCGTTCTCATATTCCCTCATCAGGTAATGACCATATTTACGAATGAAGAGGACGTAATTATTGAGGGAGTTAAATTCCTGAGAATTATTTCCCTGTCATATATATTTATGGCTGTTACAATGATTTATCTGAATGTAATGAGAAGTGTCGAGAGAGTTGTGGTATCAACAGTTGTCTACCTAATATCATTAATCTCAAATGTAATTATAGCTGCTTGTCTTATATTCGGTTTATTTGGTCTACCAAAGCTGGGAATTCAGGGGGCTGCTATTGCAACGCTGGCTTCAAGAGGGATTGAACTTATTTGTGTAATAATATATGCACGCAAATTCAACGATGTTCTGAACTTTAAGCTCTCCAGCCTTCTGGTCAGGGATAAAATATTGTTTATGGATTTTTTAAGGTACTCAATACCTGTAACGATTAACGAACTTATGTGGGGTGCCGGGGTAGCGACAAACGCAATTGTTATTGGCCATCTTGGAAAGTCAGTTGTTTCTGCAAATTCCGTGGCTCAGATAGCAAGACAGCTGGCCACCGTTATAGCCTTCGGCCTTGCAAATGCAACAGCTATTATTGTCGGAAAAGCCATTGGAGAAAATAATCTCGAAGCCGCCAAGGATTACTCGAAACGTTTTATCAAACTGAGCATTCTTGCAGGAATTGGCGGTGCGGCTATTATACTTATTGCAAGGCCTGTTACAATGTCGGTGCTGAATCTGACACCTGTTACTCAAGGCTACCTGTCAATAATGATGTTTGTAATGTCCTATTTTGTAATCGCTCAGGCTTTGAATACAACTCTTGTTGTCGGCGTTTTCCGCGCCGGAGGAGATACCAGATTCGGTTTGTTCCTGGATGTGGCAACCATGTGGGGCGGTTCAATATTCATTGGCGCTTTAGCTGCGTTTGTGTTTAAATGGAGTGTTCCTGTGGTTTATATTATTTTAATGAGTGATGAAATTATGAAAATTCCTCTTTGTTTATACCGTTACAAGAGCAGAAAGTGGCTGAATAATGTTACGAGGTAAGTTCTTCTCAAAATCAGCTTCTGAATTCAATTATTACCTTAATATTTTTTCAAACTCCAACTCATGCTTAATGGGGATATTGTACATGCCAATTAACGGGATTCCCGGTTTTAGCTTACGAGATATTTCCATTGCATTTATATGTACAGCTTTTAATTCAAAGCCTTTCATTTGATAAAACCTTATTGCATTTATGTCATCATTAGTTGTTATCAGCCACAGTCTTTTACAATCTCTTTTTTTAGCTATTTCTAGTACTCCATTTATTAAAGCTGTCCCAATACCTCTATTTTCTTCAAAGCTATTAAGGGTAACAATTTCACATTCCTCATTTTCTATATTGTAAGTTACAACTCCTTTTACAATCTCATCTTCAATGTAGAGAAATCCTGGTAAATCAGTTGTATCGATAATTTTGCCTCTTGATACTATTGGAGGGCAATTCCATTCCTCCTTTAATATTTGATTTACTTCATTACGATATTTATCACTTATTTTTTTTAAACCCATTTTATCACTCCACGATATATTATTGCTATTACCTCTTCTTATTTTTCTTCTGGGCACTAAAGTACCAGAAAACTCCGAACTTATCTACAACATTAGCACAACAAGAACTCCATGGTAAAGAGCCTAATGGAATTAAGATGTTTGCGTCTTCTATTAAAATATCATAGGTTTTCTTTACTTCCTCTTCGGTTTCAAATTCAACACAAAAATTCATAGTTGGATAGTCTGTAGGAGAATATCTCTTTGCATTCTCAATACCGATTTCGCTTCCTGACTCACTCAATGCCATCAGAAGTTCACCATCCATATATAATTCGGCATGCATGAATGTACCATCTTCATTCGGTACATTATAGCCCAATGTAGCACCAAATGCTTTTTTGTAAAATTCAACAGCTTCCACACTTCCTCGAACATATGCTTGTAATGCTATCCTCATAAAAACACCTCATCTGGTATTATTTTTTCAAGTCTTCGTCTTTTTGCATCATCTGATTTAGCGTCAAAATATAGCCAGGTGTAGGTCTTTCTAACAGAGGGTGTCATTGACATGATTTTTATTAAATCCGGTTCGATATCCTTAAATAATTCCGAGAAATGGTTTATTTCTTCTGAAATAGGTTCGGGCTTTGGAGCATCCCACATCCCACTTTTTTTCGCATCTTCAATTTTAATTCTGCCATAATCAGTCATTAACCCTTTAGTTTCAAGATCCATGACCAGTTTTTTATTTTTCTCGGACCACTTGCTTCCCTTCCTTCTGGATGAAAAATACTTAATATATTTTATATCATCAATACTTTGCATCTGACCGTCAATCCAGCCAAAGCACAGCGCTTCTTCCAGAGCTTCACTAGCCTTAAGCGTTTTTATACCGCGCTGTTTGTTGAAGATTAGCCAAACCCCTTGGCTTGTAGTACAATTTTCTTTTAACCAGTTTCTAAAATCCGTTCTGGTAGAAAACATCAATTCTTTCAACTCATTCAGCAACCTTTAACCGCTATTGTAAAAATTCACTTTCGATAATAACTTCTATACCATCCATCTTATAACCATTCAAAACTTCATCCAGCAAATTCATATCCATCATTCCAACTCGTCTTTTATTATGGAAACCTTATAATTACGGTTTACTGCTCCTTTTGAGGTCTCTTTCTCATTATCCCCCTAAACATACTTTACCATTTCATCAATTTAATATTGTATTAATATCATTTATTGTAGCAAGTCTGATCAATAACATCCTCCTCTGTTTAATGAACTTAATTCTTCTATTCGTTCCTACATAATCTACTATATCTGGAATAATTCGTTTGTCAATAAAAGGTTATAGATGGGCAGTCAAAGTATCCAAATCCATATAACCTAAAATATTCTAAATTTTCACTTTACAATTCAGACCTCATATGCTATATTTTGGTTAGTGAGTTAAATCATTAACCCAATAACTACGGAGGTGAGAATTATTTTTGAATAATGAAAAACCAATTTTTGTCCAGATAATGGAAATGATTGAGGACGACATAATTACTGATGTTTACAAAACAGACGACATAATTATTTCAACCACCCAGATTTCAAAGCTTCTAAATGTTAATCCCACAACAGCTGTTAAAAGTATCAGTCTATTGACAGATGCCGGCATTTTATATAAGAAAAGAGGAATAGGAATGTGTGTAACGAAGGAGGCAAAAACGAAAATCCTTCAAAAGCGGAAAGAGGAGTTTTATACCAATACCTTATCATCACTGCTTTCCGATGCAAGAAAACTAGGTATTTCGAAAGAAGATATTATTAATATGATAAAGGAGAATGGTGATGATTAAGTTTTCTAATGTAACAAAAGAGTACCGGAATACTATCGCTTTGGATAATATTAATCTTGAGCTGAATCAGGATAAGATTTATTGTCTTCTAGGAAGAAACGGAGCAGGTAAAACAACCTTTTTAAAGCTTATTGCAGGTCATATAAACCCCACTGGTGGTTATGTAGCTGTTAATGACAGAAAAGTTTCCAGCTTTGATATGCCGGAATGCGTTAGCTTTATTGAAAGCAGGGCCTCACAGTTCAATATGCCCATAGGGAAACTGCTGAATCTGGCCTACAGCCTCTGTCCTGACCTGGATATGGAGTTTGCAAAGGATTTAATGAAAAAATTCAAACTCGATAAAAATAAGAAATACAAGCAGCTATCCTTTGGAATGCAGACCATGTTTACTACTCTCCTGAGTCTTGCCAGCAGAGCGAGGGTTGTTATTCTCGATGAACCGGTACTAGGTTTTGATGCAATAATGCGTGAGCGTTTCTATGAAATGCTTCAGTATAGTTTTGAATATAACCCTAGAATTATCATTGTTTCAACTCATTTGATTGATGAAATATCAAGGGTAGCCGAAGATATTATAATTATTGATGAAGGCTCTATACTTCTCCATTCGAATATGAATGACATCGATGAAAAGGCATATTCTTTGACAGGACTAAGCAGTGACATTAAAAATGCAGTCAAGGGGCTCCGTGTTATAGGTGAGAAGACCTTGGGCGGGTACACTACAGCCTATATTTTCGGAGATAGAATTACACCTGCATCAAACATTAAACTTCAGTCACTTGGTCTGCAAGAGTTCTTTGTAAATATCGTTGGAGGAGGAGAAGATAAAGATGAGAACTAATTTAAAAAGTGTAGGCGCAATTACCCGTATTAATTTTACAAAAACTACATGGATAGGCTATCTGGTGGCGTTATTATCCTTTGCAAGTACGTTTATTCAGGTACTTATCAGATACTTAACTAACACACCCGATGGAGGCACGACCAGTGCGGGAAACAATCTGCTCCTCATACTAATACTATCAGCAATCTTGATTCCGGCAGTAAATTTTAAAAAGATAATGCATTTAAACGGTAAAAAAATTGATTTCTTTTGGGGATGTATTTTGAACTATATTATACTCTCAGCAGTACTTTCATTAATCATACTGGTATTAAATAAGACTGTAGACAATACAATGAGCTCAGTGGTTGATATCTGGGATATAGTTGATATATTCGGCTGGACCAATAATGGATTACTCCTGGCTTTTGCCAGACAATTTTCTTTTTATCTCCTGTTGGCAGTTACTATTCATACCTTAACCGCTATACAAACCTTCTGGTGGGGCTGGGTTATAGATTTAGTCATAGCAGCCATCATTAGTGTATTTACTCCTATAGCAATGCTGCGACAATTATTGGTTGACTTCTTCAACGTAATTATTTTCAATCCTCACCCTGTAGCCCATATTGCAGTATGTCTTTCACTAGCCATCGTAATATACTCCTTTAATATTTCCATTTTAAGCAGGAAGAAAATATAGTGTAATATGTTAAGGAGTTGTGTAAGCTTCAATTTTTCAGATTGAATACACAGCTCCTTGTATTATTTTCCCTCAATAACTATTTCAGCTTTTCGCCTTGTAAACATCATACCTGAGATTACGGCAGTAAACGGTGCCACAGCCACGAGACCAAAGCAGCCTACAAGAGTATGAAAGATTTCGGCTGACACATAATTAAGGTTCAGTATGTTAATTATAGGTGTTCCCTGAGCCATGAAAACCATTAAAAGTCCGATGTAGCCTCCTGAGTATGCAAGCAGTAATGTAGTGGTCATTGTCCCCATTACGACTTTCCCTACATTAAAGCCAGAGGCAATTGCTGCTTTGGTTGTCATACCGGGATTTTTATCTACAAGTTCATAAACTGCGGCTGCTATATCTACCGCTACATCCATAAGTGCGCCTGAAGATGCAATAAAGGTTGCCGCAATGAATATTTGTGTTAAATTCAGGTGACCATAGCCTGAATAAAGTAAACTTTCCGAAAACGCCATAACAGCCCCGTGAATTTTAAATAGATTTCCGAACCACACCGCTAAAATGCAGCTCAAAAGCGTTCCCGATAAAGAACCTACAATTGCAGCGACAGACTTTCTGTTATACCCACTTACCAGTAGGATAGTAAAAATTGTCAGGAAAGCTACAATAAATAATGATATCCATATAGGATTCCAACCTTTAAGAAGTGTTGGAACCAGTACTTTCCAAATAACAACTATTGATAAAATAAAGGAAAGAATAGCGGTACATATATTTTATCCATTTCAAGCTTTCCATCCAGATTATTTCTTCCTTCTGCTGTCAGGTTCTTAAAATGTCCATCAAGTATCCTGACCATGCATTTCTGCTCTCCCTGTTTGATAATTCCTGTATCATACAAATTAGAATTATCTGTTTCAACGATTTCAACAACGGATCTGATGCTATTATTGTATACTGCTGATTGAAATCCAGTAGGCAAAAAGCATAGAATTATTATCAATAACATTACAGCCATAGCCGTTATCCTGTCAGTGTTAAAAACCTTCTTTTCCATGGGCGGTTCCTTTCTAATCCTAAATATTTTTGATTTCTTATGGATTTAAGAATAAAAGTCAACCGCTGTATAAACATTTTTTGTTACACAGCGGAATGATTTTTATTACGGATTTCCAGTAAAACTTGCTTCTTGGATTATCCTATTTAACTTTTACTATTGAAGCTAATTTTTTATTTATATCGGTATCATCATACGCACCGTAGAAAAGCTGGTAGCCTGCACCAATTGCGTATACCGGTACAGCCAAACCCGAATGTGAATAAGTAGAGAAGTTAATTCCCGCCTTGTTATCCAGTATATGATTACATGTGACCGTTATAGGTTCATAGGAGCCATATAGCAGGTAATCGGTTTCCGTATTGGTAACCTTTGAAGCACTCATTGACTTTCTTAATGCATCCCTTAGTTTAACCATTTCAAAATCTGTAAGTACCAATTCAGGAGCCTTCTTTGCATCAGAATCTGAGGATGCCATCAATCCATAGGATTCTTTTATCTGAGGCAGAAGATCCTCCAATTTAGCAGCAGCCGGTTTTGTTTTTTCCTTATACGCTGCTATAATTTTGTCAAACTCAACATAGGATTTCTTTTGTTTTTCCAGCTTTTCAAAGAAAGTTGAATATTCGGTTCCGGCAAAACCTATACTCATTCCCCCTGTCTCATGGTCGCCTGTGACAATAATAAGAGTCTCATCAGGATGTTTCTCATAAACCTTCAGGGCTTCCTTAACTGCATCGTTTAAAGCTATAGTATCATGAATAGCTGCCGCTGCATCGTTTGCATGACATGCCCAGTCAATCTTGCCCCCTTCTACCATTATGAAATACCCCTTAGGGTTATCCATTACCTCTATTCCCTTTCGGACATAATCTGCGAGACTGAGCTGATCCTCTTTACGGTCAAGTTCATAAGGCATCGAATAGCTGTCATTGGAAGCCTCCGCGGCTGCCTCATCTAGAGCAATAACCTTTCCTGAGTTTTTGTCAAGCTTCAGAACATCCGATTTTGTTGTTACAACCTTATATCCATTCTTTCTGGCTTGATCAAGAATGTTTACAGGATTCTTTTCACCGGCTTTTTTTCCGTCGGGATCCAGGAAATAGCCTCCCCCGAAGTAATCAAAGTTGCTGGCAACAAGTTGTGATGCGATTTTGTAATAATTTCCTCTTGAAGGCTCACTTGCATAGAAAACGGCCGGAGTTGCGTGATCCAGTGTAACAGAGGTTACTATTCCAACCTTGTAGCCTGCCTTCTTCATTTTTTTAGATATAGGCTCATAGCTTACCTTTTTTGATGGGTCCATATTAATAATTCCACCGAAGGTCTTATAGCCTGATGCCAATGCAGTTCCGGTTGAAGCCGAATCAGGAATAAATGATTCAGCATCATAAGTATCTGCGCTGCCCACTCCCGGAAATTTGGTGAAATCGAGAGGTTTTATGGCTCTAGTTCCGTTACTTCCTATATTACCCATATACATTTGAGCGGCATTGATCTGCGGTGTACTCATTCCGTCACCTATAAAGAGAAAAACATACTTTGGTGCAGAGCCGGAATATGTATTATTTGTTGTATATAAGGAAGGGTTTGCTGAAACAAGCCCTCCAAATAATGCAACACAGAAAAATACAAATACCAGTAAAAGCGAAGAAAAAGCTGCTATTCTTTTCATAAAAAAAAACACCTCCAATATTTTTGTATTGTACAGTGTTATAATAATTAATTAATTTTAAATAAGTATTTGGTTTCCGTTAATTTCTAATTAATTTAATTAAATCCATTTTGACAATCAGCAACTAATTTTTACATTACCCGTTACAAAACGGGTAATGCCTTTGTACGTTTTAATGCAAAGACCAGTATCGAAGCAATAGCTGCACCTCCAGTGGAGCTGATGCTAAACGGTATAACAAAACCAAATAGTGCAGCCTGTTTTGAAAGTAGCAGCGCAGCCACCGGGTATGCAAGTATTGCTCCAATTATTCCTGTTCCAACTATCTCTCCAATAAAAGCACTAATTGTATTTTTAAACTTCCTGTACATAAATCCGGCGAGTAAAGCACCAATCATACTCCCCGGGAAAGCCAGCAGAGTACCTGTACCGCTTATAAGCCTTATACAGGAAGTAACAAAGGCAACTCCGACCGCATACCAAGGCCCCAGCAGTACAGCACCCAGTACGTTTACCATATGCATTACCGGCATACATTTTGATACACCTATGGGAATATAAGCAGCCGACCCTACAACTGCTACTGCAACCAATAAACCTGCAAGAGCTAATTTCTTAACATTAATATTCATAATATCTCATCCCCCTTATAGTTATTTTTTTATCCTGAATATACCAAGTAGTTTTTCTGCAGCCTTTCTTATATCCTCTTGTGCAATAATTGCGGAAACCGCCGCTATTCCGTCTATTCCCGCAGCAGCAAGTTCACCTGCATTTTTATAATTAATACCGCCGATGCCTACTATCGGTACATTCACTGCTTTCCTTACAGCAAGGAGCTGTTCCTTTGAAATAACATCTGCATCTGCTTTTGTACTTGTTGAATATAAAGCCCCAACGCCAATATAGTCAGCTCCGGTATTAACGGCTTTTATTGCATCTTCTGCAGTGTTTGCCGACACACCCACAATTTTATCCTTTCCAATTATTCTTCTAACAACTTCAGCCGGCAGATCACTTTGCCCCACATGAATACCGGCTGCATCTATGGCGAGGGCTATATCGACCCTATCGTTAATGATAAGGGGTATTTTGTATTTATCAGTTACAGCTTTAACCTTAATAGCATTCTGATAAAATTCCAGTGATGAAGCACTTTTTTCTCTAAGCTGTACAATGGTACAGCCGCCTTCAATGGCACTCTCAACCGCTTCTTCAAGAGTTTGTGTACTCATAAGTTCCCTGTCTGTAACCAGATACAGGGTATAATCTATTTCATATCTCATTTATTCTGGCCCTCTCCACTAATATTTTCTCATCCAACCGGCTGATAGCATCTATTATGGCAAGATGAAAACTACCAATTCCTCTGTCTCCAGCCTTTTCATAAGCAATTTCACCCGCAATTCCCATTGCTGCTACTCCTGCAACAGCAGCAACAAATGCGTCCTTACCTGCTCCACAAAAGGAACCTACCAAGGCAGTAGTCATACAGCCTGTTCCTGTTACGTTTGAAAGCAGCCTGTGCCCGTTGCTGACAGCAGCAAGCCTCTTTCCGTCTGATATGACATCTATTGCTCCCGTAATAGCGGCGACACAACCCTGATTTTCAGCTACGGCTGACGCTATTTTCCTCGCATCACTTGAAATAATATCCTCTTCAGCAGCATCCACACCCTTTGTATTGGAACTAAGTCCGGCGATGAATGAGATTTCAGACATATTACCCCTAACTACGCTTATTTTTACTTCTGAAAGAATCAAATGTGTTGTCTCATTTCTGAGTGTGGATGCCCCTGCTCCCACAGGGTCCAGCACTACAGGTATCCCCAGTTCATTTGCTCTTTTACCGGCTGCAAGCATTGCTTCCACTGTTCTCTTGTTCAATGTACCGATGTTTAATACAAGAGAAGCTGATATAGCTGCAATGTCGGATGCTTCCGATATATCATCCGCCATTATTGGTGATGCTCCAATTGCCAGAATAATGTTGGCACAGTCATTCACCGTGACATAATTGGTTATGTTATGTACAAGTGGCTTCTTTTTTCTAAGCTGACTCAAAAGTTCAGCCGATGCATTTACTAAATCACTCATCTTTTAGTCCTTTCCCTAACGTACTCATTTTAGATTTTATATATTTGATTTTAATTGACATTTCTCAGCCCTCATATATTATATGATTTGAGAATACAGACCTTAAATTACCGTTCTGAAAACTCCACAGCTTCTCCTGCCAGTATTTTATTTGTTGTTCTCATTGCACACATTTTGCCGCACATAGAACAGGAATGCTTATCTGATGGGGGTGCGCTTTCAAAATATTTTCTTGCTTTATCACCGTCAATAGCATACGAGAACATTTCCTCCCAATCTATTCTCCTTCTGGCATCGCTCATTTTATTGTCTATCTCACGTGCGTTGGGTATTCCTTTTGCGATATCGGCGGCGTGGGCGGCTATCCTTGAAGCAACGATTCCCTCTTTTACGTCCTGTAAATCAGGCAGGCGCAGATGTTCTGCCGGAGTAACATAACAAAGGAAGTCTGCGCCGTTTGCCGCAGCTATGGCGCCGCCGATGGCAGAGGTAATGTGGTCATAGCCCGGCGCAATATCTGTAACAAGTGGGCCCAGCACATAAAAGGGTGCGCCGTGGCAGAGCCTCTTCTGTATAGTCATATTTGCAGCTATTTCATTGATAGCCATGTGCCCCGGGCCTTCCACCATTACTTGTACATCCTTTTCCCAGGCTCGTTTGGTAAGATTTCCAAGCTCTATCAATTCGCTTAGCTGTCCTGCATCGGAACTGTCATGAATACATCCGGGTCTTAAGGCATCACCAAGACTGATAGTGACGTCATACTCACGAAGTATTTCAAGAAATTCATCATAGTACTCGTAAAATGGATTTTCATTCCCAGTCATCTCCATCCATGCAAACAGCAGAGATCCACCTCTTGAAACAATGTTGGTAAGTCTTTTGGATCTTTTGAAGCACTCTATGGCACGTCTGTTAATTCCCGCATGAATAGTCATAAAGTCTACGCCCTCTCTTGCATGTGCCTCAACTACCTGAAAGAAATCCTTTGCCTTAATATCCATAAGATCCTTTTCAAGATATCCGATGGCATCATACATGGGAACTGTCCCTATCATTGCGGGCGAACGCTCTATAAGCTGTTTTCTGAAGGTGTTTGTCTTACCATAGTTACTTAAATCCATGATTGCTTCAACGCCGAATTGGATTGCCATATCCACCTTTTCCAGCTCATTTGAATAGTCGTTACAGTCACCCGATATACCCAGATTCACGTTGATTTTAGTTTTCAGCCCCTCCCCTATACCTTCCGGACTCAAAGCCTTATGCTTGATATTTGCAGGAATTGCTACCCTGCCACAGGCCACAAGTTCCCTAAGCTTTTCTTCCTCTGTAAATTCCTTTTTGGCCACAATAGCCATTTCATTTGTAACAATACCTTTTCTTGCTGCTTCCATTTGAGTTTTATATGTCATAATGTTGCCCTTTCTGCTGTAATGCAGCACATAATTTAAATATAAGTTCTTGAACTAATAACCAGCTGCGGTTCATCAAATCGATTCATCCATACTTAGTAAACCCTCTCTATAAAGCTTATAGAAATGGTTTGTGGGACCATGACCTTTTCCTATTTCGAGGGAATGCTCAATTGCCATTGTTACATAATCCTTGGCCTTCCTGACAGCATGGTCACAGTCCATTCCTAACGCAAGGTTTGAGGCAATTGCTGAAGACAGGGTACAGCCTGTTCCATGAGTATTCTTGGTAGGAATCCTTCTGGATATGAAGCTATGATAAGTCTTTCCGTCAAAAAGAATATCTTCTGCGTCTCCCGTACCATGCCCGCCTTTTATCAATACATTTTCAGCCCCCATAACATGTATTCTCTCAGCTGCCGTTTTTAAGTCCTTATCTGAAACAATATTCATCCCTGTTATGGCTTCTGCCTCAGGTATATTCGGAGTAAGTATGTAAGCCTGTGGAATCAGCTCCCTGATAAAGTAATCCAGAGCATTTTCCTGCATCAATGCATGACCTCCTTTAGCCACCATCACAGGGTCTATTACTATGTTATGGGGCTTGTATTCCTTTAGTTTTCTGTTTACAGCCTTCATGCATTCACAACCTGAAAGCATTCCAACTTTAACTGCATCCACTTCAATATCTTCAAATATGGCGTCCATCTGTTTTTCAATAATGTCAGCTCTAATATCCTGAATATCTATTACCCTACAGGTATTTTCCGCTACAACAGATACTATTACACTCATACCATAAAGCCCATGTGCAGAAAAAGTCTTAAGGTCAGCCTGTATTCCGGCACCTCCGCTGCAGTCCGAACCTGCAATAGTCAAAATCTTCTTCATTCACGTTCTCCTTTCAATTTAAAACTTTTCTGGTCGAAGTCAGTTTATAGAGGTGAACCATGCGCTAAACAGCCGGTTAAATGTAAACGTCGGGAAGCTTTATACTTCACTAAGCAATAAAAAATGCCCAACCCGCTAAGGTTAAGCATTAATAGTTAAAATAGTGTATGACTATGTACTCTTTGCTTCCCTACGACGGTGCTAACCGACAGGTTCCAAGGGTCAGGTTTTACCTTCTCAACCGATACAGGCATAGCTGTATTTATTATGGTCCCCCCACAAAATAATTATTAAATTGTAACAAACTAACATCACATAAATTCTACCGTCTTGGGTTATGCCTCCGGGATGAAAGCCTTAACATACCACAAAACTTAAATTTTCCGGAATTCCTATACAGTAAAAAAACGCTCACCCCAAAGGGCAAACGCTTTAATCAAAATAAGTCCTAATTTTGATTTGCTTCCCTTCAACGGTGTTAACCGACAGGTTCTAAGGGTCAGGTTCTACCTTCTCAACCTTAGGAATTATTCCCAGGTCCCCCCGCAACATGTTTCTTGGATTGTAACATATTACAGATTATATGTAAAGAATCTTAAAGTATTCCTGTCTTAAAATATTCCAATTTTAATTATTTAGAATCATTAAGAATTCCGATATATATTTCTAGTATTTAGGTCTGATCATAAACCTTCCTTGTTCAGCCTTTACAAAACCATATTTTTCGTACAAACCATGAGCATCCTTTGTTGCGAGAATGCCTCTCAAATCCTTATACTCCTCTGACTCAGTTATATATTTAACAAGACTCGTACCAAGTTCCTTCCCTCTGTACTGCTCATCTATTATCACATCGCAAAGCCAATACATTGTAGACTTATCCGACACAACTCTTGCAAAGCCTATCTGCTCACTGCCAAGGTAAATACCGTAGGCATCAGAGTTCTTAATAGCATTTTCAATAGTTTCAATAGATCTTTCGTTTCCCCAGTAACTTTTTTCCAAGAGAGATTTAATCTTATGAGTTGACAACAAGGATTTGTCATTGCTGATTATATACTCCCCTAACCTGTATTCCATATAACCCCTCCCTTACCATCAATATGTTTTTCTGTATTTTTAAGCTTCAATAGGATTTATTCTGTAAATTATACATTACTAAATCTGTTCAGGCAAGAAAGTTCTCTAGCTTTTTTAATAAATTCTAACACTCCGTGTTTCTGAGCACCCCCTCTACACCGGAAAGGGGAATCCCCTTTTCAAACCCCGCGTATAGGAATTTATTCTCTTGGGATTTTCCAGTTTAGTCATCCAACCTCAGGTATATCAGCACCTTCAACGCAGACAAAATATATTTATTCCTATACGCAAAAAAAATGATAGGAATAAATCCTACCATTTTATTGGGTTTCACTATACTGCATTATGAACAAATGAAGCTATACTATTTAATGGAATATCTGTTACTGATCCGACATTATAAACCGGTATGCCGTTGCCATTGCCGTATCCGCCATAGTTCTGATTGAAATTGCAGCCATATCCGCCACTGCCATATCCGCCGTGCCCGTTATTGTTGTCGCCCATATCACTGTATCCGCAGGAATTTCCCAGTGAACATCCCGGTGCCGGACCAATTCTTGTAATTAATCTGACAAAACATTCGTTTACTCCTAATATTACTCCAGTAAATCCGCAGCCGGACTGGCCTCCACTTTTTGTAAATATAGTTACAGTTTCACCGATATATTTTGACAGCAGGTGGCAAAGATTATCGTTACAACCAAAGTTACCGTCTCCCATATTATTAAGCTCCTTTCCTTTATTCTACGTCGTCTTAATAATAATTTATGTTAACCCTACATAAAGTGTTACACCGGGAAACAAAAAACTTATTTTTATTTATCTGAAAGTATTCCATCGTGCCAATGACTTCGGCAAAGACTTATATACCTACCGTTACCTCCAACTTCAACCTGTTCGCCTTCTTTTAATATCTTATTGTCCTGATATCTGGCATTCATTATTGCTTTTTTACCGCACCAGCATATGGTTTTTACTTCTTCAATTGTATCGGCCCATGCCAGAAGATATTGACTTCCCTCAAAAAGTTCTCCCCTGAAATCGGCTCGAAGACCGTAGCAAATAGCAGGAATCTTGTCATTATCCACTAGCCTTGTCAAATGGTAGACCTGCTGTTTTGTCAGGAACTGCGCCTCATCTATTATTACACAGTTTATATTGGCATACTTATCTATATAGTCATGCACCACTTCATAAATGTTACTGTCTTTGTATATAAGCAGACATTCTTCAGTCAGGCCTGCTCTTGATTTAATTATACAGCCTCCATCACGGTTATCGATGGATGGCTTCATCAGCAGGACTTTTTGACCTCTTTCCTCATAGTTATACTTAACCATAAGTGCATTAGCAGTTTTTGAACTATTCATAGCACCATATCTGAAATACAATTTAGCCATAACAACCCCCAAGTTTTCAGTAATCAACCTCATAACAAGTTTTTACTTTAATAGTATACCCTATTTAACAAGTTGTTGAAATTGTTATGTCAGAAATTTTTTGTAGTTTCCCGCAAGCTCAAGTCCTGTGTTCTCTCCAACATCTCTGAACACTATCCTGTCGGGCTTTTCAATAAGTTCTACTTCTGCAGTTGAAGTAATAGATTCTGTTATATCAACCTCCATTACCCCTTTTTTCGGCGCTTTAAGTATCCCACCCTTACTAAACATTACCTTTAGCCGTAGAAAATATTTTGAGTCTTCAATTAAAATGTCCAGCAGCTTATCCACTATTTTTACTTTCTTAACCTTAGCACCGGTATAGGTTGCAAATCTCAAAAAGTTGTTATTAAGCTTGAGGAAAGCAATAAGCCCATCAAATTCCCGGTGGAACCATGGAATTGAAGCAATTGAAAACATCAGTGATGTATCCCTCTGGCTAAAATTATTGGTCTGCAGCCATATCCATGAGTGAGGAAAGGACTTTCCCCAGTCCTTTTCAATATACCCGTATCCATCAGTGAAATCAACATTAGTACCATTATAGCTTATCCAGCCCTTCAGGCCGCTATGAATGTTTATTATTCCATGATGACATTCCATAAACGGAACAAATGAAAAAGGTCCCATAATCCCGGGACTAAATAATTTTTTGGGAAAAGGTACTACATCTGTAAACTCCAATTCCCCAATAAGAGTTAAATTGGAACTCGATAGATTTAGTCTTATTCCCGATTTATTAAAATGATTATCTAATAGTAAAATATCCAACTCATTTTCAGAATATTTGAAAGCCTCTTTCGGGTAACTTATATATTCTGTAAATCCTTTTTTTGCATCTACAAATTGGATAAAAGAGTGTGCCTTTTGCTTCGATACTGCTACACCCGGTATAATAGCAAAAATATTTTTTGAGGGTTTATCTATAATTTTATAGTACCAACCCTCAAAATAGTTGTTTCTTCTATATTTACCTTGAAATATTTCTGGGTTGAAAACTCTTCTGATTGTATACATTCCGTACTCCGCTTCTAATATGCATATATATGACGGAGTTTATCCATTCCATTGCTGTTTTATTCCGGATACAGACTGCTTAGAACTATACTGCTTAATATCAGACAGTAGTTGGGTCAAGCTGCCTGTTTACCCCAGCTTGTTTATAAAATCAATTATATGATCTATGACATACTGAGGTATATTTGCCTTGTCATAGTACTCCCTCGGGGTGCTTTCACCCTCACCTTCTGTAAAAAGGTGATTCAATCTCGGATACAGTTTGAAATCGGAGCTCCTATTCAGACGCAAGGCATTCTGCCAATTAGTATAGTCTATATCTGATTTTATCAGGAAGTCTCTCTGTCCCTGCATAACAAGAAAAGGCTGAGTAAGTCTTTTCGCCATCCCCATTACATCATAGCTTTTCATATCACTGAAATAGAACTCATTGCCCATGGTATAAGAGTCAGGAGGGTTTTTAGGATTAAAACCCTCTGATTTAAGCAGGCTTACCTGTTCAGTTATATATTCAACCTGTTCCTGGCTCGAATAACCTTTTTCCTGCAAATACCGATAGTACTCGGTGTAAATTTCATACTGCGGTCTTGAGATACCATTAATGATAATTCCGGCTTTGAAGGTGTCTCCCGCAGTCGTCAAAATTCGTGGTAATGCATATCCTCCAAGGCCATGGCCCAGAACAATAATTTTAGTTTTGTCTATTTCACCAACACTTTTCAGGTACTCCGCCGCTCTATATACATCCTGCTCAATTTCTTCATTCAGAGTTACATTTGCTACAAGCTGCATTTTTGTACTATGTACAAATGACCTTTTGTCATACCTTAGCACTGCAATATTGTTGGCTGCAAGACCTGCTGCTAAATCTCTGAAGGGTTTTATACTTCCCGTAGTACCATCCCTGTCGGCCGGGCCTGCGTCATGAACCAGAATAACAACAGGAAAAGGTCCCTTCCCCTCGGGCAGCGTAAGTGTTCCCGGAAGCTGCCAGGGACTGCTTCCAAAGGTAACCTCCTTTTCGGAAAAACTGACCTTTGATTTATAATTAGGTTCCGGTGCCGGTTCAGCCTGTTTACCCTGAATGCCTAGTTCATCAATTTTCCCTTCACTGTCAAACTTTATGGTATACCAGATATCTTGCATTTCCTTGAATGGTATTCCTATAGTCTTATGTACTGTGTTTGTCCAAAATTCAAATTTTGGGTCTTGGAGCTTGAGTGCAGTAACATTTTCAGCAAGGGACTTCAGATATTCTTCAGTAATGTAATTGGAAAATGTTCTGCTTAAAAGTGCTGAGGCCTCATCAATATTACTGTTTAACAGTAGCTCAATAAACTGTTTACCTATAATAGCTAAACAGTCCTGTTCTGAGATATCAACACCAAGCTCACTGTTAATTACACTTAAAGGCAGTTGAGTCCTCCCCCCTGAAATTATGACCACGTCTTCCAAGGTTTTTTCTATTCCATTGGAGGTAATACTATTGCTGCCTACTTTCAGTTCCAATATATTGCCATTATATTTTAAAACGACAGTTTTAAGCTCAGGTTGCCAGGATATATCTCCTCCAAGGCTCTCACAAATGTACTTGACGGGGTATATATTTTCCTTTTTTTCACTTGTATTGTCGCTTACTGCGTTAGCTGTACTGAAGGATAAATTTAGTATAAAGGTAGTGCAAAGAAAGAGTACAAATTTTTTCATAAAATGCTCCGAATTTATTAAGACTTTTTTTCGTCCAATGTATATGGGTAATTGTTTGAATTTCATTAGGTTACCATAATTACATCTATAATAACATATTTGCCTGTATAAAAAAATTACGGTATATTCAAATTTAGATTTCAAATATATTATGTAGATAAAATAACTTTAAGGTAATTTAAGAGACAATTATGGATAATTAATTCTTTTCTGTAGAACTAAAAAAGGCTGATTCGGCTTTCACCGAATCAGTCCTATCCTTTGCTATTAGTCTTATTTTTGCATCACATTATTGTAAGTCCTTTAATAGAAGTTAAGAGCTTAAAGAACAGCCGAATTGTCGTGATAATCCTCTTATTCTCTGCACTTACTGCACAAACCATAAAATTGCACTCTATGGTCTTTAACCAGAAAACCGTTTTTTATCAGTATCTGCTCTTCCAGAGAGTCCAGAAGATCCTCCTCAACCTCAGTTACTGAACCGCAGGAACTGCAAATCAAATGGTGGTGACGGTGATCTTCATTAGGCTTAACAAGCTCATAACGACTAAAGCCATCATCAAAATCCAGCTTGTGTACCAACCCCAGCTTGTCAAGAAGAATCATTGTTCTGTAAACTGTTGCAAGCCCAATTTCAGGATTTTTTTCTTTTACAATATTAAAAAGTTCTTCTGTACTTACATGTTGACCGGAGCATTGAATCATAGCTTCTAGAATTGCAGACCTCTGGCCGGTGAACTTGTAGCCACATTCCTTCAATTTCTCCTTTAAAAAGGCATTATCACCAGTATTCAAAACAAAACTCCCCTCAGTCTTTTTTACAGGTTTTCCACAAAGAGCAGCCTTTGCAGTCTTCACATCCTTTTTTATCAATATATATTTTACCACATCTTGGGCATTTTGTATTTTCTTTTTTAATGTTATTCACAATAACGGTGCTATCATAAGTGTAACTGCACTGAGGACACTTGATTAACATATATCTACCTTCCTTCAACTGCAACTATTTGCCCGTCAAAGCACTGGTCAAATAAACGAGGACTTGAAACAGTATTCTAGATTACAAACCTTGCCAGAATTCCTCCGATCAGAAATGCTATGGCAAAACTTCCAAGCCATATTGCACTGGCCTCAAGTTTTGATCTTTCTTTGAATATCATAATGATTGAAGCTACACACGGTACGAATAAGGTTATGGTTACCAGTGCAACAAACATTTGGCCATTTGTTAATACCATATGGCTTAAGCCTGCTGCTCCGAAGTCTCTTCTGATTAAGCCCATAATAAATACTACAGATGCCTGATCAGGCAGTTTCAGCCATTGCACAGTCACAGGTGCTATTGCATGCTCGATGGCAGTTAAAGCTCCTGTATATTGCAATACGGTAATTAAAACAGCACCGATAGCAAATATCGGAGTTGCTTCAAAAATAAATGCCTTTGTTTTTACCAAGGTTTTCTTTAATACATTCCCGGTCTGCGGCAGCCTAATGGGCGGCAAATCAATAAACAGCGATGTGGATTCTCCCGGAAGGAATCTATTCATCAAGGCCCCGGAAATCCCGAATATTAATATTAATAACACTGTATAGCCAATTATATACTTAAAGCCCAAAGGAGTCAGGAGACCGATTATTACTCCAAACTGAGCAGAGCATGGAATGGTTAGACCCAGTAAGAAAGTTGCTATGATTCTTTCCCTTTTTGAGCCCAATAACCTTGTGGTTAAAGTAGCCATCGTTACACAACCGAAGCCAAGAATTAGAGGAATTATTGCTCTTCCGTTCAATCCTACCTTTGACAAAGCTTTATCTGATAAAACCGCAATCCTTGGCAGAAGGCCTGAATCCTCCATCAGAGACATTAACAGATAAAAACCTATCGTAAGGGGAAGCAAAAGCCCCAGCATATATATGGGGGTCATTGTCAGAAGCCCGAAATCACCAATAAACAGACTGCCTATAAATGAATCCTTAGGCATAAAACTGAGAATATTTTCAATAAATGGCTTATAAATTCCTTCCATAACTGTGGCTTCGGTAAAGTCAACCACAATCTGAGCAATAAAGATACCTATAAAACAGAACATTGCAGTTAAAATTACAAGGAGAATAGGAAGTCCGGTAATGGGCTTAAGCATAAGTCTGCCCAGCTTTGTACCAAAACTTGAGCCCTCAAAGGAATCCGAAACCACTTCATTGATTATTTTGTCAACTCTTTCTCTTCTTTTTTTGTATATTTCATCGCGTTTTCCCCCAGGAGTCAGACCTTTTCTTTCTGAAATCACTTCATCCTCTTCCAGAACAAGTAGGGCCTCCGCCTCAGAGACTTCAGAAGATAGCAACTCAGAGATCATTTCCTGAATTCCTTCAGTTTTATTTCCGACTCTGGCATTTGTGATATTTTTCTTTATATCATTTATCCCGATTCCTTTTAGTGCTGAGGTGGCAAATACTTCTACTCCAAGAAATCCGGATAGTTTTTTTATGTCTATTTTAATACCATTTTTAGACGCCTCATCAATAAGATTGACTGCAACTATTACTTTTTTTCCCATATCAATTAGCTGCTGTGTCAAAAAAATGTCTCTCTGCATGTGAACAGCATCAATAACATTCAGAATGATATCTCCGTTGAGGATTACATCCCTGGCTACTCTTTCCTCATCGTTAAAGGAGGATACACCATATATTCCTGGAGTATCCTCAACTATATAATCATCAAACCGACCGGTGCTAATATCTACTGTCGTTCCCGGAAAATTTGACACATCAACATATTTACCTGTAAGTGTATTAAAGAAAACCGATTTGCCTACATTTGGATTCCCTACAAGAACTAGGTGCTTCGCATTTTGTTTCATAACAACCCCCCGAAGTTACTTTCAATTAACTTACCTTTGAAATAACTATTTGTTGAGCAAGCTTTCTGCTGATAGCTACTTCCTGCATTCTATTCTGTAATACAATTGGACCGGAGGGAAGTTTTTCAGAACACTTCAGCTTTGAGCCCTCATATATGCATAAACGAATGGCTTGAGCACGGATATCCTTATCCTTGATGGATATTATTTCAATCACTTCTCCTCTATTCACCATATCCAATGTCATATATACTCCGCCTTCCATACATTATGTTAATTTGATAATAATTCTCATTTATCTTTCAATATAATATTAAATCAATTGATAATCATTGTCAATAAGAATCGTGTTAAAAGTTTGTCAAATTTTACACAAAAAAAAGAGAGAGCTGCATAGGAAAAAATGTTAAATATGTATAAAAGTCTTCTGTTACTTACCCCTTATATGGAAATGAATTGACAAAGGCCTTTCAGCTTCCTATAAGGTGTCTGCACATTAACGTTTATTTACATATTCTATTTATTCTAGGCAACTTCTCTTTTCTATATACTTTTTTTAATACCTTTAAATATTTCTACTACTTTCCGCAGCAAACCTTGTATTTCTTTCCACTACCACAGGGACATGGATCGTTCCTTCCTACTCTGTCCTTATTAGTTACAGGCTTTTTAGGTTCGTCATCTCCATGGCTGGCGTTTACCGGTTCAGCTACCTTTTCACGCTGCGGGGCATGTTCTCTGTCGATTCTGGATCTCACCAACAATTTGATGGAATCCTCCTGAATTGATTTTATCATTTCTTCAAACATCTGGAAGCCTTCAAACTTGTATTCTATAACAGGATCCCGCTGTCCGTAAGCTCTTAACCCGATACCATGTTTGAGCTGATCCATGGCATCTATATGATCCATCCACTTTTCATCAACAATTTTAAGAAGTACTACTCTCTCCAGTTCTCTCATAAGATCTGTTCCGAGATCATTTTCCTTATACTCATAAATCTTGTTGACGATTTCCATGAGTTCTTCCTTTAAATCTTCCTTTTCATAACTGGGCCTATCTTCTACCGCTACCTGTAAAGCTCCCTGTGGCAGGAATACACTTTCCAGGTAACCTGTCATTGAATCCCAATCCCAGTTTTCAGCGTATTGGTTTTCTGCACAATAGGTCGCAATCACGCCATCTATAATACTCTCAAACATCTTAATAAAGTAATCCCTCAAATTATCCCCATTAAGAACAGTCTTTCTCTGAGCGTAGATAACTTCTCTCTGCTTATTCATAACATCGTCATATTGCAGAACTCGCTTGCGCACGTCGAAGTTTCTTCCTTCTACCTTCTTCTGGGCATTTTCAATGGCATTGGAAAGCATTCTATGCTCAATTGGCTGGTCATCCTCCAAACCAAGTGCATTTACTATACTTGTAAGTCTTTCAGAACCAAACAGCCTCATGAGATCATCTTCTAGTGAAATGTAGAATCTTGATGATCCGGGGTCACCTTGACGTCCCGAACGACCTCTCAGCTGATTGTCAATACGTCTGGATTCATGTCTTTCAGTACCTATAATATGAAGACCACCAGCCTCAACAACCTTTTCTCTCTCGGAATTTGTTATCTGTTTATACTTGTCATTCAGCTCTTTAAAACGGCTTCGGGCCTCAAGTATCAGTTCATCATCCGTGTCGTTGAAACTGGTTGAAGCACTGATAAGGTCTTCAGAATAGCCAAGCTTTCTCATTTCCTGCTTTGCCATATATTCTGAATTACCGCCGAGTACTATATCGGTTCCTCTACCAGCCATGTTGGTAGCTATTGTAACAGCTCCAAGTTTACCAGCCTGTGCAATGATCTCAGCTTCCTTATCATGATATTTTGCGTTAAGCACTTGATGTGGTATTCCTCTGCGTTTAAGCATTCCACTCAGGAACTCGGATTTTTCAATGGTAATTGTACCTATAAGCACAGGCTGACCTCTCTTATGGCACTCTACTATATCTTCTATTACAGCAGTAAATTTGCCTGCTTCATTTTTGTACACAACATCCGGGTTATCCTTACGTATCATATCCTTATTTGTAGGGATAACAATAACATCAAGTTTATATATTGTGTTGAATTCACCTTCTTCAGTTAAAGCAGTACCGGTCATACCCGCCAGCTTCGAGTACATTCTGAAGTAGTTCTGGAAGGTTATTGTAGCAAGAGTTTTGCTCTCTCTCTCAACCTTTACCCCTTCCTTTGCCTCAATAGCCTGGTGGAGCCCGTCACTGTAACGTCTTCCATACATCATTCTTCCTGTAAATTCATCAACAATTATAACTTCTCCATCCTTAACAACATAATCCTTTTCATTTTTCATAAGACCATGTGCTCTGATTGCCTGGTTGATATGGTGAGATATAGTCATATTTTCAGGATCGGACAGATTTTCAAGGCCAAAGTACTGCTCAGCCTTTTTTATACCATTTGCTGAAAGAACTACAGTGTGGGCCTTTTCATCAACTATATAGTCCTCATCGAATACTTCGTCACTGTCAACCTTGTCATCCATTTGCTTGATTACCTTAGCTTTTAGCTTCAAAGCAAAGGAGTTTGCCTTTTTATAAAGGTCTGTGGACTTGTCTCCCATACCTGAAATTATAAGTGGTGTTCTGGCTTCGTCTATCAGAATTGAGTCAACTTCATCGACAATTGCATAATTAAGGTCCCTTTGAACCATATCTTCCTTGTAAATTACCATATTGTCTCTAAGGTAATCAAAGCCCAACTCATTATTTGTACCGTAAGTAATATCGCAATTGTACGCCTGGCGTCTTTCGTCGTTCTCCATATCATGTACTATAAGACCTACCGTTAGCCCCAGAAAAGTATATATTTTACCCATTTGCTCGCTGTCACGCCTTGCAAGGTAGTCATTAACCGTAACAACATGCACACCTTTTCCTGACAGCGCATTGAGGTATACAGGCAAGGTGGCTACTAAAGTTTTACCTTCACCTGTTTTCATTTCAGATATTCTTCCCTGATGAAGAACAATACCTCCAATTAATTGAACCTTGAAGTGTCTCATACCAAGCACCCTGACTGAAGCCTCTCGAACTACGGCAAATGCTTCCGGAAGAATATCGTCTAGTGTTTCTCCCGACCCAAGACGTTCCTTGAACTCCTGTGTCTTAGCCTTTAACTGGCTGTCAGTGAGCTTCTTGATTTCAGGTTCAAGTGCTTCTATTTCATCAACTATTGGATATATTCTTTTTAACTCTCTATCACTATATGAACCAATAATTCTTTCAACAAATTTTTTCATTTTTAACCTCCTTGAGCTGCTACAGCTCTCTCTCGCCCTGAACGGCTCCAAAAATATATTTTATAAGGTGGAATTTCCATAAAACCAAAACGCAATAATCCAATACCTATTACTCAGTAATAAATATATTGAGTATCGGCACAAAACATAAGACTACAACAGACTGCTAAAACAGGTCGAAAACCGACTGTTAGGGTCTGCATAATCATAACAGTTTTTTGTAAAAATAAAAATCAGAGAAATAGGGTATCAGCAGAATACCGGCGGGGATGAGTCTGTATGACCCAGAAACGAAGGTCTGGAGTATAAAAATACATTTTTACATAAAGATAAAAATAAAACGATAATAAAAGCTAAACCTACTAAAATAGTGGATATAGCTGCAAAATCAGAATAGTTGTGTTTAAATGAATCTTTTAGTTCAATAGCATTTTGAGAAATCACCTTATAGAAGGCTGCAGGTGTACCTTTAGCTTTGGTTATACGCCCGGGGATAGCAGATTTATTTGACACCTGACTATCCTGCATGCTATCAAGCCTCGTTAAATTAACAAGGTAGTAATCCAATAAGTCCGCAGAAAAATAAGCCCCACCTTCTGAGGCCAAAGTAGATAAAATTATTATGCTGAGAAATAACTTCTTAAACATCCACTTAACCTATCTTTCTTCCGTATCTTTTCCCTTGTCCTGTAATCTGTCAAGGACAAGATTATATCCGTCAGCACCGTATACAAGACACCGGTTTACCCTGCTTATGGTAGCTGTGCTTGCACCCGTCTCATCGCAAATATCAGTATACGTTTTCTTATCACGCAGCATTTTGGCAACTTCAAGTCTTTGCGCCAACGCCTTTATCTCTGCAATAGTACAGAGATCTTCAAAAAAGTTGTAACATTCTTCCCTATTATTCAATAAAAGTATAGCATCAAACAGATTATCTGTATGCTCATCTCTTAACTTGGAATTCATAAATGACAAACCCCTAACCGTTAATTATATTTATGTCTATTATTATCTTCTAGAGAATACAATATCAGCTTTTTTTTAATCAGTCAAGGTTAGCGGACTCTGTAGTTACATTTTACCAAAGATATAAACATAAATCTTAAGTCTATCCTGAAAAAATTTTGAATACAAATATATCAAGGTAATAAAGACGACGCACACCTTTGTATGTAAGTATTTTAATAATTATTAGTCGCTGTACAGCAGTGAAAAGCGTGAAAAATACATTTTTTAATGTCATTGTGCTTTTCACGCAGCGAAAAGCCACTACGTGTCTTTTCATTACTATTTGTGTACGCGCTATGCGCGTAGATGGGAGATTATAATGAATGGTCTGGTAATTATCACAAACAAACAGAAATTACTAATATGTCTGGCAGCATTATTGTTTATTATTATATCAGCTTTAATTATAGCACAGCTGGATTTTCCTAAGGCTGTTAGAACCGAGGTTCCAGGAATTAAGAATGTCATGTCCCCCGAAAATGAGAATCAGCATTTAAAAGATATTTTATCAAGTATTCTACCCGCAGATAATACCACACTATACGAGAACTCCAGCAGAGATATGGAGAAGAGCAAACTACCTGTAAAAGCCTTTGACAAAACAGTTGCAGAGGTCATATCAAAAGGTAAGAATCTATCCTACCTTTTTATATACTCTGATGAAGAATATTTGAGACCGATATATACGAACCTCTGGAAGCAATCTTTTTATCAAGGCTGGCTATATCTGCCCCGCAAGGTGATAGCGGCAAGGCATAGCCTTTTTACCTATACCGGAGGTGCAGGAAAAGTCTTTGATATTGAAGGTCAACTGGGGTTCTATCCTAACATAAGCCTGGATAACCAAAATTATTTTAATTTTCTTATTTACAATTTTGACCTGGAAAATGTCATTCAGTTGGGAAATGATATTGCTATAACCGGGAAACCCACAAAAAAGGGAGTACAGATAATATCGGTAAAACTTGAGGAAGTATCAGCATTAATAAATGAAACCGGAAATATTACTATACATCTATGTACTCCTAAAGGCTTTGAAATTGACTATCAAAACATACTGTTTTCAAAGGATTCCAACAGAATACAAGATTTCGGCCCTGTTCAGGAATCCTATACTGAAAGTTCCTATAATGAAACTGATCTCTCATCACTAGAAATCACACAGCAAAATACTATTTTAAAGAAGGAGCTTTCCTATTTTGTATCAGATTCTTCTAAACCAATATATTTTCAGCCCAACGGAACTTATCAGACTGCAAATACTCTGAGTGGAAGTCCTGACCTTGAAGTCGCGCTGAATAGTGCAAAGGAAATAAAATTTTCCACTTTATATAATAACAAAAAATATATAAGTCCTGTTTATCATCCCAAGTGGAAGTCACATCACGACAGGGACTGGTGTTATATTCCTCGAAAGATGTACCTCAACATGAAGAGAATTTATGTTCTCCCTAACGATAAAGAGGTGTCTGTCGATCTGCTCGGAGAACTGGGGTTCTTCGATAAATTTGACGAAGTACCAAAAGAACAGGTAGGAATAGCAGCATCAAACTTCAATATAAAAAAAGCATGTATTTATGAAGACAGCATTCTATTAATTGGAACACCTGCAAGAGCAGGGATGGAAATAGTCGGTATAGATATGAAAAATCTAAACAATTATAAAGAATTTACTGTAAGACTCATAACCCCTGACGCCTGCGAAATAGACTCAGACATAATAAAAAATTAACTTTACGTTCCCTGTGCTTTCTCAGAAAAGCACCATAATAAAAAGACCAGATCTTTGTGAGATTGGTCTTTTTTTCTACTGTTGGTTAAGCCTTTTTGTAACATTTGCTTTGTCAAGTATTGTTGTAAATGCGTATGCAACTGCTGCACTTACACCACCTTGAACCAGATTGCCGGGTACTTCTGAAATAATTGCGGCTATTGCCAGAGAATCATCTATCATCCTATAAAAGGTCAATTCAAGTATAAAATATCCCAAAACAATAATTACAGCACCGGCAATTACAGCCAAAAACCTTTTTATATGGCCAAGTGACTTTTCGCCCCTCCTGCTTGCTATTACCCCTACGATATATCCTTCGATACCCTTTACAACGAATGTAATTGGAACGAAAATAAATGCGCCGTATGCAAGGTCTGCCAGAGCAGCACCTATTGCCCCAGCTGCCATACCGGATTTTCTTCCCAGTAATATGGCAGCTATCATAATTGCAGCATCCCCTACGTTAAAATATCCAGGAGGAACCGGGCTTGGAATATGTAAAAACGGAAGATACGTTATTACAAAAACCAAAGCAATCATTAAAGCTGTTAAAACTAGCTTTCTGATAGAAAACTTCATATTTTATTCCTCTTCAATTCTAATACTATTTGCAATATTAATAACTGATTTCATAGTCTTTAGCTCTGATAGCCTGTTCTCAATATCCTTTTCAGACAAAACCGGAGTGATGAACGCAACCTCAACACCCTGAACCTTGGAGCCCAAATCAATGAATTCTACCTCACCAAATAAGGCTTTTATATCGGACTTGGTTTCCGGAGACTTTTCAGTTGCAACTCTTACAAGGAATTTAACGGAACTTTCCGCAAGAGGCATAATATTATTTTTATCTGATCTTACCCAAACACTTTTGTTTTCATAATTCAGGTGCTTTGCAATATCAATAACATCTGCAATTACAGCACTTGCTGTAGGAAGCTTTCCGGCTCCCCTTCCGTAAAACATGGCTTCACCTATAGCGTCACCTTTAACCACTATTGCATTAAATACATCCTCAACATTAGCCAATGGATGTTCCTTTGAAATTATGGCCGGGCTTACCCTTGCAAATATTTTATCTCCATTTCTTCTGCTTATTCCTATCAACTTTATTACACTGTTCATAGCTTCGGCATATTTCATATCTGCAGTAGTAACCTTTGTGATTCCTTCGGCATAGACGTTAGAATAATCAACAAATTCATTATATGCGATTGAAGAAAGGATGGCCAGTTTTCTGCAGGCGTCATGACCTTCTACATCGGCAGTCGGGTTTTGCTCTGCATATCCGTTGTCCTGTGCTTCCTTTAAAGCAGCTTCAAAGCTCTTTCCTTCCTTTTTCATCTGAGTCAGTATATAATTTGTCGTTCCGTTTAAAATACCTGTAATTCCTATAATTTCATTAGCAGCAAGGCACTGATTAAGGGGCCGGATTATTGGAATACCTCCGCCCACACTGGCTTCAAACAAGTAGCTTACACCGTTTTTTGAGGCAAGCTCCAAAAGTTCAGGTCCCTGAGAAGCTACAAGCTCCTTATTGGAAGTAACAACGTTCTTTCCTGCTTCAAAGGCCCTTCTTGTGAATTGCGCAGCTATGGTAGCGCCGCCTATGGTTTCAACAATTATATCCACTTCTTTATCATTGAAGACATCATCTGCATTTTTTGTGAGAACATCCTTATCCGGGCTGTCAGGGAAATCGCGTATATCAAGTATCCACTTAACTCTTATCTCAGTTCCAGCTCTTTGCGCTATACTCTCACTATTTTTTCTGATAACTTCGGCTACTCCCGAACCAACTACACCATAACCTAAAATCGCTACGTTTACCATAAAAACCTCCCTATCTCCAAATGTGAAGCCAACTTATCAACCCTGCAAATTGTTCAATACTAGTAATACATTGTCGACAAATTCTCATCGGCTTAACACAAATCTGCTCAAATTACCTTGCTAATATTTCACTTCGTCTAACGCCTTCAATCTTACTAATCTCACCCATCATATTCTGAATATCCTCTTTCATTTCAAAGGTCTCGATTGATATGGTAACATCAGCCAGACCATTAATCGGAATATTCTGATTTATGGTTAGAATATTTGCATTTGCGACAGCTATTATATTTATAATACTAGAAAGTATTCCAGAAAAATCTTCTACTACAAAAAACAGTGTTATGACCTTCCCTCTTGAAGTTTCATAGAATGGAAAAACATAGTCCTTATATTTGTAGAATGCGCTTCTGCTAATTCCAACTTCCTTCACAGCATCATTAACTGTTTTTATCCTCCCGGTGCTCAGGATTTTCTTCACTTCGATAACCTTGGCAAAGACCTCCGGCAAGATAACAGAATCAACAAGAAAAAAAACTGATTCCTGCTTCATTTAGTCCTCCTGTCCACCCAATGCGTACAATTGTGTTTCCTAGGTGTAATATTAGCACAATTTCATTATTTTTGCAACACAAAAAGGAGTATTAATCTCTTAATTAAGAATAATACTCCTCACTTCCATTTTGCAACCTATTATAGTTATATGTTAAGAACTTTTTTTACCTTGTCTATCATATCCATAGGATCACAGCTTTCATTGTGAAGGACCGGCTTCTTATCCAGCTCCTTTAATGGAGCTGGAATTGTCAATCCTGCCTTCTCGGAAAGTACAGAGAGCAGTTGGAATTCTGTTTTTCCGCCGACAGCCTCATCCCCTGCAATAGCTTTCACTACGCTTTCATTAAACTTGAAAGGACTTGCAGTCGATACTATAACAGCTTTTGTTACGTCACTGGTGGAGATTACATACTTGTCATAAACATCTACAGCAACTGCTGTGTGTGTATCCAAAACATATCCGGTCTCAGCATAAACACTTTCTATGGTTTTCAATGTATCTGAATCATTTGAGTAACCAGCCCAGAATACATTTTGAATTTTCTTTTTGGTATCCTGGTCTACAGAATATACTCCATCAATTTTCAGCTTGTTCATCCACCCGGAAACCATTTGGGAGTTGCCGTCTGTAACCAGATATAGCAATCTCTCCAGGTTGCTGGATATAAGTATATCCATAGAAGGTGACAAAGTTTTCTTGAACTCTCTGTTTCTGTTATATACACCTGTATTTATGAAATCTGTTAAAACATTGTTGTCATTTGAGGCACAGATCAGCTTATTTACCGGAAGTCCCATCTGCATCGCATAATATGCTGCCAGGATATTCCCAAAATTACCGGTGGGAACAACAAAATTGATTTTCTCCCCAATCTCGATCTCCTTATTCTTAAGCATATCAGCATAGGCTGAAAAATAATATACTATTTGAGGAACAAGTCTTCCCCAATTTATTGAATTTGCCGAAGAGAATTTATAGCCATTATCATGTAAAAGAGCTGTAACCTCTTCATCACTGAAAATTCTTTTAACACCGTTTTGAGCATCATCAAAATTACCGTTTACAGCTATAGAGTAGACATTTTTTCCCTCTTGAGTGACCATCTGCATTTTTTGTACCTGACTTACACCCTCACTTGGAAAAAATACAATGATTTTTGTACCTTCTACATCCTTAAAACCTTCAAGAGCCGCTTTGCCGGTATCCCCCGAGGTAGCAACCAATATAACTATTTCTTCCTTTTCTCCTGTCTTTTTCAACGCCTTTACCAGAAAATGAGGAAGAATTTGTAATGCCATATCTTTGAAAGCACTTGTGGGTCCATGCCACAGTTCAAGTACACTTACAGAATCGTAAAGTTTATGCAAAGGTGCGATGGCTTCTGTTTCAAATTTTTGAGCAGTATAAGCCTGATTTACACAATCTGTTAATTCGCTCAAGGTATAATCGTCCAAATAGCCTTCCAGAATATTTAAAGCTCTCTGCTGATACGTCATTTCACTCATTTTTAATATTTGATCATTATCAAAACGAATAACCTTTTCAGGAACAAATAAGCCACCATCAGCTGCAAGCCCTCTCTTTATTGCTTCAGCCGAGCTAACATTAGAACAATTCCCTCTAGTGCTTCTATATAACATATTAACCTCCATGAGCCACATTGTGGCTTCAAAATAGTAATGAAAATATATATCCTTTATCGCGATGTGGCGAATAAAGGAGGTTAATTGGCCATGCGCGGTTTCAAAGTATTCTCTAATCTCATCACTTCAAGCAAGTACTACAAATACTTTGAATATATCGTGCGGCCATAAATTCATAGGTTAGTTTGGAGGACAAGCATCAGCGAAGTCTTTCAAGCTAACCTCCATGAGCCACATTGTGGCTTCAAAATAGTAATAAAAATATATATCCTTTATCGCGATGTGGCGAATAAAGGAGGTTAATTGGCCATGCGCGGTTTCAATTTTTATAAATAATTTGTATATTTACATATTTCATTAACCCTTATGATATAATAAATGCAAAAAAAATGCAAATGCCATACTAGTTACCTCCAGCCTTTGTTTTTTTTATATATGTTAATTAGAAGTTTTTGAACTGCTATTTTTCCCTGTTCATAAAGGAATTGCATATTTTCCTGACTGATATCAAAATCCAAAAAGGATATACTTCCAGTATTAATATGGGCTATATTATCTATATTGTAAGAGTTTTTTGGAACACCTGTATCATGGGAAGACGACAGTAGTTTTTTTAGCATATTTTCAGCATGCTGCAGTTCTTTAGGTTCTTTACCCTCTAGCTTAAGTCCAATAATATTTTGTTGAGAGCTATCAATGAGCCATACCGGAAAGTTGTCCAGTACCCCTCCGTCTATAATATAATGCTGTCTTAAGTGATTATATTCTTTTTTCATCAGTACACAGGGTCTGAAAACAAAAGGTACTGAAGTACTCATTCTGACTGCTCTTGCAACAGTAAACTTATCCGGGTCAATGTTATATAAAGCGATATCGTCGGGCAAAACTATTACTCTTCCGGAATTAGCATCAACAGCTGTCATTCTCACCTTATAGCCTCTCGGGTTTACCTTGTCGGCGATTCCTCCTCTGAAATCACTAAAAGTATATATACCTTTATTCGCCATCAACTGTGCTACCCATCTTTCCAGAAGCTCCCCATCCAAAAAGGCATTTTCCTGACTAAAGGCAATAAGATTACTTAAGAAGTTCCCCCTTATCCCCTTAAACTCATCCTTATATCTGTTCAGATTATTCAATTCAGGATAATCCTGCATATATAGTAAAGCCTCTATATCATTATCAGTGACAGTATTCTTTTCCTCAAACAGCTTTTTGATTCTTCTGCTTAGAGTGCTGTTCAGGTATTCACCGCTTCGGATTTTTAAGATACTGAAATCAAATTCCTTTAGTATTTTTATCAGTTCTCTTGAATTATAACCTGCACCTATCAATGCACCAATTAAGGCACCTGCAGATACACCTGCTATATTTCCAAATCTTCTATATCTTCTTTCCAGTTCCTCATAGGCCCCTACAAAAGCTACGCCCTTTATTCCTCCACCGCTGAGTACAAGGTTCAATGGATTATTATTAATGCTCATTATTCATAATTCCCCAAAAAAATAAATCTTTCTAATGTATATATATTATTGTTCTGAAGTAATTAGTATATTGTACATCCCTACTGTTTAACTTTAATTATTTTTAAATGTTTTTAAAAAGTGGTTCCAAACTTTTTATACCCATGGTAAAATCTTATGTATACGCGTTTATCTTCTTAGCTGTATCTTCTTAACAGTTATGAAATTTACTAAAATACATATACAATTTTCGAGGTGCTAAATGGATATATTTTTGCTAATTGGTGTTGTTGTAGGATTAATGTCCGTTGTTGTCGGAATGATTGTAAAAGGTGCCGACATTGCTGTTCTTGCAAATCCGGCTGCGGCTATAATAATTATAGTAGGAACAATCGCAGCGGTTATGAATTCTTTCCCTAAGAAGGATTTTTTGAAAATACCAAAGGTTGCCGCTGTTTTATTCAGAGAAAGAAAGGCAGAAAACTATACTGAAATAATTGAACAAATTGCAGATTTATCGCAAACGGCCAGAAGGGATGGCTTGCTTTCTCTTGAATCTGTTATGCAGAATATTGATAACAAGTTCATGAAAAAAGGCCTTAGTATGGTAATCGATGGAATTGAACAAGAGTATATCACCGAAGTTTTAAATAGTGAAATAGACAGTATGGAAGAAAGACACAGAATCGGTGCAAGTATCTTTACAACAGCCGGCAGTTCTGCTCCAACCCTGGGTGTTTTGGGTGCCGTTATCGGTCTTATAGGAGCACTTGGAAATCTTAACGATATTGAAAAACTTGGTCACATGATTGCTGCAGCTTTTGTTGCAACTCTGTACGGAATTTTCTTCGGTTATGTTATATGTCATCCCTTTGCGTCCAGGCTAAAAAGAAAATCCCATCAGGAAATTAATGCAATGAGGATTATTCTTGAGGGAATATTATCGATACAAGCAGGCGAAAACCCAAAGAGTATCATTCTGAAATTATCTGGTATGCTTGATCCGAAAGAAAGGGCAAAGTTAGAGCAAAAGAGTGAACCGGGAAAGGTGGGCTAGTATATGTCTAAGAAAAAAGTTCACCATGAGGAACACCCGGATGAAACCTGGCTGATACCTTACGCAGATATGCTTACCTTGCTGTTGGCACTTTTTATAGTTATGTTCGCAATGAGTAAGCTTGACAATGAGAAAATGGACAAGTTTAGTGAACAATTTAATATCATTTTCTCAGGAGGTTCCGGAGTACTAGAGAAAAATGGAACTTCCGTTATCCCAATGGACGAAATCCCAACTCTGAAAGAGATTGAAGAGGATAAAATGAACCAGATAAAGGAGAACATTGAAGAGGAAATCCGCAATAATGGATACTCCGACAAAGTAAATGTTACTTTAAACGGTGATGGTCTGGAAATCTCCATACAGGACGTAATTTTATTTAACTCCGGTAAAGCAGACGTAATTGATAATGTATATCCGATGCTGCTACATATTTCAGAATTGCTAAAAAGTTTGGATAATGATATAAAGGTTGTCGGTCATACTGACAACGTTCCCATTAAGACTCCCCAATTCAGGTCAAATTGGGATCTTAGTGCAATGAGGGCCATAAACGTTATGAATTTCTTTATCGATAACGGTGGAATGAATCCTGAAAGGTTTTCCTTCCAGGGCTATGGTCAATACTCGCCGAAGTATGATAACTCGACCGATGTCGGTAAGGCAAAGAACAGAAGAGTCGAAATTGTACTGGTTCGAAAATATCCGATTAACAATGCCGATACAGAAAAATCTGACAACGAATAGTTGTCAGATTTTTTTTATTAGTCAAAAACTTATTGTAAGGCTTTGAGTCTGCTCTTTGCGTATTTAACATATTGAGAATTGGGATATTGCGTAATGAGTTTTTGGTAGGTATCAGCGCCCTTTTGTTTTTCTCCCTGCTCAACATAGCTTTTTCCAAGGGTATAGAGTGCTTTGTCACCAAATGTCCAATTGTCCCCTAGTTCAAAAACCTTCTCAAGCTTTTCAATGGCTTCTGCATATTTTTTGCTGTTAAAAAGAGAATTTCCCATGGTTGTAAGTGCAGAAGCTGCCTTCAGATTAACATTTTTTGTTAAGGTATCATATTTTGCTTTTTGTTCAGCATTAAGTTCATTCACCGGGATAGCATTAAGTTTGTCGGATGCCTCCAGATATTTACCCTGGCTGTAAAGCGATGATACCTGAGAAATTTCACTTGATAGTTTATATTGCCTTAATTCCATGTTTGCTGCATCCAGTTGCGTTTTCAATTCCTTGTTTTCCTGAAGGGTCTTATCAATACTGTCGTTTACTGTTGTATTTGGAGAAGGCTCACTGTCTAACGGAATATCCTTTGTTTCCTTCATTGTAAGTATAAAGAACACCAGGGCTGCAGCAAGACAAATTACTCCGATCAAATTAAAGGCAATGGCAAAGCCAGGCTTTTTAAACTGATCTCCAATGGTTTTAAACAGGATTAATTCCGGTTGAACCTCTTCCTGCTTGTAAGCCTCATTTATTGGAGAGCGTGTCTCCTTTTTCAGTGTCTGTTTTTTTGCTTCGGGAGCCTTTTGTTTTACTGTGCTGCTTTTAGCCGATTTGGCTATTTTTCTTGAAGAGCCGCTATCTCCTCCAGTTACATAGTTAAGATAATCAGCAGCCTTTAATATATTATCTTCACTCTGTACTACCTTGCCGAATAATTCCTGAGCCTTGTCAAGCTGATTTGTGTACGCATAGCAAAGCCCCAGCAAATTTACAGCCTCATAAAAGTCAGGGTTTATTGCAACCACTCTCTTTAATTCTATCATTGCAATATCTTCACTGCCTGTTCGTAAATACTCAATAGCTTTGTTATAGGCTTTTATGGAATCAACTATTTTTTCGGGTACATTATTATCTTGAGAAAATTTTTCAATGTCTATAGGTGTGAAACTTTTTATCTCTTGATTCAAATCCATGAACATCGGCTCCCTTCAAGTAAAAAATACTATTGCTTTTTAAATATTTCTCGAATCCTCCCTATCATATACAGTGAACCAAATGCGCATATCATGCCGTTCGGGCCTGTATTATCCAGAGCTGTCTTTAAGCCATTTTCCAGGTTAATTCCATCGATTACATTTTTAGAATATTTAAACAGTTTTTCAGCCAATTCACCGGACGGAATAGCTCTAGGATTATCCGGTGTTACGGTAATAATCAGCTTGGCCTTATCTGCAAGCAATTCAACTATATGCTCATAGTCCTTATCACCGAGAAACCCGACTATAAACACTTTTTCCCGGTCGCTGAAATAATTTTCAAGGGCTGCATTCAATGACTGTCCACCCTCGAAATTATGAGCTCCATCTATAAGCACCATTGGAACTGTGCTTACAATTTCCAGTCTTCCGGGCCAGACAGTATTTGAAATTCCATTTCTTATATTAGTATTAGCAATTTTATAACCTTTATTAATTAAAACCTCACAGGTATCTATAGCAACGGCAGCGTTAAAAAGTTGATGCTCCCCAAGGAGTTTTAACGTAAGATTTTTGTAATCCTTATAATCAAATAATTGCCCCTTAAGACCAAACTCCTTTAATTTCAGGTTCCCAAAATCAACTTTACGAATTGCTGCATTCCGAATGCGGCATTCATTTTCGAAAACCTGCATAACTTCCTTTTTTTGCGGATAAACCACAACAGAACAGTTCTCTTTTATTATTCCGGCCTTTATATAGGCGATCTCCTCAAGAGTTTCGCCCAATTTATCAGTATGATCAAGACTTATTGTTGTAATTACTGCTACTTCGGGCGAATCAATTACATTTGTTGAATCAAACCTACCACCGAGACCAACCTCTAATACCACAATATCACATTTACAACGATAGAAATATTCAAAAGCAGTTGCTGTAATAATCTCAAATTCCGTGGGGTGTTCTAATCCCATTTCCAACAGCTGTTCAATTTTAGTTTTCACAAAAGTAATTATATCAGCTAATTCATCAGGCTTAATCTCAGAATTGTCTATCTTGATTCTTTCTGTAAACCTTTGAATATATGGTGATGTAAAAACACCAGTTTTATAACCTGAATCAATTAAAACATTACTTATTAGTGAAGTTGTTGACCCTTTACCGTTGGTACCTGTTACATGAACGAACTTTAATTTATTCTCCGGATTCCCCATTAGTCTCAAAAGTCCTGTAATTCTTTCCAAACCCAGCTTACTTCCGAATTTCAGGGTACTATGTATGTATTCTATTGCTTCCTGGTAATTCATGGTGTACCGTTTCCTCCAATTAGCAAAAAGAGTCAAGCTATAGGCTTTCCATGACGTACAAATTAACAATATCAGTTTTTTCCAATACAGTCAATTGCAAAATATTATCACACTTCAGACTCTTTAAGTATTATTTAGACTCTTTAAGTATTATTAAGATAATAATTCTATTAGTAGTTTCATTATTCTATTTTAACAGTGAGTCAATTTCATCTTTTGTCATATGTACAGAATTTATTCCCATACTTGTTAACTTAACATTATCAAAAATAACCATTCTGGAAATTCCAAGTTTCTCTTCCTCATCAAGATCAACAAATGCCTGCAGGTTGTCCATCAAAGTATCCAATGGTAGGTAATATCGTATGCCGAATTGAGGCAGTATTTTTTTAAATGCTTCATCACACCATATTTCATGGGGAATTAATGCATAGATTTCGAACCCATGGACCTTTCTTCCTTCCAACGAAAATGACAAAATCCTCCGCTTTTCGTTCTCGATTATCTTTTTTTTTATAAATTGTATTCCAAAGTTCTGAAGTTTCTCAGTAAACGTTTCAGCCAGACTCTCTTTATCACGAACCTCCAAAGAGAGCAAGGAGCTGTTCAACTCAAGGTATAGAAATGTTTTTGCCTTAAGTGTTGAAATAATTTGATAACTTATCTCAGCGTTCTCAATTTTCCTACCTGAATATGCAAGAGAAAAACTTAGAAAATCGGAATTCTTTTTGTTTGATATATCTGTAATTTTAACTTTTATATGCTTATCTATCAGTTATGCCCCCCTTTTACAACTGTAATAAACAACTGCTTCCATTATATACTTACTGTAATTACTTGTGAATAGTATGGCCTTTTTTATTGGTAGTTATTGAGGTGTACTGTGAATTTCGGTTATATGCTCTTTATATTAAAAAGCCGATCAAAAGAAATTCTATTCTCTGATCGGCTTATAACTCATTAACTTTTTAATCCCCACTCAAGCGCATGGTGCATACGCACATAGTTATGAAAAGACATGTAATGGCTTTTCTAGCGCGAAAGATATAGATGTAAGCGCAGAACTTATGTTTCGCGCTTTCACACTATTTACCTAGTCTTGCCTCAAGCTGTTTTTTCTGTTCCTCAAAACCGGGCTTACCTAATAATGCGAACATATTTTTCTTATATGCTTCAACTCCAGGTTGATCAAATGGATTAACAGCCAAAAGATATCCGCTGATACCGCATGCTTTTTCAAAGAAATATACCAGATTTCCGAAATAGTATTCATTTAATTCAGGTACATTAATAACAAAATTTGGAACTCCTCCGTCTGTGTGAGCCAGCAGGGTTCCTTCAAATGCCTTGTTGTTAACAAAGTCCATATCCTTGCCTGCCAGGAAGTTCAAGCCGTCAATATTGTCCTTGTCTTCCTTAATTGTAATGTTCTTCTTAGCTTTTCCAACGTGAATTACCGTTTCAAAAAGGTTTCTCAAACCATCCTGAATATACTGGCCCATTGAGTGTAAATCAGTTGTAAAGTCAACACCTGCCGGGAATATACCCTTCTGGTCCTTTCCTTCACTTTCTCCGTAAAGCTGCTTCCACCACTCTGTAAAGAAGTGAAGAGAAGGCTCATAGTTAACCATTATTTCTATGGTTTTGTTTTTATTATACAAAGCATTTCTTGCTGCTGCATACCTATAGCAGTCATTATTTTGGAAGTCCACATTGCTGTAAAGCTTGCAGGCATCTGCAGCACCCTGCATTATTTTATCTATATCAGCTCCACATACAGCAATTGGCAGGAGGCCAACTGCAGTTAAAACAGAAAATCTGCCTCCCACATCATCAGGTATAACAAATGATTCATACCCTTCTTCGTCAGCAAGTTTTTTAAGAGCTCCTCTTGCTTTGTCTGTAGTAGCGTAAATTCTCTTGCGAGCCTCCTGCTTTCCGTATTTGTTTTCCAGGTATTCCTTGAAAATTCTGAAAGCAACGGCAGGTTCTGTTGTTGTTCCTGATTTGGAAATAACATTTACCGACACTTCCTTGCCTTCAATAAGCTCCAATAAATCGGTTACATAAGTTGAGCTTATATTATTTCCTACAAAGTAAATCTCCGGAGTTTTGCGCTTGCTCTTTGGAAGCATGTTGTAGAAGGAGTGTGAAAGCATTTCTATAGCAGCTCTAGCACCAAGGTAGGACCCACCTATTCCTATCACTATCAGTACATCTGAATCCGCCTTAATTTTTTCAGCTGATTTCTTGATTCGTGCAAATTCTTCCTTATCATAATTTATAGGAAGATCCACCCACCCTAAAAAGTCATTGCCTGGGCCGGTCTTGTTATGAAGCATCTCATGAGCCTGTTTAACATATCCTTCGAAGTAGTTAATCTCGTGTTCACTCAAAAAGCTTTCAGCCTTTGAGCTGTCAAATGTTATCTTTTCCATTTAATTGCCCTCCCGTATTTAATTCCATTATTTTTTCAATATTGATATTCCTACCTTGGAAAAAATTTTATCCTAAATAGTATACCAAATGAAAATTCTAATTTAAAGTTATAACACAATTTTATTACATTTGTAAAAGTACTTTACCATACTTATTATTTAAATTTTTTTCAACCTTAACCAGTAAACGAAAAAATTACATGGTGTCAAAATACTCAATTGTAGCAAAATAATAGCATGAACAATCTATAAACATTAGTTTATGATGGTTTCAAGGTAAGAGTATCCATAATTATCAATAACGAAAAAAGGAGAATTATTATGTCAAGACCAAAGACACCGCTTGTTGAAGATAGCAGAACAGCTTTAAACAAATTTAAGATGGAATGTGCTGCAGAAATAGGCAGAACTCAATTTACCAAAGAAAACAATGACCATTACAAAGGAGATTTGACAGCTAAACAGAACGGTTCTGAAGGTGGTCCTATCGGTGGCCAGATGACAAAAAAAATGGTTGAATTTTATGAAAACAGCATAAAAAACAATCAGTAAACTATTTTGCAATATAAATGCTGGACATACTGGTAAATAAAAGGTGACTGCTACATTTGGAATAATAATATTCACTTATGCAGTAGTCACCTTTTTGTATTCTGTTAATTACCTCAATGAATAGCCCTTTGTATCCATATACTCAATAAGCTTACTGGCAAAAGCATTTATGTCATCACTTGAAAGAGTTTTCTCGGTAGAACCGATTATAAATCTGAAGGTCATACTCTTTTTCCCCTCAGGAAGTCCCTTACCTGTGTAAATGGTAACAAAACTAAAGCTGTTAAGCAATTCGGACTTGAAACCCTCAATATCCTCCTTAACCCTGTCAAAAGTTATACCGTTGTCCACCAGGAAACTGTAATCCAGTGTTACCTCAGGGAATTTTGAAGGCTCCTTGTACTTTATTACCTCAGAATTTATGTCCTGAAGTACATCTCTGTTTATTTCAAGTACTGCAATATTTAATTTCTTTGCAATATTCTTCTTAATCATTGGGTGCACAACACTGATATAACCCATTTGATTTCCATTGGAGCTGATATCTACAGACTTCAGAGGATGTACCCAGTTATACTGACTCCTACATGCGGCAAAATCAAGATTTACATTTTTTATGGTTTTAGCTATAAATGTAATTATCCCCTTCAAATCATAGAACAGTTCATCCTCACTTTTGATTTTGCTGGCAACCAGGATACATAAATTCTTATGCTGTTCACATTTGTCTTTTGGTGATGCTGCCTTGAAAACACTGCCTATTTCAAACAATGAGAAGTCATCATAACCCTTTTCGTTCTTTTCAGCAAACGCAAGCATTCCGGGCACCATACTGTCTCTGAGTGTATTCGCATCCTGTGCCTGTGGATTTAATACCTTAACCTGTCCATTAGTTTCAATACCCATCCTGCTGTTAAAGGTATTGTCATACCAGATATAGCTGTTAACTTCACTTGCTCCGAATCTTTCCGAAAGCAGTTCTTTAACCTTATGGTCGGTAAGCCTTTCCTCATTGTATTGAAGCGGTTTTAAAGGTACATCCAGAGTTTGCGGCTGAATATTATCATAACCGAATATTCTGGTAATTTCTTCTATAATATCAACTTTCATGGTAACATCCTTTGTTGCTCTGAAGGTCGGAACCTTGATTTTAAAGGTATCCCCCTCCACGTCCACCTTGAATTCCAGGGATTTTAGAATATCCACCATTCTTTCCAGCGTCAGAGTATTTCCGATATATCTGTCTATATATGGCTTTGTAATAGTAATATCGATTGGTTCAAGTTTCGTACAGTATACATCTGTTAAAGCAGATGCAAACTGAATATCAGGCTGCATATCCTTCAAAAGCTTTACAAACCTCTGTATGGCAGTAACAGTCATATTAGGGTCGATCATTTTTTCATAACGTGCGCTTGCTTCGGTACGAAGACCTATCTTTGTAGAGCTCTTTCTTGTAGAAGAACCTTCAAAGTTTGCCGACTCCAGTAATATTGATGTTGTATCTTCCAATACCTCGGAGTTTTCACCGCCCATGATGCCTGCGATTGCTACGGGTTTTTCCCTGTTGCAAATCAGTAATACATCTTCCGGTAGCTTTCTTTCAGTTCCGTCAAGTGTTTTAAACAGAGTCGGTTCCTTTGTTGATCTGACAACTATGCCACTTTCCACCTGTCTGCTGTCAAATGCGTGCATGGGCTGACCCATTTCAAGCATGAGGTAGTTCGTCAGGTCAACCAGCGGAGAAATGGGTCTCATTCCGCAGTAGAAGAGTCGTACCTTCATGTTTAATGAGGTCTCCAGTTTCCTGACTCCTTCAATTTTAAGTCCGGAATATCTCAGGCACTTTTCTGTGTCCTCTACTTTTATATCAAGCTCAGGTTTTTCCTGCGCAGTTGACAAATCCTCGAGTTTCATAGGTTTCAACTCTCTGCCGTAAATTGCGGCAATTTCGCGGGCAATTCCGTAATGTCCCCACAAATCAGGTCTGTTTGTAAGTGATTTATTATCGATTTCAATAATAACATCGTCTATATCTATAATCGATTTGATGTCTGTTCCGGGTGCATAGTCTCCATCAAGTATTAAAAGCCCGCTGTGATCATCGTTTATTCCAAGCTCCTTCGCTGAACAAAGCATTCCAAAGCTCTCAACTCCAACCAGTTTCACCTTACCCAGCTTAGGCATATTTTTTACTGAACCGCCTATTTTAGCCAAAGGAACAAGAATACCCTCGGTAACATTTGGTGCGCCACAGACAATTTGAAGTATTCCGTCACCTGAATCAACCTGGGTAATTTTAAGCTTTTTGGATTCAGGATGGGGAACAACGCTTAATACTTTAGCAACAACTACATTCTGAATATCCTGTCCTACAAACTCAACCTCTTCTACCTCAGCAGTCGACATGGTAAATCTGTACCACAGTTCTTTTATATCAATACCGTCCAAATCAACGTAATCTTTTAACCAATTTAGTGATATCTTCAACTTGCTTCCCTCCTATCTAACTGAAAATTGTTCCATAGCTCTCAAATCACCTGAATTAAGAACACGGATATCACTTATTCCATACTTCATCATTGCAAGTCTTGTCAGACCCAAACCAAAGGCAAAGCCTGCGTATTCCTCGGGGTCTATGCCGCCGTAACGCAATACGTTGGGGTGTACCATTCCGCATGGGAGAAGTTCTATCCAGCCGGAGTGCTTACAAGTCGGGCAGCCTTTTCCGCCACATATCATACAATTCAAATCCAGCTCAAAACCAGGCTCAACGAATGGGAAAAATCCAGGTCTGAGTCTTATTTTAACATCTCTGTTAAACACTTCAGACAGTAATAACTTCATTACATATATAAGGTTTGCAATGGATACGTTTTTATCTATCATCATACCTTCCAGCTGGAAGAAGGTGTTTTCATGAGATGCATCAGTACTCTCATTTCTAAAACATCTTCCGGGAGCTATAACTTTTAAAGGAGCTCCATATTTCTGCATTGCTCTTACCTGACAGGGTGAAGTATGTGTCCTGAGCAAAGAACCGTTTTCAAGCCAGTAGGTATCCTGCATATCTCTTGCCGGATGGTGTTTGGGTATATTTAAAGCCTCAAAGTTAAAAAATTCCTCTTCAGCTTCGGGACCATCTACTATATTAAAGCCCATTCCTGTAAATATTCTTTCGATTTCCTTCTGAACAATGGTTACAGGATGAAGTGAACCAACCTTAAACTGAGTTCCAGGTAAGGAAATATCAAAGCTGGAACCGCTGCTCAGGGATTTCTTTACATCATTTGCACTGAGCTCCTTGAATTTTGCCTCCAAAAATTCTGTCAATTCATTCTTTAACTCATTGGCCTCCTGGCCAAATTGTTTTCTTTCTTCAATGGCCATGTTTTTGAGATCCTTGAGCATTTCGGTCAATTCACCCTTTTTACCCAGAAATCTTACTCTGAGTTCTTCTACCTCTGCGCTACTTGCAGCCTCTTTTATTTTTGCAAGAGCAGCATCTCTCAATATACTGATTTTTTCAATCACGTTTATTTCTCCTTTCATAAAAATCATTTAAATCTATGATGAATAAGCATAAATAAAGCCTCCATCCCAAAAAGGGACGAAGGCATTCTTCGCGGTACCACCCAGCTTTATTAAAGAGTGTGTTTGCACTCTCCAAACTCATAATGATATAACGGTCTCACCGGCAGCTCCTACTTTTAACGCATAGGTTCAAAAAAATTTTCGGTTGTAAAAAAATTTTATACCTTTGTCGCCTCGTAATAAATGCTTGCCCAACACTTCTATCTTTGTAGTAGAGTGCAAACATTATTCAAGAATCAGTTCAGAGCCACAGCTCCGGAGGGAACTTGGGCAAGCAGTTTGTTAAAGGCACTTGCAGCCAAGTCAATAATAATCGGCAGAAATCAAAACCGCTATTGACTTTGTGATGCCTTCTCTCTGTAACATCCTAACCAGCTTACTTTTCTCCATCATAGCCTTTGGTTATTCTAGCTAATTTCCTTCATGCTATTATAACAATATAGAAATAAATATTCAAGGGCGATTTTGTAAAACAGGAGTCAGTAAAATCAGTAGTTTGGAGTAGGCAGACTGGGAATCAAGTTAATTGGTTACGTCGACATGCTCAATGTTTCTGATGGACAAATATGCAATTAATATACCAATCAAAGCCAAGGAGATCGGAATAATAACTATCGAGCCAAGATTAACGTTACCAATGTTACCATATATAAAAGATGATATTAGTACAGCGGACAAAATTGTAGTTGGTACGGATTTTTTTCTCATTCCAAAATATAAAGGAATTAAGCTTATACCTGCTGCTGAAATACCTTGGAATACAAACCCTATACAACTACGGATAATTATCTCGGTAGTAAGCTTTTGTGTAATAAGGTGAAAGTAAGAATTAATTAATAAAAAAACACTGCCTAATATCAGGTCTGCCAAAATTATAGAAAGGTATGTAAAAATAACTACTATTAATAGTTTGGATACCATAAGTTTTTGTCTATTAATCGGATACATAAACATGAGAGTAATTGTTTTATTCCTATATTCATCGATAACCAACCTTGATAGAATAACAGCCGAAAAGATTGTAAAGGTTACAGCTGACAAAGTTTGAATTAACTTAACAATATTATCATATTGTAATACTAACTCTTTACCATTTAGCTCCACTTCCAAGAATTCCGGATCATATGGGGCATAAAATACTAATGAAACAATGGAAATAAGTATCAGCATTGTAATTGAATAGCTAACTAAATATTTTTTAAAGTTATACTTTCTAAATTCTAGACGAATCAAGTTAAGCACTTATACCACCTCCATTGAGTAATTTCAGGAAGTAATCTTCCAAAGAACTATTTTTACTGCTTATAGATTCTACATTAATATTATTTTTAACAAGTTCACTTAATAAATTACTTTTAGTCTGCTTCATATCATATATCCTGATGGTGTTGTTATCTAATACTCTGAAATTAGCAATATTCATATTATTAAGAACAGAAGCTGCTTTCCTACAATCCTCCACTATCAATTCCAAATAATCCAGATTACTTTCTTTTACACTATCCATTGAAACTTCTTTTATTAGTATTCCATTATTAATTACACCTATGGTATCAGCTATCTGTTCTATTTCTCCCAAAATATGGCTTGAAATGAGAATTGTTATCCTATACTCCTGGCAAAGACATTTAAATAGCTTTCTCATCTCTTTTATACCTATCGGATCGAGACCGTTAATAGGTTCATCAAGAATCAGGAATTCAGGCTTAGTGGTAATAGCTCTGGCTATTCCAAGTCTTTGCTTCATACCAAGAGAAAAATCTTTAACAGCCTTCCTGTCGATACCTCTCAAATTAACAAGCTCCAGTGCTTCATCTATAGCTTTTTTATTATGATATCCCATATATTCACAGTGAAGTTCAAGATTTTCTCGAGCAGTCAATTTGTCATAAAATCTAGGATATTCTATTATTGAGCCAATTCTCTTAAGAAATTCATAGGAGGTTTCATTCAGTTTCTCTCCAAATATTTCGATTTCTCCACCAGTAGGTTTGATTAAGTTTGCTATCATCTTCATTACTGTAGTTTTACCTCTCCATTGGGACCGAGAAAGCCGTATATCTCGCCCTTATTAATATGAATGTTTACATCTGAGACTACTGGTTTACCATCATAAGCTTTTGATAAATTGTAGGTCTTTAATATATATGTCATGTTGTTCCCCCTTCATTATGTATTACATCATTAATAATAAACAATGAAATTCTCTTTTTTCTTACCCAAATCTTACAAATTTATTAAGATGAAGACAATCTTAATTTAACGATAAACTCAGTTTTTTCATACGGCTGACTTTTAAGTGTGATTTCTCCGCCAAGTTTTTCAACAAGTCTTTTAGTAATTGTCAAGCCCAGCCCGCTTCCCTGAAAGAGTTTATTTCTTGAGTCCTCGAGGGTATACATTCTTTCAAAGACTTTCTCTTTATGTATATCTGCAATTCCCTTGCCTCTATCCCATACCTTCAAAAATGCATAGTTTTCATATTTTTCAAGGGTTAAGCCGATGATCTTACCGGAGCTTCCATACTTTATTGAATTTGTTATAAGGTTATTTAAGATTCTATCCAAAGCTTCTTCATTGGCAAGAGCATATATGTTTTCATCAGGTATTTCTATAGATACCTCGTTTCCGGTGGAAGTAAGTATATCGTAAAACGAAAGTATATTTTTCCGGCATATTTCATTTATATTAATTCTCTCTATTGGTATCTCCTTATCCCCGGACTCCAGTTTAGCCAAGTCAAAGAACTTATTTATCAAATCAAGAATTTCTTGCGTTTTTGAGTAAATCCTGGAGAGTATTTGTTCCCTTTCCTCTTCTCTCATATTATCAAATATCCTGATAGTCTCAAGATATCCTAATATAACTGTTAGTGGAGTTTTTAAATCATGAGATATGTTTGAGAGCATTTTCCTCATAGAAATTTCTGTTTTATTGAAATGAACAAGCTTTTTCTGATTATATTCCAGTAAGCTATTAATCTGTTCAAGGAGTCTACGCAGTTGGGCGTCTCCAGTAAACACCAGAATCTTGTCACCGGTATTGTCTTCCATCATACTTTTTATCTTAGTTGTAATGTAATCCAAACTTTTGCTTCTGGATCTTGAGAAGCTATATTGAACAACAATTATTACCAAAAGCAACATAATTACAATAGCTAAAAAAATACTCATATTCAAATCCTTCTTAATCGAAACTAATGTACCTTCCTCTATCTGTCATTCACCCTGTCATTCACCCTGTCATTCACCCAGTCTATAGCCAATCCCCCATATGGTTTTAATATACTTTGGCTTAGAAGCATCCTCCTCGATTTTTTCTCTCAATCTCCTCATATGAACGTTAATAATATTTTCATCGCCGAAATAGTTATCATTCCAAACATTATTATATATTTGAGCCTTTGTGAAAACTCTGTTTGGATTCGTTACAAACAATTTCAGAATATCAAATTCCTTAGAAGTAAGCTTAATAAATTCATGTTTCTTTTTTACCGAGTAATTATCCAAATCAATAATGAGGTCTATAAAATTAATAATATTGGCTTTCTTTTCATTATCACTTTTTGAATACTTGGTTGATCGCCTTATAGCAGCCTTTACTCTAGCGGAAAATTCAATCAATGAAAATGGTTTGGCTATATAATCATCTGCCCCCAATCCTAATCCAACGGCCTTATCCACATCACTATCCTTTGCAGACATTATCATTATGGGAACAGAACTCTTTTCTCGAATTAAACGCATTACCTCTATTCCATCAAGCTTTGGCATCATAATATCAAGAATAACGAAATCAAAGTTTTCTTTCTCAAATTTTTTGATTCCCTCCTCACCTTCAAGAGCAATTTCAACACAATAGCCCTCTCTCTCAAGATAATTCTTCACCATATCACTTATGGAGATATCGTCCTCTACAAGCAGTATTTTATACATAAATTTAACCTCATTACTCTTCTGTCTTGTTCAACTATGTAAAATCATACCATAATAAAAATAGGTTAACAAACCATGTTTTTCCTTAATCAAAATATTCGAAGACAAAGCTTCATAATCCTCTGCCAATGCTTCAACTAAGGCAAGTACAAAAAAGCTGGAATAACCCTTTATTTTGGTCATTCCAGCTACATTCTTACAGTGATGATTAGCTGCCTCATTGTCATATATTCATATTCTATAAGCTGTATTTGTTGATTTCATATGTCTATGTGGAGTTAATTGCTTGTTATATTATTGAAGCTTTCTTCTTAATTTAACATTTATTCTAGGTCTTAAATTTCGCCACCAGTGAATTTAATTCGCTTACCAGATGTTTTAGCCTTTCACTTGAATTGGATATCTCTTCAAGTGAAGCTGTCTGCTCTTCAACTGAGGCTGATATTTGCTGAGTACTTGCAGCATTTTGCACTGAAATAGAGGCAAGACTTTGCATAATTTCAAGTATGATAATCTTGTTCTGCTCCATTTCAGCACTTAAGCTATTCATTTGAGAAATTCTCTCAACAGACATATTTATTGCATTAGCAATATCCCTATATTTCGTATCTGTTGCTTTTACACTTTGTCCTTGTTGTTCTATGATTGAAATAACCTGCTTCATTGTATGGACTGCTTCGTTAGAATTCTGTTGAAGTTCTTTTACAGTAAGATCAATTTGCTTGGTTGATTCACTGGACTGTTCAGCCAGCTTTCTTATTTCATCTGCAACAACCGAAAAGCCCTTTCCGTGTTCGCCTGCTCTGGCAGCCTCAATTGCAGCATTTAAAGCAAGAAGATTTGTCTGTTCAGCAATTGAGGCTATTACAGCACTTGCCTCTCCGATTTTTACTGAACTTTCGTTAGTTTTAATTATTCCATCATAAATAATTCTGGTTGCTGAATCAGTTTGTATTGTTTTTTCAGTTAAATCAGATACTTCTTCAAGTCCGTCATGAATCAATTCAACCACTGTATCAGAAGACTTATTCAACTCCCTGAGAAGACTTAAATCTTTTTCAAGTATATTTCCTAGCGATTGAACTATATCGGCCCCCTTTTGGGTCATATCTGATTGTTCATTAGCACCTCTTGAAATCTCCTCAATTACCCGCGCAGTTTCCTCAGATGCAACAGCAGTCTGTTCAGTAACATCACTTAAAGTATTTGCTGAGTCACTTACATCTGCGGCTGATAAGTTTACCTTGTTTATAAAAAATCTCAGATTATCCACCAGAGACTGAAACGATTTACTAAGAACTCCTATTTCATCCTTTTGGCTTAATAGTTTTTCCGGTAGGTTTACACTAACGTCCAGATTACCAACAAGCTTAGCATAGGAAGTAACCTGGCTTATCGGCTTGGATATGGAGTGACCAATTAGATATGTTATAACGATTACAAATATAATTGATATCAATGACACAATGGAAATCATAACTTTATAGCTTTCAAGCGCGCTAAGTATTACACTTTCACGTTCCGAAACTATAATAGACCAACCTGTTTCTTCTATTGGTGTAAAAGCAGCATATCTTTTTTCTTTATTAAAGCTATAGCTTTCATTCCCCGAGTTCTTTCCAATTACCTTTGAAACTAAATCTGCAAATTCTTTGGCATCGGCATTTTTTTTCGAATCCTCAATAGGGTTATAAGCTTCATATATATAATTTGTATCAATATGAGAAATAATTGCACCTTCGCTATTCACCAAAATTACATAACCGGTATCACTAAATTGGCTATCCTTTGCAAAATTTGATAAGAAATCTCCATTCAACTGACCAACCAAGACTTTTGATACTTTACCATTAACTGTTATGGGAACTGCAACTACAAGAACAAGCTTAGATTCCTCCCCCTCAACCACGCTAATAAGCGGGTCTGACATGTTGGCTTCACCATTTACTGCCTTTTGGAAATAATCTCTTTTGCTGATATCCGCCGTTTTTCCGTTATAAAGCGTTGCAATTCCATTAAGGTCGCTTATAATAATCATATTATACTTAAGACGGTCAGCTTCCTTTTTTAGTTTTTCAGTGGTACCAGCCTGGTCATCAAAATCGAGAATTGATGCAATTGTAGACATTTCTCTGATTTGTCCATCTACAAATGAATTAATAAGTTTTGACATGTCCTGGGTCCTGTTTGATAATTGATTCTGAGCTGAATTCATTAATAGGTTAGAGACATTGAAGTAATTAAAGATTGCGAATACTAGAAAAAGCACTACAACTACAGATGAATAATAAATACTCAATTTCTGTTTTATACTTTTCATGGGCGTTATAACCTTTCTGTATTAAGATTATTAATTGTACATTATGCAACCAACATTACCACTTGTAGAACATAATTAAAAACTATTTTATTTATGTATTAATACTACCTATAATAGTAAATTATGTTAACAGCTTTTGCAACTTTTTTCTACAATATTTATGGTTCATATAGAAATAAATACTAATAATTTTTATGATAAATAACTCGCTATTGAAGATATTACATATACTGATTGTTAACTTGACGTTATTTTTACCAGATTATACAATGTCTTTAGTTGATTATTTGGAAATGGAACGGCAGAAAACTCAATCTGAATTACAACATTTATTAGTATGATAACAACTACATTGAGTTGAGCAATTCTGCAATGTTTTGGGAAAATATAGTAAAACCAAATGACATTTTCAAGCAAAAAGGTGTTAAAATTAAAAGGGCACAAATTTCCAATATCGACGTACATATTTTTTAGGGGGGTTACAACATGGACAACAACAGCTTTATGGAACTGAAAAACAGACTGGCTGCTTTGCCGGTGCTACAGGAACGGATGAAAAGTCTGACAGGAAGATTATATCAGGCAGAAGATGACGTAAAAAGTCTTCTTAGAAAGTATCAGAATGAAGCATTGGATGTGGACGCCCTTCAAAAGGATTCTCTGTCAAATACAATATTAAAATTAGTCAGAATGCACGAGGGTAAGGTTAATAAGGAAATTGAAGAAATGCTCTCAGCCAAATTGGAGTATGATAAGGCTGTGGAAAGAGTAAAACAATTAGCACAGGAAAGAATTGAACTCGCCAATAAAATCAGCGAACTAAATACCGACAGAAATCTATTCGATTCGGAGTATTCAGCCAGAGAGAATTTTATAAAGAGTAATATAAGCGCTCAGGCTTACTCTGACTATACTGAACTTGAAAATCAGCAGCGTCATACCAATCAGCAGCTTATTGAGACAGAAGAAGCTCTGACCGCTGCCAGACGAGTTATAGCAATGGCCTCCGGTGCTGTTAAGCACCTGGATAGTGCGGAGGGCTGGGCTACCTTTGATGTATGGAGTCGAGGAGGTATCATCAGTCATATGGCAAAATATGAACATATTGACGACGCACAGGCTCACTTGAATCGTTTAGGCTCACTTATCAAGGATTTTGAAAATGAGTTGAGGGATGTAAATATGCTGGATATATGTAATTATACAGGTATAGACTCAACAACAAGAGCTGTTGACTTTTGGTTTGATAACATATTTACCGATTTGAATGTCCGCGATAAAATCCGGGGAGATTTATACCGCATAAGGAAGCTAATTGGACAGGTGGAAACTATAAAGAGCAGACTAGAAAATAATAAAGCAAAAGTTAATAGCATCCTTACAGAACTTGAAATCAAAAAGAATAAGCTGGTTATGAACGTTGAAGCCCAAGGCAACTTTAGACCTTAAATTTCAATCTGTTTATATTCTATAGTGATTTTGTAATAGTGAATTTCCATTAGTGATTTTCTAGTAGAAGCAAAAGTACAGTATATTAACTAATCTGCAAAAGAGTATAGAATTATAAAGAAAGGCTTTTTATGTACAAAATAGTTTTGGTTTTTATAATCAATTTTATAATTACGATGATCGGTACTCTCGCCTATTCTGTAAGAATTGTGGGAATAAGGACGGGGAAAATTGCTATTTCCTCGGCACTGTTTAATGCTGTTTCCTTATTTTCAAGAGCCGCAGGTGTCTTTCAGCTACCTCTGCTCACAAAATATGTAGCAGAAAATAAAAACCAGAACCTGGTTTTTATTTTCTATATGCTTATTTTGGATGTTGTTGTTGCAAGTCTCGCAGGAGCCGCACTTTTACCTACCTTCCAGAGGATTTTTACAAAGGGTGTTGAAGCCTTTTCTATTAATAAGTCGGTTTTCAGACTCATGCTACACAGTTTTTCCAAATCAGGCGTAACCTATATTAAAAACTCTGTGGCCATACCAAATAAAACTAATATAAAAGGTGTCAATTTTAGAAAACTTCCATTTAAGTTATTAATTTTCAATATACTTACAGTGGCTCTGCTTACTGCCGGAATATTTTCACCTGTATATGCAGGAGTTCTTGAACCTGAGCTCAATGGACCCTGTATAACTCTGGTGTCAGTATTAACAGGGCTGGCTTCAATCCTGTCAACTCTATTTGTTGACCCCTATCTCTCCATACTTACAGATGAAGTTATCGAAGGGAAATATAACGTGGCAGATTACAGAGGGTGTGTAATCGGAATGGTTGCCAGCAAAATAGTTGGATCGGCTTTAACCTTTGCCATTTTTATACCGGCTGCGTACCTTATAGTATTTATTGCTAAAATACTGTAAGCATTTATCTATTTGCAGTATTTTATTAACCAAAATATGGTTCACAAACATAATGGTTTTCACATATTATGTTAACACAACATATTTTGGGGGTATGAACAGTGTATTATTTTCAGGACAGTTATCCAGCACTTTACAGAGTTGTATATAGCATTACTATTAATACGCAAGCACACTCACTCACTTTATTTAGAGATAATAAGGTTTACAGAACATACACCGTAGCGGTGGGTAAACCGTCAACCCCCACCCCCAAGGGTACTTTTAGAATAGTTAACAGGGCACTCAATCCGGGAGGACCCTTCGGGGTAAGATGGTTGGGTCTGAACGCCCCCAATGGAGATTATGGAATTCATGGGACAAATAATCCTTCTTCTATTGGTAAAAGTGTCTCAAACGGCTGTATTCGCATGTACAACAACCAGGTAATTGAACTAAGTAATTTAGTACCGATAGGGACAACGGTTAAAATAGTTTAGAATGAATATAATATCTAAGTTTATGTAAAAACTTCTTGTACTGAATTATGTATGTATATCGTTGAAGCTTCAATTTCAGCAGATTTATCATAAGCTGGCTTTATAAAAGCTTTTACTGTATCATTTATATGCAAAACTGTCGTTCCGTCTACACTTATTATTTCTGCATTTTTAACATATATATTGTGATCTAAAGAATGCTTATCTCTTATAACACAGGAAATATCACTGCCATCCTCTGTTTCTATCATGGATATAATTGTACCTTCTATTAAAGGCTCTCCTTTTTACTTTGATTACTCTCGCATATATTTACGACTAATTCGGAAAATCCCTTATCTCCCAGTACAAAATAACCTCCTGAATTATCCTTTGACTTAATTTCAATTTCAAACCATAGTCCACTATACTGTTGTTGATCCAGATTAGTTTCACTTATATCCAATACTGTCAGGTAATCTGCAACAGTAAAGATTTGCTCCTCATTGGTAAGATTTATAGCAAGCGGCGGTGATATATTGTTGGTAGAAATGCTTATCTGCTTTATTTCATTTTTATTAAGTACTATTTTATTACCCTGAATATAATTATTATCCATCTTTGGGCTACACGCCGATAAAAGAAGAATTATACACATAACTATTACTATAAATATAAGCAACTCCCGTTATCTCCTTCATTTCATAAATCTAAATCAAATTGAAGCCAATTATATCTTGCATATGAATTCCAAGCAATTCATTTTCGTCAATATCTCCCTGAGTAAACTGGATAAAACTCCTTCAATAGTTCCATATAGTCTGGGAGCTTTTTCATGTTTGCCTCCCAGAATTCAAGAGTAAGAACATTACATTTTTCAATATTCATAGTTCAGTTCGGATATGTGATTATCAAACTTAAATATAAGCTTCTTATCCAGGCCAAAATAATATTGAATCCGTCTTCTCTCACTATTGTTTCACTTTACACACCTAAATAAAATATTTATATTGATAATATACTATATCTGGAAGTAAATGAAGTCAATAGAATTTTTGTATACAATTTAAAACATTAACAAAAAAAAAGACCAGTAAAAGGGATACACCAGTCCTTCACTGCTCTTCTCTTTGAACTTCTATATATCATGTAGTTTAAATTATGATCATTCCATAGTATTCTCAAATAGCTGTATTCGAATATAAAAACCAGGTAATTGAGCTAAGTAATTTAGTGTCTATTGAACCATATTTAGTGTCTATTTGAACCATATTCAGTATAGTCTGATTCAGTCTGTATCTACTGCTTTTTTTCTGCCAAGATATCCGGCTATAAGAAACAATGCACCTCCTCCAAGAAACAGAAGAATAGATATGAACTGGGAAGTAGATATCCCCCCTATAGTTCCACGTATCAGGTCTCCCCTGAAAAATTCAAGAATGAATCTTCCGATACTATAAAAGACTATATATAATCCGGCTATCTGTCCGTGGAATTTCTTTCTCTTCGAAAGGACAATTAGTACAAAAAAATTGAGAAAATCCAACCCGCTGGAAATTAATTGTGTTGGCACAAGTCGAACTCCGTTTGGAGCAAATTCTGACTGATGAAATACAATAGCTAACGGACCATCTGTTTCATGACCATAGCAGCAACCCGCTAAAAAGCAGCCAATTCTTCCAAAACCCTGAGCTAACGCAACAGAAGGAATAACCAAATCAAATAATTCAAAAAAGTTCAATCGGTATTTTCTGCAATAAACATATCCCGCTAGAATTCCGGCAATTAAACCTCCGTATACCACAAAGCCATCAGATATTTTTAGTATGAGACCGGGGTTATCGAGAATGTTCTTGATTTGAGTAATAATAAATAGAAGTTTTGCACCAACAATACCGCTGATGACAGATAGAAAGGCCAGGTTAAAAATCATGTCATCCTTCAAATCATTTTTTCTGGCACGGTGTTGTAATACTGCATAACCCAAAATTATTCCGATTGCAATCATTAATCCATACCCATAGATTGTAACCGGACCTATTGTAAATAAATCGTTTTTCATGTCGTCCCCCTTGTGCCTTACCAAATCATTTTTAGAAATATCATCTTCTACAAGCAGTATTTTAAATAGACCGCCCCCAATATATACTGTCAGTGCTGCAAAACAGAAATATTCCTTTATAACCCTTACGTATAAATTAAATCTTTGAAAATCATACCATAATTAATAAGTGTTAACAAATTCACTACATTATTTATTGAGAAAATTACATCGAATTTAATTTCTAACCTAAAGCTCATACAATTAAAAAAATGCCAATTATTACTAATTGGCATTTTTCAGTAACTACAAGAACTCTATCCCATAACAATTATTACATGATGCTCAGACCCAGCTTCGAATACCGGAATCTTTTCTACCCCAGCACCGTCAACAATTATTTTCGACACTCCCTGACTTACCTTACCAGGGTTTTGAACTTCTATATTATATATTGCTCCCCTAAACTCCCTCATGGCCTTAAAGCCCTGCCAACCGGAGGGTATACAAGGGTCAACAATAAGGCTGTCATAGCCAGCTCTAATTCCAAGAATATACTGTGAAGAAGCAACCATGTTCCACGCCGCAGTACCTGAAAGCCATGAATTTCTACCCACTCCGAATTGCGGATGCTCCTTGCCCAATATGTTCTGACAGTATACGTAAGGTTCTACCTCATATAGCTCGGCATCATCATTTCTTTTTCCCGGAAGTATTTGAGAATAATACTCAAATGCTTTTTCTCCATTACCCAACATTATTTCAGAAATCATTACCCATGGGTTTGTATGAAGGAATATCCCGCCATTCTCCTTTGTTCCGGGCGGATAGGTTGTTACTCCACCCTTTGTATCATCATACTCGGTATAAGAAGGGTACATTGTAACAATTCCAAATTTGGAATTGAGATATTTATCAACAGAATCCATGCATTTTTTTGCTTTTTCATCATCTGCAACCTGGCCCAGTACCGCCCAGGATTGAGAGTTGATGAATATCTTACCGAATTTATTCTCTTTACTGCCCAGCGGCTGTCCGAAGTCATCAAATGCTCGCTTGTACCATTCTCCGTCCCAGCTGCTCTCATTGATTGCATTTTTCATATCTTCAAACATTTCCTTATACTTATCACAAAGATCATGCCTTCCGAGATGCTCGCATAACTCTATCATTTCCACAGCCGCCCTACAGTACAGCATGGAGGTAAACACACTTTCTGCGATACCTCTCCCCGTATCAAGATTTAAAGTGTCGTTCCAGTCTGCACGACCTGCTAGTGCAATCCTGTTCGGCCCCCGATTGTTATGTGTGAAGTTCAGAGCCATATCCAGATGCTCCATGACGGTGGCCGAAATAGCCCCGTCATTATAACGTACAGACTGGTTCAGGAACCCGAAATCGCCGGTCTCCTTCACATACGCGTTAACAGCCAGAATGATCCACAAATGGTCATCGGAGTACCAGTCAAACAATTTGACCGGCGCATCTCCCTGTCCTCCTTCTCCGGTCAACGGGAAGAAAAGGTGATATGCCCTTCCATCGGTGTATTGGCACTGAAGAAGCTTGATTATTAGGGTCTTTGCTTCCTCAGGAATTGTATGCATTACTCCCAGTGTATCCTGCGCGCTGTCGCGTATGCCCATACCTCTCCCTAGACCAAGCTGATACAGTGATACAAAGCGGGACCAGTTAAAAGTAGTTTTACACTGATATTGATTCCATATGTTAACAAAAAGGTTCATTTCCTCATCTGGAGTCTCTACACTCAGTTTACCCGTATAATTGTTCCAGTATGCCTTCAGCCTATCAAGAGCGGCTTTTGAGTTTTCCGGGGACAAGTAATCCTGTATATCCTTCCTTATGTTTTTTCTATCCTCAGCAAAGCCTAGAATAAATACTATTTCTCTTTCCTCGTTTGGCTGCAGGTCAGCATCTATACAGAAGGCGCCTACACCATTCATTCGATAGGATATCGAATTACTGCAGGCCCCCTGTTCTACAGCCAGAGGATTGCTTTCAGAGCGGTATTTCCCTATAAAGGTCTCGAGATTTGTGTCGTAACTGCTAACTTTTTCGGCTGTAGCAAAAAAAGCAGCATTATCACTTATGTAATGGGGATAATATGTAATAACTCCATCTTCAAACCTGCCCTGATTGATCTGCTGTACCCAGTCTACATTTTGCTGGTCCATAATTGCCTGCCAGAAGCAGAACTCAGAATATGCGAAAACCTGAAGCTGTTGAGCTACAGCCCTTGTATTTGAAACCTTCAAGTGCCAGATTTCAAAATCTTTATTATCCGGGACAAAGTAAGTTACCTCTCCGACAACGCCCTGATACTCACCCGTAAGCACAGTATATCCCATACCATGGCGGCAGCTGTAACTGTCAAGTTTACGTTGCACAGGCTGAAATCCGGGATTCCAATATTCTCCTGTATCCTTGTTTCTGATATAAACATACCTGCCAGGTCTGTCCATGGGTATATTATTATACCGGTAACGTGTAACTCGTCTATTCTGTGGGTCTTTATGAAAACTATACCCTCCTCCGGTATTGGAAACTATACCTCCGTATTCACCGCTGCCAATATAGTTAATCCACGGCGTAGGTGTATCAGGTCTGGTAATAACGTATTCCCTGTTCTTTCGGTCAAAATACCCGTACCTCATTTTTCCTCCATTCTGCTGCTTTAAGCAACACTAAAAGTATATGGGAGCGTTCCCATTTTTGTTGAAAAAATATACAATAATATATACTTAATAAATAGTATTGAATATCATTTAATAGTATTATTTTTAATATTATTTGTATTACCTTTATTGCTTATATAGGCATATATGTTAATTCTATGGAATCTTGAAATATATTCCCCACCCGTTACATGCTTTGAAAACATGTAATAAGTTTTGTGAATTTAGAATCCATCCGGAAGCCTGACAGCTGACGTTCCCTCATAGATTTCGGTTTCAAAGGTCATTATTTTCGGTTCTGAAGCTCTATTATCAATTTTGTCAATTATCAACTGAACAGCGGCCTCTGCCACCTTGTCCATAGGCTGCTTCATAGAGGTTAAGCGAATATTGGATGGAATAAATCTCAATACATCGTAGATATTATCAAACCCGACAATTGAAAGATCCTGTGGCACACTAATTCCCAGTTCAACTGCTTTTTGAATTGCTTCATAGCCCTGTAGGTCATTGAAAGCAAATACTGCGGTAGGAGGTTCTTCCAACCAGATAAGCTTTTCAACGGCAGCTGCTCCGCTATTGTCTCCGGCATCGGTAAACACCACATAATCTTTGTTATATTTAATACCGGCTAAATTAAGTGCCTCAATATATCCGTTCATTCTGTCGGAGGCAGCTCTATGATTTACATTCCCTGTTATATGGGCTATTTTTTTATGACCTAACCCAATCAAATATTCAACAGCTTTTTTTGCCCCTGAGAAATTATCTATAATAATATTGTTCACGTTAAAGCCGTTAAAATGATTTTCAATCAATACCAACGGAAAATTAATATCTATTACTTTCTGAACGAGTTCTTTATCTCTTATATCACTTCCGAACAAAATCAGTCCGTCAGCAGCTCCGCCGGTAAAATACTGTAAATATCGTGCTTTGGCATTCAAATCGTCGTTTGAACTACAGAAAATTACGTTGTAGTTACTTTTTGAGGCACATTTTTCCAATAGGTTGGCTAACTCCAAATAAACTGAGGTGTTGAACTCATTATATACAACCCCAATTACTCCGGCCTTTCGGGATACAAGACTGCGGGCCGCCTGATTCGGAATATAATTCAACTTTTCGATAGTTTCCAGTACTCTAATACGAGTTTCTTCCTTTACGCCAGGCTGATTATTTATTACTCTGGATACAGTTGTTTTAGATACTCCGGCAGTCCTCGCTATATCAAAAATATTAATCATCAGCCACCCCTCCATATCTCATGGATTCCCGCATATTATCGGGAACGTTCCCTTGTTATATTATATATTAACTTTTTGAGTAAGACAAGCAATGGGTAAGAATTTTGAAGGAATTTAAAGAATTATTCTCTGTTTTGTCTTACCAGTTCATATATCATTATTGATGCCGCAATTGAAGCATTTAAAGACTCTGCCCTGCCAGGCATTGGAATTTTCACAAGTTTGTCGGACATAGCGGCAGTCTCCTCACTTATTCCGTTTGCCTCATTTCCTACTATTATTGCACTTTTAACTGTTAAATCCTCATCATAATAATTGTTTTGTCCATTCAGATGAGAAGCAATAACTTTATAACCCAGGCTTTTTAATTCCTTTATTATTTCAGCCGTATCAAGATTCTCAATAATAGGCAGATGAAAAATCGAACCCATGGTTGAACGCAGTACCTTTGGAGAATATACATCAACACAGCCCTTTGTCATTAGCACCGCAGAAACTCCTGCTGCGTCGGCTGTACGTATGATTGTTCCCACATTCCCGGGGTCCTGGAGACTATCCAATATAACAACGGATTTTCCTGTGCTTATTACTTTGTTCATTTGAACTTCAGGTTTTTGCAGTACTGCAAGCACACCCTGAGGCGATTGTGTATCAGAAATTTCTCTAAAAAGTTTATCAGGTACATTATATATCTCGGAACATACCTCAGAAAGTTTTGAAATTAACGCTTTTCCTCCGTTAAGGCTCTCAAGCTTGTCCGATATTACAACTTTAAAAATACTTTGCCCGTTTTCTACAGCATCATTCACAAATCTAATTCCTTCAACAAAATAAAGACTCTGGGTATCTCTGTGTTTTTTTTGATGTAAGGCTTTGATTTCCTTAATCGTGCTGTTCTGACTGCTTTGAATATAATTCACTGGTATTTCCCTCCGGAAAATGTTATTACAACCGCTATCTATATTTATTATAAAACTCCTTTAACTCACCTTTAATATTTTCAGTGAGATTATGCCACCTAATTCCCTGTATTGCACCTTCAAGGGCATATAGTCTGTTTATGCAGGCCGAGTCATCTATACTCCTGATTCTTAGCCATGCTTGACGGCTGCCAATGTCAGATAGCTGCTCAAATGTAGTAACTCCAACTTCATTCAGCTGCCGTTCCAACTCTTTACCAATATTAGGGCACTTCTCAAGATTACTCAAAATTATCACTCCTTTTTTTATAGTCGACTATATTAGTCAACATTTACCTGCTTACGTTTTATATAAATTACCTCGGATAAGTTATATATACTTAATAAACTTTTAGCATAGCTATTATCTGCTCCAATATCTCTTTGGAAAGTCAATATGACCCAAACTGCCCTTCTTTGTCAGCTTTGCAACAACAGTAGAATAGGAGTGATCAATCATTGCTCTAATTTCACAATCCGGTACTACACCGTTAAGATATATAGTGTTAAAATACGGCTGCTGAATCGGCGGGCAGTGATATCCGCGTACAACCGTACCGGGGTATTTATTGCGAAATACACTCCCTGTCATCCTGTCACAGTTCAAAGTTATTTTATTATCTTCAGGCTTCGGATATATTTGTGCAAAGAGTCTGCCTCCTACCTTTAAGCATATGGGTATTTCTCCGAACGGGAAATCAATGTAGGCACTACTCTTTGATAGACAGTAGTCTATAATTTCATCTGTTATCATTTTGTAACCTCAACTTTATTTACTTAATCAAACCGTCATTTCAGAAGTTTTTTAAGGTAGTACTTTTTATGTCCCTCAGGAAAATCGTCAAGTGTAGCATACACCTCATATCCGTTTTTAAGGTAGAAACCCGGTGCCTGAAAGCTGTAAGTGTCCAGTAAAATTATTTTACAGCCCTTTTCCCTGGCGATTTTTTCAGCTTCTTGGAGCATTTTAGTTCCCCATCCAAACTTTCTGTACTTTTCATCAATCCAGAAAATATTAATATTTAATCGGTGCCAGCCTGGAAATTCGCCTAATATACCGCCTATTATCCGTTCATTCTCATCTTTCAATATTAGCTTTAAAGGTTCAAATAAATTTTCTTCATCTGTAGGTACATTTTCTAAGTTATATTCTACTAATTTTGAAACGATATATTCTTGAATATCATCTGAACAATCGTTTGATATTAAAACTTCCATCTATTATATCCCTCCACGCAGTAGCCTTATTATAGTTTCAGCACTTTTTTTATCGACTTCAATAAAATTTTCCCGCTCACTAATATTTCCCAGATAATGAGCATCAGAGGAATATAATCTTTTTATGTCTTTTAAAGTATTATGCCGTTGAATCAGCTCGGCTTCCTCTGCTTTATTTCGAATTTCCACGCAACTTATGTAAATATCCTCAGGTATAACACCAAAGCTTGACAGAAGGGAATTAGCCTGTCTGTCGATATGAGCCGGAATTGCCACACCATTTAACCTTTTTTCAACAACCTCAAATATCTGATTAATTGATATTGCTGTAGAGGTTAAAAGTAATCTTTTTTCAATATAAGTTATATCGTCCTGTGCATTCATAACCAATTGTGTTCCAAAAACTGACTCGTTATTACTTATTTTCGGTAAATGTGAATATACCCAGTCCTGCATCTCATCTGCATACTTCAGCTCTGGAAACAAACATATTACATGAATTTCTTCAGCAGTCTCCACTTCCATACCCGGAATAACAAGCAAAGGCTTGTTTTCTGCACAAGCCATGCAGGCCTTTACGTTTTCACAGGAATTATGGTCTGTAACAGCTATAACCTCCAAACCCTTTAACATACTCATATTAATTATGTTGTTTGGAGTCATGTCATTATCAGCACATGGTGATAATGCAGTATGTATATGCAGATCATATGCCAGTTTCAATTATATCACCCGACTCAACAATTCGTTTACTTATTTCAAAGGAGTTCAACAGGGTTCCAATAATAACTATTCCGTTTTCATTTGCCTTCCTGAGCGTCAAATCCTCTATCCCGATATCTTCGGGTATTATAACACAGGCGACCTCAGTCATCAAAGCCACAGCCGGGACATTAACATTTGTCAGTACCGTAATCCATGCATCACCCTTTTGAGCATGTGATATCACCCAGCTCAAAAGATCACAAATATATACGTTTTTTACTTCGGCTTCCAGACCATCCGTGTTATCAGTCAACAGTTTTCCGGATATTAGATCAATCAATTTACTGATATTCATTTTGTATCTCCATTCCTATTCGCCGTACCGGTATCCTTATCCATAACCGGAGGTACTCTGCCACCCAGATCCACCATTTCTTCCGCCAGATCCCGTATTCTTTGTCTCAGCTTAAAAATACAGTCGGTTTCATTTGCTATTTCCCGTACGATATCCTCGGCAAGTGCTCTGCAGTTTGGCGCTCCGCAAGCGCCGCAGTCCAATCCCGGCAGTTCATCATATATTTTTTCCAGCTTCTCAAGCTTTTCCATCGCTTTCAAAACATCCATATCCAATTTCATAACAGGCTGGTATTCGACGTTTGATGTCCATATCAATTCCTGGCGGCTCTTAGGTGCCATTTTTTCTGTACTGCTGGCCGGAGCTTCAAGTATATGTTTCTTCAAGTTGTTTTTGCCAACAAAAACATTTGTTACTGTCAGTGGTCCCCCGAGACAGCCACCTGAGCAGGACAGTGCTTCTACAAAGTCCACATCCGAAAGTCTGTCACCTTCTATCTCATCAAATATTTTAATAACATTATGTATTCCATCAACTGCCAGAACCTTCTCTGTTCCCAGGGCTCCGCTTTCCCCGCCTGAATTGGCCCAGTCTATTCCCTCAAAGCCTGCTTTTGAATAAGTCGATTCATTGTCTTGATCACTTAGTACCGTAAGTACCTTAACATATACCTCTTTCATCGAAAAGACACCATCTACATAAGATTTTTGCTTTTCATAGGGAGACTTTACACTTGTAATCTTTCCTGGACAAGGAGATATAAAAAATACACCTATATCCTCCAATGGGATATTTCTTGTTTCCTGCAACTGGTTTTTAACAATTTTTGCCGCAACCTCCATTGGGGACTCCAGCTTGACAATATTCTCTATCAGACCCGGAAACCGGACCTGGATTAGTCTTACAACCCCGGGACAAGCCGAGGAAATCAGGGGTTTTTTAACAGATTTGTCCAAAAGCAGCTGTCTGGTTGCCTCACTGACTATTTCTGCTGCCCGGGCAACCTCAAATACATGGTCAAAACCGATTTTACTTAATGCATTTAATATATTGTTTCTTGAATATTTTTTTTCGAATTGTCCGTAAAAGGAGGGGGCCGGAATAGCGACCTTGAATTTATAGTCATCAATCATATCGAGCTTGTCACTTATGGCAGTTTTTGCATAATATGGACAAACACGTATGCATTCTCCGCAATCAATACACCTCTCCTTAATTATCTGCGCTTTACCTTTTCTAACCCGGATTGCCTCAGTAGGACACCTTTTAATACAGTTGGTGCAGCCTCTGCACTTGTCTTTGTCTAGATTAACTGAATGGAAGTATTCTTTCATAATGCTCTCCTTCCAAAAGTCTAGAAGAAATAAACCGTTATCGTAACCTTTGTTCCAATACCTACCCTGGTATCTATCTTTAAGTCATCTGCATACTTTTTCATATTGGGAAGCCCCATACCTGCTCCAAAGCCCATTTCCCTGATGTTGTCAGAGGCGGTGGAAAACCCTTCGGTCATGGCAAGCTCCAGATCAGGTATTCCAGGGCCGTTATCCTCAATGTTTATAACAACTTTATCAGTAAATACCTCTACCACAGCTGTACCGCCATTTGCATGTATAACTGCATTTATTTCGGCTTCGTACATGGCAATAGCCGCCTTTTTAATTTTGTCTGATGAAATCCCAATCTGGGCTAACATCCTCTTAACACTGCTTGAGGCTTCCCCTGCAGCAATGAAGTCATTGGAGGGTATTTGATACTTATACTTAACAGTACCCATTTCTACCTCCCGGCAGCAGCATTATTTTTCAAACCAGCTTCGTAAAGCCTCCCACAAGCGATGAACATTGTAAGATTTGTTGACATAAGAACAATATTTTTTTCTTTTGCCAGTTCTATCATATTGTCAAGGGGCTGTTTTCCTCTGACAAAAATAACTGCCTTTATGTCCATCATTTCAGCTGTTCTTATAACCTGGAGATTGATTAGCCCTGTTAATAAAACAACGTTTTCAGTTACATATGCCATAACATCGCTCATTAGATCCGAACCGCAGGCTGATGTAACCTCATAATCCAACAGTTCGTTTCCTGTTAAGACCTGCGCATTTAATATACCTGAAATATTAAGGAGCTTCATATGCTTCACCTCGTGTTACGTATCAACTTAATTTATAATCAAGGATGGTCTTTACCAGCCTTATCAATTAAAAAAAGCAGCTGCCGCCCACAAATTCCTTCACTATTGAATTATTCGGGACATCTTTTCCGTCAATCGGCAGGAAGTAACTTAAAAATTCAATTAATCTCTTAACCTCTGAATACCTTTCATTGTCCGGCCCCAGTTGCGTCAAAAGTGGCTCGGCATAAGTTTTTAACAGACAAAGTTCATAGACCAGAGATGAATTAAACATAATATCAGCATTTTCCTGATATGGGAATATGTTTTTTTCTTCACCTCTTCTTACAGACGGCCACCTGTTTATAGTGTTTATTGCAGAGCAGCCTCTGAACTGATTATCTCTGACAATTCTTCTGATAATCCTTGTATCTGTTGAGGGTATTCTATTGTGGTCATCAATATTCATTGATGTCAGAGCACTTACATAAATCTTGTATTTGTCTTCAGGTGAAATTGATGCAGTCAACCGGTCATTCAAGCCGTGTATCCCTTCTATTACCAGGATTGTTTTCTTATTCATAACCATTCTTTGCCCAAAGGATTCTCTGCTGCCGGTTTCAAAGTTATATAAGGGTATCTCCACATCATGACCTTCCAGAAGTGCGGCCAAATGTTTATTAAACAATTCTACATCAATTGCCTCAAGAGCTTCATAGTCATATTCTCCATCCTCATCCTTGGGTGTTTTATCTCTATTTACAAAATAGTTATCCAGAGATATGGTTTTCGGCGTATAACCGTTTACCCTCAGCTGAATGCCCAATCTGTTTGCAAAGGTTGTCTTTCCTGATGAAGATGGCCCTGATATAAGTACGATACGTTTTTCCTCTTCATGGTTTGTGATCTTATCGGCTATTTCTGCTATTTTCTTTTCGTGGAGAGCCTCGCTGACTCTTATTAAATCTCCTATTTCGCCAGCCTTGATAATATCATTAAGAGCTCCTACATTTTCAACACCAAGTATTCGAACCCATTTTTTATACTCAATAAATACCTTGAACAGCTTTTTCTGCTCTTCAAAGGTCGGAAGTTCTTCAGGCCTGGCCTTTGATGGAAATTGAATAACCACTCCGGGTTGATGGAATTTCAGGCTGAAACACTTGATATAGCTGGTATCAGGGACCATGTAGCCATAATAGTAGTCCTCATAGCCCCCACAGTTATAAACTGTAACATAAGGCTTCTGTCTATACTCCAAAACCTCGTATTTATCCAATCTTCCAGTTTTTTTATATAACTCTCTCGCGTCCTCGGTAGATACAATCTTTTTTTCAAAAGGTATAGCACTGTCAATTATTTCATTCATTTTTTTCTGAACAGTTTCCACATCAGTCTCTGTGAGTTCTTCATCCCCTCTGATTTCACAATATACTCCGTTGCTCATGGGATGGCTGATTACAGCATTTCTGTCTGGAAACAGCTCATTTACAGCCTTAATAAAGATAAAATAAAGACTTCTTCTATAAATCCTCATACCATCTTCATCAGTAAGGTCAATAAACTTAACTTTTGAATCTTCAGAAAGCTCATAGTTCAAGTCCTTAATGTCATTATTAACCCTGACAGCAACAATGGACGACTTATATGAATTCTTAAAACGTTTGGTCAACTCCAGCAAGGTTGTCTTTTTCTCAATTTCATACTTTTCACTATTTATTGTAATATAAATTTTGTTGTTCATATGAATTCCTCCCGATAGGTTCTTAGTTTTACGGTATTTATAGTATATATTTATTAGTTACTTATTTACCGATTTTATTGCGAAAACTTTTTATATTTTTTCAAACTATAATTGAATAGATAAAATATTCAAAACTGATGACTAATTAAATTTAATATATAGTCTATATTATTAAAGGACTGAATTTCATATACCAAACTACTATCCGGACAGACTCTATTGTATCTGTTTAGCCATACAGCCTTGATTCCGCAATCATCCAAATCAAATAGTATTGTTTTAATCATCGTACTCCCAGATAACCTTAAAATATATTATACCATTAATTTCATATATTCTATTATTCTATAATCATGTAAAATTTCCTTCAAAAAATACAACCGGAAGATATCAATCCTTAAAATTAAGTGTAATCAATTACTATTTGACACCATTATGGCTATAATATAAAATGAAATTTGACTGCTTTAAGGACTTGAACCGGATTAATGTTATTTGAGAAGGTTACTGTCCAATTTATTTAGAATTTGCGAGAGGTTAAATCAAATGCCAGATATTAAAGCTGAGATAAAAAAAGAAGTATCACGCAGAAAAACATTTGCAATTATTTCGCACCCTGATGCCGGTAAAACAACCCTGACAGAAAAACTGCTGCTGTATGGGGGTGCAATCAGGCTTGCAGGATCGGTTAAGGCAAGGAAAGCAAATAAGTATGCTGTTTCTGACTGGATGGAAATTGAGAAACAAAGAGGAATCTCTGTTACCTCCAGTGTAATGCAGTTTGAATATAATGATTATTGTATAAATATTCTTGATACTCCCGGTCACCAGGACTTCAGTGAAGATACATACAGGACTTTGGTCGCCGCCGACAGCGCAGTTATGCTTATAGATGGAGCGAAAGGTGTTGAAGCACAGACCATAAAGTTATTCCATGTATGTAAATTAAGAGGTATTCCCATATTTACCTTCGTTAATAAAATGGACCGTGCCAGTAAAGATCCCTTTGAGCTGATGGAGGAAATTGAAAGGGTGCTCGGTATCCGTTCATATCCTATGAACTGGCCTATCGGTACAGAAGGCGATTTCAAAGGTGTATACAACAGAAAGCTCAAGCAAATTGAGTTATTTGACGGAGGAGAGCACGGTCAGTCACAGGTTTCCTCCACTGTAGGTAAAGTTGAGGATGCCATTTTTGCCGATTTACTGGGTAGTCACTATCACGATAAACTATGTGAAGACATTGAACTACTTGATATGGCTGGCGATGAGTTTGATAAAAAGATGATCCGCAGCGGTGAATTAACCCCGTTGTTTTTTGGAAGCGCTATGACTAATTTTGGTGTTCAGCCGTTTTTAGAGGAGTTCCTTGAACTTGCTCCTTCACCGGGAGTAGTTAATACAACCGAGGGTGAAATTGACCCTGAAAGCGACAAATTCTCAGGATTTATATTTAAGATTCAGGCTAATATGAATCCCACCCACAGAGACAGACTCGCTTTCCTAAGAATTTGCTCGGGTAAATTTACAAAAGGAATGTCAGTAAAGCACGTGAATGCCGGGAAGGAAATTCGTTTATCACAGCCTCAGCAGTTTATGGCTCAGGAACGTACTATTGTTGAAGAAGCGTATCCAGGGGATATTATCGGTTTATTTGATCCGGGTATTTTTAATCTCGGTGATACTCTTTATGAAGGAAACGGTAATGTCAGGTTTGAGGGTATCCCTATCTTCCCTGCTGAATACTTTGCCAGAGTGACACCAGCCGATACAATGAAAAGAAAGCAGTTTATCAAGGGTATTGATCAGCTTTCCGAGGAGGGTGCCATCCAGGTATTCAAACAGATTGACATTGGTATTGAAGCCTTAATTATAGGTGTTGTAGGTGCACTTCAGTTCGAAGTATTGGAATACAGGCTGAAAAATGAGTATGGAGTACAGCTTCGTATTCAAAATCTTCCCTACAGACACGCTCGGTGGATAGAAAATGTAGGTCTTGATCCCAGAAAGTTAAATCTGCCAAGCACAGCTGCAATAGTAGAAGATAAGCTGAGTAGAAATGCAATATTATTTGAAAATGAATGGTCCATAAGAATGGCTGAAGAAAGAAACAAGGATCTCAAATTGATGGATATTGCAACCCAGGATTTTAAGATCAAGAAATTCTAACAATGGGTGTTCATGAAAGCAGTTTACTACAATTAAGATCATAAGAGTTAATTATTTACTATTCAGCCTGATATATTTTATCAGTAGCAGAGATTTGTTCTTTAGAACAAATCTCTTTTTTGTTAGTAATATGAAGTTACCGTGAAGTTTAAATGAATAATGCTATTGAAAGCAACGGGGAGGGTTCTTTGCGCCTCAGGGACCTATCTGTCATTACCATCAAAACTATATATCCACCCAATTCTTTTATGTCCAAAACAGCTTGAATCGGGCGCTTATTCAATTGGCTCATTATCATCAAATATTGACGGATTTTCCTTCAACAACCCCATGACCCAGTCAGCCATAGGCTTTACTTGGACTACATAGGAAACAGCATCTCCAATTTTCACTTGCTTAGCAATCCCCATTTGCATCATTGGTATGAGTAGCTTATCATAATTTTTTGACACATCACCGAGAGTCGAATAATGACCATAGTAATCGATTTCCCGAACTGCTCCACCTTCGTATAACAGCCGGATTTTCCTTGATTGAGGGTTGATGCGGTTAGGAATATTCAGCATCTCTTCAATACTATGAATATATGTGTTGGTCTTAAGCGTGGCTCCTAAGAATAACAATTGTGCCTCCTCATCGTATAGCCCTCCGAAACAACCGTTTCTCGGACAAGGTGTATAGACCTCATTGTCACGCTGAACATAAGCTTGCGCTCTGTTCCCCATGGCTGTCACTGAATGGGTAGGATGCATCGAGCGAACAGCCCCTGATCTTTTCATAAAAAGATTGGGTAGTATACCAACGCAAGCAGGTTCTGTCCTAGGATCATAGATACCGTCTCGTAAATTATTATCAGACCATGAATGTGTTGGAAATAATAAAAGGCCCTCCCTCATATAGTCGATAAATGCATCCAGAACCGTATCAGCTCCACCTTCTACCACTCCAACTGCTTTCATTGAAGAATGGATGAGCAAGGTTCCGTTTTTCTTAATTCCTGCTCTTTTGATATCTTTGATTAAAGAGTCTTTCGTATGCATATGCAATCTTTCCCATTCCTGGATTTTATAATAGTAACCTATCTGTAAACCAACTAGTAACCTATCTGTGAGCCAACTCAAGTTTACTGAATTAAGAGTATCTTAAATCCAGTACCCAAACACATCAATAGGATTCTTTAACAGCGACATTGTACATACCTGTGTTTTCATGGGTACTTGGTGGAAACATATCCAGGTAAATTGTATCATGTATCTTATGTTCCTTCAGCATTTAATTGCATTTACATTGTAAACTGAGCCCTTTATATCTAAGGTTAAAAGGATTTCGTGAAATTTTTGATTATATGCTTGACAAAAAGTGCAAACCTCTTTATAATAGGTTTTGCGCTTGACGTTGGGATGTAGCCAAGCCGGTAAGGCACCAGACTTTGACTCTGGCATTTCGTTGGTTCGAGTCCAGCCATCCCAGCCATTTGACCCATTAGCTCAGTTGGC
>JAEZKZ010000045.1 GCA_023415305.1 Bacillota bacterium
CAATGATTGTTGCCCGTGAGGAGGAAATCAGAAAGTTTGTACCTAAGGATTTCTGGACTGTTACCGCCCAGTTTAACGGCTTTACGGTTCAATGGCAGGACAAGAACAGCCAGGTGCGAACTTTCAGCAGAGAGCAGGCAGACAGCGTAGTAAAAAAAGTGACCGGTCAGAATGGTGAGGTTGTTGAGGTTAGGAAGGATTTGAAAAAGGAGCTGCCTCCGCTGGCCTATGACCTGACTGAACTGCAAAGAGATGCCAACAGAAGGTATTCCTATTCGGCCAAACAGACTCTGAACATAATGCAGAAGCTCTATGAAACTCATAAGCTGGTTACCTACCCCAGAACTGATTCCAGATATATTACCGAGGATATAGTACCAACCCTTTCCGAAAGGTTGAAAAGCATAGCGGTGGGGCCCTATGCGAAATCTGTACAGGGAATCCTTAGAAACAGGCTGAATGTTACAAAGCGCTTTGTGGATAACAGCAAGGTTTCAGACCACCATGCCATTATTCCTACTGAGCAGTATGTAAACCTTTCTGCCCTCAGTACCGAAGAGAGAAACATATATGATTTGATTGTAAAGCGCTTTATTGCGGTTTTAAGCAGCCCCTTTGAGTATGAGCAGACCAATGTAAGGCTGAATATTGCAGGAGAAACCTTTACCGCCAGGGGGAAAATAGTTAAGTCCTGGGGCTGGAAAACAGTTTACGAAGGCTTTGGAAAGCTGGAAGAGGATGCAGAGGACGAGGAGAATGATCAGGCTCTCCCTGATATACAAAAGGGACAGAAGGCAAAGGTGCTCTCACCAAAGGCTATAAACGGAAAGACCAAACCTCCTGCAAGATATACCGAAGCGACTTTGCTTTCTGCAATGGAGCACCCTGGTAAGTTTGTCGATGACAAGGCCTTGAAGGAAACACTTGAGAGCACCAGTGGACTGGGAACCCCGGCTACAAGGGCAGATATAATTGAAAAGTTGTTCAATACCTTTTATATAGAGCGTAAGGGTAAGGAAATCTATCCCACCTCGAAGGGCGTACAGCTGATAGGCCTTGTACCTAAGGATTTAAAGTCGCCTGAGCTTACCGCAAGATGGGAGCAGCAGCTCTCGCTGATAAGCAAGGGAAAGGTAAGCTCAACTGCTTTTGTAGGTGACATGAAGGGCTATGCCTCAAAGCTGGTAAGCGCTGTTATAGCAAGCTCGGAGCAGTTCAAGCATGACAACGTCACCAGGGAAAAATGCTCAGAGTGCGGAAAATATTTGCTGGAGGTAAACGGAAAGAAAGGGAAAATGCTTGTATGCCCTGACAGGGAATGCGGCTTCAGAAAGACCGTAACTCTAGTATCAAATGCCAGATGCCCTGAATGTCACAAGAAAATGGAGATTCGCGGAGAAGGGGACAATAAATCCTTCTATTGTGCCTGCGGATATAGAGAAAAGCTTGAAGCCTTTAAAAAGCGCAAGGGCGAGCAGGTGGATAAGAGGGATGTGGCCAGATTTATGAAACAGCAGGATTCGGGAGAACCCATAAACTCGGCGCTGGCCGATGCACTGGCAAAGTGGAAGCAGTGATTTTTATAAGAAAATTGCATAATATAGGATATGATATAAAAGTAACATAGATTAATTTAATTAATCTATGTTACTAAGCTGTTAAATATGTGATGCGATTTTTTTAAACAGATTAACAAAAGTATCCTTTTCTATATATTTAGTTAGTTTGCTTGTTTTGCAATTGACATAGCAATAAGATTATAGTATCATCTTAATAATTTACATAGGAATACTCGGATTTGAGAGACATGTCGCATAAGATATGTTGATACAATAGCTTTCCACCATCATAGTTATAATGAAATAATAAAAACCATAGTCATAGTAAAGTAAAACTAAGGAGAATAATCACTTATGAATATCCATGAAAAACTTGAAAAGCTGAAAAGTATTATAAGGAACCAAAAAAGCGCTGCTGTGGCTTTTTCAGGAGGCGTTGATTCAACCTTTCTGCTTAAAGTGGCTGCAGAGGTTCTTGGAGATAGAGTAGTAGCCGTAACTGCTCATTCTTCAACCTATCCTGAGAGGGAATTGCGTGAAGCTATAGAGTTTGCAAAAGGCAATTCTATCCGTCAAAGAGTAATTATTTCCGAAGAACTGGATGTAGATGGTTTTTCAGATAACCCTGTCAACAGGTGTTATCTTTGCAAAAATGAACTTTATGAAAAGATAAAGGCTGTTGCTGTAGAAGAGGGAATGGAATGCATTTTTGAAGGCTCAAATGTTGATGACCTTGGGGATTTCAGACCCGGTATGCAGGCCGTCCGCGAACATGGCGTGATAAGCCCTCTCAGAGAAGCACAGCTTACAAAGGAGGAAATTCGCCGTTTATCTAAGGAAATGGGTCTTAAAACCTGGGATAAACAAGCATTTGCATGCCTTTCCTCAAGATTTCCTTATGGAGAAAAAATAACAAAGGAAAGACTACAGATGATAGACCGTGCTGAACAGCTTTTGCTGGACCTGGGCTTTAAGCAGGTAAGAGTAAGATTTCATAAGGATATTGCAAGAATAGAAGTAACACAGGAAAGCTTTGAAAAAATAATTGAGCCTGCTATCAGGGAAAAGATATATTCTGAGTTTAAAAATATTGGCTTTATGTATACTGCTCTGGATTTGAAGGGGTATAGAACAGGCAGCATGAATGAAGGCCTTAGCTCAAAAGCATAAATTAATCCCCTTAATTCGCCGTATAGCGGTAAAGGATATAAATTTTCATTACATTTTGTGGCCGTATGCGGCTTAAAGCCATGAATGGCTTAGGAGGTTAATGTGGAGACAAAGCCTTATACCAACAGAAAAATAGATACTCATGTGGTGCGCGGCAGCGCCGGATACGATTCAAAAACGGGTGCTGTAAGCTTTCCTATATATCAGAGTGCTACTTTCAGACACCCAGGATTAAACCAGTCAACAGGCTATGATTATTCACGCTTGCAGAATCCGACCCGTGAGGAACTGGAAAATACAATGGCTATTCTGGAAAACGGCAAATATGGTTTTGCCTTTTCAAGTGGTATGGCTGCCATATCCTCGGTTCTAAAAATGTTTTCTCCGGGACAGCATATAATTGTCTCCGATGACCTTTACGGCGGTACCTACAGAATATTTGAAGAGGTATACAAAAACTATGGGTTGGAATTCAGCTATGTGGATACCTGTAAAATAGAAGCAATTGAAAGGGAGTTTAAAGAAAACACGGCAGCTGTTTTTATTGAGACGCCAACAAATCCAATAATGAAGGTTGCAGATATTTCGTTAATTTCACAACTGACAAAGTCCAAAAGTGCATTGTTTATAGTAGATAATACTTTTTTAACTCCTTATTGTCAGAGACCCCTGGAACTGGGAGCTGATATTGTGGTACACAGCGGAACAAAATACCTTGGGGGCCACAATGACACACTGGCAGGCTTTGCAATCCTTAATAATGATGCTCAGGCAGAAAAACTCAAGCTTATTCAGAAATCTGAGGGGGCAGTGCTTTCACCCTTTGATAGCTGGCTCCTGCTCAGAGGTATAAAAACCCTTGGTGTCAGGCTTGACAGACAGCAGCAGAATGCATTGGAACTGGCCTTGTGGCTTAAGAATAATAAGAATGTAAAAAAGGTGTACTATGTGGGCCTTCCCGAGCATGAGGGCTATGAAATATCAGTGAGACAGGCGTCGGGCTTCGGTGCAATGATATCCTTTGAGGTGGCTTCGGTAGAATTGGTTGAAAGGGTTCTGAGCAGAATAAAGCTGATCTTATTCGCAGAGAGTCTGGGAGGAGTTGAGAGCCTGATAACTTATCCGTTTTTGCAGACTCATGCATCTGTGCCGGAAGAAATACGAAACAGGCTTGGAGTGAATAACAGACTGTTAAGGCTTTCAGTAGGAATAGAAAATATTCAGGACCTTATTTCCGATTTGGATCAGGCCCTGGAACGATAAACTCAGTGTACCGGATAGAGAAACCGGTAACTATATATAAAACATGAAATCCTCGCTATTTTTGGCTTTTTCCGCTTCGGTAACCAGATCAGCGAGGGTAACCTTCTTTAATGTTGTGACAATTGCGTTGTCAAGGTTATCCCAAATAAGGGCTTTAAGGGAATTCTCAATTTCGACTGCCTCTTCCGAGACTGAACGATCAGTTTTTTCAAATAGACTGATCTCAACAGCTTGAAGTATTTCCAGTACTGTCATCTTGTCAGAAGGCTTTGAAAGCTGATATCCTCCCTGGGAACCCTTGATGGATGTAACCAGCTTTGATCTTTTTAATAAAGAAAAAACCTGCTCAAGATATATTTTTGATATGCCCAGCTTTTCTGCAATGCTTATAACTGTAACAAAATCTCCGGTATTACCCAACTGTGCAACACTAATCATTGCCGCAAGGCCATACCTTCCTTTGGATGAAATTCTCATAATAATCGGTCTCCTTCCGCCGCTGTGCAGAGAAATAAAATGTTTTAAGCTCTCTGCCATCAATTGTTTTAATTAATTATTATTATCACGCTGCTAAATATGTCATAGTAATTATATATGTTTTATTAAAACACATAAGATAATTAGTGTCAACCTCATTTATTTCACTTATAAAAAAGTGGTATATATTTACTGTTTAAATCTAATCACTAATATTAAAGCCCTTTGCATTGACAAATAAACACATGAAAAATATACTTTATTGTAAGAGAATTATTGATATCATAGTATTCATATATGATTTAATAAAATGTTATTGACAAAAGTTTCTAGGTGGTCTATACTATAGAAAACCGACTGAAAACATATATGAATTGTATGAGATAATATACATGTGAGTACTGGAGGTTGTATGCATACGAAAAAGCAGATAATAGAAATAAAGTCCCTTACAAAAATATTCTCAACGAAGGAAAGAGAAGTAAAGGCCCTTGAAAATATAGACCTTTCCATCGAAGAAGGAGCTATTTTCGGAATCATTGGTATGAGCGGTGCCGGGAAAAGTACCCTCGTTCGTTGTATTAACTATATAGAAAGGCCTACAAATGGAACAATAGTTGTTGACGGAAAAGACCTTTCCAAATTAAGTGAATGGGAATTGAGAGAAGTCAGACGATCCATGGGAATGATCTTTCAACAGTTTAATCTGCTTATGCAGAGGACTGCAGAGGAGAATATTACTTTTCCTTTGGAAGTATCAGGAGTGAAAAAAAGCGAAGCAAAGATAAGAGCAAAGGAGCTTCTTGAGGTAGTAGGGCTGTCAGATAAGGCAAAAGCTTATCCGGCTCAGCTCTCAGGAGGTCAGAAGCAGAGAGTTGCCATAGCCAGGGCCTTGTCAACGAATCCTAAGGTATTGCTTTGTGACGAGGCAACTTCGGCCCTTGACCCTTCAACGACAAAAGCAATTCTTGAACTCTTGAGGGATATAAATAAAAGGTTAGGTATAACTATAGTAATTATAACCCACGAAATGAGTGTTATTGAACAAATATGCTCACATGTGGCAATCATTGATGAAAGCGGGATAGCAGAAACCGGAGCTGTTGCAGAGGTGTTTTCACATCCCAAGACTGCTGCGGCACAGAGACTTGTCTTTCCGGATGGCAAGAGGATGGGACAATTCCTGGGGAAGAGGTGCTGCAGAATTGTATTTGAGGGCAGTTCCTCCTTTGATCCGGTTATCTCAAGAATGATTCTTGAATGCAAAGCCCAGGTTAATATTATGTTTGCCGATATGAAGGATATTGACGGGAAAGCCTTTGGACAGCTTGTACTTCAACTGCCTCAGGAAGACGAAGTATCCGACAGGATTATCCGTTACCTCAGATCACAGAATTTATCCGTAGAGGAGGTAAACGAATATGTGGGATAGTTCAACAGTCAGTATGATTTTAATGGGACTTCTGGAAACTCTTTATATGACACTGCTGTCAACACTGCTGGCGTATGTGCTGGGGCTGCCTCTTGGAGTTCTTCTGGTTACAAGTGACAAAGACGGAATTTTACCTTTGCCCAGGCTGAATAAGATTCTGAACCTGGTGGTAAACATACTCCGTTCAATACCGTTTCTTATTTTACTTATTGCGGTGCTCCCTTTCACTAGGTTTGTTATTGGAACAACAATAGGCTCAACGGCTACCGTAGTACCTCTGGTAATAGCCGCTGCTCCGTTTATCGCCAGACTTGTGGAGTCATCAATTAAGGAAGTTGATAAAGGGGTTATAGAAGCCTCAATCTCAATGGGCTGCAGTCCATTTCAGATTATTTACAAGGTAATGATACCTGAAGCGGTTCCTTCACTTATAGTAGGTGCAGCCATTGCTACAACAACAATACTGGGATATAGTGCAATGGCAGGTATCGTCGGTGGCGGCGGACTTGGTGACATAGCCATCCGTTTTGGTTATTACAGATACCAGAACGATATAATGGTTATAACGGTAGCACTGTTGGTAGTTGTAGTGCAAGTTGCGCAGGAAATTGGAATGAGAATTGCAAGAAGGCAGGATAAAAGAAAGTAGTACTGTTTTGTTTTATACTCAGATGCATAACCTATAAGTATTTTAAGCAAATAAATAATCACAAACCAAAAAAATACAAAAACGAGGAGGACCTTATATGAAAAAGAGATTATTAGCATTAGTTCTGACTTTAACCTTTACTGTCGCCGGAGTATTGACCGGCTGCGGTTCAAAATCCAGCAAACTGGTGGTAGGTGCTTCACCTTCACCTCATCTTGAGATACTTAAGGAGGTTCAAAGTGTACTTAAAGAAAAAGGCATAGAACTTGAAATCCAGGAGTTTACAGATTATGTTCAGCCAAATCTTGCTTTGCAGGATAAGAACCTTGACGCGAATTATTTCCAACATCTCCCGTATCTTGAAGATTTCAATGTAAAAAACAAGACAGAGCTTGTTTCTGCAGCACAAATTCACTACGAACCACTCGGTCTGTATCCTGGTAAGGTTAAGTCACTTGATGCAATTGCTGATGGTGCAACAATAGCAGTACCTAATGATACAACAAATGAGGCAAGAGCACTTCTGCTCCTTGAAACCATCGGTTTGATCAAGGTAAATCCTGATGCCGGTCTCAATGCTACTGTAAAGGATATAACTGAAAATCCTAAAAACATAAAGATTAAAGAACTTGAGGCTGCTCAACTTACCAGAGCTTTGCAGGATGTAGACCTTGCTGTGATCAACGGAAACTATGCAATTCAAGCAGGCTTTAACGCAGCTAAGGATGCCCTTGCCAAAGAAGAGGCAAATTCAGTAGCAGCTCAGAAATTTGCTAATATCATTGCTGTTCGTAAGGGTGATGAAAACAGAGAAGACATTAAAGCCCTGATAGAAGCTCTAAAGAGTGACAAGGTAAAGAAATTTATTGAAGAAAAGTATAAAGGTTCGGTAGTTGCCATCTTCTAACGGTTTAAGGTTAAATTAGCTTTAAGTTCTCAAACCAGATTTAGGTTATAAGAAATAAATCTTAATAGTTTTATTTTATGAAAATTGTCGCAATTACAACCAATTAAGAAAAGCGTAAAGCTAAAACGGTAGGTTCTTCTGCTGTTTTAGCTTTTTACGTACTGAAATAATTAAGCTAATAAGTAATTTTTTGTATATTAGCAGATTTCATTCTTAAGCAAACGGTAGCCTTTTAGCGAGAATGAGGTTATAATCATTGGCAGGGAGTGGTTTTAGTGAATTTGGAAATTACCAGAGCATGTCAAGAAGATGCCTCGGAACTGATTGAAGCAAGAAATAAGAGCTTCTATGACGACTACGTCAAATTTGGAGATTGTCCGGGCTATCATATCCCTTTGGAGGATATGATAGATAAGATAAGAGATTTTTTTGTATTTAAAATCCTGCATGAAGGTAAAATTATAGGGGATATATCTGTTAATAAGCTTGGAGAGGGTTATTACTGGATAGGCTGTCTTGAAATTATTCCGGAATATCAGAATAAAGGGCTTGGGTCAAAAGTATTAGGCTACATAGATGCCGAATTTCCTGATGCAAAAAGGTGGGGCTTGGATACGCCGGTCCAAAACGAAAGAAATTGTAGATTTTATGAGAAAATGGGTTTTTTAATGGTTGAAGATAATGAAATAACCGGAAAGCTCACCTTGCGGTTATATGAGAAGAGACTGTAAATCAATTGAAAGGTTACATAACTAAAATTTATCCATCACAAAGCATAAGAATTGGTAAACCCCCGAATATGGACTGGGCCGCAGAGCTCACCTCACATGCCGGGGGTTCTTTATGTATTACATATCAGCTTTAAGCATATTACTTCATAGCTTTTTCAGCATAGGTGTTGTCAACTACCTTGTCATAGGCGGCCTTCTGCTTCAGCTGACCCGCCTGATCCATTACCGTCTGCAGCAGATTGAAGGAGGCTTCCTTCATAATAGGGTCCTTACACCAGGCATCTATATCCTTGTATCTTTTTGCAACTGTCTCCAATACTGCTAGATCGGTGTCAGGGAAGGAGGATTTTACTGCTTCGGCGATTTCCTTTGGAGAATGGGTGTCAACCCATTTCTGACCCTTATAGATGGCATCTGTGAATTTCTGGATGGTATCCTTGTTCCTTTCTATGTAGCTTTTTTTTGCAAAATATGCCGTATAAGGGATTTCTCCGCTTTCCTGACCCACTGATGCGAGAATATGGCCTTTACCTTCCTTTTCCAGTAATGAGGCTGTAGGCTCAAAAAGTGTTACATAATTTCCTTTACCTCCAGTGAAAGCTCCGGCCATTAATGCAAATTGTATACTTGTATCCACGTCAACATCCTTGCCGGGTACCAGTCCATTCTTATTAAGTACATATTCAAGGGTCATTTCAGGAACACCGCCCTTACGGCCTCCAATAATACTCTTATCCTTCAGATCACTCCATTTAAAGCCGGGCTCAGGCTCTCTGCCTACAAGGAAGGAACCGTCTCTTTTGGTTAGCTGCGCAAAGACGACAGAATAATCCTCCTTACCCTCGTTATAAACGTAAATACTTGCCTCGGGACCAGCAAAGCCTATATCGCATTGTCCTGACAAAACTGCTGTCATTACCTTGTCAGCTCCCTGGCCATTCTGTAACTCAACCTCAAGTCCAACGTCGCTGAAAAAGCCTTTGTTGATTGCAACATACTGAGGTGCATAGAATACTGAATGGGTCACTTCACTTAATACTACTTTGGTCTTTTGCTCATTTGCTCCACATGCGCATAAAACAAAGCTCACGCATAGGAAAACCGCCATAACAAGACATAATTTTCTCACACTTACCTCCAATCTGTGTGCCGGTGCACGCCGCTGATTACTAACTGTTAAATATCTAAACGGATATCCTTATCGATACCCAAAGCATATCTTTTATTTACATGCTATATATGATTCCTTATGAGCAGCTGCTGGAGCAGCACGACGGCTTTATACATTATTCCGGCTGCTATGCATAGGATTATGACACTGGCCATAACCAGATCCAGCTGAAACACCTGACCACCGTAAACGATAAGATACCCCAATCCGGATTTTGATACCAGAAATTCTCCAACTATTACTCCGACCCAGGAAAGTCCCACATTGATTTTCAGTGAATTGATAATTACCGGCAGGTTTGCAGGAAAGACGACCTTGGAAAAGGTCTGGAGCCTTCGTGCTCCAAAGGTTTTCACAAGCTTGATCTGTTCTTCGTCGGTTGCCATAAACCCGTTAAGTACCTCCAGAATGGAAACGATTAAAGATATTGCAAGAGCTATTACAATAATGGACGTTGTTCCGGCGCCAAACCAGACAATAAATATTGGACCCAGCGCTATTTTCGGCAAACTGTTCAATATGACCAGATATGGCTCCAGCACCTTGGACAGGAAGTCGGACCACCATAATACAATTGCTATAACTGTGCCCAGCAAGGTTCCGGAAATAAAGCCCACGATAGTCTCAAAGCAGGTTACCCCAATATGTTGAAACAACTGCCCCTCATGGTACAGGCGTACTACAGTATTTATTATTCTGGAGGGCTGACTCGTTATAAACGGGTCAATCATTTTTAAACGTGCCGCAATTTCCCAGACAGCAACAAACACTATTAAAAGCATTAGCTGCGTCAAAGTTATAAGGAATCTTCTTCGCTTTCTGCGCTTGAGATATTCCACTCTTTCTTTTGATGGATTAATTTCAAAGTGTTTAGACATGTACATCCAGCTCCTTCCATATGGTATTGAAATAATGCCTGAATTCGGGAGCTTCTCTGCTGGAGAAAGGAGTTCTGACCGGACAGGTAAGTTTGATTTCATGTATGCTTTTTATGGTGGCCGGCCGGTTGGATAAGACAACAACCCTGTCTGCCATACTTATACTTTCAGCTATATCATGAGTTACCAGAATAGCGGTTTTATTTTCTTTTTTTATTATTGAGTAAATATCCTCTGCAACTGCCAGTCTGGTCTGGTAATCCAGTGCAGAAAATGCTTCGTCCAGAAGCAGTATTTCGGGCTTCAGGGCGAGAGTTCTGATAAGTGCAGCTCTCTGTCTCATTCCACCTGATAATTGAGAGGGATACTTGTTCCTGAAATCATATAAATTATAAGTCTTTAAAAGGTGACTGACGTATTCAATATTATCAGCTTTTTTTATTTTTTTGATTTCCAGACCAAGCATTACATTTTGAAGAATCGTTCTCCATTCGAATAGGTAGTCCTTTTGAAGCATATAGCCTATATTGCCACAGGTACCTGTTATTTCACACCCGTTAATGAGAATATTTCCGGCAGAAGGCTTTAATAGGCCTGCCACTATGGATAGCAGGGTGGATTTCCCGCAGCCGCTGGGGCCTACAATGCAAATAAACTCACCCCTTAATATCCCAAGATTAATATTGGTTATGGCAGGTATTTCGCCATTGGGTGACTGGTAGTTCATACCGATATTATTTACTTCAACTATGTAAGACAAGGTTTAACATCTCCTGCCACGACTAGAACGCAAATTATTTTCTAATACAGTATATAGACTCAACAGGGATTTGGTTAAAAATTTTTGGATTAGTTTTATAACAGCGTTTACAACCAAATACTGTGATCAAATTTGACAGCAAAAAATCCGGGAGTGGACCTCCCGGATTTTTTAGGGTGATGAAATTCATTATATACGGTACCATTACTATATCTTTGCTGAATATACTTTTACCTGTTGCACTTTTGCTTCCCTCTTGGTTATATATCGGGAAAAAGCTGTCACCAAGTAAATTTCTGACTTACTTATTAATACACCATTTAGAGTTAAACGCACTATCATGGACATATTTTCTTAAAAAACTTTTCGGTAGGTATGCCATGGGGTCTGTTGTAACGCTTTAGTCCATAAAGGGGATCTTTTTTTTCTTTATTTATCAGATTTACACCTTCTAAACATGTAAGGGTAGCTTTAAACCCCATTTCTTTAAGTATTTCATTGGAATCCTTGCTTATTGCACCAAAGGGATAGGTAAAAGTATTTGGTGTTATACCGCAGGTGGCGTTCAACTTGTTTTGAAGCTTCATAACATCCGAAACAAGCATACTCCGATAACTTTCCAGGGATTCTCCTTTTAGTCTTTTTGCGCCGTTTCTTTTGCTAATATGGTGAAGGTCATATGAATGGTTCTGAATTTCAAAATAACCCGAATCACTCATAGCTTTTATTTGATCCCAGGATACATGTGCATAGGCAGGATCGCTTGTGGGATATGGTTCTTTTGAAAAAGCCTCTGTAAATGATCCGATAATTGAAACTACTGCCTTCATATTATACTTTTTTAATACAGGTTGACCATATAAATAATTATTTAAATTCCCGTCATCAAAGGTAATAATAACGGGATTAAGTGGAATATCACCATTGTTGTATACATAATTAATAAGATCTGTCATTGTGATAGAATTATATTTATGTTCGCTCAAGTACCTGATATCATTCTCAAATTCCTCGGGAGTAATCACATATTTGCCCAAATGCGAATTCTTTAAAATACTGTGATACATAATAATTGGAACCGCAATGCCATCTTCTGTTATTTGACCTCCCCGCACTTCTGCAAAAGTATTTGTCGCACTGGAGTATATAATAACCGAAGAAATAATAAGGATAAATAAGGTGGTAAACACAAGCACAATATACTTTAATAGATTTTTACCAGATAAAAGCTTCATTGATAACACCTCAATTGTTAAAAGTCATAGCCGCTGTGTGGTTCCATAATGTCATATACCCTGTAGTAGTCACGGGTTTCCTCATCCTTAACCACAGCTGACCTGTTTTTCTGCAAAAGGTTTACAATTTCATATACATTAATCCAAAGCTCATTTACACATTCCTTTTGTGACTCGTCAAAAATGATTTGCATACCGAAATGCAGGTGGGGGGTGGTGATGTTATTTACATTTTCTCTGGTGCTGTAACCGGTCATACCCAGGTAACCTATGACATCCCCTGCCTTAACAATTTTCCCCTCATACATGTCGGAATGGAAGGGTCTGTCCTTCCTCAGATGGGCATAATAATAGTATCTCTTCTGGTCAAAGCTCCTGATTCCAATTCTCCAACCGCCGTACATGTTCCAGCCCATTACTTCAACAATTCCTGACTCAACCGCCATGATAGGCGTTCCAATTGAGCCCATAAGATCGTTTCCAAGGTGCTTTCTGGCGTATCCGAAAGTACGACCGCTGCCGAAGTCATCATAATGGCTGAAGCTATAGCCCCTGGCAATTGGTGAAAATACCTTCAAACCATATTTCTTTTCCCATTTCATTCCTCCGTCGCTGTCAGAATCTTTAACCTGAATTTCATATTCGCCGACAAAATTGCCGAGGATTGCATTATAAGCTTCATGATAGTAATTGTAATATTTCATTTTTTCGGTTAACTGCTCGATTTTCTGACCGTTATTGAGCTTTGAAACAAGCTCATCCATATCCTTGGATTTATATTTCTTAAAATCTCCTCCGTATTTAGTTGCCAGGTAGGCTAACAGTTCCACCCAATTCAATTTGACGTCCTTGCCGTAGGATTTTACGTCAAGAGTGAGAGCTTTTTCCATGGCAGAATAACTTGCATTGAACTCAACCCATTTTATGAACTTTTTCTGTTCTTTTGACTCGGTGGAATCAGAGGTTATTGAAAATGTCTGATTGCTGTCAATATTTACAACAAAGGTTGATACTGTAAGTAGTACAAGTATCAATACAAAGGCAATTATTATTTTATATATTCTTTTTCCGGAGTAAAAAATATTATGCAATTAAGGGCCACCTTCCCACTGTGAAATAATATAAAATCAAAACTACTATTAAATTTATGCTGTTTAATCAAAACATATCCTTGTAACCACAAAAAATCTTCTGTAATATTTTTCAATAAATTAATGATTTACTTTAATAAAGTTATGAAGTAAAATACCATATGTAAGTAATTTAATAGGCAATTATGTAAATTAATTAATCAGTTAGAGAGAAAAGTGCCAAAGAGAACTTTGGCTGTGCCTTAACTTATAGACAGTTAAGGTAAATTGTGAAGGGATGAATTTCAATACATTTTGTGGCCACAATGGTGGCTCAAAGCCGTAAAACGGCTTAGGAGGTTAATATGAAAAAGAGGTCTTTAATTAAGGTTTTAGCATGTGTAATGGCAGCAGCATTTACTTTTGCAGGCTGTGGAGCAGAGCAGGGAGCATCAACAGCGTCATCTACTGAAGCTGCAGAAAGTACAGCGGCTGTTTCAACCGCTGCAGAATCAACTGCTGCAGCTGATTTATCATGGGAAAAGGTAAAGGAAAAGGGAGAATTTGTTCTTGGCTTGGATGAGAGCTTTCCTCCAATGGGCTTCAGAGATGAAAACAACAATATTGTAGGATACGATGTTGAGCTAGCTCAGGAAGTAGCTAACAGACTTGGTGTTAAATTAAAACTTCAGCCTATAAACTGGGATACAAAGGAACAGGAACTCAACACAGGAAACATAGACTGTATCTGGAATGGTTTCACTATAACTAAAGAAAGAAAAGAAAACATACTTTTTTCTGACCCATATATGAATAACCAACAGGTGCTGGTTGTTTTGGCGGATTCAAAATTCAATACTCTTGCTGACCTGAAGGATAAGTCTGTCGCATTGCAGGCAGCCTCCAGTGCAGCAGACGCATTGAAGAGTAAAGCTGATTTTAAGGCTACACTTAAGGAAGTTGTTGAATTAAAGGATAATAACCTATGTCTTATGGATTTAAAGACAGGTAATGTTGATGCCGTTGCGATGGATGAGATAGTTGCTAGATACTATATTTCTATGAAGAGTGAAAAGTACAGGGTACTTGACGAGGGCCTTTCGGGTGAGGAGTACGGTATTGGTTTCAGAAAGACTGATGTTCAGCTTATGACCAAGGTTAATGATGCATTAAAGGAAATGGCAAAGGATGGTAAAATTGCTGAAATATCAAACAAATGGTTCAGCAAGGATATATCCATTATAGGAAAATAAGTTAAAAAAATAAACATTAAATAGACAAAATTAAACGAGTTAGACTTAATACTTAGCTGAGGCTGATATCGAAAGGTATCAGCCTTGCTTTTGGTAACTATGTTAACTTCGGGAATAATATAAAAGAAATAATATAAAGGGAATAATATAAAATGTTGTTGAATGAATTATTTTGTAGATTAAAATAATAAAATTATATATAATTATGTTTACATTTACTGTGTTTATGAGAGGAGATTACTTGTGAAGCTTTTATTGTTATTGGGAGAGGGTATGATTGTAACCGTCCAATTGTTTTTACTTACGCTTATTTTTGCCCTTCCTCTGGGTCTGGTTATTTCTTTTGGGAGAAGATCAAAAAACTTTATAATAAATGGACTGACAGGTTTATATATTTCAATTATGAGAGGAACACCTCTCATGCTCCAGCTCGTAGCCGTATATTTCGGGCCTTATTATCTTTTCGGCGGTAAAATAGACAGATTCACTGCTGCCATAATCGCTTTCGCATTGAACTACGCGGCATATTTTGCGGAAATATACAGAGGCGGAATAGAGTCAATACCGAAGGGCCAATATGAAGCCGGAGAAGTTTTAGGCTTTACTAAATCTCAGGTATTTTTCAAAATTATACTTCCCCAGGTTGTAAAAAGGATTCTTCCGGCCATAAGCAATGAAGTAATAACACTGGTTAAGGATACCGCATTGGCAACAGCTATTGGAGTTTCTGAAATGTTCAGAGCTGCTAACAATGAGATGAGCAGGATTGCATCTATCCAACCTTTATTTGTTGCAGGTGTATTCTACTATATAATGAACCTTATGGTAGCTCAGGCATTCGGTTTTGCAGAGAAAAAGCTGAACTACTATAAATAGATGAGTTTACATAACGGTGTTGTGAAAGGATGATTCGATAATAATGAAAATGATAGAAGCTTCAGATATATATAAGAGTTTCGGAGGAAATTCAGTATTAAGCGGTATTTCTTTTGAGGTTAAGAAAGGAGAGGTGGTTGCTGTAATAGGCCCCTCCGGCTCGGGTAAAAGTACTCTTTTGAGATGTATCAATCTTCTTGAAAAGATTGACACAGGAAGAATAGCAGTTGAGGACGAGATTATGGTCAATACCAACAGCCATGGAAAAGCGGAATATGCTGACAAGAACAAGCTGAGGAAAATAAGGCTGAAAATAGGCTTGGTCTTTCAGAATTTTAACCTGTTTCCTCATTTCAATGTTTTAAGAAATATTATGGAGGCCCCTGTAAGTGTTACCGGTATCAGTAAACAGGAAGCTCAAAAGACTGCCATGCAGCTTCTTGAGAAGATGGGGCTGGAGGACAAGGCTGATGCCTACCCCTGCCAATTGTCGGGAGGACAAAGCCAGAGAGTTGCCATTGCAAGAGCTCTTGCATTAAAGCCGGATGTGCTCTTCTTCGACGAACCAACCTCTGCCCTTGACCCTGAACTTACCCTTGAAGTAATGAAGGTTATCAGAAAGCTTGCAGAGGAACACATGACAATGGTGGTTGTTACCCATGAAATGGCATTTGCCAGGGAAGTGGCAGACAGAGTAATTTTCATGGATAACGGTGTAATAGTAGAAGAGGGTTCTCCGGATGAGCTTTTCAACGACCCCAAAAATGAAAGAACAAAACTGTTTATTAAGGGATTTTCTTAAACATTTCAGTTACTTCGATATAGGGATGAGGAAATCTTACTTTTCCAGGGCTGTGTGTTCCTAATTCAATTGCAGCCTGGGGACACCAGTGCAGGCACGCCAGACAATGCTGACAGTTGTTTCCCCATAGCGGCTTTCGGTCTGTGGACAAAATTATATTATCAGCAGGGCATACTTTTGAACAGATATTACAGCTGATGCAATTGTCTGTGCAGTAGAATAACTTTGGATTTAGCATCTTATTTGCAGCTAAGGTCATTAACAGGTTGGCAAGGTGACTCTTCACACTGTTGTCACCCTGTGGTGTATTTGTTAATCGGTTATTTATGGTAGCAGCAATATCAACTATTATAGATCTTGAAGCTTTAATTCGTTGCAGGTTAACTTCTCTTGAGGTAAGATAACCGTCTACTACACTTATGCCGGGCATATCAATTTTGTAACCGGCGGATAGCCTGAACCCTTTTTTTGACAATAGCTTATCTACTATAAAAAGTGCATGCCCCGGGACTGCGTTACAAGCAGCAACAGCAAAGATGTACGGATTACCTTTTATTTGTGCTTCTTCTATAAATTCCTTTACCATTCCCGGTATTGAATGGAAATAGACCGGAAATACAAATCCTACAATATCCGCATCAATTTCTAAGCTTTCCCTATATTTATAGTCTGCAATTCTAAAAAGCTCTGTATCCTTGGTCAGAATGTTCTTAAGTTCTTTTGCCAACCATAAAGAATTCCCTGTGCCTGAAAAATAGTAAATCTTTGCTTTCATTAAGACCACCTCCATAATTTGTTTACTTAAACATTATAAAGGTGGTACTGCACTAACATGTCAATACCCTCTGTGAAAATTAACCTAAAAATATCCGAATAAAATCATAAAATAATTAAAGCATTATTCCTTAAGAGCTTATTTACCCCACTATTTTTTGAATCAAAGGACAGCTGTTTTCGTCATCCAGGGCCTCTCTGATCTTTTCCAGTTCAGTAAGCATGATTTCAAGTTCCGTAACCCGATTTTTGACATCAATAATTTTTTTGTCTATGCAGTCCTTAAATTCCTTGGGCTCAATTTTCAAGTTTTTATCGGCAAGAAGCAATGTGGCAGCTATTTCAGAGAGCGTAAAACCCGCATCCTTTGCCCTTACTATGAACTCAATCCGCTTAAAAATACTCTCGGGATAAATTCTGTAGCCACTTTGGTTCCTTTGAGGAGGGGGGATGAGTCCGATTTTTTCATAAAACTTGAGAGTTTCTCTGCCTATACCAGTCATTTTTATTAATTGTCCCATTAATAGCTGTCCCATAAAGCACCTCTATTTACTATAATTATAGTTTTATTCTAAAGATAAACATGATGGAGAAAAAATGTCAAGTAATTTGTCAGATGCTATATTGACATATTTTTTATTATGTGATACCTTATTTCTTGTTTACCAAAAGTAAACTGAAAGTTTACTTTACCCAAACAATTTTACAAATTAAATTTAAAGACAAAGATATTTAATATAAGAGGGAAAGCGATAATAAAAATGAATGGGGTAGCAAATGAATATCGGTGAAAAGATTAAGCAGCTGCGGATTAAAAACGGTCTGACGCAAGAAGAACTGGCCAGCCGGTGTGAACTATCAAAAGGTTTTATATCACAGCTCGAGAGAGACCTGACATCTCCTTCAATAGCAACGCTTATGGATATGCTTGAATCCCTCGGCACCGACTTGAAAAACTTTTTTAATGACTCTGTAAATGAAAAGGTTGTATTTAAAAAAGATGACGTTTTTGTAAAAGAAGATAAGGATTCAGGCTATGTTATAAGATGGCTGGTTTCCAATGCTCAAAAAAATACAATGGAGCCTATTCTGATCACTCTGTCACCCTCTGGAAGTTCCGAAACCGAGAATCCTCATGATGGTGAAGAATTCGGCTATGTGGTCAGCGGTGGAATAACAGTTTGCTTGGGAACCCAGAGATTTAAGGTAAAAAAGGGTGAAAGCTTTTATTTCAAGCCAAGCGCTTCTCATAAAATTGTGAACGCTGGTAAGAGTGAGGCTGTGGTATTGTGGGTTTCTTCACCTCCTAATTTTTAAGCAATTTTTGTTTATACTGGTTTTGTATATGATATTGGTTGTGTAAATGATACTGGCTTTTAAGTACTATTTAATAGTATTTATATTTATGAGTGATGAATAGCAGAAACAAATCTGCCTGATTATATAAGGACTTGGGGGAAGGGTATGAACGAGAGTCAGCCAATTATTTTGTTAAAGAATATTAGTAAGAAATTTGGACAAACAGAGGTTTTGAACAACCTTAATCTGTATGTTCTGAAAAATGAATTTGTAACATTGTTAGGTCCAAGTGGCTGCGGAAAAACCACAACCCTGAGAATTATAGGAGGTTTTGAGACCCAGGACAGCGGAGATATTTTCTTTGAAGGAGAAAGGATTAATAATTTACCCCCCTATCAGAGGAATGTTAATACTGTTTTTCAGAAGTATGCATTGTTCCCGCATATGAACGTATATGAAAACATAGCCTTCGGACTTAAGATAAAAAAGCTGGATAAGGCTGTAATTAGTAAAAAAGTAGATGAGATGCTGGAAATGGTTAACTTGCAGGGATTTCAAAAAAGGTCTGTAGAGTCATTATCCGGAGGACAGCAGCAAAGAGTGGCCATAGCAAGAGCACTTGTGAATCAGCCGGAAGTTCTTTTGTTGGATGAGCCTCTAGGAGCACTTGATCTCAAGCTTAGAAAGGAAATGCAGGTAGAGCTTAAAAACATACATAAACGTACCGGTATTACGTTTGTATATGTTACTCATGATCAGGAGGAAGCTCTGACCATGTCAGATACAATAGTTGTAATGAATAAGGGGAAGATTCAGCAGATCGGTACGCCTCAAATGATATATAACGAACCCAAGAATGCATTTGTAGCCGACTTTATTGGCGAGAGTAATATTATTAAGGGAAAAATGCTGAAGGACTACTCCGTTGAATTCGCAGGACATGTATTTGAGTGTTTGGACAAAGGCTTTGAGGTTAATGAAGATATTGACGTAGTTGTAAGACCCGAGGATATAAAGCTGACCAGCCCGGAAAATGCCATGATAACGGGACTTGTAAAATCAGTCACCTTTAAGGGAGTACATTTTGAAATGCTGGTTGAGGCACAAGGGGTAACCTGGACACTGCACAATACCGAAATGGCTGAGGTGGGGACAATAATTGGAATGTTCCTGAATCCAAATGATATTCATATAATGAAAAGCACCGGAAAGGTAGATGGGAGATAGCGTGAAAAAAGTATTTTGTAAGTCATTGATCATTTTCACGCAGCGAAAAGCCATTACATGTCTTTTCATTACTATTTGTGTACGCGCCATGCGCGTAGATGGGAGATAATATGAACAGAAAGTGGGTTTCCTATCCATATCTGGTATGGATGATAATTTTTATTGTTATTCCCTCATTCCTGATTCTTTTTTATGCTTTTACCGTCCGAGACGAACAGGGAATAAGGTTTACTTTGAGCAATTTTTATAAATTCTGTGAACCAATATATATTTCGGTACTGCTAAAATCTTTGGGACTGGCCCTATTCAGCACTTTAGTCTGTCTGATATTAGGGTATCCCGTGGCAATGATTCTAGCCAGCAAGCAGTTCAGCAAAAAAGCTACATTATCCATGTTATTCATTATCCCTATGTGGATGAACTTTTTATTAAGAACCTATTCCTGGCTTACCTTGCTTGAAAAAAACGGAATAATAAATTCAATATTGTCCTTTTTCAACCTGCCAAAAATCAATATTTTATATACTGATGCAGCCGTAGTTTTGGGTATGGTTTACAACTTCCTGCCTTTTATGATACTGCCCATATATACGGTACTTATGAAAATAGACAGTAAGCTGGTTGAAGCTGCACAGGACTTGGGAGGGAACGGTCTGACGGTATTTCGGAGAGTCACTCTGCCTCTGAGCGTCCCGGGAGTTATGTCAGGAATAACAATGGTATTTATGCCCGCTGTAACAACCTTTGTTATATCAAAACTACTTGGCGGAGGACAATATACTCTTATAGGTAATTTCATAGAAAGGCAGTTCCTACAGCTTAGTGACTGGAATTTTGGTTCTGCCATTTCAATGATAATGATGATATTCATACTTATCAGTATTGGAATTATGTCCAAATTTGATGAGGAAAAGGGAGGTGGCGCTGCTCTATGGTAAAAAGAATTATTATGAAATCTTACCTTGGGTTGATTTTACTTTTCATGTACCTCCCCATTGTAGTGCTTATTGTTTTTTCGTTTAATAAATCAAAATCCCGTGGAAACTGGTCTGGGTTTACTCTGAAATGGTATAAAGAGCTTTTTCAAAACTCCCAGATAATGGATTCCTTGTATAACACGCTGCTGCTTGCAATAATCTCTTCAATTATAGCAGTTATTATTGGTACCTTTGCAGCTATTGGTATACATAATATGAAGAAGTTTAAAAAGTCCATGGTTATGAACCTGACTTATTTACCGGTACTAAACCCTGATATTGTAACAGGTGTATCGCTGATGATAATGTTCGTTTTTATAGGTTCGCTCATAGGTCTGAAGCTTGGCTTTATCACCATGCTGCTTGCTCATATTACCTTCAACATACCATATGTAATTTTATCTGTTCTGCCCAGGCTGAGGCAGATGAACAAGCATATGTATGAGGCTGCCTTGGACCTTGGGGCAACTTCCATGTATGCACTTAGGAAAGTAATAATTCCAGAGATAATGCCTGGTATTATTTCGGGATTTTTAATGGCTTTCACTCTTTCGATTGATGACTTTGTTATAAGTTATTTTACTTCGGGTTCCGGAGTTTCAAATCTGTCCATAACAATTTACTCAATGGCCAGAACAGGAGTTAAGCCAACCATAAATGCCTTATCAACCTTGATGTTTGTCAGTGTTCTTCTGTTATTAATATTAATTAATATACGTTCTGCACGTGAAGAGAAGAGAAAAAAGCAGTTTGACGCTTAATGCTTATGCATCACAATATACAAGAAATTATTTTGGAGGTAACCTTGATATGAAAAAACTTTTATTATTGGGCTTGGCACTAATTCTTTCGGCTACTGCCCTTACAGGCTGTGGAGCATCAGAAGCAGGAGGAAACTCCGGTGAGAAGGTGACTCTCAAGGTGTACAACTGGGGTGACTATATTGCAGAAGATGTGATTGATAAATTTGAAGAAAAGTATAATATTAAAGTTGTATACGATACCTTCGCTGACAATGAGGTTATGCACGCAAAGCTTAAATCCGGAGGCGCAGATTATGATGTGGCTATTCCGTCGGATTATATGATTAAGCGTATGATTGATGAGGGTATGGTCAAAAAGCTTGATTTCAACAATATACCCAATTACAAGTACATTGATGAAAAGTTTAAAAACCTGGGATTTGACCCTGAAAATGAGTATTCAATACCATATATGTGGGGTACGGTTGGAATCATATATAATAAAACCATGGTTTCCGACCCGGTTGACAGTTGGAATATACTCTGGAATGAGAAATATAAAAAACAGGTATTTATGCTGGACAGTCAGAGAGATTCCATCGGAATTACTCTTAAAAAGCTGGGCTTTTCTCTGAATACAAAAAAACAGGAGGAGCTTGAAAAGGCTAAGGAAGAGCTGATTAAGCAAAAGGATTTGGAAATGGTTCAATCCTACGTTGGTGATGAAGTAAAGGATAAAATGATTATGGGCGAGGCTGCCTTTGCAGTGGTATGGTCCGGTGACGCAGTATTTATGAAGCGTGAAAATCCTGATCTTGAATATGTTATACCCAAAGAGGGAAGTAACCTGTGGTTTGACTCAATGGTTGTTCTCAGCAATACCAAGCACCAGAAGGAAGCTGAGCAGTTTATAAACTTTATGTGTGAAACTGACATAGCCTTTGCCAATGCCGATTATATCGGTTATTCGACACCTCACACCGAAGCAAAGAAAAAAATGGCACCGGATCTCCTCAAAGACATTGCGGCATACCCCACCGACGAGCAGATAGCTAATTGCGAAGTATTTGAGGACCTTGCAGGCTCCATCAAGGACTACGACAGAATTTGGACAGAGATATCTGTAAAGTAAGCAGATTTTGCTTATCTTAGAAACTAATTAATAATCTATAAATAAATTATTCAACAAAAGAGTCAGATGAAAGATATGTCTGGCTCTTTTTCTTGTTCATTTAACATTTCAGGACAATATTTATACATTTTAGGCAACCCCATACAATTTTCGATAAATATTTACTATTATATCTAAATATAATATTTCTACTTGGGTGAAATTAGCACCTGGTACAACTCAATCAAGTATAATACTCTCAATGGTGTATACTATTGATGGTGAAACAAATTATGCAAATCTTTTTGGCACGGTAAATAGTCCTTATGTTATTACTGCAAGCCACGGATGGGTTGAGCTTAATTTTGATTATTTAATGGCATATGATGCTGATCAAATAAGTCTGTATATAGAATCAAAGGGAGATACAGCATCCTTCTACATTGATGACTTCTGCGTTACTTATTTGCCTCCAGCAGCTTTAGCAGAAATAACAAGCTTTGCTGCAATACCAGATATTAGTGCAGGAACAGTGGGAAGCGCAACGTATGCTAATGCGACAGAAGTAATAGCAGATCTGCCAACAAGGGTCGCAGCAGACACAAGCAGTGGAACAGTATCAGTACCAGTAAATGAATGGGTAGATACAGATACATATAACCCAAATATTGCAGGAAGCTATACCTTTACAGCAATCTTAGGAGCAATACCAGAAGGGTATGCAAATACAGGAAACTATACAGCAAAGCTAGAAGTAGTGATTAAACCCAAATTAACAGATGCAGCAGCTCCAATAATAACTGCTCAGCCACAGGGCATAACAGTAAATGTTGGTGATACTGCTATACTTTTTGTTGAAGCAGAGACAGCAAGCGGAACACTGAGTTACCAGTGGTACAGTAACACCACTGACACTACAACTGCAGGTGCCATTAAGATAACTACCACCACCGAAGCTGCCATACAAGTACCAACAAACACAGTAGGTACTACATACTACTTCTGCATAATAACAAACACCGACAACAGCAAGCCCGGAACAAAGACAGCGACAACTCAAAGTGTAATAGTTCCTGTAACTGTAGCATTAAACACCTACTCACTGACCTATACAGCAGGGGCAAATGGAACAATAACAGGAATAGTGAACCAGACAGTAGCGCAAGGAGGTAGTGGTTCGGCAGTAACAGCTATACCAAACAACGGGTATCATTTTGTAGATTGGAGCGATGGTGTTAAAACAGCAACAAGAACAGATCGCAATGTAACAGGCAACATCGCAGTAACTGCAATTTTTGCTGCAAATACAAATACAGGCGGAAATACAGGTGGAAACTCAGGCGGGAATTCAGGAGGGAGCACAAGCGGAAGCACCACAACTACTCCTGTAGTAGAAGCCAAGCCGGTGCAAGCCGGAGTTGTAACACTTGTCAATGGTAAGGCTGATACATCAGCCACGGTAACAACTACAAAAGTTGAGGGTAAAACAGCAACCACCGTAACCCTTGATAACAAGAAAATTCAAGAAATGCTTAAAACGGAATCAGCAAAAAGTATAATTACAATTCAGGTAAACATCAACTCAGATGTTGTAGCTGGACAATTAAATGGTCAGACTGTCAAGAATATGGAAAACAAGGATGCAGTTCTTGAAATCAAAACTGGTAATGTAACCTATACTCTGCCTGTATCACAGATCAACATCGATAGAGTAGCAGAACAATTTGGTGCACAAACAAATCTAAAGGATATTACAGTAAACGTAACTATTGCAGACTCTTCAAATGATACAGCCCAAATTGTACAAGATATTGCAGACAAAAACCATTATCAGGTGGTAGTAAAACCTGTTGAGTTTGAGATAACTTGCATAAGTGAAACTAAATCTGTAGAAGTATTTAAATTCAATAGTTATGTGGAAAGAACCATAGCTATACCGGATGGGGTAGATCCATCAAAAGTAACAACAGCAGTTGTAGTAAATAAGGATGGCACCTTCTCGCATGTGCCCACTACAATAGTATCTATTGATGGAAAGTACTATGCAAAGATAAACAGTCTTACAAATAGTACCTATACACTTATTTGGAATCCAATAACCTTTAAAGATGTTGAAAATCACTGGGCTAAGAGTTACATTAACGACGTTGGTTCAAGATTAATTGATAGTGGTGTAGGCGATGGAAATTTTGCTCCCAATAGCGCAATTACAAGAGCAGAATTTGCATCAATGATAGTAAATGCGCTAGGATTGAAGGGCACAAATTTCCCGGATAAATTCAGTGATGTAAAAAAAGGTGACCCGTACTATTATTACATTTATACTGCATATGAATATGGAATACTCTCAGGGTATTCAAACGGAAAGTTTGGGACAAATGACTTGATTACCAGAGAACAAGCAATGACAATGCTTGCAAACGCTATAAAGATTGCAGGAATGGATGTAAGTGTATCACAAGAGGATATTGCAGATCAATTAAAGCTCTTTAAGGATTCAGGTAACATTTCTTCATATGCAAAAGAGGAAGCGGCAATTTGTATTAAAAATGGTATTATTGGAGGTAATGAAGGAAATATAACTCCGAAAAATAGTTTTACCAGGGCAGAAAGTGCAACCGTAGTTATAAAGCTTTTGAAGAAAGCAAAACTCATTTAGAATAACCACTAAAATGCTGAAGCAGATTTCTCTGCTTCAGCATTTTTTAGCGTATAGGAATTTATATATTTTCTATTTATAAATGTGTTAATATAACTAAGGTTGAGCGAGTACACCAGAAAGTTCAATGCAGGTAAATTCCTAGGCGCAGGGTTTGAAAAGGGGATTCCCCTTTCCGGTGTAGCAGGGGTGCTCAGAAACACAAAGTGTTTCGTCGAAGGACTTGCCTTATTTAATCTTCATACAGGTCACCACTGTTTTCTTTATTTAGTGTCCCATCCAATTCGATCATCAAAAATTTGGTCAACGCCATAACTACCGGTCTGTGTCTCATTCCTTTCGGGACAATAATAAACTCACCTTCATCCACTTTGACCATACCTTCATCGATTTCCAGATGGAAGCTGCCTTCAATTACATAAAACAGCTCATCAGATTTCTCATGAACGTGAAAGTCCAAAGTACGGTTTTCTACATTTACAACACTCAGGACATGGCCGTTAAGTTGTCCAACCTTGTCATATATGTATAATTTACCGATTGAGTCTACGGTTGCTTTAAGGTTTACTTTTTCGAGCATAATGCCATCACTCCTATCAAAATATACTGGATAAGATATTATTCAATTGAATAGCATGAAATTGAGGAGCTCCCTTTAACTATCTGACCTCATTATAATACATTAATATTATTGACGAAATAGATATACTTTGATAAAATCTATCAAAAATATTGATATTTAGAGGTGAAACATGGAGCTTACATATTTTAAAAGCCTGTTATATCTGTATGAATTGGGAAACTATTCTCAAACCGCGGAGGTATTGGGATACTCTCAATCCAGTATCTCCACACATATTCAGAGGCTGGAACAGATTTACGGTGATAAAATCATCTATCGAAAAGGTAATGGCTTGATATTAACCCCAAAAGGAAAAATCATATACCAATATGCTAAAGAAATACTAGATTCAATGGCGAGGCTGGATAATGAATTGAGAACACATAAGGTAAATGAAATTAATATTGGTACAATAGAATCCATTGCCCTGTATTATTTGCAGGATATTATTGAAGTATATAAAATCCAATATCCTCATATAATTTTTCACCTTTCAATTGAAGATGAAGCTAGTTTACTGGAGAAACTTGCTAAGCAGAAATTGGATTTTGTTTTAGTCTTTAATAAAGAAATCAAGTTTGATGGTATTAAAGTTTTAAAGATTAAGGAAGAAAGCCTGTGTTTTGTATACAATCCTAAAACCAATTCAGAATCGAATATTCGGGAGAAACTTGAGGAGCAATCACTTATATTGACCGGCAAAGAATGTCCTTATCGCAAGGCGTTAATTTCAGAATTCAAGGAATCCGGGCAGAAATATAATATTTCAATGGTATTAAGTAATGTGGATACGATAAAAAACCTGGTCATCAATAATTGGGGTATAGGGTTTCTGCCGCAGTTCACCATTCAAGAAAAGGATAAGCTGGGGATTTTGAAATACAAAATGGCGAGTCCGTTTTTTATACAGCTTATGTACTATCCTGAACTCGAAGAAAGTATTGAATTTAAAAATTTTATTGAAATAGCACATTCATCAATAAATGGTTCTGCTAGTGTGAGTTCGCAATAGATTTTAACTGCAACTAATTGAAAATAGAGAATTCAAGCTTTAGACAGCTATTGAAACCTTATCAATAATGCACATATTTATCCAAAGCTGCCTCCAAGTAGAATAATTTGCTTCATATTGGTAAAAATATAAGCTAAATTATATTCGAAAGCAAAAATAATTCATAACACATTTTTGTTTTCCCGTAACAGGAGGATTTTATGGGTAAGTTGTCAGGAACAGAAACATCAGAAAATCTTGCAAGAGCTTTTGCCGGAGAGTCACAGGCTAGAAACAGGTATACTTTCTATGCCGGATATGCAAAAGGGGAAGGTCACGCTGTACTAGAACAAGAATTCAAGCTGATAGCCGAAAACGAAAGGGCTCATGCTAAAGTCTTCTATGATTTACTGGTTGATGGAATGGGCGGTCCACGCAATGTTAACGTAGATGCAGGCTACCCCTTTGAATTGGGGGATACTGTTGCCAACCTTTATTCGGCAGCTCATGGTGAACATGAAGAACATTCGATAATATATCCTACTTTTGCTGATATTGCAAAAAAAGAGGGTTTCCCTCAAGTTGAAGCTGCCTTCAGAATGATTGCCAATATTGAAAAGGAGCACGAAAAGAAATTCAAACAGCTTGCTGAAGAATTAAAAAGCAAAACTTTGTATCAGAAGAAGGAACCCCAGCAGTGGATTTGTACCAATTGCGGACATATTCATCAGGGCACCGATGCACCGGGCATTTGCCCTGTATGCAAGCATTCTCAGGGGTGGTTTGAAGTAAGAACAAATCAATACTAGACTCCTGTTTTGACAGATAAGCATGCGATAACATTGGGAACTTGGTTATTGTTGGCTTATCAACAAACCATAAATAAAGTGTAGATGTAGGTTATCGAGTTTGTAATAAACTTTAATATAAATAGGAGGTCTGAGTTATGTGGGAAGATAAAATTGATATTAACCAGGTTGTGGAAATCAGAGCAAAGACAACCACCTTTTTTGGAGTAGGAGCTATTAACAAAATGGAGGATGTAGCAAAAAACCTATCCTCCAGAGGAATTAAAAAAGTTATTGTAATGACCGGGAAAAGTTCTCATATTAAGACAGGTGCATGGGAAGTTACTAAAAAAGCCCTTGAGGCAAATGGGATTGAATATCTGCTTTACAGCAAGGTTACTCCAAATCCTACCGTTGAGCAGGTTGATGAAGCCACAGCAGAAGCAAAGAGTTTTGGTGCACAGGCGGTTATAGCTATAGGAGGAGGAAGCCCTATTGATGCTGCCAAGAGTGTAGCTATCCTTATATCATACCCTGAAAGGAATGCTACTGAGCTTTATGAACTCAAGTTTGCTCCTGATGCTGCAGTACCTCTGGTTGCAATTAACCTTACTCATGGTACCGGGACAGAAGTTGACAGATTTGCTGTTGTAAGTATTCCTTCCAAGGAATATAAGCCTGCTATAGCGTACGACTGCATTTATCCGATATATGCCATTGATGACCCTTCATTAATGACAAAGCTTCCTGCCGACCAGACTTTATATGTCTCAGTTGATGCAATAAACCACGTAGTTGAAGCTTCAACTACAATAGTGACAAATCCATTTGCCATATTACTTGCAAAGGAAACTATCAGACTTGTTGCGAAGTATTTACCTATAGCGGTTAAGGAGCCAGAAAACCTTACTGCAAGATATTATCTTTTGTATGCATCTTTAATTGCCGGTACCTCATTTGATAATGGGTTACTGCATTTCACTCATGCCCTGGAGCATCCATTGAGTGCAGTTAAGCCAGAATTGGCACACGGTCTGGGGTTATCAATGCTGCTGCCGGCTGTTGTTAAGGAAATATACCCTGCATCAGGAGAGGTCTTGGCTGAAATATTTGAACCTATTCTTCCTGGCTTCAAGGGAACAGCCGATGAAGCTGACAAGGCTTATACTGAAATCAGAAAGTGGCTTAATGAGATTGGTGTTACTTCTAGTCTTAAGGATGAAGGCTTTGATGAAAGTATGGTTGAAAGGCTGGTTAATCTTGCATTTGAAACACCAAGTCTTGATGGTCTGCTTGCAATAGCTCCGGTTAAGGCTACCAGAGAAGCAGTAAGAAACATATATAAAAATTCACTTTAATTAGCGCATTATTTGGTGTATTAAGTGTATTAATTAGCACATTAATTGGTGTAAGGAAAGCTTAATATATTAATAAAACAAGGCAGCTGCTTACCGGTAGGTAACGCAGCTGCTTTGTATAATAAAAGCTTAACCTGTTAAAATGAATTCCAGTAAAAGAATATCCATGTCAATCCTAAAACTGCAAGAGTAAATAAGGTATAGTGAATCCGGGCAAATAACTTCCAAAAACCTTTCCTCCAAGCAATATCAATAGATTACTGTAAAGTTGACTTACCTGATTAATAAAAATTATAATTTGAGAGTTGAATTAATACATAAAAAAGCAGATCCCGATGTAATGTGTCAGGACACCTAGAAACACAAATATATGCCATACCATATGGTGGTATTTAAAGCCCTTTTTGGCATATATTGCAGCACCCACCGTATAGAAAATACCTCCCCCGAGAATCAGCCAGAACAGCAGAGGATTGGCTTTCTGAAAGAAAAGCGGCATGAAGATTACAAGACTCCAGCCCATTACGAGGTAAATCATCAGTGATAATTTGGGTATGGATTTTTTTGATATGGACTTATAAAGAATACCGAATAGTACCATTACCCATTGAACCGACAGAAGCACTATAGCCTGCCAGCCCCCAATAACCGAGGCCGCTATTGGTGTATAGGTACCCGCTATTGCTATATATATGCATATATGATCCAATATCTGCATAACCCGCTTATGAGTTGTGTCATGCTCCATCACATGGTAAAAGGTAGACATCAGGAACATAAGGAAAATACAGATGCTGAATATGGTGACACTTGCGACATCAACAAGGCTACCCTTGGTGTAGGCTGTGATTATAACAAATGGAAAGGCAGCTAAAACAAGCAGAGCCGGAACTCCATGTGTAATGGCATTGGCAACTTCCTCTCCAAAAGTAAGTTTTACTATTTTTCTGGACATATATTTTCTCCCTAAAAAAGAATTGTATAATGAACTATAGTTTAACCGGGTACTGTTATCCCCAAGCGTGTTGGAGATATTATCCAAAGCTTGGTATATTTATTAATTTAGCACTGTTACCTTCGAAATACAATTATTTATCTTAATTTTAAATAAATTTCCTCCATATTATTAATATAAGCGTGCTTGGATTGTAAATGTTAGTATGCTTAAACATATATTAGCTTTGAAAAAAATTAATTACCATAAATAAAATTAAAAGATAAAGGGTAAATTGGAATATATTGATAGATTTAATTGATAGAATTTCAGGAATGGAATATAATAATTATAACCAGGTAATAATTATTATCATCCAAATTCCAAGGAGAACCCATATGAGCAAAAAAGGAATTATACTATCAAATGTAAATGGTAGAAAGACCGTAACCGGGTTGGGTTACTATGATACTGATAACGTGGCGGATTTTAAGCAGTTGGTAAGTGACAGCATAATCAAGTTTGGGGAAAAGGCTGCTTTCAAGTTTAAAAAGGATAATTATATCAAAGTTAAATCCTATAAAGAGTTTGGAGACGAAGTTGATGCTCTGGGGACAGCTTTGCTTAATTTGGGTTTAAAGGATAAAAGGATAGCTATAATCAGCGAAAATAGATACGAGTGGGCAATCAGCTTTTTTTCAATAGTTAACGGTACAGGCATAGCAGTGCCGTTGGATAAGTATTTACCCGAGGTCGAGATAGAAAACCTGATCGGAAGAGGAAAGGTAGATGCTATATATTACAGTAAGCAGTTTGATTCTGAAATGCTTAAACTTTCCAAAAAGGATACCGGAGTAAAGCAGTTTATCAGTATGGATGAACTGGAGGGTGAATATCCTGGAAATTTCCATAGTATACCGGAATTAATTATAAAGGGTAATGAACTTCTGAAAACAGGAGATAAGAGTTTTATTAATGCAGTTATTGATCCTGAAAAACTATCTTTACTGCTTTTTACATCAGGGACAACCAGTATGGCCAAAGGGGTTATGCTTAATCAGCGGAATGTATGTTCCGATGTAAGTGCAATCACATCAATAATCAAGATATACCCTGATGATGTACACTTGTCCATTTTGCCGCTTCACCATACCTTCGAGCTTTCGGGAGGTATGCTGTTTATGGTTAAGAATGGTGTCACTATTGCTTATGCAGAAGGTATCAAGCATATTGCCAGAAACCTGAAGGAATATGATGTTACTTTGCTGGTTGTAGTACCGGCTATATTGGAAGCTATGCATAAAAAGCTGCAGGAGGGTTTGAAAAAGGCTGGAAAGGCCGGTACTGTCAAAGTTTTAGGCGGAATTTCAAATGCGTTGTCTACTGTAGGCATTGATATCAGAAGGAAGCTGTTCAAAAAAATACTCCAGCAGATTGGCCCGGGCTTAAGGCTGGCCATTTCAGGAGCTGCACCTATTGACAAGGAAATCATTAATGGTTTCGGAACACTGGGACTAAAGGTTATTCAGGGCTATGGGCTCACAGAGACCTCACCGGTGGTTGCGGCCAATAATGATTTTTATAACAAGGCAGGAACCATAGGCCAGCCTATGAGGGGAATAGAGATAGCCATAGACAATCCCGATGAAAACGGCATGGGAGAAATAATAACAAGAGGTCCCAATGTTATGATGGGCTATTATGAAGATGAAGCTGCAACAAGAGAGGCCATCGATGAACAGGGCTGGTTCCACACCGGAGATCTGGGCTTTATTGATGATGAAGGCTTCACAACCATAACCGGCAGGGCAAAATCCATGATAGTGTTTACCAACGGTAAGAAAGCCTTTCCCGAGGAATACGAAATGCTTTTAAACAATATTGATGGTGTAAAGGAAGCTTTTGCCTGGGGGAATACCGCTCCAGACGGGGATATTCAAGTTTGTGCCAAGCTTGTTATAAACGAAGAGGTTCTTGCGGAAAAATGGGGTAAAAAACAGACCATAGAGGAGATATCTGAAATGGTTCAAAAGGAAATCAAAAAAATGAATGAAGACATTCCGCAGTATAAAATTATCAGATATTTTGTATTGAGCTACGAGGAACTTATTAAAACTACAACCTTGAAAATCAAGCGGCCAGTGGAATACAGCAAGGTTATCGACCAACTGAAGAATGCAGATACAAATATGCGAAAAGCAAATGGTAAGGTTATTGAAAGGATCTAAGTATTGTAACAGGTAATAGAAAGGCTCCAAGTATAGTAAATTGTCATTAAAATCTGCCTGTCAGTTGACGGCGGATTTTTTGCGTACAAGCTTATAGGAATTTATATGCTTTCTATTCTTTGAGTAACAAATTACTTGGATTATAGTAATTTATTTATTTGTGTAGTATAATCACGTGAGGTAAATATTTAGACAAAAAGAGATAAAAACAGTTATTTGGGGGATTAATGAAAAATATATTATTTGGAGACAAGTCTTTTTATTATAAGCTTATTACGCTGGCCATACCGGTAATATTACAGAACTTGATTACGTCTTCACTGAGTATGGTTGACAGTGTTATGGTGGGGAAGCTGGGTAACGAACCTGTGGCAGCAGTCGGGATAGCCAATCAGTATGGACTGTTGGTCTTTCTTATGTATGCTGCCATTCATAGCGGCGCCGGTATCTATATTGCCCAGTTCTGGGGAAAAAAGGACTATGAAAACATTGGTAAGGTGGTCAATATCGGAGCAGCATTGGGAGTAGGGGTTTCGATATTGTTTTCAATTGTGGGAGTTATTTTTCCGGCTCAGATTGTGGCTATTTTCAATACAAACCCGTTGGTTATAAAACTTGGCTCTGATTTTTTACGAATTTTTAGCTTTAGTTTTACATTTGCAGCAATAAGCTTTGGAGTGAGCGTTAACCTGAGAAGTATTGGAAAGTCCACCATGCCCTTGGTAATAAGCGGAATAGCTTTAGGAATAAACACTCTGTTGAATTTTGTGTTAATTTTTGGCTTGTGGGGGTTCCCGGCCATGGGGGTTAAGGGCTCAGCTACCGCAACACTGATTTCAAGAATTATTGAAATGGTTATTCTCCTGGTCGTTAGTGGAAGATATTTTGATATATTGCGAATAAGACTGAAGGTATTAAAAACAGTTACATCTGACCTGTTCAAGCGTGTTACGGCAACTATGGTTCCGGTAATTCTCAATGAAATTTGCTGGGGACTGGGCTTTGCTGTTTATTCGGTGGCATATGGCAGAATCAGCACGGAAGCCTTTGCAGCAGTACAAATAACAAATAATATAACAAATCTGTTTCTGGTTGCAGGCTTCGGAATGGCCAGTGCTTCAGCGGTAATTATGGGCCATGCCATAGGTGCAGGAGAGGAGCATAAGGCACGCCGGTATGCATGGAATTTTGTATCCTTATGTATTTATGGGGGTATTGTTTTAGGAGGAGCATTATATTTTATAGCACCGTCGGTTGTAAACCTTTTCGAGGTTACTCCTGATGTCTTAAAGACAGCTATTCTTATACTGCATATAAACGCTTTTATTATCCCCATACGCTTAGCCAATATAGTAGCCATCGTTGGAATATTAAGAGGCGGAGGAGATGCAGGGTTTGCCTTCAAGGCTGAAGCTTTTACCATGTGGTTCATAGGAGTTCCACTGGCTTTTATTGGTGCATTTGTGTTCAAACTGGAGGTTCAGTGGGTAGTACTGCTGGTTATGGCTGAAGAACTGGTTAAGATTATATTGACAGTTATCCGTCTGAAATCAGACAAATGGATAAAAAATGTAGTAATTGAGGTATAATTAATATAACTAACGAGATGGAGTTTAAAATAAACAGACATATAGATTTACATTATTATTGTGAAAATATATAACGTGACTTATAAGGAGAATTTGAATATATGATAGTAAAGAAGGCTGAACATGTAATAACAGCTGTTAAACCTAACCAATATCCTGCTACAGGATATCCTGAAATAGCTTTTGTAGGAAGATCCAATGTGGGTAAGTCCTCAATAATTAATACTTTGGTGAATAGAAAAAGTTTGGCCAGGGTTGGAGCAACTCCGGGAAAAACCAGACAAATAAACTTTTATAATGTTAATGACACCTTTTATCTGGTGGATTTACCCGGCTATGGCTTTGCCAATGTATCCAAGGATATGAAGGCCTCCTGGGAGAATATAATTGAAACATATTTGTACTCCAGAAAGGGGAATAATCTCAAGCTGATTGTAATGCTTGTTGATATACGACATTCTCCGAGCAAGGATGACATAACTATGTATCAATGGCTCAGAGGTTTTGGGCTGAATACAATAATAATTGCTACAAAGGCAGATAAGATAAGCAGATCCCAGATAAATCTAAAAATTAATGATATTAAGAAGGTTCTTCAACTTGACAATACTATTAAAGTAATACCCTTTTCCTCTGAAAAGCGTATTGGACTGGAAGCTGTATGGGGCGAAATCGATGCTGACCTGGCAAAAATTCTGGACAGCGGCTTGAATAGTACAAATCCAATAAAGGAAGCAGAGACTGAGGATTAGTTTTTGGGAGTTGGTTAAATGGAAAAGTATAATTACCGTAACGAAGAACTGAAGCTGAGAGCAAAGCTGAGAAGAATGAAAATTATTGCAACGTCCCTTCTGGCTTTCATGACTGTTACATTTATCATAATGAAAAGGTTTGAGGATCGGGGGCTTCTATTCTCTTCTATTGCTGCTTTTGCTGAAGCCTCAATGGTTGGTGCTCTGGCAGACTGGTTTGCCGTTGTCGCACTCTTCAAGCACCCTCTTGGTTTGAAAATCATACCCCATACAGCCATAATACAAAATAACAAGCAAAGGATTGCCAAGGCCTTATCGAACTTTGTGGTTTCCAATTTCTTTACCCCTGAACTCATACGCTCCAAACTTGATAATGTTGGAGTATCATCAAAGATTTCCACATATATTTTAAACAACAGGGAGACCTTAAGCAACGGAATAACATCGAAACTTCCGGTTATACTTAACACTGTGGCAGACGATGATAAATTAAAAGTTTATTTAACTTCAGCAGTAAACAAAAAAGTTGAAGGAATAAAGCTTTATCCTGCATTGGCAGGAGTAATAGGTCCGGTGGTCGAGGAAGGCTATCACAAACCGCTGGTTAAAGCACTACTTAATGTTACATATAAATATATCGGAGATAATAAGGAAAAAACCCTGCTCATACTGGCTGGGATAAATAAAACTCTTGCAATGCCCTTTATTGGTGATCTGATTTATAAAAAGATTCTGGATTATTTATTAACTCAGATTGAGGCACTTGATAAGGATGAAAATACTGAAGTCAACAGGCTTATTCTTTCCGCACTTCCAAAGCTGCTAGAGGATATGCACAGCAATGAAGAGCTTATAGAAAAAGGAGAACAGCTAAAAAACCAGCTGCTCGCCTCAGAAGCCTTCAATGGCTTACTGGACAATCTGACCGATACTTTGACAGAGCTAAAAAACTCTTTCCTGAAGGATGAGAGTAAACTCCATAGTAAAATCCTGAATATCCTGGATATGGTTTCAAAAGGTATTGACAATAACGCCGGTATAAGAGCAGACATTGATGCTGCAGTAATAGATATTGCAGGGGAAATGGTAGCTCTTTACGGCGATAAGGTCGGCTCATTGATATATGACACAATGGATAGCTGGGAGGCAGAGGATATGGTTGACAAACTGGAGGTTCAGGTGGGAGCCGACCTTCAATATATAAGAATAAACGGAACTGTCATAGGTGGTTTGGCAGGTCTGGCAATTCATCTAATAATGCACCAGTTCCTATAAAATGTGGGACGGAATGAAATATTGCATACAGAATTATTGGTATCCATCGTTTTCTTACAATGTGACATTGCCATAAGGATACCTTGGATATATGCTCGACACCTGAAGATATATGGAAAATGACCGGGAGGAAAAATGGACAGATTTAAAACCACAAAAAAAGTTGCCGTACTTGGCATAATCGCCAATATATTTCTTCTTTCAATTAAGCTGACGGCAGGCTTTTTAAGCAGAAGCCAGGCTATGATAGCAGATGGCTTTAACAGTGCCGGGGACGTATTTGCATCGGTTATGACTCTGGTGGGTAATACTATTGCAAGCAGACCCGAGGACAAGGACCATCCCTATGGACACGGCAAGGCTGAATATATTTTTTCCATGATTATCAGCTTATCTCTGATGTTTATATCCTTTACAATATTTAAAAGTTCATTATCCTCAATTATTAATAAATCAGCCTTTGAAACCTCCTGGTTCTTAATTACCGTTGCAGTAGTTACCATTGTCGTAAAACTCATACTTTTTATTTATACAAACCGTGTGGGAAAGATATTGGAAAACCTTTTGGTGCTGGCAAACTCCGAAGACCACAGAAATGATGTATTTGTCACATCCGGTACGTTGTTAGGCATTATTATGGGCTATTTAGGCTTCAATTGGGTTGACGGTGCCGTGGGTTTAGGTATTTCACTCTGGATATTTTATACCGGAATCAAAATATTTATAAGTTCTTTTAAGGTGTTGATGGATACCGATATCGACCCCGTTTTTAAGGAGAATACCTACAATCTTGTAAATGAAATAAATGGTGTTGATCACATTGACAGTATTAACGCCAAGCCTGTGGGAGCAGGTTATATACTGCTCATAAAGGTATCGGTGGATGGTGAAATGTCGGTCAACGAAAGTCATAAAATAGCCTCGGAGATTAAGTGCAGGGTTAAAGACATAAAAGGTGTTAAGGATGCGGTGGTGCATATTAATCCCTGCTGACAATGCAAGAATTCCTTCTTTATATGTGATATTGTGTAGAAATGAAATATTATGTTTAAACTTTGGCTTTATGTGGTACATATATTATCGTTCCGCTTAAAGTGGAAAAATTTATATATTAAATAAAAAATTAATACATAATGGAGGATTTATTACTATGAAGAAATTTGTTTGTTCTATTTGCGGATATGTACATACAGGGGATGCAGCACCTGACAACTGCCCTCAGTGTAAGGCTGCCAGAGAAAAATTCATTGAGCAGACCGAAACTTCTGCACAGTGGGCTGATGAACACAGAATCGGTGTGGCAGCTGGTGTGGACGCAGAAATTCTTGAAGGCTTGAGAGCTAATTTCATGGGTGAATGTACAGAAGTAGGTATGTACCTTGCTATGGCAAGACAGGCTGAGCGTGAAGGCTATCCTGAAATAGGTGCTTTTTACAAGCTTGCTGCCTGGGAAGAAGCAGAGCATGCAGCTAAATTTGCAGAATTGCTGGGTGAAGTGGTTCATGCCGATACAAAGAAGAACCTTCAATTAAGATTTGAAGCTGAGGCCGGGGCTTGCAAGGGTAAGAAGGATCTGGCTACAAGAGCAAAACAGCTGAACCTGGATGCAATCCACGATACAGTGCATGAAATGTGTAAGGACGAAGCAAGACACGGCGCAGGATTTAAGGGATTGTTGGACAGATATTTTAAGTAATAGTTTAAATTGATTAACCCCTTAACTCTAGTTTTAATAGTGTTAAGGGGTTTTCGATTTAAGTTTGACATTGAGGCAGTTTTATTATATGTTAGCGCGTACGATAGCGGATTTATTCGTAAAGTTCTTATTATATCTAGTAAAATTAAATTTACAGCTGTCCTGTGGCCCCCAAGTATGCTCCGATTGCAGAATTAATTATGGTAGCAACCAATCCTAAGATACATAACACCAAACCTACAACGGCTTTACCTTTTTGTCCTCTATTTAGCGAGAGAGAAGCAAGAACTAAACCAATAATAGTAATTGGAAAGCCTAAAAGAGGAACAATCCATGTAACTAAACCTATAATGCCTAATACAAAGGAAGCTATTGCTTTTCCATCATTTTTAGGCGGTGTCATTTGAAAACCTTGCACTATCGTCTGATCTTCAATTGCATTGCCACACTTACTACAAAAGTTTACTTCATTACCAACTTCATTCCCGCATCTTTGACAAAACATAAATTTCCATCCCCCTTTTTTGTGTCTAATTATAACAAAACGATGTAAAAAACAAAAGAATTTTATTTCGTTTTGTAAAGAATCTTGCAGGGTGATCTGTGTGTTGCTGTTGGGTTTGCCCGGCATGGGCAGTAGCTAGGCGGTGAAAGTCCGCAATGGGCTTGGTAGCGGGAACCATTAGCTGAACAGTAAGACCTGTTAAGTTTTGTTAATATAAAAAATAAAAGAAAGTATATGAGTAAATAAGTGTAAGCTAAATGTTAGAGAATTAACTTGACTTGACAGTATCTGAATAGTACTGGGCAATATCTTCGCTGGTCAATAAATTGTAAGGAGGAGATTTTTATTATGACAGTACATGATCGTATAGTTAAGAGCAAAATGAGGCCTAATTGAATTTGCTGAGTACCTTCAGAATGTAAGTGAAGCTTGTAAAATTAGAAAACCATATATAAAAAATAGAATTGCACTGAAACCTTTGAAAAAAGATTTAAAAAGCTTGAAGAGAAAGCAGCCCTGAATACCTGCTACTCGAGATAATGAAGTATATAAGCGGTGGATTAGTATATTTTCCAGAGCTTAAGGAAAAGGAAAGCTGGGGAAGCTTATCTGGAATAAGAGACGAGCTAAAAGAAAGAAACATGAAAATAAAATGTGATTATGAAAACGGCTTTTCTGTAAGTAAATTAAAAAAGAAGTATTTCTTATCTCAAAGCAGTCTGTACAGGATTATTAAGGATTAAGGATTAGGAAAACTGTGTTTGCCATATGACAAATGCAGTTTTTCTCATATATAGATAAAAAGGATAATGGTAATAAATCAGGTTGTATATATGTTATTATTGCAATAGAACATAAGGGAGATGGTGATGTATGAATTACCAATTGTTATTGGACCAAATATCTGAAGCCTTTCAGGAAATATTGAAAGATAATTTTGTCGGGTTCTATGTACACGGCTCAATTGCATTGCAATGTTTTAACTGGAACAAAAGTGATATTGATTTTATTGTGGTCGTAAATGATAGAATGTCTCATAACATTAAAAGACAGTTGATGGATGCTGTTATGAAATATAACGTATCCGCCCCCGTCAAAGGATTGGAAATGCATATTGTACTTAAAGAAGTCTGTACAAATTTTATCTATCCGACGCCGTTTGAACTGCATTATTCCAATACGCATAAAGACTGGTACAAAAAGGACCCCGAAGATTATTGCAATCGTATGAATGGAGAAGACCCGGACCTTGCTGCACACTTTACCATAATCAAGAATTGCGGGATAACATGGTGCGGCCAGCCTATAGATGATGTGTTTGTTACCGTACCGAAGGATGACTTTCTCGATAGTATCAAAAAAGATGTGGCGTACGCACAGGATAATATGTTGGATAACCCGATGTACTTTGTGCTTAACTTATGCAGAGTATTAGCTTTTATTAAAAATGGTTTGGTTTTATCAAAAGAGCAGGGCGGACGCTGGGGCATGGAGAATTTGGATTTCCAATACCAAAATATTATCAAGTATGCATTGGAGTGTTATGGCAGTGATGTAAAAATGCAGTCTGATAAAGAGGAATTGGAAAAATTCGGCAAATATGTGACTTGGTTGATTTCTAGGGGGGAATAGTGTGTTCGCTTTTAAGAATAAAAACAAATTTTTGGTTAAGTGTTTTTGTTGAAACTACAACAAAAGCACTTTTTTTAATTTACCTGGATAGAACTTATTGTAGTTCTATTTATTTAACGATTTGGCGTACTACTGGAGTAAGATAAAAATTGTTTACAATAAAAGGCCGTCTACAACTTTGTAAATTACATTTCAGGGCAGAAATTTAGCATTTCAGGTCGTAAACGGGTTTTCTTTTTATTTTGTGATAAGCTGTTTGTATCTTTATTAGGAATGGAGATTAGCCTGAAAGACTTCACCTGCGTTGGTCTTCCAGGCTGACCTGTGGGTTTCATTATTTCTTGTAGACGTTATACGGCTCATGGAGGAGGCTAATATGAAAAAAATGTTATCAAAAGCTATGGCAATTGCTTTAAGTTTAGCAATGCTTGTAAGTACCGGTATATTTGCACCGACACAGGTATCTGCTGCAGGTGAATCCAATGCTACTAATGTGTATGGACCAGACCGTATTATCAACATCGGTACGCAGCATTCCATACTTAAGGATTACAACAAGGCTTATGCGAGGAACAAAGAGCTTTGGAATGCTCAAAGAACCGATAGTGACGCAATTGAAAAGAATAAAAGAGGTAGTAATGATAAAGATATCATTGCCTTGGCAAAAAAAATTACTGCGTCATCCAAGGATGATTATTCAAAAATGAGAGCAATTCATGATTGGGTGGCCACAAACATTTATTATGACTATCCTGCCTACAGAGGAGAGCTTGATCTAGCTGGAGATGTGTCGTCTCCCCAATCTCCATTCGTTGTATTGGATCGTAAACGCGCAGTGTGTGGAGGATATGCAGCAACTACTGTTGCTTTGCTCCGTGCTGTAGGTATTCCAGCTAAATCGATTAGTGGAGTTGTTAAATCTGATAATAAAGTAGGACATGCCTGGTCACAAGCTTGGTTAAGCAGCGAAAAAAGATGGGTTATAATGGACACAACTTGGGCTTCAGGTAATAAATATGATAACGGTAAGTATACTAAAGGAAGTATGAGAACTAAGTATTTTGATATTTCGCTTTCAGAATTGTCGCACAGTCATTTAATGACTAATACATCAGAGGTATGGAATAAAATTATGTGGTACCCTAATATCAAAGGTCAGCCGAATACATATATTGCAGTGCCGTACATGTCTGGACTGACTTGGAAAAACCCGGGTACACGTCCGGGTTATAAATTTGCCGGCTGGTTTAAGGATGAAGGTTTTAAAACTGCTTGGGATTTTAATAAGGACAAAGCCGCAACAGATGTAAATTTATATGCTAAATGGAATCCTGAAACTTATACAGTAAGGTTCGATTCAAATGGCGGCAGTGCTGTCCCAAGCGTGAAGGTGACATATGACTCAAGGCTCACAAAACCAAAAGATCCAACAAGAGAGGGATTTATATTTGCGGGCTGGACCTATAAAAAGAATGGAAAAGAGTTCTGGAATTTTATCAGAGAGCCGAACATATCTACTGTAAAAGGCAATCTAACCCTCTATGCTTCATGGCAAAAGCCCTTTACCATCACATTTGATAGTTGCGGCGGTACTAAGGTTTCAAGCAAAAAAACAGGTTTAAATGGATTAATACCAAAGCCAAATGTGACACCAAAGAGAGAAGGATATACCTTTGCAGGCTGGTATTATAAGAAAAATGCAAAAGATGCTGACAGGCCTGTTTATTTTGGCGAAGCTAAAGTGAATAAAGATACTACACTTTATGCAAGGTGGAAGCCGGGTGGATCTAAATCAGGTTCAACTACCACAAAACCTACAGAAACACCAAAGCCAACTCCGGCACAGACATCAACTCCGGCACAGACATCAACTCCAGCGCCGACACCAGAGGCTGAAGCAACACCTGTACTAACAGCAGCACCAATTGAGAACGGCACATACAATATTAAAGCAGCCAGCAATACAAGACTGAGCATTGATGTCGTAGGCTCAAGTATGGTAAATGGCTCAGGATTAATTTTTTATACCAGTACAACAAGTAAAAACCAAAAGTTTAACATTACCAATGTAGGCGATAATCAATATACAATTACAGCTGTTCATTCAGGTAAAAACTGGACCAGTGCAGGAGTTAAGGGCGAAAAGATTACCCAAAGTGATGTAAATAACAACAGCAATCAGATTTTTACTATAACAAAGTATAGTGATGGAACCTATAGAATACAAGATAGCAATGGTTTTTTTGTGGGCATTTCTGGTAGCGAAATAACTAAGAACAGTAATGTAGTGTTGTGGACAGAATCAACAAATCAAACCCAGGCTTTTGTATTAACCAAATTAAAGACAGTTGCTGCGGCAACACCAACACCAACACCAACACCAACCCCGACACCAGCACCTACACCAAAGCCAGTGGAAACACCGGAGGAGTCCCTTGTACCATCAAAGGCTGAGCCCATTACCCACGCTACAGACACAAACAAAAATACAATTAAGGAAGGTTGGTATTACTTAGTTTGTCAGAACAATTATATCCGCGTGAATAATAAAGAGGCTATATTAACAAAAGAAGACTATGCAAATCAATTTTATATAAGGCACTTGGGTGGCACACTATATTCCATAAGAAGCATGTTTGGTACATATCTATCCACTGAAAGTGTCAAACCAAGAAGCGGAGACAAGGTACCGGCAAAGCTTATTCAAGAAGATAGCTCCAGTGTTGACGGTTGGGTAATAAATATAGACCCAAAAACTAATATTTGTACCATTCATCCATTGAGTAATAAGAATCTGGTAATTAGTGGCAGCGGTAATAGTAACGTAGTTCTGACAGATGCTACTAAGGCAAAGAATGCTGGTAAAATCACACTTGTTCCTGGGAAATAGGGTATTTAATAAAATACAATTCTCATTATCAGTAAGACGTTGAATAACAAGGCTTATAGTCGAAGTTAACGAACTGATATTGGGAGTTGTATTTTTATATAAACTTAATTATTTTGGTGTGTTTCTTTTAGTGGTAATAACGTAGACTTTGTGCTAAAAGCCTTCTATAGGCATAATTTGACTAAATTCATCCTTTAATTTACAATTTAGATAAGCTGTAGAAAAAATGCTATTTTGATTCTAAGGAGGAATTTATGAAGAAAATTAGTGCATTTTTACTGATTTTTGTATTACTATTCAACACTTCTTCTGTTTTAGCTGTATCTGACACATCCTATTTTACAAACAATAAAGCGCTTGATACTACTTTCGAAAAACTAAAAAAGGCATTTATGGCAAGTGAACAGAAGGATTGGCCTATAGAAGTTGATGCTGATGTTTTTAAAGGTAAGAAGTCCATAAAAGTACCAAAAATGACCGATGCCTTGATTGAGAAGGCAGTTACAAAGGTGCTCAATGATATAAAGGTTTATATTGAGATAGAGGAAGAGCGGCTGGGAGGATTGACCAAAGAAGATTATGAGAAAATTTCGGCTCAGCTTATACATGGTACCATTGTTAGCAAGGGTTACTTATATTGGGATAAAGATATGAAATATATAATTTTAACTTTTGGAATAGGTGGGGATGAATATGAAGAGTTTGATAATCTAACTGGGAATTTCGCAAACATGGGCTCGGTATTGGATGAGGTGTATACTGAGGATTTAGAGGTGAAAGCCGATATAGAAAGATACATCAAACAGTCTATCCAAAAAGGAAACAAGTTCAGCTCGGAAATGGTAAATAAGCTTCCTGATAGAATAGACAGCCTGTTCAAAGAACTTCAACTCACAAAAATTCTTGCCGCGCAGACTATTGCCGAAATCCATAGAGATATATATGCTTGTGATTTAAAAAAATTTGATGGCTCAGAATCATTAGACTCAATTATTGAAAGTTACCAATCCATAATTGGGATGCGACAGGAAAACAGGCAAGAGCTAATAAAGATAAAAAAATTTACATTTTCAAATGATGAACCATCGCCTGAGTATAGAGATTATTTTGCAGATAAAATAATTGATGGGGAACTATCCGAATATTTTACTTCGGGCTTCAAAAAGGCTATAACACTTGATGAACTTGCAAGACTCTATTTTGAGTCAAAAGAAGTTGATGAGAAAATAGTACTGGATGAAGGTACTATTGACCAGGATGCCCCTGATTACATTAAAAATGCCTTTATTTATGGAATGATAGATAACGCCGGCGATTTGAACAAGCCGCTTAATAGACTTGAGGCGGCAAAACATCTGATTAACGGTATAATATATCAAGGTTCAGGTGTATCAAAAACGCTGAGGATTGCTGATTGTGCAAAAATTCAATTTGATGACCTGGTAACTGTAGCAAATTGTCTGGATAATGGCATTGACACAATAGGAATGAACTTTGAGCCCGAAAAAATGTATACAATAGAAGATGCTATAATGGATAAATTTAGATTTGAATTTAACAATATCCGAGGTTACGAGGCTCCAATAAATATATCTGAACCATCCAAAATAGTAATAGGAAAAAATATCATACATATGCAATTTGATAGCAAGGAGCAGGTTGAAGAATTTATCGAATATCAATTTGAGGATTCCGCAATAGGTGATATCAAAAGAAACGGAAGCTACATGAGAATAGACACAGGATGTGCTCTACTGGAATTCTTCACTCCGGAAAATGGTATAAAATTCACGTTTAAAAATGGTGTAAAGTATATTGATTTTGACAAGGGGACTTATGGGCCTGAATTACAGTTCAAAATAGAACCACGAATACTAAAATCTGGTGAAAAAGCGGATATGAACATGCAGATTGATTCCATACATAAGAAGATAAATATTAAACTCGATGCTATTCTGGCAAAAATTATCAAACCGAATATGACGACAGAACAAAAAGTTAAAGCTATTCATGATTATGTTGTAACACATATAACATACGATTCAAAATATAGTGATGAGGAAACACCAGAAACTTTGTTGACAACCATTGACAAAGGCCGAGGTGTATGTGGAGATTATACACAATTGTTTCAGTACTTGTGTGACAGAGCAGCAATTCCATGTATCTCTGAAGCAGGTGACGTAAGTACCTCGTCGATATCTCACGCGTGGAACGTCGTGTTTCTGAACGGTCAATGGAAGTTTGTTGATACGACATGGGATGACGCTGACCCGAAAAAAATTACATATAAATACTATCTGGTAGATAAATTTACGTTTATGAAGGATCATAAAGCTTTGATGGGAGTTCCCGACGAAAATCTGTGTCCCGAAGTTGATGGCATGAAAATAAAATCTCAGGACGAATTGAGGATATATCTGCTTAAAAAATTCTATTGGATTGACGGCTATAAAGTAACTTTCAGGATGGCTGACAAAAAAATGAAACCAAACATTGGATATATATGGCCAACTTCTGAAATAAAGGTAGTCCTGACATATGATTCAAAAAATGACTTGTACACAGTAGCTGCCAAGGCTAGATAAGGAATTTATGGGATAAACATTTTTATATGGTATAATATGGTTGTCGATAAATTGTACTGAAGTACCATATTGTAGGAGAGTTGTTTCATATTACATATAAAATTGTCATCAGATGAAACAAATCATGGAGATATGAAAAACTATCTAGGAGTGTCAGCATTGGTCAACTACTTAAAGAAAACTTCAAAACAAATAAAAACAGCGTTTATAGTAATTGGGGTATTGATTTTTATCATTGCAGCTGTTTTAGCCTTCGGTTTCTATCTGTTTAGAGATTTGTCACCTATAAATGAGGAGGTTACCGATATTGCTAATTACAGTGAATTCATGGGTAGCAATGGTAAACATTCAAAGAAATATTTAATTTATAATGATATTTTCCCTGATAGGATCCCAAACTCAGCTGAGGTAGAAGACTTTTATTATTACTACTATAATCCATGGGACCCCAACTTCGTTGATTATCTCGTATATACATGCGGCCAGGATGAGTACAAAGCAGAGGTAGAAAGACTCTCAAAATTAAATTCAACAAAGGATTACCTTAAGTACAGTTCGAAAGGGTTTAATTATCCTGTTTGTGCAGTTTATGCTAACAACTATGGATATATTTATGCTTTAGCTGACAAAGAAAACAGCAGGTTGATTTATGTTGAAATCACTTTTTGTAATTTGTTTAGCGATATCAATTATGAACATATCATTGATAAACAATATCTTCCAACGGGTTTTAATGCAAAAATAGGAAATGCAACACGAAAAGCTTATGATGCCGGGTCTAAAAGTTCAGACAAATAAAGTAGTATTAATTAGGTGAGAATGGTCATAAGAATACATTGCTTTCAGTACAACGGACTAAAAAGAAGTAAATTCATTAATGTCTCATAGTTAAGCCAAACTTATATATACAGTAAGAAAGACATAAATCAATATGTTATTGTAAATTTAGGATTTGATTCTAATTTATTGAAGTAAAATAAAAATGTAATGGTTCATATGAAACAGTTATTTTTAGACGGTAAATGACAAATGAGCATAGTCGGTAATGAACCGTGCAGATGATTTTGTTGAAGATAGCTTAAAGGATATTCTGCTTGCATATGCAGCCTGACAGTGATTTGATATGCTGTCAGGCTATTTATATTCTTCATTTTTTCTCCAAATTTAAACCAAAAAATTTTCTACTTTTATGTTATAATTGAAAAATATGGCGAATTAAATCATATTATGAATTAGGAGACAAAAGGGATATGAAGAAATTATTAAGCTTTATTATTTTTCTATTGGCTTCATTGTTGATCTTAATTTCTGTATCATTCAGCGCAACTTCCTATTTTTCAAACAACAAAGCACTGGACAGTACTTTTCAGAAACTAGAGAAGGAGTTTCTCAAATATGAAAGAGACGAGGTAATACCTCTAAGAAGTATGGGGCCGGTAATAACAGATAAAAATCAGCCAAGAATACAAAGAACATCAAAGAAAATAACTGATGCTCAGGTTAAAGAAGCTGCCCAAAAGAGACTTAATGAAATACGAGTTGAAATTGAATTAAAGGAAGAGGAGTTGGGAGGACTCTCCCAGCAGGAATATAAAATAATATCAGACCATTTTGAACAACAGCTGGTACATTTGGCCGGCAGCGGTTATGGATGGGATTTTGATGGAAAATATGTAAGCTTATACTTAAACGCTTATGATGACGATCTCTATAACATTAAAGGCCTGACAGGCAATTTAGCAAGAATGGGTAAAGAAAAAGACCAGGTGGATCAGGCTGATTTGCATATAAAGAATAAGATTATTCGGTATTTGAATCAATCTATACAAAAGGGAAATAAAGTTAGTACGTTGGTACTTAATCAATTGCCGGACAAGGCTGAAAAACTCTTTGTTGAACTAGGCTTGTCAAAAGTAGTAGCCGCAAGAGCTTTAGCCATGATTCATGATGATATATTTAAGCCCTATGAAGAAGCCGGCAAGACTCGTTATGATGGTTCTGTTTCTACAGATGAAATCATTGAGATTTATGAATATTGGACCGAACAGATTCAAATACAGAGGGACGACGACAAAAAGAAGGAGTATTTTGAGTTTTCTGAGGATGCACCATCAAATAAAGCTATAAAATATATAACCGAAGAAATTATATTAGGCAAATTACCTGAGTATTTTACACGGGGATTTAATAAAACAATAACCCTTGATGAATTGGCAATGTTACTTTTTGAGGACAAAGAAGTAAATGAAAAAATAGTAATTGAGGACAATATAATTGCTTCTGACAGCCCTGATTATATCAAATATGCATTTATTTATGGGATGATTGATGACCAGAAAGACCTGGATAAGCCTCTAACCCGACTTGCCGCTGCAAGAAAATTAATTAATGGCACAATTTATCGCAAGGGTTTAAGTAACGCATTAAGAATTACAGACGCTGTAAAAATCCCCCTGTCTGATCAGGTTACTGTTTCAAGTTGTATTACTGGCGGAATGAAAACCAGAGTAGATAAGTTTGAACCACAAGGCAACTATACAAGAGAAGAGGCAATTGTAGACAGATTCAGTTTTGAATTTGACAATCTAAGGGGTTATAATATTCCTCTTAGCCTGTCGGAACCAACAAAAATAATTGTTGGAAAAAATGCAATAAATCTGCTTTTTGAAGATGGAGATGAAATTGAAGAGTATATCGAAGATAATTTTGATGACACTGTTTTAAGCAAAATTAAAACGAACGGAAGTTACACCAAAATCGATACAGGCTGTGCTTTAATTGAACTCTTCACACCTGAAACCGGCATTAAAATTACTATAAAAAATGGATCCACGTTCATTGATTTCAAAGAGGGGTTTTATGGTCCGGGCTTAGCCTATAATATTGAACCTAAAGTAATAAATAGCAATGAAAAAGTGGATATGAATATGCAGGTGGATTCCATATATAAAAAGTTATATTCGAAACTCGATGAAATCCTGGCAAAAATAATCAAGCCTGGAATGACAGAGGAGCAAAAAGTAAAAGCTATTCATGATTTTGTTGTTAAGCATATTACCTATGACATAAATTATCTAGATCTGCACACCGTTGAAAGTGTTATTCTGACAATTGATAAGGGAAGAGGAGTATGTGGAGACTATTCTCTGTTATTTATGCATTTATGCAGAAGAGCGTCCATACCCTGCACTATTGAAATTGGGGATCCATCATACATTGACCATGCGTGGAATGCAGTTTTTGTAAATGGTCAATGGTTGTTTGTTGATACTACCTGGGATGATGGTCCTAATGGGAAAGTTCTATATACACATTTCCTTAAGGATAGATTTACTTTCATGAAGGGTCATATGCCATACATGGGCGTACCTGACGAAGACTTTTATTCTGACTCTGATATTGACCCTATGAAAATCAAAAATCAGGATGAGCTTAGAGCCTATTTACTTAAGAATTTTTATTGGATTGATGGTTTTAAACTGACCTTTAGAATGGCTGATAAAAATATGAAGCCTTTCATAGGATATCTGTGGACAACTAAGGAAATACAAAAGATTGAATTAACATATGATTCAAAAAATAATTTGTATACCGTTACTGCCAAAGCAAAAAAATAAATGATCTTGATTTTTTGCATTGTACGGGTACTGGAAATAATATGTTCAAGTAAAAGTTAATTAACAGGGGATTGGAATCTGTCAAGTTTATATAAGCAGATTCCAATCCCTAATTTTTATCGCAAATTTTACTACTTTCAGGAGACCATTATCTTTTCAGCCATATTTTTACCCCGGAGGGTAATTATGCCGTTTATAACCAGATATGCCGCAACAATTATCGAACCACCCAAGTCCACATATTGCGTCACAGATGCAGTAGGGGCAACCGAAACGACAATCAGAGCAAGTGTTACACAAGTATCCACCAACGACTTAGCCCGATATAGCTTACTCTGTACTGCCAGTATAGCATTCGGCTTCTCACGGTTAAGTTTACTGTAGCGGAGCCAGAACCAAGAGTTTGTTGTTACACCCAAAATTGCAATTACTAGACCCGGAATGACATTACCTTTTTCCGAATTTGATGAGAAAAGCGAAATAAACAGCATACCCGCTCCAGACAGGCACATAGCCATTCCAACACAGAAGTTTGCTGTTTGCTCAAGTTTATTTTTAAGCGCCGGGTCCGGCTCACCTCTTTTATTCAGAATGCGGAACACAACCCACGAAACTATAATGGCAACCAGTTCCGCAGTACGGCGAATAAAGTCTGCCAACTGAGTAGAAGAGCGGCCAAAGAAAAGTGCTGCACCTACTACAATGGGTCCGGGTGAACTCATTACTACCGAAGCTAGGAGTGTACGCTCGCTAGATTTTGATCTCATAATATTACACCCCCCACAAGCGAACCAACGGAATCATACATGCATTATTTACCCTCCAAAGACTGAAAATTTGATGCTTCCTGAGAAAGGAACACTTACAGATGTGTAAAATTACGTATGTAATAATATTACTTTTACTAGATATTTTTATTAAATTACAACTGTAATTAAACCAATAAAATAAAAAAATCCTATTTTGACAATAGGATATAACAAGGTGCCTCTTCTCACCTTCTAATTATATTATAGCTTCAAAATACTAACGGGTCAAGAAAGTAATTGATTTCGGAAGGATACTTGGAATTTATATAAATCATTATCAAAAATAGTATCAGATCAAACAGCATGAAGCTTTTAGTTCCAGGAATTTTATAGTAATATACTATTATCAGCTGGTAAATAAAGTGATAAAACTATTGGTTTGAAGGAGAATCAAAATGGATTTGAGATTAACGTTTAATGAGGCTACAGAAGAGTACGAGAAGTGGCGGCCGACTTACGTGCCACAGTTATTTGCTGATATAATGGATTTTTCCAGGATTAATCAGGACAGCCGTGCACTTGAGATAGGGATTGGAACAGGTCAAGCCACTTTACCCATCCTTAAAACGGGTTGTCATATTACAGCTGTTGAATTGGGCGGCAATTTGGCGAAGTATTCGAAGAAAAAATTCGAAGCTTATAAAAACATAGAAGTAAAAAATATGGCATTTGAAGATTATGAATGCCCAGAAAACTCTCTGGACTTGGTTTATTCTGCAACAGCCTTTCATTGGATACCGGATGAAATTGGATATCCCAAAGTTTACAGACTCTTAAAAAGCGGAGGCACATTTGCCTGGTTCAGGAACCACCCCGGCAGGGACAAAGAAAATGAGCCGCTTCATGCTGCTATGCAGAAGGTATACTCGAAATACATGCCTCAGGTCGGTGAGCCGGATGAAATCAATGAAGGTAAATGTATTGAAATTTCAAATACCATTAAAAAGTATGGATATGTGGATGTAAATTACAAAATGTATTATGGGACAAGAACCTATAGTGCAGAGAATTATGTATCACTTATCGGCACTTACTCAGACTATCTGGCGATGAAAGAAGAGCAGAGGGTATTATTTTCAAATGAAATGAAAGAAACTATCAATAGTTTTGGAGGAAAAATAAATGTATATGATACTATAAACCTTCATCTGGCAAGAAAGCCGTAATAATTTATGTGTAAAAGCTGATATGCTCCTCCGGTTTATAATCCATTTGGGTTATAAACCGGAGGAGTATTTTTGTAATAAGACTAAAGTGTTCCTCTAATATAATTATATCATTTTAAAATGTATAAAAACAGTCTTATATTTATGGTTTTTTATGAGTATTATAACGGTTAGGATCAATATGTTTTTTAATCTGGAGAAATTTTATCTATCCAGGTGCATTTCTTCACTCTCGAGTTGTATTTGTCTATTCGGAGTTAGCCTTATTCGGTTATTTTAAAAATGGGGAGGACGCTTATGATTACTGACAGGGAAATATGGGATTATGAAAATGCCCATCTGAAAAAAATAGTTGAAGAAATTCAGAAGCAGCTTGAAAAAGGGAACAGTGCTGTGGAGAATTTCAAAAAAGAAGCTGTCGACCTTCAAAAGCAAATGTGGGAGGAAGTGAAACTTACACCCACCGATTTGTTTGATCTGGAGGGCGCAACTCAGGTATGGCAGTACCAGACAGGTATATTAAGCCAGGCTCGGAACTATAAGTTTTCATTTGACAAGGTAAGCCGTCTTGAGAGAATGTTGAAAAGTCCTTATTTCGGAAGAATAGACTTTGTCGAAGACGGAGAAGGAACTGCTGAACAAATCTATATTGGTATACACAACCTTATCACTGCCAACAACAGGGAAATTCTTGTTTATGACTGGCGGGCACCAATATCCGGAATGTTTTACGATTATGAAATCGGTTTAAGTAATTATGACTGCCCTGCAGGCTCTATCAGCGGACAAATGCTGCTTAAAAGACAGTATAAAATTGATCGTTCAAAAATTATATATATGTTTGACAGCAGTTTGAGTATAAATGATGAAATGCTAAGAGAAATCCTTGGTAAAAGCACCGATAATAGAATGAAAACCATAGTGACCAGTATACAGCGGGAACAGAATTCAGTAATCAGAAATGTTCAGGATAGAATTCTTATTGTAGAAGGGCCTGCCGGAAGCGGGAAAACGTCAATTGCGCTTCATAGGGCAGCATATCTTCTATACAAATACCGGGATACCATAAAGTCCGAAAATATTCTGGTTTTCTCCCCTAACCACGTTTTTGAAGACTATATTTCAAACGTTTTGCCGGAATTAGGCGAGGAAAATATTCAACAAAGCACATTCGCCGATTATTTCATAAAAACAATTGATGCAAAATACCGGATAGAATCCATGAATGAACAAATGGAATACATCTTATCGGATAATGTAAATATAATAAGGTTGGGTGCTATTAAATTCAAGGCGTCATTGCAGTTTCTTAAACTGATAAAAAAATACGTACAACACCTTGAAAATGGATTTAATCTGGAGTTTAAAGATTTAATGTACAATGGGAATCTGGTAATATCTTCTGACGAAATATTTCAGCTTTTTGCAAAGGACTACAGCTACCTTCCTTATGCTAAGCGACTGGAAAAACTGCGTCAAAGACTCTTCTATCTCTTAGAGCAGGCTGAAGAGGAACGAGTAAGAAAATTACCGGGAAATAATGCAGAGGAAGATGATTCGGCAACGGTTAAAGACAAGAAAGCTGCTGACAGGGCAGTTAACCTGGAATATGAGTTACAAAAGAATCAAATTTTGCAAATGACCCACTTTGACGTATACACCCTCTATTTAAAGCTATTCAACAATTTTGATTCTTTTCTCGGTACCGATAACAGGAAGGAACTTGAAGAACTTGAGGGACTTGATAATTATTGTATATATACAATCTCTCAACTAAACAGAGAAATAATCAATTATGAGGACTTAGCCCCAATTTTGTTTCTTAAATCCACTCTTGATACTGTAAATGATACAAAAGCCATTAAACATGTGATTATTGATGAAGCCCAGGATTATACTGCCATGCATTATGAGATTTTCAAGAGGGTATTTGCTTATGCCAACATAACCGTTTTAGGGGATATAAACCAGTCTGTTAACGGCTATATGAATATCGGAAGCTTTGTAAACATTTCAGAGGCATTTGATGAAAAAGGTGTTCAAAGCATCACGTTATCCAAAAGCTATCGTTCCAGCAAGGAGATTTCGGATTTTTGCAGACAGCTTTTGATTTCCCCCGGCAACACCGAACAGTTAGACCGGCATGGTAATAAGCCCAGAATAGTTAGAATTGATAAAGAAGATTTATATTATAGGCTCTCAGAAGATATCAAAACGTTGAAAAACATGAATTACAAATTGATTGCCGTTATATGCAAAACAGCAGCACAGTGCGATGCTTTATACAAAGCCATTAAGCCATATGTGAAGGTAAGTCTCGTATCTAACAAAAATGAGGAGTACCACGAAGGTGTTGTAATAATTCCATCCTACCTTGCTAAAGGCCTGGAGTTCGATGCTGTTTTGGTAAGCTCTGCTGAGAAGGAGGAGTATTCCGCACCCGAGGATAGAAGACTGCTATATACGGTATGTACGAGAGCTTTACATGAGTTATATCTGTACTACAGGGACAATTTGTCAGAGTTCATTATTGACATAGAAACTGATTGTTATGTTAATGAGGTTTAGGACGGGTAGATAAGGATATGTTATCAATATAAGGTATGTACTGCCGTTAAAAAAATGTGATATTATGGTATCATTGACAGATAGAAAAATGTAAATGAGGCTTTTAAATGAATCACTTAATCGTTATTATACACTTTTTATCTATATGCTCAGGAATAATGCAGTATAAATAACCCCACTTTTGAATTCTTTTGATTGATTGTTGTATAAATATTGATATAATGTTTTTAATTGATAAAAAATTTTGATTAAGGAGAACACCTGTATGAACAAAAAAGTAACACCAAAGGAGCCTTTAGTTACTCACATTTACACAGCCGACCCTTCAGCACATGTTTTTGAGGGTAAACTTTATATATACCCTTCTCATGATTTGGACCAGGATATAGCATCAAATGATAACGGCGACCAGTATATGATGGAGGATTACCACATTTTGTCTCTGGACAATTTGGATTCTCACTGTGTTGATAACGGTGAAGCACTTCACCTGAAGGACATTCCGTGGGCATCAAAGCAATTATGGGCTCCCGACGCAGCTTATAAAAACAACACTTATTATTTGTTTTTCCCTGCGAGAGATAAAGACGATATATTCAGGCTTGGAGTAGCAACAAGCCAAAATCCTGCAGGACCCTTCAAGGCAGAAAAAGAACCCCTGCCCGGAAGCTTTAGTATAGATCCCGCTGTTTTAGTTGATGATGACAACAGAGCTTATGTTTATTTTGGAGGACTCTGGGGAGGACAATTGGAAAAATGGAGTTCCGGTACATTTAATCCTGATGCTGAAGGGCCTGCTGCAACTGAACCAGCATTAGGACCTAGAGTAGCCGAATTAAGTGATGATATGCTGACTTTCAAGGAGGCAGCGGAAGAAATATCAATAGTTGATGAAAATGGCAATCCGATACTTGCAGGGGACGAAGATAGAAGATATTTTGAAGGCCCCTGGATGCATAAATATAACGGATTATACTATTTATCCTATTCTACAGGAACAACACATTCCATAGTTTATGCAACAGGAAAGAGCCCGAAAGGTCCGTTTGTCTATAGAGGGAAAATACTCACTCCTGTAATAGGTTGGACTACGCATCATTCAATTGTGGAATTTGAAGGTAAATGGTATTTGTTCTATCATGACAGCTCGTTATCAGGCGGTGTTGATAACAAGCGTTGTGTAAAATACACAGAACTGAAATACAACCAGGATGGTACCATTCAAACAATAGAACCCTACAAGTAATAAAGGACGTAATATGGAATAAATGAAATTATTTAAAATGTCAGAGGTCTTATTCGGAGGATAACCGAGTAAGGCCTCTGTTTTATTTGGGTGATATCGAGTAAGACCTCCGTTTTATCCGTGTATTCACATAGGTACTAACCGGATAGTTTGGTTATCAGCCTGAAAAACATGTCCCATAAATTGAATGCCTGAAACAAGCAGGAATTTAGTGTAATTTGATATATCAAGACTGATTTTATGGTTTATTTATTACATATGCTAAATGTAGAAATAATGGTACAATATACCTCACTGATCGCTTATTGGAAGTTAAGGTTGAATACCATCAATAATGATATCAAAGGGGGGCTGAGTCCATACCACTTATACCTATGCGTTTGTGAAATGTGGTACATGGATATATATATGGAAAAAATCCAAACACTAACTAAGAACACCTCACTTGAACAAGCAGGAGTTAAGAAAGATAATACAGCTTTATTGGCGGGGGCAGACGGTATCCGAGCCATCGCATGTCTCAGCGTAATATTTCATCACCTTGCCCAAAAACTTGCGATTAACTTTCAGGTACGTCCTGTTCAAGAGCTGCAGGGCTATTTTCTTCTGGGCAATTCAGGTGTAAGCGTATTTTTTGTACTCAGTGGTTTTCTGCTCTCGTACCCTTTTTGGAAGCAGTATCTTACGGCAGGTGTTTTTCCCGGCATGAAGCAGTACGCAGTCAGACGTGCTGCACGAATCCTGCCGGGGTATTATGTGTCCTTTCTGATTTGCACCTTGGTTATACTTTTGTTTAATATACCCAGTGAATTTACCTTGGTAAGAGCAATCACGGGATTAACGTTTACAGCAGGCTTCCACTATGTAACATTCTTTCCCAATGAAATCAACTCACCCTTCTGGTCTATCAGCTTTGAGGTATTCTGCTATTTCCTGATGCCTGCCTTTATGTATGTGCTTTATAAACTTTCTGGAAAGAATAGATCCTTCATAAAAGCGCTGTTTTACTGGGTTGGTGTTTTTGTGCTGGTTATTGGCTTGAACCAGCTGGTACATATTTTCTTCACTCCGGATAATATAAGACGAGGTTGGGATTTTGGGAGTATCGGCGGAGCAAAGTACTGGATGCCAAACTATAATCCGGTAGGTTTCTTTGGGCACTTTTCGGTAGGAATCATTGCGGCAGGCATTTCTGCAAAACTCATTATAGGATCTGACAGGATTAAGCTATTGAAAAAAATAGGAGTATTCGACTTTATAGGTGTATTATGCTTCCTTGGCTCAATTGCGCTGTTATGGATGATGAGAGGGCTTCCGGAGTTTAGCTTCAGCCTTCAGAACCAGCCGTATTATTTCCCGGCGTATGCCTTGCTGATAGGTGGAACTTTAGCTGTGACCCCGCAATCAAAATGGTTTGGAAAAATTCTGGACAATAGATTTTTCAGATTTACTGCCAAAGTTTCCTTCGGGTTGTATATATGGCATTACTTCATAATGTTTCTGGTTTCAGCGTTATGGGTTAAGGCTTATAAGAATTATATGGGGATTGCAGATATTAAGCAATGGGCTCTAATATGCTTTGCAGTACTAGTGGCATCTTATGTCGTTTCGGCCCTGTCCTTTAAGTTCATTGAAAAGCCTGTTTTGGACCGGGTACATAAAAGAAGTAGAAAAAATGGTCAGTAATCCGAGATTTTACATGGAAATACTAAGTATTTTAATAGTATAACAAAGAATTTTTAATTAAAACAAATTTATGGGATTGAAAGCCAATAATTCATATGGTATTCTTTTATAACACTAAACAAAATATGGTATCTCATAGAAATATGAACAAAGCCTATTTTGAATTCTTATACAATCCTTACAAAATGGAGTAAAAATGAACGATAATTGGAAGAAAAAAATAATCCTTTTTTTAGCCAGCCAGATAATATCCCTTTTTGGGTCCTCTCTGGTGCAATTTTCAATAAGCTGGTATATTACTCTGAAAACCCAATCAGGGCTTATGATGACAATAGCTATTATTTGCGGTTTTCTGCCAACCTTTTTTCTGTCTCCCTTTGCCGGAGTGTGGGCAGATAGGTATAACAGAAAAAAGCTTATTATATTGTCTGATTCCATGATTGCTATTTCAACACTGATAATAGCGATATTGTTTATATTGGGATATCAATCCATATTGCTACTGTTTGGAGTACTTATAGTAAGGGCTCTTGGTACAGCAATACAAACACCTACAGTTGGAGCTTTTATTCCTCAGCTGGTACCGGAGGATAAGCTGACAAGGGTAAACGCAACAAATAGCAGTATTCAATCGATGGTTATGCTTGTTTCACCAATGCTTAGCGCTTTGTTGCTGACAAAGACAACTATTGAAGTCATATTTTTTATTGATGTAATTACAGCGGCAGTGGCAGTGACAACGCTGATACTGTTTTTAAAAGTACCGGTTCACAGTAAAGCTCTTGAAAAACAGACAACCGGATATTTTGACGATATGCGTAAGGGCTATGAGTATATTAAAAACCACAGTTTTGTAAGCAAAATTATTGTGTTCAGCTCCATATTCGGCTTTTTAGCCGCACCTGCTGCTTTTTTGACGCCTTTACAGGTGACCAGAAGTTTTGGAAATCAGGTGTGGAGGCTTTCGGCCATAGAGATAGCCTTCTCTGTGGGAATGATTATCGGTGGAATACTAATGGCCTCCTGGGGCGGCTTTAAGAAGAAAATACATTCGATGGTGTTTGGCACAGCTGTAATGGGCATTTTTACTTTTGCATTGGGGATTGTGCCTGTATTCTGGATATACCTGGTATTTATGTCCCTGATAGGAGTTGCTATGCCGATATTTAATACTCCTTTTATGGTTTTACTGCAACAGAAGGTTGAAGGCGATTATCTTGGAAGAGTCTTCGGAGTATTCACTATGGCTTCAAGCGTTATGATGCCGCTGGGGATGCTGGTTTTTGGACCACTGTCCGATCTGGTGAATATAGAATGGCTGCTTATAGGCACAGGTTTTCTTATATTCCTTGAGGGACTGGTAATGCTGAGGGACAGAGCACTTAAGGATACAGAGACCAACGCGGAAAATAGTACAACTGATGTGTTATAAATAAATTATTTCAATCAACAGGGAGGCTGACAAGGCCTCCTTTTCTGTTGGTTAAAATTTAATCATGTTTGTAAAATATTTCTTTACAACAACAGACTACTGTGATAGTCTATAGATACAAACTATCACAGTAGTCTGTTGGGAGTGGTAGCTTGCTGAAAATATTAAATACCATAAAATGAAAAATGGATTGTTGAAGGAGGTTTAAGAAAAATGAAATTTACTGCAAATTCAAAAATTATACTGCCTATTACAGTACTATTGATCACAATTCTCGTACTCACAACTACAACATGTAATGCTCAAGGTAATTTAATGGTCCCTGAAGCCCAGGGTACCAGCAGAACAATTTCGGTCACTGGAAGTGCGGATGTAATGGTAATACCTGATGAGGCTGTTTTCTCGCTGTCTGTGGAAACTGAAAATATGGATATAACCAAGGCTAAATCAGAGAATGATACCATTATAAAGAAAATTAAAAATATTACAAATGAATTTAAAATTGAATCCAAGTATGTAGTGACAGATTATATAAACGTTAATCCCAAATATACCTATAACAACAGCGGAGAAAGCATTTTTAAGGGTTATACCGTTCAAAGAGGCCTTGTGATTACCTTAAAGGAGCTGGGGAAATTTGATGAAATGCTCACCAGACTCCTTGATGCCGGAGCACACAATATTCAGAGGGTGCAGTTTAAAACCACTCAACTGAGAAAATACAAAGATGAGGCCAGAACACTTGCAATCAAGGCTGCTAAAGAAAAGGCTTCTGCAATGGCTAAAGAATTGGGTCAAACAATAGGAAAGGCAAATACGATCCAGGAAATCCAGGAAGACACATATTCTTATTACGGTCCATGGAGTTCATATTATTCAGGAGCAAACTGGACAAGTGCACTATCAAATTCAGTCTCAAATGCCCCGGCTTCGGGAGGTCAAAGCGAAAGCTATGAGGACTTTTCTCCCGGACAAATAAAGGTAAGTGCAAAGGTTTCGGTAACCTTTGATTTAAATTAATCAGTTATTGGTTAATTATAAGTTCATTTTCAGTAGCAAAAACATTTGAATTATCAATAATTATTTGGAGAAAGCCATTTGACTTGTATATAACGGGTTGTGGCTTTCTTTTTATACGTTCTAAATAAAACTGAACTGTTAAGAATTTAATAAGAAATATATCGGCTTTTTATTAAGGAGAAACAGATTAAAATAAATTCTATAAGTATTTTAATTATTTGACAACAACATATTTGTTTAATATCATTTTATTAAAATACGTACAGGTTATTAACGTAAAAGCTGTAAAATGCTTGTGATTAATCAAATTGAAATGGAGATAAAATGATTAAAATATATAATCGTAAAACAGGAAAATATGAAGAGGAAAAGGTAGCAGGAGGAAGCCTTCTGAATGCACTATATACTACCGGAGCTGGTAAGCTTGGGCTTGAGCTACTGGTTAAGCGAAAAATATACTCCGCACTCACAGGCTTCTTTTGTGACACTGGCTTAAGTAAACGGAGTATTTCCGGTTTCATAAAAAATTTCAATATTGACATGAGTGAATGCGAAAACAGGTTGGAGGATTTTAAAAGCTTTAATGACTTTTTTGCAAGAAGACTTAAGAAAACAGCAAGACCTTTTGATAAGCCGGCGAAATACCTTCTATCACCGGGAGATGGCCGTCTGCAAGCCTGGTCAGATATCGATACTGATGAAGTAATACAAATAAAAGGTATGAGTTACAGCCTGTCCGAATTACTTCAGAATTCAGCTTTGGCAAAGGAGTATGATGGTGGAACCTATATTATATTGAGACTTTGTCCCGTTGACTATCACAGATTTCACTTTTTTGACAGCGGCAGTTGCAGTGCACCGGTGAAGGTAAAGGGTGAATATTATTCGGTCAACCCTGTCGCCCTTGGAAAAATTCCGGCACTTTTCTGCAGAAATAAAAGAGAGTATAGCGTTTACCGGACCGATAACTTTGGTGAGGTATTGTATGTTGAAGTGGGAGCCACATCTGTAGGCTCGATCATTCAGACCTTTACACCTGAAACAGGATTGGAGAGAGGTGACGAGAAGGGATATTTTAAATTCGGGGGCTCAACAGTGCTTTTATTCTTTAAGAAAGGGACAATTTTAATAGATAAGGAAATTCTCGAACAAACCGCTGCCGGATTTGAAACAAAGGTACTTGCAGGGGATTCAATTGGAGTAGTCCTTGAAGAAAGGTTATAATCTGTCACTAAATACCGTAATTTTAATCAATTATTTAAGGTAAAACCTGGCAGATTTTATATTGTTTTATATTGTTTATAGGCGTTGATTGGTTTATAATTAATTAAATTGGGTTTTTATCGTTGTTTTGTTATCTATATATTTTTTTTCGGTTTAATGTTGCTTCAATGGGGAAGACCATAAACAGATAAATTTAAAGATTCTAAATGCCAAAGGTTTTATTAAGGTCTTAGGGAGGGTTCGTATGAGTGACATAAAAACAATCGGAGTACTTACTAGCGGTGGAGATGCGCCAGGAATGAATGCAGCCATTCGTGCAGTAGTTAGAACGGGTATTTACTATGGCATTAAAATGCTGGGAGTAAGAAAAGGCTATAATGGACTGATTACAGGTGATATTTCCGAAATGACCGCAAGAAATGTATCGGATATAATTCATCGTGGAGGAACTATACTTCAGACAGCCAGATGTAAAGCATTTACAACCGAGGAAGGAATGCAGAAGGCAATGTCCATATCAAGGGCATTCGGTATGGATGCACTTGTTGTAATAGGTGGAGACGGGTCTTATAGAGGAGCAAGGGATTTCAGTAAAGTTGGGATGAAGGTAATGGGGTTACCCGGCACCATTGATAACGATATTGCAAGTTCCGAATATACAATTGGCTACGATACAGCTATGAATACAGTTCAGGATGCACTGGACAAAATCAGAGATACTGCATATTCTCATGAAAGGTGTAGCGTTTTGGAGGTAATGGGCAGACGGGCAGGACACATCGCTCTGAATGTGGGAATTGCTGGCGGAGCAGAAGTGATATTGCTGCCTGAGAAGGAATTTGACTTTGATAAGGATATCATCAGGAAAATTATTCAGGGAAGAAACAACGGTAAGAAAAATTACATTATAATCCTTGCAGAAGGTATTTCTGAGAAAATTGGAGGGGCTCTGGAACTGGCCAAAAAAATTGAAGACCTTACCGGTATAGAAACAAGAGGTACGGTACTGGGCTATATTCAAAGAGGCGGAAGTCCTACCATTCAGGACAGAGTTATGGCAAGTGCCATGGGTGTTAAGGCAGTTGAATTACTCAAAGACGGTGTGTATAACAGAATAATCTCGGTGAAGGATTCTAAAATAGTTGACCTTGATATAGATGAAGCTCTTTCAATGAAGAAAGATATTGACCAGGATTTATTGAGAATGAGTAATATATTAGCAATTTAAACAGTCAATATATGATTATATACAATGTCCATAAATGTTAATTTGTTAAAAACGGGGGTTGCAGCGCATCTCCGTTTTTTGTTGTCAAGGAAAGTATAATTTTTTTGTGCGAAAATGAGTATTGGAATGCACACAGATAAAGGCGTATAAGTTATATGTGAAAGTTTCCTAGACAATAAAAAACTATTAGTTTATGCGCATGCCAAATTTTCCTTGATACATTAATCCGAAGAAAATATTTCGTAGAGGGAAAAGGCCCGGTGTGACAGGTTACTGTCACAAGACGAAAACAAAAGTGGCCTTGCCACCTTTGTTCTGCTCAAAATGGAGTTCTATATTCTACAAGCCAATCTGAACTAAACTTTATTATTCAAAGATTATATCGCTGTATTTGAATACAGCTTGCTTATCACAGTCAATACCTGTTGTATAGGAATTGTTGCCCAACAGCTTCAGGATATAAGAAAATTTTGAAGTGTTTTGAAAAAAAGCGGAGTACAATTCATCACATAAGCGCCGAGTCTTTTCAGATGCTTCATAAAAAAGATCAACAAAGGACTTGGAACATTTGATTGTTTCATCATGGGGCATACTCCATTCACGCTTTGAGAGGTTAAGGTAATCAAGACCATCCTTCAGCTCAAGGGGAAAGATCAGACTTGAGAATAGAGGGAAGCCATAAAATACATCATCAATGAAGCCTACCAGCTTTTTCTTATATCCCTTTGGATCCTTCAAAAGCTTTTCCACCAGCTGCATTTCCTTAACTGCCCTTATAATTTTTTTCTTACTGATATCAGAATTATATACTGCTTTAACAGCACTTTTGTACATTTCACTTATCAGATTCAATTCCGTGTCATTGACCTTTATTAACCTATCGGTATTTATTTCATATACTTTTTTATTAAGAAATTTTTTGCACAGCAGTACATCAACCGAGGTTTCAAACCTCCGATGATAGCACAAAAACAAGTTTTCATTATTCTTTTTAAAAGTGTTAAAACCCGATCTGTAAAAAATATATGGGTGTGCTATGCTATCCATAATATTATGGCATATAAATCCCATCAAATAGACTGTCAGAACATTTCTTACATACCCATTCTGCAGGATTATATAATCTATGAAAGCCCCGAACATTCTATTTACTTTGGATATGTGCATTGTTTGACCAATATTTGTATCCAGACTTTTAGACGACCAGGGCCAGACTTCGTAATAGAAAAGGATGTCAGGCCCTTGAAGGCCTAAATTAAACACATTTCGGTGTTTATCAATAAGCTGCCTGCAGTCGGAATTTTCAAGACTTTTAACTGCATCTAATCCGCATAAATAATGGGTAACCAGGTTTGGCATAGTTGTCTCCTCTCACAGGGTCGAAAACCAAATACAATTCTATAAATTATATCTCATTTACGAGCTTTTTACATTATATTAACAGGTAGTCATTCACACTTATAGTATATACGGATTTTGAATTATAAAGTATGTTTACACTTATTTTATGATTAATTACAAAAAGACTGGAATTAATAGAAAAAAATATTGACAAAGGACTTAATTAGTTGTATAGTTAGTTACATAAGTAACTAACCGTTTAACCGGTTGTCAGGTGGTGATATATTGAATTTTGATTTTAAATCCGAGAAACCTATTTATCTGCAATTAGCTGAAGAAATTGAGGACGCAATACTTTCAGGTGCTTATGAGGAGGAGACACAGATTCCTTCCACAACGGAGATATCTGTGGGATATAAGATTAATCCTGCTACAGCTTTGAAGGGGATAAACAGATTGGTGGACGATGGGATAGTTTATAAGAAAAGGGGATTAGGTATGTTTGTTTCAACAGGTGCAAAGGAAAAAATTCATGACAAAAGAAAAGAGACTTTTTTCGAAACGTACATTATATCGCTTGTTTCAGAAGCAAAAAAGCTAGCTATTACTAAAGATGATATATTAAAAATGTTGGAAAGAGGGTTTGATTAAATGAGTTATCTGGAGATCAAAAATATTACTAAAACATTTGCAAATACAACTGCACTGGATGATGTCTCAATATCATTGGAAGAAAACAGAATATATGGACTTTTAGGCAGGAATGGCGCGGGGAAAACTACTTTGCTAAACCTTATAACCGACAGAATTTTTCCGACAAGTGGAGAGATATTGCTGAAGGGAGAAAAGATTTCTGAAAATGAAACAGCACTATCAAAGATATATTTTATGAGTGAAGCCAACTTATATCCTGAGTCCATGACAGTCAGGAAGGCTTTTAAATGGACTGGAGAATTTTTTACCGATTTTGACTTTGAGTACGCAACTGTTCTGTGTAATAAATTCAATCTAAATGTGGATAAAAAAATCAGAGCTTTATCAACCGGCTATCAATCCATTTTTAAAATAATCGTTGCTCTATCCTGTAATGCACCGATAATCCTGTTGGATGAACCAGTTCTGGGGTTGGATGCAAATCACAGAGAATTGTTTTACAAAGAGCTCATTCAGAGTTATAGCGAACGGCCAAGGACTATAGTATTATCTACACACCTTATTGAAGAGGTTGCAGAATTAATCGAAAACGTGATTGTTATTAAGGATGGTAAAGTAATAATGCAGGATTCGGTAGAAAATGTGTTGTCCCAAGGCTATTCAGTTTCAGGAACCTCAGCTTCAGTTGATAATTATATTAAAGGTAAAAATGTAATAGGTATAGATACCCTGGGAGGTTTGAAAACTGCCTATGTGCTTGAAAGGCCTGAAAGGGATAATTTGCCTGACGGACTTGAAATATCAGGACTTAACCTGCAAAAGCTATTTATACGGTTGACTAATTGAGGATTGGAGAGAAATGAATATGAAACTAAAATCTGTTATAAAATATAATTTTTCAAATATAAAGACCGGTGTTTTGATTTTCTATCTGGTTATGTTTGCAGTAATCGTCCTTATGGGTAGCTCGATTAGTATTAAGAGTAGCGGTAATGTTAATATCTATTCTGGTGGAGCAGAAATGGCATCTGTGGTTTTTTTGTTTATAGTGGGTCTTAATTCCTTTAAGGAAGATTTCTTGTTTCTATCAGTAAACAACATACCAAGGAAGCTCCAATTTAAAGCTTTTTTAATAACTACTCTTTCAGTTAGTTGTATAGTAGCGGCTATTGATACTACTTATTCAAGCATATTATCACAGTTTTTTACTTACAAACCGGTATTTATTCAAGCATACGAGAAGTGGACTGCACAAACTTCTACCCCTTTAGTTATTATTTCAGCTTTCATATGGAGCGTAGTACTATACCTTGCAGCATATCTCGTAGGTTATTTTATAACAAATCTCTATTATCATATGAACAAAACAGCTAAGATAATTTTTTCTGTGGGTGTCCCGGTATGGTTTGTTATCTTGCTTCCTATTATTGATTCATCGATTACAAACGGAAAAATAACGAATTTTATTGGAGAAGCATTCCGCTATTTCGGAGGGTTCCATAATACTGTAAATCCATATATTGCAGTACTTTCACTATTACTGGTTTCTGTTGCCACAGCAGGCTTATCCTTTCTTATGATGAGAAGGGCGGTAGTTAGGAGCTAGAGGTTAGATGTTGGATGTTGGAAATTAGAAGTTGGAAGTAAGAGGTTAGAAGTAAGAGGTAGAAAGTTGGAAGTAGGAAGACCGAAGTGAGTAAAGTAAACGGGCTTGCTAATATGATTGAAAAACCATATTAGCAAGCCCGTTTTGTCTGATACTTTTTCATCAAAGCTTAACATAAAACCAAGCATAATGTGATAATCATTCTATGCGAAAGAAACCCAAAAGTAAGCTTAAAAGTAAGATTTTAATATATGGCATTTTGTTGATATAATGTATACAAAACTTAATTTGGGAAGTAGCCATTTTTATTAAAGAGAGGTAAGTCAAATGCAAAACATAAAATATGTACATACAAATTTGATTGCAAGGGATTGGAGAAGTCTTGCAGACTTCTATATTGAGGTTTTCGGATGTAAGCCAAACTATCCTGAAAGAGATTTATCCGGCGAATGGGTAAACAATATGACTTTAATCAATGGGGCCAGAATAAGGGGAATACACTTGAGCTTACCCGGATATGAAAAAGGGCCTACTCTTGAGATTTTTGAGTATAACCCTGAAATCATGCGAGAAAATGATTTGCCTATTAATAAACAGGGCTTGGGACATTTAGCGTTTCATGTGGACAACGTTGAGGAAATGCTTCAAAAAGTTCTTTCACATGGTGGTAAGCTTTTTAGCGAAGTGGTTAGATATGAATACCCTGAACTTGGGTTACTAACAATGGTATATGTCAGAGATCCCGAGGGGAATTTTATTGAACTTCAAAACTGGAAAAGGTAATAGAAATATAGCTTGTCCATTGAACAAGATATATCTCGTGCTTGAATGGAGGGACTTATGACAAAGCCAATTATCGGTATCCCCATGGGAGATCCCGCCGGAATCGGACCGGAAATAATCGTAAAGGCGCTGACCCATTCCGATATCTATAAGGTGTGTCGGCCTGTTGTAATAGGAGATGCCAAAGTAATAAAAAGCGCAGCTAAGGTATGCAGCCTTATTTCTGAGATCAGAACAGTTGAGACAACTGAGGAATGCCAATTTGCTGAAGGAATCATTAATGTTATAGACTTGGATAATATTGACCTCCAAGAGCTAAAGTATGGTACTGTACAGCCGCAAAACGGAATTGCCTCATATGATTACATCAAGAAGTCAGTTGAACTGGCAAAGAAGGGCCAACTTGCAGCAATTGCCACCACCCCTATAAATAAGCCTGCCTTGAAGGCCGGAAACATAGATTTTATCGGTCATACAGAAATACTGGCCGGCCTTACAGGCATCGAAGACCCCTTGACCATGTTTGAGGTCAGGGGAATGAGAGTGTTCTTCCTGACTCGGCATGTTTCTCTGAGAAACGCCTGCGATATGGTAACCCGACAGAGACTACTTGATTATATAGGCAGATGTACTGAAGCCCTGAAAAGTCTGGGCATTACAGAGGGAACCATGGCAGTCGCAGGCTTGAATCCACATAGCGGAGATGGTGGTCTGTTTGGAACAGAAGATATCGAACAAATTGTTCCTGCAGTTGAGGAAGCAAAAAAGAGGGGATACAATGTGGAAGGCCCAATAGGTGCAGATTCGGTGTTCCACCAGGCACTTACAGGTAAGTATAATTCGGTGCTGTCACTCTACCACGATCAGGGACATATAGCCACAAAAACGCTGGATTTTGAGAGAACAATAGCAATTACCCTGGGTTTGCCGTTTCTCAGAACTTCGGTAGATCATGGAACAGCCTACGATATCGCAGGAAAGGGAATTGCCAGTGAGGTAAGTATGCTGGAGGCTATACTGTTAGCAGCAAAATATGCGGAACCCTATGAAAATTGGTTCAAGACATGCAGTAAATTGTAAAAATCAGTAAAAAAAAGACTGTTATAACAAAACCACGTATTATATAATAATACTAGCGTCTCAAGCAGTTGGAACGCTGATTTATCGGTTATTGATTTTTAACTTATTAAAGGAGGTCAGTTATGGCGGACGTTATTGATTACAAGATCATCGGGGATGATATGCAGATTGTAGAGGTGGAGTTGGACCCATCTGAAGGAGTAAGAGCCGAAGCAGGTGCAATGATGTATATGGAAGACGGCATAATGATGCAGACATCGACCGACGGAGGTGCGTTCAAAGGCTTTAAAAGAATGCTTACAGGCGAGAGCTTCTTTATTACCACCTTTTATAACTCTGGTGCTTCAAAAAAGCGTATGGCTTTTTCAGCTCCATACCCAGGAAAGATAATACCTTTAGATCTGACCAGTGTGGGCGGAAGCTTCCTTTGTCAAAAAGACTCTTTTTTATGCGCGGCAAATGGCGTAGATGTAGAAATAGCCTTTACCAGAAAGCTGGGCGCGGGGTTCTTCGGCGGTGAAGGTTTTATCCTTCAGAAGCTGGTGGGAAACGGTATGGCTTTTGTACATTCCGGCGGCACAATAATTCAGAAAAATCTTCTTCCGGGTGAGACTCTTAAGGTTGATACCGGCTGTCTGGTTGCATTTTCACCAAGTGTTGATTATGATATACAATTTGTAGGCGGCTTTAAGAATGCATTATTTGGCGGCGAAGGCTTGTTCCTGGCCAAGTTGACCGGGCCGGGAATAGTATTCCTGCAGAGCCTGCCTCTCTCAAGGCTTGCAGACAGACTGACTTCTTCTGCTTCACGACACAGAGAGCAGCAATCCGGATTGGGAAATATCGGAGGAGGATTATTAGGAGGACTTTTTGGGGGGGACAACCGCTATTAGACATGGTCTCAACTCCCTGCCAGCTATTTCTTAAGAGTTTATAATCTAAATTTTACCCTGTATTTATATTTGTTAATTACTGTTGAAATAGGTAATTATATATGATATTTTAAATATGGTTATTATGGTTTGCCAGTCTATAGAAGACAGAAGTTCAATATCAGCCATAATTAAATATCATTGAAGGGGTGTTTATATGAGTGATTTAAGTACTAAAAAGAAGGGTCTTCCGATTAAAACAATTGTTGCAATAGGTATAGGGGCTGCCTTGGTTGTTGCTATATATCAAGTAAGTATCCCTGTAGGGTTTATTCCCAATACAAGACTTCAGTTTAATGCAGCGATTATTGCTTTAATTGGTGCTATCTTCGGGCCAATAGCAGGTTTATTCACCGGATTGCTTTCACACACTATTGGTGATGCACTATTTTATGGCGGTATCTGGTGGAGCTGGGTAATAGCCGACGGGGTTTATGGTATTTTGGTAGGCCTGACCTTTAAAAAGTTAAGGATATCCGAAGGAGGCTTTGGAAGTAAGCAAGCACTGATATTTAATATAAATCAGGTTTTTGCAAATGCTGTAGCATGGCTATTGGTTGCACCAGTACTTGATATACTTATATATGCTGAACCTTCAGACAAGGTATTTGTACAAGGGGTAACTGCTTTCGCGGCAAATGGTGCTGTAACTCTTGTTGTTGGAACAATACTTGCTTTTGCGTATTCAAAGATCCGTACCGGCAATTCAAGCCTGGAAAAGGAAGCTTAAATACATAAAGTTGGAAGCTTAGTCTATAAATGTAAATACATATAAATTATTTAATAACTTAAACATAAAAAGTGGTTGTTCTCAGCAACCACTTTTTCATACAGAGGGTACGATGAATAAACCAATAATTGAATTTATAAATTTTTCATTTAAATACCGTGTACAAAAGTTGCCTTCTCTGTCAGATATTAATTTAGCAATATACGAGGGGGAAAAGGTACTGATTGTAGGACCTTCAGGTTCAGGCAAATCGACACTGGCAAACTGCATTAACGGGCTGGTGCCTTTTTCTTATTCAGGCGAAATAAAGGGAGACTTAAGAATTAAGGAGCAGAATCCTTCTGAACTGGGCATATTTGGGTTATCAAAGCTTGTTGGGACGGTTCTCCAGGATACTGATGGACAGTTTGTTGGCCTTACCGTGGCTGAGGATATAGCTTTTTCAATGGAGAATGACTGTGTTGAGCAGGCCGAAATGATAAGAAGGGTAGAGGAGACTACGCAGGTAGTTGAATTATCCGGTTTTAAGGGGCATTCTCCTCAGGCTCTGTCGGGTGGACAAAAACAGAGGGTATCTCTTGGGGGTGTCCTCGTTGACAAGGTAGACATTCTGCTATTTGATGAGCCTTTGGCTAACCTCGATCCTGCAACAGGTAAATATGCCATGGAGCTAATCGACAGAATACACAAGGAGTCTAAAGCAACCATACTGATTGTTGAGCATAGACTTGAAGATGTACTTCACTGTAACGTTGACAGGATTATAGTTATGGAGGAAGGAAGAATAATAGCCGACCAAAAGCCGGCTGAGTTGCTTGCGTCAGGAATCTTGAAAGCAACAGGTATACGTGAGCCTTTATATATAACTGCACTAAAATATGCGGGTAGTAAGATTTCTGCATCAATTCATCCGGAACATATAAATTCTATAATATTGGATGAACTGAAAAACCCGCTTGTCAGCTGGTATGAGAAAAAGTTTTCCGAACCGGCTAAATCTCAGTGTTCAAAGCAATTGGAACTAAAAAATATTGGATTCGGGTATGATCAAAATAAACCGGTGATTTCAGATATTAATATTTCTATTAACAAGGGTGAGATGGTGGGGCTTGTGGGGCAGAACGGAGCAGGAAAGTCTACACTGTCAAAAGTTATATGTGGATTTGGAAAGCAATCAGCAGGTACTATACTCTTAAATGGAAATAGCATTGATGATGACAGTATTACCGAAAGAGCACAGAAAATTGGTCTTGTAATGCAAAACCCCAACCATATGATCTCAAAACCCATGATTTTTGATGAAGTGGCTCTGGGGCTGATGTCCAGAGGCTGGAGCAATAAGGATATCAATGACCGGGTTTCGGATACATTGAGAACCTGTGGACTTTATGAATACAGGAACTGGCCTGTTTCGGCATTGAGCTATGGTCAAAAAAAACGGGTAACTATAGCTTCAATTCTTGTTTTAGAGCCACAGATTATTATACTTGATGAACCTACTGCAGGTCAGGATTTCAAGCATTACACAGAATTTATGGAATTTTTGCTGGAGTTAAACACAAAGAATGGTACTACAATTGTGATGATTACCCATGACATGCATTTGCTTCTGGAATATACAGGACGGTGTTTGGTTATGGCGGAAGGCAGGGTGATTGCAGATGCTGTACCTGCCTCAATTCTAACCAATGATGAAATAATTAATAAGGCAAGCTTAAAGAGAACATCTCTGTACGAATTGGCTGTGAAATCCGGAATAAGCGACTCCCAGGCCTTCGTTCAACATTTTATTGATTTTGACAGGAGGGTGAGAGTAAATGGCACGAATGTTAACATATAAGGATACGGGAAGCATTATCCACTCTCTGAACGGAACAACCAAACTTCTGTATTTTCTGGTTTGGTCATTAACCTGTATGATTACTTACGATACCCGCCTCTTGTTATTTATGTTTGCCTTAAGTATATTTGCATTTAAGGTATCAAAAGTGGATTTTGCGGATGTCGCTTTTGTGTTGAAGCTGATTTTGGTATTTTTATGTATAAACCTTATAGCAATTTATATATTCTCTCCCGAGGAGGGAGTTAAAATTTATAATAGTAGAACACAATTATTACACATTATTGGAAAGTATAATTTCACAGCCGAGCAGCTTTTTTATGAACTGAATGTGGCACTAAAATACTTCACAATAATTCCTATTGCCTTATTATTCATTTTGACTACTAACCCAAGTGAATTCGCCGCTTCATTGAATAAAATCGGCGTAAGCTATAAAATCAGTTATTCAGTGGCCATAACACTGCGGTATATACCTGACATGCAGAGGGACTATACGATTATTTCACAGGCTCAACAAGCCAGAGGAATTGATATGTCCAAAAAAGTGAGTTTTATTAGAAGAATGAAAAACGCGGCAGCAATTTTAATTCCGTTATTTTTTTCAAGCATGGATAGGATTGATACTATTACAAATGCATTGGAATTAAGGGGCTTTGGAAAAAATAGCAGAAGAACCTGGTATTCTGCAGGAAAGATGCAAAAACTAGATTGGATAATTGTTTTTGCACTAAGTATCTTTTTATGTTTGTCAATTTTGATAACGTTTGCAGATGGGAGCCGATTTTATAATCCGTTTATCTGATATATGTGTAATCAATAGCTTTGTGTTATAATACATTTGTTACTTGGTTTGTAATAAGTTTATAATATATAAATATAGACTGCCATTTTGATTTGTTTAGAGGTTTACATAAATGTCGACAACCAAAATAAATGTAAAAAAACACAGTATTCTGAAGGAATTTATTGAAGGGTCCAGGCTTAGTATCCCAATAGCGTTGGGATATTTTCCTGTATCCTTTACTTTTGGTTTAATGGCTGTAAATGGAGGAATACCTGTCTGGATAGTAATATTAATATCTATGACCAACCTTACCTCCGCGGGACAGTTTGCTGGGACAAACCTTATAATAGCAGGTGCCGGACTTGCTGAAATTACGATAACTACCTTCATAATCAATATACGTTACATGCTGATGTCACTATCTCTTTCACAAAAGCTGACAGCCGGACTTTCAAATATTAAAAGGTGGGTCATGGCTTTTGGCGTAACGGATGAGACCTTTACTGTGGCAGCAATGCAAAAGAAGGATATCACTTTCCCCTTTATGACAGGCCTTGAGCTACTTCCTTACATAGGCTGGGCTGCTGGTACTGCGGCTGGAGCGATAGTTTGTACGCTGCTGCCCGAAAGCTTGCAGAACTCCATGGGAATAGCTCTGTATTCCATGTTTATTGCACTGGTAATCCCTGCTGCTAAGAAATCAAAAGCAGCTTTGATTGTATCCGGTCTCGCTATCCTTATAAGTTCCATTCTGAAGTGGGTACCTTTCTTTTCTTTTATATCGGGTGGCTGGAGAATAATTATTTCTACAGTAATTGCATGTTGCCTGGGAGCAAAATTGTTTCCACTGGAAGATGTCCGGGATATTCACACAGAGGACTGCAATATTGAAGATGGTTTTACAAAAGGTAAAAAAGTGGAGGGCTAAATGGATAGAATAATAGCTGCAGTTATCTTAATGGCACTTGTAACCTATCTGCCCAGGGTTTTGCCTTTAGCTATCTTTAAGAAAAGGATACGGTCACGGTTTGTTACTGCCTTTCTAAGTTATGTACCATATGCAGTGCTGGGGGCAATGATATTTCCCGATATACTTACTTCAACAGGACATCTGGGATCTGCACTGGCAGGACTGTTGATAGCTGCTATAATGGCTTATTTCGAAAGAGGGCTTTTACAGGTGGCTGTTTGTGCTATATTGGCAGTATATGTCTGCGAACTGATTATAGTAAGATGATAACTATGTAAGAAAATTTTTTCTAAAGCCAAAAAATTTTCTTAAGAACGCCTGCGTTCTTTGAACCTATACGTTATAATTAAGTGAAGAGTGAATTGCCAAAAGTGAAAAGTTAATGATTAACCCATAAATTACTAATTGATTTGAATTGGGAGGTACTATGCACAAGAGATATATATTATCATTGGATCAGGGAACTACCAGCTCCAGAGCTGTTTTGTTTGATAGTGTGACAGGTCAGATAGCAGGTATGAAAAACGTCCCGTTAAAACAGATATACCCTCAGCCGGGTTGGGTTGAACATGATGCCATGGTAATATACAATGATCAGCTGAAGGCTATGGCGGAGGCAATTGAAGAAGCTGCTGTCAGCCCGGAGCAGATTGCATGTATAGGAATAACAAACCAGAGAGAAACGGTCGTAGTATGGGAAAAATCAACCGGAAGACCGATTTATAATGCAATAGTCTGGCAGTGCAGAAGATCCTCGGACATCTGTGACAATTTAAAAATGAGCGGCCTTACAGCAGAAATAAAAAAGAGAACAGGTCTTGTTATTGATGCATATTTTTCAGGAACGAAAATCAAATGGATATTGGATCATGTGGAAGGTGCCAGGGAAAAGGCGCAAAAGGGAGAACTCCTGGCAGGAACGATTGATTCCTGGCTGGTTTGGAAGCTATCAGGAGGTAAAACCCATGTGACTGATTATTCCAATGCATCGAGAACAATGCTGTTCAATATAAAGGAACTCAAATGGGATGAAATGCTGCTCAAAGAGCTTGGAATTCCGGAATGTATGCTCCCGGAAGTCGTCCCATCTTCGGGTGTTTGTGCCTGCACAAAATTTTCCCCGGATCGATATGAGTCCGGAGATGAGTTAAATTATGATGAAAGAGTTATTAGAAATATATTAGACACCGGAATTCCTATTTCTGGCATGGCTGGAGATCAGCATGCTGCGTTGTTTGGTCAGGCTTGCTTTAAGCCGGGTGACGCAAAAAATACATATGGCACAGGCTGCTTTATACTTATGAATACAGGAAAGAAGCCTGTGGAGTCAAAAAACAATCTTTTGACAACCATCGCCTGGGGAATAAATAATGAAGTGGAGTACGCTCTGGAAGGCAGTGTCTTCAATGCCGGAGCTGCAATACAGTGGCTGAGGGATGAATTGGGAATTATAGATAGTGCCCATCAAAGCGATATTGAAGCCGAGCAGGTGGAAAATACCGGAGGAGTGTATGTAGTTCCGGCCTTTACCGGACTTGGGGCTCCATACTGGGATATGTATGCCAGAGGAACAATTATTGGATTAACCAGAGGTACCAACAAAAAGCATATTATCAGAGCAACGCTGGAAGCTATAGCATATCAGAGCAGAGATGTTCTTGAGGCAATGCAGAAGGACTCCCAGATAGAGCTGAATGAACTGAAAGTTGACGGAGGAGCCAGTGTAAGTGAATTTTTGATGCAATTTCAGTCGGATATATTAAACATTCCCGTACTAAGGCCTGTAATAAGAGAAACAACTGCAATGGGTGCAGCTTACCTGGCGGGACTTGGAATAGGTATATGGAATTCAAGAGATGAAATTGCAGATAACTGGAACCTTGACAAAATATTCAAGCCCTCTGAGGACAAAAAATATTTTGACCAACTGTATTTTAAGTGGAAACAGGCTGTAGAGCGTTCCCTAAAGTGGGATTTGTAAAACAGCTTTACTGTATAGAAAAAGTGTACTATATCAATTTAATATGTTATAGTATTACAAAAGTATAGTTTATGTTTTGGTTAATTCGCCTTATAGCGGATATGGGAGTAGATTAATTTCATTACATTTTGTGGCCGCTATGTGGCGCAAAGCCATATTATGGCTTGGGAGGTTAATATGGATATAAAACAGGTTTGTATTAAAGCAAGTGAAGCGTCAATAAGGATGGCTGAACTTGACGGTACAGCAAAAAACAATGCGCTTTCGGCTATTGCCGATTCACTGCTGAAAAATAAAGATAAGCTTATTGCTGCTAATACTATTGATCTGAAAAGAAGTGAAGAAGAAAAGCTGGCTGCACCATTGCTGAAGAGGCTGAAATTTGACGAGAAAAAAATATATGATGTAGTTGAAGGTATCCGTAGCCTTATACAGCTTGAGGAGCCAGTGGGGAAAACCATGCTTTCAACCATGCTGGACGAGGGCCTTGAATTATATAAAGTAACCTGTCCCATAGGTGTTATAGGAATTATATTTGAATCGAGGCCGGATGCCCTGGTACAGATATCAACCTTATGTCTTAAGAGCGGCAATAGCGTGCTGCTAAAGGGGGGCAGGGAGGCAAAGGAAACCAATAGAGCCTTAACTGATATTATTGATGAGGCAACAGTTGCTGCCGGGATGCCAAAAGGCTGGATTACTCTTCTTGAAAGCCGCGACGATGTAAGTGAGATGTTAAAAATGGATGCGTATATTGATTTGGTCATACCAAGAGGCTCAAATGAGTTTGTCCGTTATATTATGGATAATTCAAGAATACCGGTAATGGGGCACGCTGACGGTATCTGTCACGTTTATGTTGACAAGGATGCTGACCTTGATATGGCAGTAAGAATAACGGTGGATTCAAAAACGCAGTACGTTGCTGTTTGTAATGCTACAGAAACACTACTTGTTGATGAAGCTGTAGCCGAGAAATTTCTGCCTGAGCTAAAGTCTCAATTGGATAAAAAGAATGTGGAAATCTTCGGTGATGAAGAAACACGGAAGATAATACCTGTCAATGCGGCCACAGATGCTGATTGGGCAACAGAATATCTGGATTACACCATTTCAATTAAGATTGTATCGGATGCAGATGAAGCTATAGAACATATTAATACATTTGGTTCAGGACATACAGACAGCATAGTTACTTCAAATAAACAAACTGCTTTAAAGTTTATGAATCTGGTTGATTCCGGAAATGTATTCTGGAATGCTTCGACAAGATTCAGTGACGGTTTTAAATACGGTTTTGGTGCAGAAGTCGGCATCAGCACCAGCAAGCTCCATGCAAGAGGACCTGTAGGACTGGAGGGCCTGCTGAGTTATAAATATATGCTTATTGGCAACGGGCAGATTGTTGACGACTATGCCAACAATAGAAAGACCTTTAAACATGTAAAGTTAAACAAGCAAATACAGGATCTGTAACCAAGTTATAAATATTTAGTACAGCATGAAAGGGGACTTTAGAATGAACTTTGAAATTATATCTACAGATAAGGCGCCTGCAGCAATAGGGCCATATTCACAGGCTGTTAAATATGGTGATTTTATATATACCTCCGGCGCGATTCCTGTTGAGCCTAATACCGGTGAAGTGGTTGCCGGCGGAGTGGAGGCTCAGGCGGAACAAGCTCTGAAAAACCTTTCAGAAGTACTGGCAGGCGCGGGGGCAAGTCTTGAAAATGTTATAAAGACTACAGTTTTTATAAAAAATATGAATGATTTCTCAGCAATAAATGAAGTTTACAAAAGGTTTTTTACATCTAATTTCCCTGCGAGATCCTGCGTTGAGGTTGCGAGACTTCCAAAGGATGTGCTGATTGAAATTGAATGTGTTGCAGTAGTATAGAGTTTCAACTGAACAAAATCCAAATAGATACACAAAAGGGCCTGCGTAAGCAGACCCTTTAAACTTACATATCCAACTTCAAACTTCTAACATCCAACCTCCAACTTCTAACCTCTAAATCACATATCTCTGTAAAATATCAGATTTAATTCCATGTCCTTGTCAATCTGGCCGTCTTTAAACAGTTTAGTGTATTTCCCTGTCAGTGACTTGGCAATTTTAGACCTTGAATTATTAAGCTGCGTCAAAAGATCCGCAAAAGCAGGCTGTTTTGCCAGATTGTCCCTCATTTCCTTTGGAGGAGGGCAATAGCGGAACAGTATTGACCGGGCCAGCTTGTTCAAACGCAATATACCTTTTGACTCGTAATTTATCCAGGTCTCATAGTCACTTGTAAAGATATCTCTCATAAGATTCCTGTTCTTTTGAATCTGAATTTTAATTTTTTCCTTAGCATCCTCTGTCAGATCGTGATTTTTCTTAAAGAACTGAATGTAGTCGGTATATTCAGAAGTAAGAGATTTCTCTGTAATATCGTTCCATGCTACCCCCATCATGGTTCTACAAAGTTCCCAACGGAAAGCTCCGATTAATTTGAGTACAAGTTCGGAGAGATTTTCATCGGTAAAAGCCGGAACTATAAATCTCCCTGGCGTATTTCTGGCTTTCCCGGTTATCTCCTGCCACATGGAAATTCTTGACCCGAAGGTAGGTACTATGATAATATCCGGTCGGATTTCCTTCATTATCGGCTCTTTTTCAATACCTTTAGCTTCATTTTTGTACCATATTTCTCTATAGAACACTGAAAAATCAATGGCAAGTAAATTATTAATAGCCTGCTGAAGCTTATGCGGCGTTACAACAGCTTTTTCCAGGTCACGGGTAATTATATCCTTGTGAAGTATGGGAAAATAACTGCTGATATGACCGTGACATACCTTTTGGTTAGTTTTAAGCATATTGTTTATTTCAAAATGTACCTTAGCGTTGAAGTCACGGTCATAAGCCGGTTTATCTGCATCGGTAACCATTTTCCTCTTTTTCATATCTCTGAACACATCGGAGTAATCCTGTCCAAAGTCATTTATTGAAGGATCTTTCTGGTTAGTGTATATAAGATCAAGCCATTTTTTAGAGGTATATACATTAAAATCGGTGCAGGGATACTCCTTGTCACAGAGCCTGTATAATGCTATAGCCTGCTCTTTTGTAACAAGGCGCTCGTCCATATAGCCGAAATTTAAAAACATGCTTATCAGCTTCGGACAACTATTATCAACTTGTGTCCTCTTAAATGCTTCTTCATAAATTTGGAAAAAGTCGCTTGAAATAGAAGAACGAAGCTCTCTGACTTCGGGATCGGAGGAGGTTTTGTCCTTTAAAACCCTGAATTGGCTCAGTCTCCTGTTCAGGCTGTCAATTTGATCCTGCGGGCAGGAACAGTATAGCATAATCTTTTCCAAGCTGTTCTCAAGCTCTTTTGGTAGCTCAGAACTAATTTCTATATCGTTTGAATTTGTGGCCGAGGCTCTGAGCTCGGCTTTTGAACGCACAGTATCTATAAGGCTTGTAAATTCCTTTAAATCTATATTGGTAAAGCAGTCAAATTCATTTTGCAGCTTGTCGATACATTGGCTTGTAATATCTGAAGCTTGTGTTAAAATGTTCAGAATATTTAAAGCAGCTTCCTTGTCATCTCTTGAATCGGTAGCGATTCTGCCGTATGTAGCCAACAGATTACTAGGTGAAAGATATAGCAGCTCCATATTTTTACATAGTATTGAAAAAATATTTCTGATCTCAAATATAATTGCATCCAATACTTCGGAACCCTTTTTTATATGATATTCACACACGTTGCTCTCGCTGTTAAAGAATAATTTACGGTTATCCATCGAGACGTTTAATAGACTTGTAAAATAATCAATACTTGTATTGTCCAGATCAGGAGAATCAGTGACAGTATCAACAATTTCCTGAGTAAATAGCATATCTGGATCAAGGGGGAAAAATTTATAGCCATCCTTTTTCAAGTTTTCATATATGCTTTGGTAGGAATTCAATATTTCAATGTCAGGAGAATAGCTGAAATAGAATTTATCCTTAATAGCCCAATAGAAGGTCATTAAGTTTTGAGTCAGAGCATTAATGTTATGACATATAGGAAGTAGCTTCTGGTACGCGGTATAGCTTAAGTCGATCAAGGTTGCCAATGAGGTAACCAGATAAGCAGAGTAGTCCTTCTGGGTAGCAATTATGCTTTTTATGTCTGCAATAGAATTAGCAGGGAAGCAATAAAGAGTACAGATGTCTTTTGCAGAAAGGCTGAAGGAATTACGGCCGTTTCTGATTAAATCGTTAATACTCAAAAAAATATTCTGGTCCAGTGTAAATAATCGACAGCTTCTCGAAATAAGCAGTTCATTGTTAGTGAAAATATCGTCAAACGGTGACACAAAAACATCTATTTTTCCTTTAAGCAGCAATACTATAGAGGAGGTCCTGTCTCCCTCACATATTAAGAGCTCACCCTGGTTGGATGAGTACTGACCTGAAAAATCGGGTTTTATGCTCATAGTTGCTCTCCTTGTGTATATGAATGCCGTATTTAAATATAGGCTTATTCATTTGTTGATTTATGAACATTGACATAATAATTATACACTATATATAAAAATAAAAAAAGCCGGACTAAATACCCAAGACACTGAATAGTTCCGCCTATTAGTATATGGTGTTTATCGGCAGTTTTAACAATAGTTTAAATAAAAAATAAAGGAAATTGTTAACAAAACAATTTCCTTTAATAACAAAATCTATTATATTTTTTGCATAGTATTTTTACTATATTATGTTGACAATACTATTTGGCTTGTATATATCCCTTTGCCTTAAGGTATTCAGCCATTAAGACAGCTCCACCGGCGGCACCGCGCACAGTATTGTGCGAAAGACATACGAATTTGTAATCATACATGTGATCCTCACGAAGTCTTCCGACAGTGACACCCATTCCGTTTTCAATATCCCGGTCCAGCTTTGTCTGTGGTCTGTTATCCTCTTCAAAATACTTAACAAATTGCTTTGGAGCACTTGGAAGTTGAAGAGTCTGTGGTTCGCCGCTGTAGTTTTCCCATATCTTGAGTATTTCTTCTTTTGAGGGCTTGTTTTCAAAGGAAACAAAAACTGCAGCCAGATGACCGTCTGTTACAGGGACTCTTATACATTGAGTAGTAATTACTGGAGATGATGCCTTGGCGATTTCCCCATTCTGAACAGAACCCCATATTTTTAAAGGTTCCTGTTCACTTTTTTCTTCTTCTCCGCCAATGTAGGGAATAACATTATCAATCATCTCAGGCCAGTCGGAGAAGTTCTTTCCAGCACCGGATATGGCCTGATATGTGCAGGCAACTACGTTCTTAATTCCGAATCTTCTCAATGGGTCCAAAGCAGGAACATAGCTCTGAATGGAGCAGTTTGGCTTAACAGCTATAAAGCCGTTTGTGGTCCCCAATCGTTTCCTTTGACTGTCAATAACCTTAACATGGTCGGAGTTAATTTCAGGAATAAGCATAGGAACATCCGGAGTCCATCTGTGGGCGGAGTTGTTCGAAACAACAGGAGTTTCGTTCTTTGCGTATTCCTCCTCGAGTTTTTTAATTTCGTCTTTTTTCATATCAACCGCACTAAAAACGAAATCAACTTCTGCACATATTTCCTTTACGTGTAATGATGCATCCTTAACAATAATATTCTTAACGCTGTCGGGCATTGGAGTTGACATTTTCCATCTGCCCCCTACAGCCTGCTCATATGTTTTTCCTGCTGAGTTAGCACTTGCTGCTATTGAAACTACCTCAAACCATGGATGATTTTCAAGAAGAGAAATAAATCTCTGTCCAACCATACCGGTTCCACCAATAATACCCACCTTTAACTTTGACATTACATTATGCCTCCAATCCAAATAATCTGTTATTGATCTGTTTAATATACATGTTAAATATATATTATTAAATTTTATTAATTAATTTCATACATATGTCCATGTACCGCATTTCGCACAAACACTTACGACACAAATGGCATGGACTCGGTCCCTCCTTTGATATCACTAGTGTTTTCTTTCAGTCGTTTGCTTCATGTATACTATATTGTTTCTATATTTTGTCCGCCAATGGGTGACATTTGTTCTTGTATTGTGTATTTTACCATAGGATAATTAAAAATTCAATACCAAGGAACCATTAAATAATGTTAACGGAAAGGTATGAAAGGTTACCTTACTCAGGCACTCCTAATATTAACACAGATTATCGGATTTTACAGTGCGTAATTACTGTCAATTTCATAGAGGAGATGAGTATTTATTGCATTGTTTTTGATTGTAGGGTTGTTAACTTCGCTTCAGAATTTACTTTATATGTAGAAGTTGATTAATACTGACATGTATCTTTGACTGTTACCGCCAAATATCATTTTGGAGTGATAATTGAAATGAATAAAATGTACACCAGAGTTGCGCCGGAGAAGAAACCTGACCCGTATAACGGGGGAAAAATACCAAACTCACAGAAAAAAACATCCACTACAGAAAAGAAAACAAGAAAACTTCATGTCAGATCAAACGACTACAGAATGATTATGCAGTTAATTCTTGCTAACCCGGATTTAATATTACCGGACGAGGTTTTATTGCTTCAGAGATCCGTTGGGTATATTGATGCGATGTATTTTATTAAGAAAGCAAAGCATAAAAAACAGCTTGAGAAGATGGGGGTACCCGGAGAAAATAAAAGAGCAACGCCTGACCAGGTAAAAAAACAAGAGACCAATCAACTAACAATCCAGAAGAAAAGCCCGGGAAAAAGTTCGGATTCAAATCCGAAGACAGAGAAAGTATCAAATGTTCAGACGAATCAAGATGGTGCTCCAGCACCCAAATCACGGTTACCACAAGCATTACAGAATTCACTTGAAAAAATATCGGGAGTCAGCCTTTCTGATGTCGAGGTTCATAAGAATTCTGACAAACCTCAGCAATTAGGAGCCTATGCATATACTCAGGGAAAGGATATACATTGCCCCGGGACAGGATGAACATCTTCCCCATGAGGGCTGGCATGCAGTTCAACAAAGGCAGGGCAGGGTACTACCTACATTGCAGATGAAATCCGGCTTGGCTATTAACGAAGACGATAAGCTTGAAAAAGAAGCAGACATAATGGGAGGTAAGGCCGAGAAAGAAAGTAGCAATGGTGAAATACAAATAGAGGAAAACCCCCGTGTAGTGTCGAATTCGATAAATAACAATATTATCCAAAAAGCTGCTAATAAGAAAACACAGGAAAAACGTAAAATAAGGCTATGGGAACCGAAGAGTGGTACTGTAGCAGAAGTTGATGCTGATGATACTAAAACAATAGATACTTTAATTAGTCAGGGATATGAAAGAACTTCCAAGAACGAAAACGAGAGCTGGCTGTTGAAGGTTGGGAATAGTAATAACAAAAATGATGTTACTGTATTGCAAAAGGTTTTGGTTATAAGTGGATATCTTAACATGCCCAAGGACTCTACTGCTCAAAAGCATGTACATTTCGGAACCTATGGTGAACTGACAAAGCAGGCAGTAATGAAGTTTCAGGATAAAAAAGGACTGAAAGCCGATGGAATAGTTGGTCCTGATACATGGCAAGCTATGGAGTTACCGTGGAGTAAAGAAACTAACGAACCCCATAGGACCCATCATCAATACCATATTATATTAAACAATAAAAATATATACAACGACGGAAATAAAGCAGCAGATAATAAAACTCCTTCAAATGAAAAAACTAAAGCAGCAGGAGAAATTGATTATTTAACTAATATAAAGAGTAATTTGTACATACTTGGATATAAGAATGTTTACAACGATTATAAAGCTGCTCGTAATCAATTTTTAAAGGACTACTTTGAAAAAGGTCACTCCTTGCACGCTGACTTTATCAGAATGGGTGAAGGGGAACATCATAGTTCTGTACTTGAATGGACCAATAAGGCTTTAGCTCATAAAATTACCCGGAATGGTAAAGATGCTCAGAGGGAGGGGAAGGATGATAAAGAGCTAAATAATGATATTGATCTATACTATAAATTAGCTATGGACTACTTTAATGACCCTGAGGTTAGTTGGTTTATTCCCTACAGGTCAGATGTAAAATATATATGGCAATTTATAGATGACAATGCTAAAGCTCTGGGATTATCAGAGTATCAAGTAAAACTCCTGAAGGCTGACTATGTATTTTATTCAGATTGCACTGTAGATAATCTTACTCTTATGTGGAATGAAATAAATAATCCGTTTGATGGATGGATGTTAATAAATGCCACTTGTCCTGGGTATAAAGCTATAACTAATGCAAAGGGAATTCGTAATAAAATTGAAGGAAAGATAAAAGGATTAAAAAATAATCCTAATTCTATTGCTCAGGATAAGGTTAAAGCTAAGGACACGGATAGGGATAAGGCTAAGGCGAAGGACACGGTTAAGGACACAGATAGCGATAAGGTTAAAGATAAGGATAAGGATAAGGATAAGGGAACGCCAAAGACTACTGTTCCTAAAAATCGTTTAGAATTGAACAAGGAACTAACAAATAAAGGATTTAATTGTAAGGGTACTACAGAAGGTGGATATGTTGAATATAAACATTCTGATGGAACTACAGTGTGGGTACGTCCTGACGGGGAAATAATTACTGTAAAAAAAGAATGGCTCCCAGATGGGTCGAAAAAAGTGCCAGTAAGATATAATTGGGATGGTACTCCAGTAAAAGAAGGAGGGCATAACACTGGAGAATTTGTTGAAAAAATAGATGATGCCACGTTCTTACCTCCTAAAAAATAAAGTATGAAAGAGAGATATATTATGAGTATAGTTTTTTCAAATGTAAGTATTGATAACATGAATTTTATTAACGGAAAGCATGATATTAAATTTGAATTTATTGATTCATATAAAGATAGTAATAAATTCTGTGGTGATATAATTTGTAAGAACATTTTTACATTTAAAATGGATACTGCTTTTGAAGATGATGAATTTTGTTTTCCTTGCTTTATATGTGATGTCACTTATACAAAGATTGAAAAAAGTGATGTTGAATCAAAACTAAAGGAATTAAAGTATGGATATAAATATTCAGATGGACTTGCTATTCCAAAGAGTGAAGAATATCACTTGATTAGAATGGAAGGTGGAGAAGTAGATATTTCAATATTATGTGGGAAGGTAGAGATAAATAAATCATAGGCTAGATTTTATGAAAGGTCACACTGCTTCGGATTATGTGGCCTTTTGCTTTATTTGTACACCTTGCAAATCCTTAAAAACTTGGTGTGAGAAGCTTTCTCGACCACCCACCCGACACACAATTGGTCATTTTGACCACCTATTAAAAATCTCTGAATCGTCGGCACTGCCGGCGAAGGTAACTGGTACTGGTCGCTTTGCGACCACGTGCCTTTATCCTGCACCAAAATCAATAGGGGGGTTCAGCACAATTTGTTCGGAAGAGTGTCGAAAAGAACAGCTGTCAAATTGCCCTCAAAATTTCTTCAAATCCACTGATGGGGTACTTATCCCAGCCTATGCACCAAAGTGGGAAATAGGGGTAACACATCGCCAAACAGGGGTAAGATACTTCGGGACAGATTTCTGTTAGTGAGCGAGGCTAAAGATTAAGCAAGAAAAGTCGGAACGAAACAGCACACATAGTTCATGGTGAACCCCTCCTTGTCAGGCTTTTTTATCTGTGGTAAACTGGGACACAGCCGGGGGTTTAAGGGGGAAAATTACTTTCCGGAAATCTTAGCAAAAAACAGCATATCAAAATAAATATTAGGCAGAGAAGAATAAAACGATAAATGTTTTTCTTCTCTGTTTTTTTGTTTTATCTCTTTCTCAAAATTTACTTGCAATCATTTCTTACCAGAGTTAACATCACACACAATTGAAATTTAAACTTTTGTAAGTACTTTTACAAATAGTAAATAATCCACGCAACGAAGAACAGAATAAAGGCTCGTGATTCCTTACATCACGTAATTTGTCACATTATTAACAGATAGGTTGGCGTTCCCTTGCGAGGGTTAAGTTAATGACAGCAAGTATGTCACTAATTTAATCTAACGCTCTTAAATTGAGGTTGCCGGTGAGAGTAGTGGAGACATTGAAAAAGGAGAGGATAAGGATTTATCAAAAAAGAAATACCTGCTTTATTGGAATTGACATGCATAAAGAGATGCACTGCGCAGTTATTATTGACTGCTGGATGCACAAGCTTGGTGAAATCAAGTTTGAAAACAGACCTTCCAAATTTCCTGCATTTGTTGAGGATGTGAGGAGAATATGCGGTACAAAGGAATTTATATTTGGTCTTGAGGATACCAGAGGCTTTGGCAGAAACTTGGCTGCTTATCTTGTGGGCAGAAGATTTGACGTAAAGCATGTAAACCCTGCCTATACCAGTGCGGTTAGGCTTTCAAACCCTATTGTTTTCAAGGACGACTCATATGATGCTTATTGCGTTGCAAGAGTACTCCGTGATATGGTAGACACTCTGCAGGATGCCAAGCATGAGGATATTTACTGGACTATCCGGCAGATTGTGAAAAGGCGTGACTTGATTGTAAAGAGTAATGTTATGAACAAGAACCAGCTACATAGCCAGCTTTCTTATGCCTACCCATCCTACAGAAAGTTTTTTGCTCTGATTGATGCCAAGAGCGCTATGTGTTTTTGGGAGAACTACCCTTCGCCTGAGCATGTGAAGGCTACCACTCCAGAAAAGATATATGAAACCATAAAGCCAGTCCATCAGGCACTTAAAATGGAGCGTATCCATGAGATATTAGCCATGATTGAAAAGGACGGGGACACAAGGAAGGACTATCAGGCGGAAAGGGATTTTATCGTCAGAAACATCGTGAAGGAAATCAGGCATAACAAGGAATTGATTGCAGAAATAGACGATGAATTAAGGAAGCTACTGCCTTTAACAGGCTATAAGCTTCAGACAATGCCGGGTATTGACCTTGTGACAGAGGCGCAGATAATATCTGAAATCGGAGATATTAACCGTTTCCCCGACTCAGACAAGCTTGCTAGATTTATGGGCTTAGCTCCTGTACAATTCAGCTCTGCCGGAAAGGGCAAGGATGAACGTTGCAGAAATGGCAACAGGGCATTAAATGCAATATTTCACTTCCTTGCAATACAAATGGTGGCTATTTCACCGTCAGGAAAGCCAAGACATCCGGTATTCAGAGAGTATTTTGAGCAAAAGGTACAAGAGGGCAAAAACAAGCCACAGGCTTTAGTCTGTGTTGCAAGACGACTTGTGAGGATAATTTACGGCATGATGAAGACAAAGACGGAGTACAGACCATATCAAAAAGATTAGTAAAGAATTGATTTAAGAACAGTAATACTAGGTATTGGAAGTTACTTGCATTTTTTGATTGAGGATATAGGACAAGAATTATATAATGAGGATAGTTATTGTAGTGAGGGAACGAGTAAGGCTGTTCCAAAGGTAAATACTCCAAGCGTAAACACTAAGGTAATAAGTGCTCCAGAAGTTAAAGCACCAAACGCTATTAAATCAAGTCAGGTTACACAGAGATGGGAAGATTATTTAGGTTCAAATACGACTAATATTAACCCCAGAACAGGACAGGTTGACCCTAATAGAATTTTTTCAGCGGATGGTACACGGAGTGTTCGTTTTGATAGCCATGAAATGAATAGCATGGGGACACCTAAATTCCACTATCACGAAGAAACATGGACGTATGATGCTGTAAATGACGCAATGACAGTAACGAACACTCTACAAAGGATTAAATAACAGAAAAGAGGTAGTTCAATAATGAGAGTAATTATTAAAGAAATTATAAATCAAACACAAGGTTACAAAGTCAAATTTTCAACAGAGTACGGAAATGCTAGTGCCTTTTGGAAGGGTAATGAGCCACACATAAACAAAGAATACTTTGTTGAACTTGAAGTACCAGGCGTTTTATACTGGAAAGAAGATATTGCTGTTACAGAAGAAAATTATATAATTGCAGTAGAAAGTGATACGGTTCATTTAGTTGGACTTTTGGAATCAATAGAAGAAGATGGATATACTGTAATAAGGCTAGGTGATAGCGTTATATCTTTAGAAACACAGGGAGAGTCTCCTGCTGTAGGCAGTTATGTAAAATTCACTACGAATAACTTACTACTATATGAGGTAAATTATTGAAATGTATAAAGCAAAAGGTCACATAGTTTCAGCTGATGTGGCCTCTCTTTTTGTTCTTCAAGTGGACGTAACATATGAAAGGTGAAACAATCATAGTACGCACTTCTTACAAACGCTTTGTACAATATTTTTTAGTTTATCATAGTATTTTATTCTATGCATTACGTAAAAATAGCTTATACCAAAGGCTGTGCGGTCTGCCGCTTGTGAAGGGGCGTTTTTTTATAAATTGCTGTCGCATGTCCTAGAAGGTCTTCAAATACGCTTCTTTGCACGAAAAGCACCATAGAGGTAACAACATAGAATAGGCCGTTTGAGAAGGCAGGCGGAAAGAATTGATTCTAAAATGAAGGCTTAAAGCTTTGGAAGGAATTTGTATTTTTAAATTGAGATATTGAAGCCAGAATAATATAATAGATATAGTCCTTGTAGTGAGGGGACGAGAAGTACTGGGCAGGGATTTAATACATTTAAAGATGCTAAGAAAGCATTAGGTTCAGCAGGAGAAGGTAAGCAGTGGCATCACATTGTTGAACAATCTCAAATAGAGAAATCTGGTTTTGACGCAACTCGGATGGACTACTTTAATGACCCTGAGGTTAGTTGGTTTATTCCCTACAGGTCAGATGTTAAAAATGTATGGCAATTTATAGATAACAATGCTAAACTCTAGGCTTTTCAGAGTACCAGGTAAAACTCCTGAAGGCTGATTATGTATTTCATTCAGATAAGTAAGGTTAAAGTGAATCCTAAAGATGATGTAATGAGAGAGGGTATAATGATGAGAGTCTTTCATTTCAAAGGGATTATATAAAAAAGAATGGAGATGTGTATAGGAGTAAAAATGATGCGCTTACGCTTATTGACAATGGTGATGGTACATATACTATACAAAATGGACATCATAGAGTAAGAGCGGCTCAGCAAATGGGAATGAAAGAGTTAAGGTTTGATGAAATTATTACTACAAAGTAATTCTATAAATGGTATGAAGGGAGATGAATTGAATGGGGATGGAAAGCTATTATGTAAATTTAGTTCCTTTTGGAGTGAAGATGGTAAAAGGAGATGAAACGTACAAATTTGTTGGAAGAAGTAACAAGGAAATAAATGAGATAGTCATGCTGCTCAAAGAAGGAGGGTACTTACTCGCCAAGAAAGATGATTTTATGTATGAGATAGATAGTACACTATCTATTAGATTTAGTTGCGAAGAATCATTTGTTAAAACAATGATGATTCAAGGTTGCTTTACATGGTTTGAAGAAGGGACAAAATTGATTTATAGTTTATCGAATTACATAAATAGAGAAATTATGAGGATATATATTAATTTTGCTTTTGGTGAAGATTTCGACATAACAAATGAAACTTACTTTTGTAAGAAAATAACCGAGGGCTACAAGGAAAAGTTTGAAGAGTTTACAAGAGTATACGGTGCCCAAAAAATAAAACAAACAGTTGGGGAATTCTATACTAACAGGGATAAGGTAGATGGAAATATATCAAAAATAAAAAACTGTTAGGAATAGTACCCAAATACAAACATATAAACATAGTCAGGTCACACAGCTACGGCTGATATGCTCCTTGCCAAGTAGACATAAAATAATAAAGATTATATTTTACCCTCAAATTCACCTTTCCTATCCCTAGGTATATGAATTTGAACTGGTCCAAATTCATTTTTCAGCCTTTTTGTCCATAAAAAACTCCTCTCTGGTTAATACTTAGATTCTTAACCAAAAAGGAGTTTTTCCTATCCTTCATACACGAAATTTTTTACAGCGTCGATTCACTTATTAAAGACAATGCCTCCGGGCTGTTTTATGTTAATTTTACTTTCCGGTAAATGCATCCTGAGTAATTCCCCAGTTTTTCAATTCAGCCTGTGTACCGACCCAAACAGGAGCTTTCATTGGAACGAGGGGGAAAAGTTCTTCAACCATGTAATTCTGCATTCTTATACAGCCGTGTGAAACGAATTTCCCTATTGAATAGAAGGAGTTTGTTCCATGGATTCCATAAGAACCATCTGTTCTGTTGATGCCCATCCAGCGGCTGCCAAGGGGATTTTCCGGAGTACCGCCCTTTATTGGGTCGGCAAAGCCTCCTCCGCCCCAGTCTGGATCAATAATCTTGTTATTTATGAAGTACTTGCCGGACTTGGTCAGAGTGTGGGGATTCCCCACCGCTACGGGATACTTTTTAATTACTTTTGTACCTTCATAGAGGGTCAAAATTCTTTTCGTTTTATTAACAGTTATCCATTTACCGGTTGTAGGTGCTTTTGAGATTTTATCAGCATATGTAAATTCTTTGCTGAGAAGCCTGTTAATAAGCATCTCCTTTGTAGCATTATCCCAGACTCCTGTAAGGCTCATATTATGATCGCTTTGAAATAACAGTACTGCATTCCTTGTATTAAGTTTTTGATCTGTATATACAGCTTTATAGTAGCCCAGTTCCTTAATATATTTTAAATATGTACTGCTGTTTAATTCTGAACTGAGCTTTTTCTTCTTATCCTGACCTTCTGCCTTTTCTTGTTCTTTATGTAATTTCTCCTGATCCTTCTTTAATTGCTCCTGATCTTTTTGAAGTTGCTCCTGATCCTTCTTTAATTGTTCCTGATCTTTTTGAAGTTGCTCCTGATCTTTCTTTAATAGTTCTTGATCTTTTTTTAGCTGTTCCTGATTCTTTTTTAAATCATCCTGATCTTCTTTTAGCTGTTCCTGGAGCTTTGAAATATCCTCCTGCCCCAATTGATTCTCAATATCTTTCTGTTCCTTCTGCTCCTGTGTAGTACTTGTTACTGCTGCTTGAAAAGCCTTTGTCTCCATTACGGTTTTATTTTCTGCACAGCTTACGGTTGCACTCTGTATAACCAGAGCCATAACCAAAGTACCAATACATAGAATTCGTTTTCCCATTTTCTTGCCCACCCCTGAAATTTAGTAAATTGTCAATATACATTCTACGAATGTACCCTGATAATAATTACTATTTTTTAAATGATTTTTTATTGCTGAGATAATAGAGTCATCAATATGTCCGGAGAGGACTCTGGACCTCCTGAACTTCTATCACCCCGCAACACTTATGTTACGCCGAAATCCTTGCGAAGATTGTAATATGAGAGTATTTCCTTGTTAATTGAGTGACAGACTTTATTAACTAAAGACATGAAAATTATTACGATTGAATAAATCCGACATTTTACAACAAAATATTTATGCATAATATTGAATTTTTATGCACTATCTTATATAATTTAGAATATAATCAATAAACAATAAATAAAAGATAGTAGGGGTTATCGAAGAAATGAAAGGTAAGTCAAAAAAGTTTTTTTTTCTTATAATTGTAGTTGTACTAGCTATATCTATTGTGGCCTGCGGAGACGGCGCTACCATGAAAAAAATTGAAAAGAGCGGTAAACTTGTAATTGGTACAAGCGCTGATTATCCACCATATGAATATCATGCCTTGATTAGTGGTAAGGATACTATAGTAGGTGTAGATATATCCATTGCTGAAGAAATTTCAAAGGATCTGGGTGTACAATTAGAGATTATTGAAATGGGTTATGAAGAACTTTTGCCTGAACTTAATAATGATAAGGTAGATATAGTTATCTCAGGCATGGTACCTGATGAAGCTAGAAAAGCATCAGCTGATTTTTCCAGAGTATATTATCAACCTAAGCAAGGTATTATGGTCCGTGCAGAGGACAAGGAAAAAATAAAAAGTATAGAAGACTTCAAAGGAAAGAAGGTGGGCGTTCAACCTGGAACAGTCCAGGAAAAAATCGCGAGGGAACAAATAAAGGATGCAGAGATTGTAACACTTGAAAAAATCTCTGATATTGTAATAGAACTCAAATCAAAAAAGATAGATGCAATGGTAGTTGAACTGCCAGTTGCAAAGGATTATGAAAAAAACAATAATGATCTGAGCCTGTCGGAGGTTCAGGTTAAGGAGGAAACAGGCGGCTTTTCAATTGCCGTAAAAAAAGGAAACGCGGAACTACTTAAAATGATTGACCAATCACTGGATAGAATAATTTTGGATGGTTCTATCGATAAATTTGTCCGGGAAGCATATGCTTTAAAATGATTGCTTTAATTAATGGAAAATATATATAAATGCGTTAATGTATGGTAATATAATCTGGGTAATTAAATGTATATTAAATAAATACTAGGGGGATTTGTTATGAAAAAAGTAATGTCATTGGCAATTGTGATGTTTATGCTGTTAGGTGTTGTACTTACAGGTTGCGGCTCAGCCGACAGCGGGTCCAAGGTAAAAGTTGTAAACATTCCGTTAACCGAAGAGGAGTATGCCTTTGGTGTTGACAAGAACCAACCGGAACTGCTATCAAAGGTAAATGAATTCATTGCATCTATTCAGAAAGATGGAACCTTTGATAAAATATGCAGCAATTACTTCGGCGACGGTACACCTGCAGCTGTTACATCTGCAAAACTTGACAGCAGCAAGGATCAGCTTGTTGTAGCTACAAATGCAGCGTTTGAGCCTTTTGAGTACACTAAGGGTGACAAGTACTATGGTATTGACATGGAAATTGCAGCACTCCTTGCCAAGCATCTTGGAAAAGAGCTTGTTATCAACAATATGGATTTTGACGCTGTTTGCCTCTCTGTAGGTCAAGGTAAAGCGGACATAGCCATGGCCGGCCTCACAATAAAAGAGGACAGAAAAGAATATGTAGCATTTTCGGACAAATACTATAATGCTGCACAAAGAGTCATTGTCAAGGATTCAGATACAACTTTCGACAATTGTAAAACAAAAGAGGATGTTGAAGCCATTCTTAAGGGCTTGAAAAGCGATGTAAAGATCGGTGTACAGAATGGTACAACCGGACAGTTCTATGTTGAAGGTGACAAGGATTGGGGCTTCGAAGGTTTTGATGCTAAGAGCGTAGGCTATAAATCGGGTTCTCTGGCAGTTCAGGATATGCTTAATGGAAATATCAAATATGTAATTATTGATGAAGCTCCTGCCCAAAGTATTACAAAAGCAATAAACGAACTTAATTAATAGAAAACGCATTTATACAATGCTCTGCCAATATTTGAGCATTGTATTTATGTATATATAAGGGATGAATATGGGGAATTTTGATAAAAAGATAATGAAGTTCTGGGAAATATTTTATGAAAATAATGGCTATGAAAAAGTTCTGATAGGTCTGAAAAATACGCTGGTTATAGCTATTGTCGGGCTTGCTATAGGAATTATTATCGGAACACTAATAGCAATTGTTAAAGTGTTGCCCAAGTACAAAAGATTGCCTAAAATACTGGACAAAATATGCAATTTTTACGTAGGTTTATTCAGAGGCACGCCTGTAGTTGTGCAGCTTCTGGTAGCGTATTATGTCATATTACCTTTATTAGGCATAAACCTGCCGGCACTAAATGTATGCGTGCTGGTATTCGGATTAAATAGCGGTGCGTATGTTTCAGAAATAATGAGAGGCGGCATTATGTCTGTGGATCCTGGGCAGATGGAAGCAGGCCGTGCTCTGGGTTTGAGCTATAGAGTCACTATGCTCAAGATAGTTGTTCCACAAGCTATTAAAAATATTCTTCCTACATTGGGGAATGAATTCATAGCCCTCATTAAGGAAACATCTGTTGTAAGCTTTGTGGGTGCCGCGGATCTGTATGTTGCATTTAACTATATTGGTACAAATAGTTATGAGTTTATGGTTCCATACCTTGTTATGGCGTTAATTTATATTATATTAGTAATAATAATTGCATCACTTATAAAAGTAATGGAAAGGAGGCTAAGAAAGAGTGATAGACGTAATTAACCTTAGTAAAAGCTACGGTAATCTAAAAGTATTGAAGGATATAAAGGTTACCATCAATGAAGGCGAAAAGGTTGCCATCATTGGTCCGTCCGGAAGCGGAAAAAGCACCTTTCTTCGCTGCCTTAACTGCATGGAAGATCCTACAGGCGGTGCAATCATTTTTGAGGGTGTTGATATTGCCGATATGAAAGTTGATATTAATATACATCGACGTCATATGGGAATGGTGTTTCAACAGTTTAACCTATTCAGTAATAAGACTGTTTTGGATAATATAATGCTTGCGCCGGTATATTCCGGAATTCATGATTTGCGTATGAAGAAATTCAAGAATTTTTTCATAGGTATTGGAAATGTATTTGCAAAAAACAAGAAGCCTTTGTATGAAATCAACACATCCCGCGAAAGGATTAAGGCAGAGGCCAAAGAAAATGCAATTCGTTTATTGAAAAGAATCGGCCTTGAAGATAAGGCCAATACGTATCCCTCAACTCTTTCGGGAGGGCAGAAGCAAAGAATAGCAATCGTTCGTGCACTTGCTATGAACCCCAAAGTAATTTTGTTTGACGAACCAACCTCAGCGCTTGACCCGGAAATGGTCGGGGAGGTTCTTGAACTTATCAAGCAACTGGCAAATGAAGGAATGACCATGGTTATTGTGACACATGAAATGGGCTTTGCCAGAGAGGTTGCAACAAGAGTTCTTTTTATGGATGAAGGAAGAATACTTGAGGAAAATACACCCGAAGAAATCTTTACAAACCCTAAAAATAACAGAACCAAGGAATTTTTATCAAAAGTACTATAAGGTATTGGTTAAGAAAATGTTTCGACTAGAATAATTTTATTACCTATGCGAATAAAACGAGGTGAAAGATATTCATGTTTCACCTCCACAAAGTAATTGACAAGCCGTTTAAGTCCTTGTAATTAGTGGACTTAAACGGCTTGTTGTGTATTGTGCAACGAATACTGCACGTTCTTTGTCTGGATTCTGAAAGCTTGCGCCCATCTCGAGGCTCTACTGACTTCGTTTTGTTGCTCCAATTCTCAGACAGTGCCTTTCAGCTTAGGATAAAGCGGATATGATAGTTTCAGGTTTGTGTGGTAAAATATGTATAAAATTAATCATGATTAGGCTCTTCTGCTCATGTCGGTTTTGGGAATATTTAGTAATACCGAAAATGCGCAAATACACATTTTCGTTTCCGATTTTTTAATTACTAAAAGTTTGTGTAAACTTACATAATCGTATTCCTAACAATATTGAACGGATACTGCTAGGTAATTTTTACCTCCCGATGATATAATCGGTTGGAAAGGAGAGATGGACGTGAATTGGCATGAACGCATGAATCTTGCTGTTGATTATATAGAGAATAATCTTTGCGGCAATATTGACATGGAATACATAGCAAAGATCACTTATCAGTCGGTAACAAGCTTTCAGCGGACGTTTTCTATTATAACTGAGATGCCTGTCTCCGAATATATACGCAGAAGAAGGATGAGCCTTGCCGCCTTTGAACTTCAAAACAGCGGGATCAAGGTTATTGATATCTCATTAAAGTATGGTTATGATTCTCCGGAAGCATTTGCCCGAGCATTCAAGGAAATTTACGGCATATCGCCGTCTATTGCAAGAAAGGAAGGTATGCTGCTTAAGCCATTTCCACGAATATCTTTTCAACTAACAATAAAGGGGGATGTTGTAATGGATTATGGAATGGAGAACAGCACAGTGAAAATAACCAACTTGTACCACGAGCACATGCCGGCAATCCGGTACATCGGCAAGCGGTATACATTGGCCGACCTAGATGACGATGGTCTGCTGATGGACAAATGGAACGAATGGTTCCAGAACGGCTGGTTCAACCTTCTGAGCAGCCTGCCCGGACTACCGGGGTACGAAGGAATCGCCCATACTGGTTATCATAAAGGGGCCGAAATCAGTTTTTGGATCGGCATGATGTTTCCTCAGGACACGCCAGTGCCAGAGGGCTTCGATAAAGTCGACCTTCCGTCAGGTGACATGGCAGTTTGCTGGCTATGTGGCTACCGGGAGACAGGAGAGCTTTATACCCCTTTTGTACGAAATCTCTGCCTGACACGTATCCGGGAAGCCGGTTACGCCATGAAGTTGGATTTTGACGGAGAGCCATGCAAATGGACATTCGAGCGCTACCATCACAGGCGGTTTTTCATGCCCGACGACGAGGGAAGGATTACCATGGATTATTGTGTGTACGTGGTCGCACAGGAGCAGGCGGCAAAAGCGCCTTTGAGCGAAGGAATGGAGAAGCACGCTAACTGCGTGGCCTGCCCGGCAGATCAGCCGTCCATCGAAGGGGAGAAGCAGTTGAGAGCGCCTTCGCCGGAAATGAAGATTTCTGATATGGCACCGTATTCTGTAGATGCGGAAAGTAACTTACTCATATGCGCATTGACTACATTGTTTCTCAAGTTGAAGAACTATAACCAAGCGACACCCTCCTTCTGTTCAAAGAATGGCGAGCTCTGTAAAGACTGCGGGGACTGCGGAGACCGTACGAATCTCGCAAAGCACCATCTTGATCTCTATCATTATCTGCTGACAGTTACAGGCGTAGGACTTATGTGGGCCGATCCCAATCAAGCGGGGGAATATGATTTGAAATACATCCAGGGAATCACCCCGCCCCTTTTGGAAGACAGGCTGGATTATGCAATGAAAGCCGAGGGCTTCAAATATGATCGACTGGACAAGTTAAAAGGAGAACAGGAGATATTCCGGCAGATCACTGAATCCATACGAAGAGATAAGCCTGTGCTGATAAAACTGGGAGACGACCCTGAATGGTGCGTCGTAACAGGCTTTGACAGGGAAACCTGTACCCTATATGGACTGGATGCCAGAGACCATCACTCCTACCGTTCGGCGGAAAAAAGAAGCTATACAGAGGACGGGCTCTTTATCATCCCCGATTGGTTCAGGAATTTGCGCAAAGCGATCATCGTCACAGATAAATCCACGCAGACAGTGAATTTTAGCCATCTGCTTCAGCGAATGACCGGACAGCTGCTGATGCCAGAGCGAAGCGTGCTGGAATCTATGATACCGCGGATGATAGACTCCATCACGGCGGAAAACGCCCGCGGAGTGGCCGAATATCTGAATGGTATCGCAGGATATGTGATAGAGGCCAGATGGCACGGCGCGGAGTGCTTTGGTGCGCTGTTGATGCGTAAGACGGAGGACGAAAAAGCGAAGGCGCAGTTGAGCGAATGCAAGGATATATACTTCAATACTCATGATACCTGTTGGCAGATATGGGGACAAATGGGGGTCGGCCCCCATACTAATTATAAATTGTCCAGCCGCATAAGTAAGATGATGCTTGAAAGGGAAAGGCAGGAAAAGCTTAAGGAGTTATTTGCGCGGGTATTTTTTAATGACAGCACTGTCCTGAAAAAATTGCAGGATATCTGGGAAAGATAAACGGCGGCCGCCGAAAAAAATAATATCAGTAAATAGCTTAAATATGTGACTCCCGAGCAAGCAGAAAGTAATGCCATGATTCTTTTCTAACGTATAGTATACAAAGAAAAAGCAAATAACTAACCTGCAATCCAAAAGATGAATGTAAAAGGAGTTTTTTGGCTAAATACTTTATAAGAATTCAAAGGAGGTATTCGTTCCTCTGGATGAATTTATATGGAGGAATTTTATGTTCACGTTATTAAAGGACGCTTCCGTTTATTCGCCGGATTTCCTGGGGAAAAAGGATATCCTGTTTTGTTTTGATAAAATCGCGGCAATCAATACATCAATAAAGGCTGGCAGTATTGACGAGGTGGAGGTGATTGACTGCAGCGGGAAGATAGTTCTGCCAGGCTTTATAGATCTCCATGTACACATAGCAGGCGGAGGCGGAGAGGGAGGGTTCTCAACCCGGACACCTTCGGCAAACGCCGCTGATATACTGAAAACAGGTGTTACCACAGTTGTTGGAGTTCTTGGGGCGGATGGAGTAACCAGAAGTGTGGCAGGCTTGTATGCCCAGGCAAAGCAGCTGGAAGCCGGGGGCTTGTCCACGTACATGTACACCGGCTCCTACCAGGTTCCGGTTGTAACTCTCACAGGGAGTATACAGAACGATATGGTGTTCGTAGACAAGATTATTGGTGTCGGTGAGCTTTGCCTTGAGGATCACAGAGCATTCCAGCCTACCTTTGACGAAATTGCCAGGATTGCAGCCCAGGCAAGAAACGGCGCATTGCTTTCAGGTAAGGCGGGGCTGGTACATTTCCATATGGGAACAGGTGATACTGGAATAGAATATTTGTTCAGAATGATGAATGAAACACAGATTCCCGTTTCTCATTTTCTACCCACACACGTAAACAGAACTGGCATGCTGTTTAAGCAGGCCTGCAATTACCTTCAGAAGGGCGGGTATATTGACCTGACTGCCGGATTTATTCCCAGTAAGGAGGACCCTGAATGCATTGCCAGCTATGATGCCCTGAAAAAGCTGGTGGATACCGGTGCTGATATTGGCAGAGTTACAATGAGTTCCGATGCATACGGCAGTGCCCCGGTTTTTGACCCTCAGGGAAATGTTGTTTCTTCGGATACAGTAACTACAAAAATACTTTTTGAAGAGTTAAAGATAGCCGTTAAAGATAAAGGAATTCCACTGGAGACGGCAATCTTACTTATTACAAAAAATGCTGCAAAAATACTTAAAATTCACAAGCAGAAGGGTACCCTTGAAGTCGGAAAGGATGCCGACTGTGTAATATGTGATACTGAACTGAATATTGAAACTGTGTATGCAAAAGGTACAAAATACTCCTAATTGGTTTGAATATATCATATAATTTAATTAGAGGGCTTGTTTCATGGAATAAGATTCCAGGTAAAATCGATTCAATGAATAGAATTCCATGGAACATGTGACAATGGAATAAGATTCTGTGGAACGAAGTTCCATAGAATAATGCTCCATACAAATTAATTGATTATAAAGGGAGTTGAGTTTTTTTGAGTAAGGAAATTCGCAAAGCCATTATAATATTTCTTGCTGTATTCGCAGTATTTGTTTTAGCTGTAATTGTATCCGAAAATATAAATACCAGAAACATTATTAATACATATCCTGACAAAGTATCGGTTGCATTACCCGATGTTGTAACCGTTTCAAAACCCTCACCTGAGGCCTTTGAATTCCAGCAAAGCAAAATTGCCACCTGGCTCCTGAGGCTTTTCCTTGGATTTGCCGTTCCTGCACTTTTCTTGTTTTCGAAGCTGTCGGCAGGTATCAGAAATTGGGCATCCCGTCGAACCAAGCGATGGGTGCTTATAATTATTTTATATTTCCTTGTATACTCACTTATTGAAACCATAATCTACTTGCCTCTTGATGTGTATACCGGCTTCTTCAGAATGCACCGCTATGGTCTTTCAAACCAGACCTTGTACCAGTGGATAATTGAACTGATCAAGAGCTTCGTGGTTAACACGGTATTAACTGCTGCTGTAATATGGGTTCCATTCCTTATTATCAAGAAGTGTCCAAAACGCTGGTGGCTGTACCTTGGACTCGTTACGATACCATATTTGTTTATAGGTTCATATGTCCAGCCTGTTGTAATCGATCCTATATTTAACGAGTACAAACAGGTGGAGGATGTCCAGCTGTCAAATAGAATTGATGAACTGCTTTCACGAACTTCCATAGAAAATTGCCAGGTGCTGCAGGTAGACAAGAGTAAAGAAACAAATCAAATGAATGCTTTTATGACAGGTGTTTTCAATACCAAAAGAATTGTGTTATGGGACACTACAATAAATTATTTGAATACCGAGGAAGTTTTGGGAGTCGTAGCACATGAGATGGGACACTACCTAATGGGACACATTTGGAAGTCCATAATTGTCGGTGGACTTGGAAGTATTTTAATTTTATACCTTGTATACAGGCTGTCGGACTGGTTCCTTAGAAAGTCCAATGGCAGCTGGGGTTTTACCAAATTATCCGATGTAGCAGCATTGCCGCTGATTATGCTCATTATTAACCTAATGCTGTTTGTTACATCACCTATGATAAATGCTTATTCCAGAAGTATTGAAACAGAAGCCGACAGATTTGAACTGGAGTTGACAAAAAATAATTTTTCAACAGCAACGGCTACCATAAAGATGCATCAACAGAGCCTTGCCTTGCCGGAACCGGGTTATGTTTATATGCTCTGGAACTACGACCATCCCACCTATAAGTCACGGGTAGATTTCGCAAATGAATATAGACCCTGGGAGGAGGGAAAACCGTTAAAATATCAGAAATATATAAATAAGTAGTGGCGCGTATTCTCCTTTTGTATTGCATCAAGATATCGGTAATGGTATAATTCTCCTGATTTAGTGGTTTTATTTCACCTTTAAATCAGGTTCGTTATCTCATTATAAAAATAAAAAACGGAGGAATATTTATGGAGTTACTAAAGGGACTTGGTGTTTTAGACACATCATTTTTGATACCTATAATAATTGTTGCCGCTATAATCTTGATTGTTGCCAAGGTTGCTAAAAGTATCTTTAAATTGGCTGTTCTTGCAGCAATAATAGCCGTTGGTGTAATAGTATATATGAATTTACCAAGCTTCAAAGTGGAAGATGGTACAGCAACTCTTGAGTTATTCGGGAAAGAACATACGGTAAGTGTTAAAGATGCAAAGGTTGTTACTGAGCAGAAGGAAGGGGAAACAAAAACTGTTCTGGTATCAGGAACAACCAGAATAGAGTTACCTTTTAGTAAGAGCTTTGCAGATAAATTTATTACTGAGAAATTAAAAGAAGCAAGGTAATCTTGTATACAAAAAACATTTTTACATCTCAAACCCGTGCAGAATAACGCCTGTACGGGTTTGTAATATATTACCTCGTTTGAATTATGATTTGGATCCCTCTTTTGTGGTATAAATTAAAACATAGCAGTTTTATTAATATAAATTAAAAGCAACAAAATTATATTTTCATAAGAGGTGAATCACATGGATGCATGGAGAAATTACAAACATGGTAACTGGTGCGAAGAAATAGATGTGAGAGATTTTATTATTAATAACTACACCCCTTACGAGGGAGATGCTTCATTTTTAGAGGGTCCGACAGAAGATACAATGAAATTGTGGGGGAAAGTGAGCGATCTGCTTGTAAAGGAAAGGGAAAGCGGGGGGGTTCTTGATGTTGATACGAAAATTATTTCAACCTTGACCTCCCATGAGCCAGGGTATATAGACAAAGAACTTGAAAAAGTAGTCGGTTTGCAGACCGATCAACCTCTTAAGAGGGGTATTATGCCCTTTGGCGGTATCAGAATGGTAGTTAAGGGTGGAGAGGCCTACGGAAAGAAAATTGATGAAAGTGTCGTTAAGCTATTTACCGAGTATAGAAAGACCCATAACGATGGAGTTTATGATGCCTATACACCTGAAATGATGAAGGCCAAAAAAGCTGGCATTATAACAGGACTTCCTGATGCATACGGCAGAGGAAGAATTATTGGTGACTACAGAAGGGTTGCGCTGTACGGTGTAAACAGACTTATTGAGGAAAAGGAAAAGCAGCTGAAAAGCCTTGAACTGGATTATATGGATGGGGAAACCATACAGGAAAGAGAAGAAACCAGGAGTCAAATCAAAGCACTTGAGAATCTGAAACAGATGGCTCAGCAGTATGGGTTTGATATTTCAAGGCCTGCAGAGAATGCACAGGAAGCTTTCCAATGGCTCTACTTTGCTTTCTTGGGAGCAGTTAAGGAGCAGAACGGAGCAGCAATGAGTCTTGGAAGAGTGTCAACCTTTCTGGATATCTATATTGAAAGAGATATTAAAGAGGGAGTACTTACCGAAGAAAAGGCACAGGAGCTTATGGACCATTTTGTAATGAAGCTCAGACTGGTAAGGTTTTTAAGAACACCGGAGTATGAAAAACTGTTCTCGGGGGATCCGACCTGGGTTACTGAAAGCATAGGAGGAATGGGGCTGGACGGAAGAACACTTGTAACAAAGAATTCTTTTAGAATGCTGCATACTCTATTCAATCTCGGTCACGCTCCCGAACCTAATATGACCGTTCTGTGGTCAGTTCACCTGCCGGAAGGCTTTAAGAAGTTCTGTGCTGATACTTCAATTAAAACCAGCTCCATACAGTATGAGAGCGATGACATAATGAGGTACTACTGGGGTGACGATTACGGTATAGCCTGCTGCGTATCTGCCATGAGAATCGGAAAGCAGATGCAGTTTTTCGGGGCGCGCTGCAACATGGCTAAAGCATTGCTGTACGCAATAAACGGGGGACGTGATGAAAAATCAGGTGTTCAGGTAGGCCCCGCACTAAACCCTATTGAAACGGAATATCTTGATTATGATGATGTAATGAAACGTTTTGATACAGTTCTCACATGGGTTGCAAGACTATATATCAACACCTTGAATATAATTCATTACATGCATGACAAGTATTCATATGAGAGGCTGCAGATGGCTCTTCACGACAAGGATATCCTCAGAACCATGGCTTGCGGGATTGCAGGGTTATCTGTTGTGGCTGATTCTCTGAGTGCTATAAAATATGCTAAAGTTAAGGTTGTCAGAAATGAAGAGGGTCTGGCTGTAGATTATAATATTGAAGGTGATTACCCTAAATTCGGTAATAATGATGACCGTGTTGACAATATAGCGGTAATGCTGGTTAAAACGTTCATGGAGAAGCTTGAAAAGCAGAGAACATACAGGCATTCCGTACCGACACTGTCAGTTCTCACTATTACCTCTAATGTAGTTTATGGTGCAAAGACAGGAAATACGCCGGATGGCAGAAAAGCCGGAGAGCCCTTTGGACCGGGCGCAAATCCTATGCACGGCAGAGATTTGAACGGTGCCCTGGCGGTTTTGAAATCAATTTCGAAGCTTCCTTATCAATTTGCACAGGACGGTATTTCCTATACCTTCTCAATCATACCGAAAGCATTGGGAAGAGATGAGGACTCAAGGGTAAAGAATTTGTCAGCACTATTGGATTCCTACTTCAAGGAAGGCGGACACCATATCAATATCAATGTTTTTGAAAGAGAGATGCTTCTTGATGCAATGGAACACCCGGAAAAGTATCCTCAGCTGACAATTAGAGTTTCGGGCTATGCGGTCAACTTCATAAAGCTTACCAGAGAACAGCAGATCGATGTAATAAATAGAACTATACATGAAAATATTTAAATAGTGAAAAATGATCACTATTTACTATTAAACAATTAACTATAATGAAAGAGGTGGGTTTTGTGGAAGTCAAAGGAAGGGTTCATTCATTTGAAACATTCGGTACGGTTGACGGTCCGGGTATTAGATTTATTGTATTTCTCAAAGGCTGTCCTTTGCGCTGCAAATATTGCCACAACAGGGATACCTGGAGTTCGGAAGGAGCCAAGCTTTATACTGCCGATGATATTGTAAATGAGGTAGCCAAATACAGAAATTTTATTGATTCTTCAAAAGGCGGAATAACGGTAAGCGGTGGTGAACCGCTTATTCAGCCGGAATTTTTGAAGGAACTCTTTAAGAAATGCAAGGAACAGGGAATTCATACTGCCGTTGATACATCAGGATACGTAAATTTGGGGGAAGAGGTTAAAGCAGCGCTTGAATACACCGATCTGGTGTTGTTGGATCTGAAGCATGCAAATGCAGAAAAACATAAGGAATTGACCGGTGTTGAAAACGACAGGATCAAGAGTTTCACCAAATATCTTGGTGAAATTAACAAGCCAGTGTGGATCAGATATGTACTTGTGCCGGGTTATACCGACGATGAAGAGGATCTGGTGGCAGCCTATGACTATTTAAAGAACTACAGTAATATTGAAAAAATTGAGGTTCTTCCGTATCATACCCTTGGTAAGGAAAAATGGGAAAAACTCTCACTTGAATATCCGCTGGAGGGAGTAAGGACACCTTCCGGGGAGGAAGTGGAGAGGGCAAAAACAATTCTTACAACGGGCAGAAAATTATAACATTAAATAATACTAATTTAAATTACTATAAAAATTATTAAATAGTACTAAAGATTTGGAATTTGGGGCAACATAATAGTGAATCATTTAAAAACACTGATTAGAACCCTGAGTTTCAAAGCTTTAGTACTTTTTTTGTTCCTAAAAAATTTTTATGAATGGTGATATACATAATGAATATATTTATTTTTATGGTTATTATCCTGCTGGCAGCAATTTTTACGACTTTAATAATATGGATAAATAAGCACCCTTATTTCGAGTTTCAGATCGAAGATGTTGTTCTGTGCAGCGATGAGCTTGAACGTCATGCGGAGGAACTTGCAAAAGCACAGGTTACAGTAAAAAACAGGAAAAGTATAAAAAAAGTTTCCCGACGAATTGAGGCCAAGTTTCAAAGTATTCTCAAGACTTATGAAAACCTGAATAACGATTCCGCATCCTCTTTCCCAATCCCACCGGCTGCAGAGTGGCTTCTCGACAACTTTTATATTATTGAGGAGCAGAAAAGTGTAATAATAAAGGAACTCAACGATATAACAAAAGTTGTACCTGTAATAGCAGAAGGTGCCTACAGTGGTTTTCCGAGAATATACTCCATTGCGGTTGAAATTGTATCCCATGTCGACGGGAATGCCAATGAAAAGACAATACGGGATTTTATTACAGCCTACCAGAGATATACCTTTCTTTCTATAGAAGAACTTTGGCTGCTTACACTGATGGTAAAGGCGGCATTGATGGAAAAATTGTGGTTGGTATGTGAAAGAGTATCGGCAACCAGAAGGGACTGGTATAGGGCACAGGAGATTTCAGGTCTTATAAAAGGTTTCGAACAGGATTGCGATGCATTCAGAGAGCGGATTACAGGACTTGAAGAATTATCTCCCGCATTTGTTGAGTTTCTTATTAGGAAATTAAGAAAAGAAGGCTCAAAGACTAATTGGATGATTGATTGTATAGATAGCATTCTTATTGAGAAAAGTGCTAGTACAGATACCTATATATCAATTGATCACCACAATCAGGCTGTTTACCAGGTATCAATGGGCAACGTGATAAACAGTCTGCGTTCATTGTCAGGTTATGACAGTACTACACTGTTTGAAAGCCTCAGTGAGGTTGAAAGATTGCTAAAGCAAGACCCGGCGGGTATCTATCCCCAAATGGATTTTAATTCAAGAAATTATTATAGAAATATGGTAGTAGAGTTGGCTGAAAAATATAATACTACTGAAATAAATATTGCAAGATTGAGCTGCCGGTATGCGGGTGAGGCTATAGAACAAGATAGTCAAGATGTCCGGGAAAAGCATGTAGGCTATTACCTGATAGGTAAAGGCCGCAACAGTATGTATCATGAACTTAATAAAAGGCACAGTGTGGGCACTGAGTACTTTCCATTTATAAAGAGACATTCTGTAAAGTTATTTATTTACTCAATAGTTCTATTATCGGTAATATTTATGGCAATACCTTTAATATACAGTTATACACGTGAAAGCGGATTTTCTCGGATAATGGCAATTGTATTAGGGGTTTTGGGCCTGATACCTGCCAGTGAAATAGCTACTGCTTTAGTAAATAGTGTTCTCAGCCGTACTATCAGACCTGCACGTCTGCCAAAGCTCGAACTTAAGGAAGGAATCCCTGAGGAAATCGCCACCATGGTTATTGTTCCAACACTGATTCCTAATGTAAAAAGAACGCTGGACCTTATTGATAACCTTGAAGTTTTCTATTTTGCGAATAAAGACGACAATATTTACTTTACCCTGTTGGGAGATTTCAAGGATGCGAATACCGAAATACTTCCGGAGGATGAAGAAATAAGTAAAAGTGCAATTGAGAGAATCAAGCAGCTTAATGAAAAGTATGCTGACAAGGGTAAACCTGTATTCTACTTTATGTGCAGAAAAAGACAATTCAATGAAAAGCAGCAGAAATGGATGGGCTGGGAGAGAAAAAGGGGAGCTATTGTAGAATTTAACAGGGTGCTTCGTGGGGCCTCTAATACCAGCTATATATATAACAGTACTATTCAGGAGGAGATTCCGAGGGTTAAATATGTTATAACTCTTGATGCAGATACACATCTGCCCATGGAAGCAGCAAAACAGCTGGTTGGGACTATTGCACACCCGTTGAACAAAGCAGTATATGACACTGAGGATGGAATTGTAAAAGAAGGCTATGGTATTCTTCAGCCCAGAATTGATGTAAACATTGAAAGTGCAAATGCCTCTGCTTTTACAAAGATATTTGCCGGACAGGGAGGAATTGATCCGTATACTACAACTGTATCCGATGTATATCAGGATGCATTTGGAGAGGGTATCTTTACCGGGAAGGGCATATATGACGTTGATATTTTCCTGAAGACATTGGACGGTGTAATTCCCGATAACACTGTCCTTAGTCACGATTTACTGGAGGGCAGCTTCCTTAGAACAGGTCTTGTCACAGATATTGAACTGATAGACGGGTACCCTGCAAAATATAATTCCTTTATGATGCGGCTTCACCGCTGGACAAGAGGGGATTGGCAGCTGCTGCCCTGGATATTCGGTGAAAACAAATTATCTCTTTTGTCCAAGTGGAAAATGTTTGATAATTTACGGAGAAGTCTTTTATACCCTGTATCGGCTCTGATTTTGCTACTGTGTCTACTTTCGGTACGCAACAGTTCAGGTGCCTGGATATGGCTGAATATATTTGCTGTATGTGCACCCATAATCAGCTATTTTGTATACCTCATATTTGTTGGGAATTACAGAGTATATATAGCTAAGAGGAGCGCCACCATAATAACCGGTTTTACCGCCATACTGCTTCAGGTAGGGCTTATGCTGACGTTGGCTCCCTATCAGGCTTATCTAATGGCTGATGCTATAATAAAAACCCTTGGACGTGTGCTGATAACAAAGAAAAATCTTCTGGAATGGGTAACTGCCGCCGATATGGAGCTGGCACTAAAAAATGATCTTTCCAGCTATTACAGGAGAATGTGGTTTGCACCCCTGTACGGTGCAGCAGTTCTAACTGCTGTTGTATTTTCATATCAAGGTTATTTTCTACTTTCACTGGCATTTTTAATAATATGGCTGCTTTCGCCATGGGTTGCATACTATATAAGCAGACCTGCGAATAATATAAAAGATGTTTTGACAGAAGAAAAATTATATGAGTTGAGGCTTCTCTCAAGAAAGACCTGGTGCTATTTCGATGAATTTGCGGGACAGGAGGAGAACTACCTTCCTGCAGACAACTATCAGGAGGAACCATATAAGGGAGCAGCGCACCGTACATCGCCTACAAATATAGGTTTACTGATGGTATCACACCTGGCTGCACGAGATATGGGTTATATAAATTCAATCGATTTACTGCAGAGAATTCAAAATACAGTAGCTACTATTGAGAAAATGGAGAAATGGAACGGACATCTTTATAATTGGTATAATACCACAAACCTTGAAGTCCTGCGTCCTAAATTCATTTCAACAGTGGACAGTGGAAATCTGGCAGGCTATTTGATGGTTCTTGAGGAGGGGCTTAAGCAGTACGGGAATAAACCCATATACGATGAAACAAATTTTGAGGCTTTTTTGGATTTGCTGGAACTTTGCAACAGGGAAATAAGCAAAGATAAGCCCTTATTTGAAATTGAAGTTCTGAAAAAATTACTGCTGGCATCCCGTAATGAAGAGGTCGGAAATAACGCTGAAAGGTATTCCGGTACAACGGGAAAAAGCAAGGCTGACAGCTCGGATAGACTTGAAAACAGCTATAATCAGCTTTTTATAAACATTGCAAAATATCTTGAAGAGCTTGATGAGGATAGTAAAAAAGGATATTGGGTTAAGAAGTTATTTACTGCCATGGATATATTCCAGGCATTACATCATGAATTCGGAGAGTCGATTTTCTGCGAGTTTAATAAAATTGAAGAATTGAAGGTTCAGTTAGAGGCTCTGAGAAAGAGAATAAGATCTCTTGCCGACGGTATGAATTTCAAAAGCCTGTATGATCCGAAACTGAATTTATTTACAATTGGTTTTGATGTAGAGGAAGGGCATCCAAGCAAATCACACTATGATCTCTTTGCATCAGAGGCGAGGCAGACCAGCCTTGTGGCCATAGCAAAGGGGGAAGTGGAAAAGCAGCACTGGTTTAAGCTGAGTAGAAAATTAACCCGTATAGATGGGGAAAAGGGACTTGTATCCTGGACAGGCACAATGTTTGAATATCTAATGCCGAGATTGGTTATAAAGAGCTATCCCAATACCCTGATAGAAAAAACCTATCAGTTCGTAATAAAAGCCCAGATGAAGTACGGCCAGAGTAAGAATATACCATGGGGAATATCCGAATCCTGTTACTACGCTTTTGACATTGCTTTAAATTACCAGTACAAAGCTTTCGGAGTCCCATATCTTGGATTAAAACGCGGGTTGATAAACGACCTTGTAATTGCTCCATATGCAACAGTTATGGCAATAGATATAGCCCCCTTGGAATGCTGGAATAACATTGAAAGGCTCAGAGAATTTGGTGCCGAGGGACAATTTGGACTTTATGAGGCTCTGGACTTTACCCATTCCAGGCTTAATGAAGGGCAAAGTAATGCAATAGTCAAAAGCTACATGGTACACCATCAGGGTATGAGTATGCTTGCTTTTGTTAACTTCTTTAAAGAGAACATAATGCAGCGTAGGTTCCATTCCAATCCCAGGGTGAAAGCCGTAGACTCACTGATTCAGGAAAAATTCCCTGCTCATGTTGTGATTTCCAGGGAACACAGGGAAAAACCACTGTACACCTTCAGAAAACAGGACAACGCAGAGGAGACAGTAGTACGAAGCTATACCAAGCTTGAGGCTGTACCAAACCTGCATCTCCTTACAAATGGAAGTTATAACGTCATGCTTGCCGACAGGGGGAGCGGTTTTGCAAGATGCCATTCCCTGGCCGTTTACAGGTGGAGGAACGATTACATGACCAGCAGTGGCGTATTTATATATCTGAAGAATGTAAATTCCAATGAGTTCTGGTCTACTACATTTAATCCGGTTAATACACAACCGGAGATATATAAGGTTATTTTCTCTCCCCATAAGGCTGAGTATATAAGAAGAGAGGGCAATATAGAAACAAATACAGAGGTTCTTGTTAGCACTGAGGACAATACAGAGATAAGAAGAGTCAGTATCCATAATCACAGCAGCTCAAAGAGAATTATTGAGTTGACAAGCTATATGGAGGTTGTACTGACACAGCCCGAATCGGATACTGCACACCCTGCTTTTAGTAAACTTTTTGTAAAAACTGAATATATCAGTGATTTTAACGGTCTTCTGGCAATGCGTAGAAAAAGAGATGATGTAAAACAAACAGTATGGGGTTATCATACCGTTTCTACAAATGGAGCTGTTCAAGGTAATATAGAGTATGAAACCGATCGCTCGCAATTTATCGGAAGAAACAGAAGTCTTGACTATCCGAAGGCAATGGAGCCCGATCAGCCTCTGTCAAACTCGGTAGGTCCGGTGTTGGATCCCGTTTTCTGCCTTAGAATCAGGGTCTGTGTTGATCCGGGCGAAACCTCAGTTGTAAATTTTGCCATCGGTACCTGCGATTCAAGAAGGACAGCCATAGACATGCTCGAAAAATACTGTGATGTGAGCGCGGCTGACAGGGTTGTAGAAATGGCTTGGACGAGAAGTATTGTGGAGGCAGGTTTTATAAACATCAGCGGTAATGATGAAAGGGCATATCTTAAGCTCCTTCCAAGGCTTCTATATGGTGTCGACCGGAGAAATCAGTCAGAATATATTGCTAAAAACACACTCAGTCAGTCAGGACTGTGGCCTTTCGGTATTTCGGGTGACATGCCTATAGTATTGGTTACCGTTGAGAGCAGGGACAGTTTTGAAGAAATCAGGTGGGTTCTGAAATTGCACGATTTCCTACGATTAAAAGGTGTCGGGTTTGATCTGGTAATTCTGATAACCGACGAGGAATCATATATTCAACCTCTGGTTGAAATGATCATGGATCTTGCAGCTTCAGGCCGTTCATATGATCTGATTGACAGAAGAGGTGGAATTTATATAAGAAATTCCAGGCAGATGTCATCGGAAGAGAAATATTTACTTTTCGCCACTGCGAAAATAATAATTAATGCCGATGATGGGGTTGGGGATCTGATAGATGCTGCTGTAAACTCTGATGAGATAATCCAGTCTTCAAACGTAGAAAAGCGTAGGAAAATCGGGAACTATACAGTTAGATCTCAAGTTGGTGTCGGCTCATCAGCAGATTTGGAGGCAGGTATAATAATAGGTGCCGATAAGACTCGGAAAGTGCTGGATGAAAAGAACAGGGACCTTGATAATTCAAAAAAATCCGACAAGAATAACCTGACAGTTTGGACCGACCCTGATGAGGGTAGTTACGTTGCAGAAATAATTGAAAAATTAAGCTTTTTTAACGGTATCGGAGGCTTTGCTGAAACAGGTGACGAGTATGTGATATGCCTTAAGTCCGGTGTGACTACGCCGGCCCCTTGGTCAAATGTAATAGCCAATAAAAAATTCGGTTTTATATGCACAGAATCGGGCGGGGGATATACCTGGCATCAGAACAGCAGCCAGAACAAGCTTACAACCTGGGCTAACGATCCTGTTCTTGACCCTCCCTCTGAAATTCTGTATCTGTATCAGAGGCAAAGCGGTGCTTTATGGAGCAGTACTCCTATGCCTGTAAGGCAGAGTAATCCATATATAATACGTCATGGCTTCGGTTATACGGTGTATTCCCAAAGAAGCCACGGCTTAGAGCAGGAATTGATACAATTTACTGCCTTGGAGGCACCGGTAAAGATTACTATACTGAGACTTAAAAATATTTCTGACTCTGAAATCGGACTGGATGCGGCGTATTATTTAAAGCCTGTGCTGGGAAGTGAAGGCGGACAAACTGCACCGTTTATTGTTACGAGTTTTGACAGTGAACTGTCAACATTATTGATAGATAATGTCTATAGCTCTGACTTCCGAGATTTAACTGCATTTTTAAGTTGTTCAGGGGATAATGTTACCTATTCGGGGCACAGGCTGGAGTTTATCGGTGACAATATGGATATTTCGAGGCCCGAGGGTATGAAAAACGATTTAAAGGGTACTGTCGGAGCAGGTCTTGATGCCTGTGCCGTAATTAAAACAGCACTTCAAATCAGGCCGGGAGAGGCACAGGATTTAGTTTTCCTGTTTGGACAGGATAGGCTGGAACAGGTGAAAGAGTTAATATCTAAATTCAGCAGCGTTGGTCAGGCGTGGTATGAGCTGGAAAGAGTAAAGGAAAGCTGGAAGAACAGGTTGAAGCAGATTCAGGTTAATACCCCTGACAAAACTATGAATATACTCCTGAATGGTTGGCTGCAGTATCAGGTACTATCCTGCAGAGTTTGGGCCAGAAGTGGGTATTATCAGGCTGGAGGGGCATTTGGCTTCAGAGATCAGCTTCAGGATGTTATGTCGGTTGTTTATTCAATGCCTGAGATAACAAAAAACCAAATTTTACTCCACTGCAGACATCAGTTTATTGAGGGAGATGTTCAACACTGGTGGCATGAACAGAAAAACAATGGTATCAGAACAAGATATTCTGATGATTTATTGTGGTTGCCGTACGTAACATGCGATTATATTAACGCGACTGGTGATTATGAAATTTTAACTTTAACAGAGCCCTTTTTAAGCTCGACCTTATTAACTGATCAGGAGCATGAAAGATATGAGGTTCCTTCGGTGACAGATGAGCAGGGAACAGTATATGAGCACTGTATACGGGCTATCGAAAAGGCACTGAACTTCGGCCCTCATGATATTCCCCTGATGGGAGGCGGAGACTGGAATGACGGTATGAATCTTATCGGAATAAACGGCAGGGGAGAGAGTATATGGCTGGGCTGGTTCCTATATTGTGTACTTGTTCGAATGCTTCCTGTTTGCAGACATATGGGAGATAACGACAGAGCCGGAGAATACGTCAAAAAAGCTCAAAATATAATTGAAGCTATTGAAAGAGAAGCCTGGGACGGCAGTTGGTACAAAAGAGCTTATTTTGATGATGGTTCACCGTTGGGATCCATACAAAACGAGGAAGGTAAAATTGATTCTCTTGCACAATCCTGGGCAGCTATTTCAGAAGCAGCCAGGGCCAGCAGAGTGGAAGAAGCCATGAGCGCACTGGAAAAATATCTGATAGACAGAAAAAACGGTTTAATAAAACTGCTTACGCCACCTTTTTATGACAGCCAGCTTAATCCCGGATATATTAAAGGATATCTGCCCGGTGTCAGAGAAAACGGAGGTCAGTACACTCATGCTGCTACATGGGTAATATATGCCTTTTCAAAGCTTGGTAACGGAGAGCAGGCATGGGAGCTTTACGATATGATTAATCCGATTAATCATTCCAGGACAGATATTGAATGTTTGACCTACAAGGTGGAACCTTATGTTATGGCAGCTGATGTGTATGCTGTTTATCCCAACGAGGGCCGGGGCGGCTGGACCTGGTATACCGGAGCGGCAGGCTGGATGTACAGGATAGGTCTGGAACATATTCTGGGAATTAAGAAGCAGGGTAACTTTTTGCTACTTGATCCTTGTATTCCCAAAAGGGTAAATGAATACTCGGTAAGGTACGGTTTTGGTACTGCCGTATATGAGGTTACAATAAAGAACCAAAGCCATCGGAATAAGGGAGTAAAAAACATTGTTCTGGATGGAAAAGTAATAGAAGGCAGCAGGTTTGAACTTTTGGACGATGGACAGGTGCACCGGGTTGAAGCCATAATGTAAAGTAATTTTTGTTTAAAAAGGAGTCTGAAGCTTATGCAGTGCACCCCAAACGTTAGAAAAGATCTAATGTTTAGGGTGCAGAATAGGAAGAAGACTCCTTTTTCATTGTTTTAATAGGTGGAATTATCCGCAAAATCAAAATTGCTAAAATATAAATAAAAAAGTTACAATAATAATTTGCTAGAATAGCTGACTTGATTTATTATTATTTACTTAAACTGTAAACAATCATATCTATGTTTTGTGCTATTTGCATTCAGCCCTTTAGTATGCTATATTAATGAATGACCAAACAATAATTTCCCAATTTTCAAGGGGCCATTTTTCGGCAATACTTCTTTGTCATCAGTTGCAATAAAAATATTATTGCTCCTTCTTCTCATTGTTTTGCCAAAACCTTAATCTCTTGAAAATAAAGCTTTATTGTTTAATCATTCAACTAGTATGTGAAAAAAATAACCAAGGTGTCACAGTGTTTCTTGGGACACTATGGACGCTATTGCCTCGTTGAAACACCGCTGAGGTAAGTAAACTTTTCTGCAAATGAGAAGTTTTGCTTTTGAACCGCGGCGTTATAAACAATAAAGATTTAGAAATAATACAAAATAAATTATTTAGTAAAAGGAGCATGTGTATGGCTAAAAATATTATGAAGACTCCTCTGGTTGAAATGGATGGAGACGAAATGACCAGAGTTATCTGGCAAATGATAAAGGATATTTTATTACTGCCTTATATTGATCTCAAGACAGAGTATTATGACTTGGGTCTGGAGTACAGAGAAAAGACCGGAGACCAGGTAACAATTGACTCTGCAATTGCTACCAAGAAATATGGAGTTGCAGTAAAATGTGCTACCATTACACCAAATGCAGAAAGAGTTAAGGAATATAACCTTACTGAAATGTGGAAGAGCCCGAATGGAACTATAAGAGCCATTCTTGACGGAACTGTTTTCCGTGCACCTATACTTCTGGACAGTATAAAGCCCTTTGTTAAGACCTGGGTTAAGCCAATAACCATCGCAAGACATGCATACGGTGATGTTTACAGGGATGTCGAATACCGTGTTCCCGGAGCAGGAAAAGCTGAACTGGTATTTACAAATGAAAAGGGTGAAGTAACCAGACAGACTATACTTGATTTTGACGGTGCAGGAGTCATACTTGGAATGCACAATATAGACAAGTCCATCGAAAGCTTCGCAAGGTCCTGCTTTAACTATGCATTGGATCAGAAACAGGACATCTGGTTTGCAACAAAGGATACTATTTCAAAGAAATATGACCATACCTTTAAGGATATCTTCCAGGAAATATATGAGAAGGAATATGACGACAAGTTTAAGGCAGCAGGTATTGAATATTTCTACACTCTTATTGATGATGCGGTTGCCCGCGTTGTACGCTCTGAGGGTGGATTTATCTGGGCCTGCAAGAATTATGATGGGGACGTTATGTCCGATATGGTTGCAACCGCATTCGGAAGCCTTGCAATGATGACTTCAATATTGGTTTCACCTGAAGGCTACTATGAATATGAAGCAGCTCACGGAACTGTACAGCGCCATTACTACCAGCACCTGAAGGGACAGGAAACCTCCACAAACTCCATGGCAACATTGTTCGCCTGGACTGGCGCATTGCGTAAAAGAGGAGAACTGGATGGTATTGAAGAACTGATTGAGTTTGCTGATAAGATGGATAAGGCTTCCTTACAGACAATTGAAAATGGAGTAATGACTAAGGACCTTGCGTTGCTTTCAGAACTAAAGGAAATAAAGACGGTTAATACAGAGGATTTCCTCAAGGAAGTAAAAAAGACCTTTGATGCAATGTAATGTTTACTTATTAGCTTATAATTACTTTATAAAATTACTTTAAAATGATATGCTTTTGTTGGAGTAGTAAATATTCTTAAAATCATAAACGCTAGTAAGATCATATTCATTGATTTTACTGGTGTTTATTTTTTTTAACTATTTAGTAATTGTACTTTTTATTTGCTTATTGGTGTTTTATTTATAGATAGATATGTGATAAAATGATTTTTATGATTTGTCATCTTGCAATTATTTGAATTTATTAAAATAATAAATGTTAATCAGGAGGAGTTTATGAGTAATATTTCTAAACCGGATGGCTATAAATCCAGCCTTGATATTAGAAAAACGGAAGTAGCCATCAAGCAGATTAAAGATTTTTTTGAAAGTGAACTTGCAAAGGAATTGAATCTTACCAGAGTTTCCGCACCATTATTTGTAAAGCCTGAAACAGGATTGAATGATAATTTGAATGGGGTCGAGAGGCCGGTTTCCTTTGATGTCAAGGGAATTGGTGGAGGTACGGTTGAAGTTGTGCATTCACTTGCGAAATGGAAAAGAATGGCCCTCAAACGTTACGGTTTTTCTTCGGGAGAAGGTTTGTACACAGATATGAATGCCATTAGAAGAGATGAAGATCTTGATAACATTCACTCAGTATATGTAGATCAATGGGACTGGGAGAAAATTATTGATAAAACCCAGCGCACCGAAGAAACTTTAAAGAGTATTGTAAGGCAAATTTTCTCTGTGTTTAAAAGAACTGAAAATTATATTACAGGGTTATACCCTTCCTTGGGACGCTTTTTACCCGAAGATATTTTCTTTGTGACAACTCAGGAGCTTGAGGATATGTATCCCCAATTGACTTCAAAAGAGAGAGAAAGAATGCTTGCAAAGGAAAAGAAGGCAATATTCATTATGAAAATCGGTGATACCTTAAAATCAGGAATGAAGCATGACGGAAGAGCTCCTGACTATGACGATTGGGCATTAAATGGAGATATCGTTTTTTATTATCCCGTCCTCGATATTCCCTTTGAAGTATCCTCAATGGGAATAAGAGTTGATGAGGATTCACTGGTGGTTCAATTAAAGAAAGCAGGCTGCGAGGACAGAAAAAATCTACCCTTCCACTCCCAGCTTATTAACAGGGAACTTCCTTATACCATTGGCGGAGGAATTGGACAGTCCAGAATCTGCATGTTTTTCCTTGGAAAAGCACATATAGGTGAGGTTCAGTCCTCTGTCTGGAGTGAAGAAATGATTAAAGAGTGCTACGAAAGCAGTATTGAGCTTCTCTGAGTATAAATTGGCTGAAAATAAGCAATTAAATCATATTAATCTAAATTAAATCATAGCAAATACTTTAACTTTATTAATATTTGGAATAATATTAAATAAGGATGGAATTAATTACTTATTATGACGCTGTACAAAGCGGAATGGAGATTAGAATGAGTTATTCAGAAATAAAAAAACTTTTCAGATCACCACAGGATTATATCGGAAAGATAATAACCGTACCCGGATGGGTAAAAACTGTTCGTGATTCTAAAACCTTTGGATTTATTGAATTAAATGATGGTACTTTTTTTAGGAATCTTCAGATTGTATTTGAAGAAGGCAAGCTGGAGAACTTCAAGGAAGTAACAAAACTAACTGTCGGTTCGGCTATAGAGGTTGAAGGTGAACTTGTGGAAACACCGAATGCAAAGCAACCTTTTGAACTGAAAGCAACCCGTATTGCTATTGAGAATTACTGCCCTACCGATTATCAGCTGCAAAAAAAGAGACATTCCTTTGAATTTTTAAGAACCATAGCTCATTTAAGACCTAGAACAAATACATTTTCAGCAGTTTTCAGAGTGAGATCGCTGGCGGCCTTTGCAATTCACAAATTCTTTCAGGAGAGAGGCTTTGTTTATGTGCACACCCCGTTGATTACAGGAAGTGATGCTGAAGGTGCGGGACAGATGTTCAGGGTAAGCACACTGGATGCATGCAATCCACCGAAAAAGCAGGATGGAAGTATTGATTACTCACAGGATTTCTTTGAGAAGGAAACCAGTCTGACAGTAAGCGGGCAGCTTACCGGAGAAGCATATGCGCTGGCCTTCAAGAATATCTACACCTTCGGTCCTACTTTCAGAGCGGAAAATTCCAATACAGCCCGCCACGCGGCTGAGTTTTGGATGATTGAACCTGAAATCGCCTTTTCAGATCTGAAAGATGATATGATGCTGGCTGAGGACATGCTGAAGTATATTATTAGCTATGTTATGGAGAATGCACCCGAAGAGATGGAGTTTTTCAATAGCTTTATTGATAAGACTCTGTTGGAGCGCTTGAATAACGTTGTAAACTCTGATTTTGCTCACATAACCTATACCGAGGCTATAGAGTTGCTTCAAAAGAACAAGGATAATTTCGAATATCCGGTTGAATGGGGAAGTGACCTGCAAACAGAGCATGAAAGGTATATTACTGAACAGATATTTAAGAAACCAGTATTTGTTACCGATTATCCAAAAGAAATCAAGGCTTTCTATATGAGAATCAATGAAGATGACAAAACAGTGGCTGCAATGGATTTACTTGTACCCGGCGTTGGTGAAATTATTGGAGGCAGCCAAAGAGAAGAGCGCTTGGATGTGCTTGAAAAGAAAATGGATGATATGGGACTTAAAAAAGACGACTACTGGTGGTATCTAGAATTGAGAAAGTATGGCGGAACAAAGCATGCGGGCTTCGGACTGGGCTTTGAACGAGCTATCATGTACCTTACAGGCATTACCAACATCAGAGATGTGATTCCATTCCCGAGAACGACGGGAAATTGTGATTTCTAAGAGTACCTGCGACAGGCGAGTGTACTTTTCTGTGGTTAAAATAGAGCCGTTAACTATGGGGGGCAATGATTCCCGTGTAGTTACGGCTTTATTTTTTGTTAGGCAATTTATTACCTTATGGAGTGGTAATTTTAAGTGAAGGCTAAAAATCTCTTAAGTAGGTAGTTCCATCCATAGGGATATATACCTCCAGTGAAGAGGGCTGTTGTCCAAACATTCCGACAGTATAGAAAGTTAAATTTCTTCTGGGCAGAAGTCGAACATTGGGCAGGTTTACAACAACAGTTTGGGTACCTGTAGGAGTAACAACAAGGTTATATCTGCCTGGAAGTATTGCTCTGTAATCACTGACCTCTGTGTAGCTTATATCGGAAAAAAGCTCCAACCCTCCCCGTAGAGAAAGACTTAAACCCGGTGCATTAGGGGACAGGTTAACAAAGCGTACATTCGTCCTACCGGGATTAACCGGTTCATATACGTCTTCCACGGGTAGAATGCCTATCCGTGGCAGGATTCCTATAACTGCCAGAGTGAAGACCTTCTCTTCAGCAACAGGCAGATTTACCCTTAAAACCGGTGAAGTATGCAACCCAACCGGAAAGGCTTCAATTGTATATGTTCCTGCATCAACCGAAATGTAGTCTGTGAATTGGCCGAAGGCTAATCGTCTTGCAATAATCCTACCATTTGCATAAATATCGACTTCCGGAGCACCCGGTGCTGCGTGAAAAACTCTTATATATGATTTGCCGGGTATCTGCCTATCCTCAAAATCTTCGGTATAATAAAAACTCTCATTTGTCATAATTTCACCACCATACCTGAAATAAGAAATTGTTATTCTATTTCAATATATGCCATGAGGTGAAAAAGAGTTAACATAAATATTTAACGGCATTAATCTGGCTTGACAAAAATCTACGGGAATCATTAGAATAAAAATAGTGGTGAATAAGGAGCAAATTGGTAATGGGGTAAAATCATTACTCTTGCACGATTAGCTATTTTTTATAATTTCAGGTAACGTGATTGCACATAAATAGGACGTCATTTTCCATTTTGAAATTTTGTTAACGGAGGGTAATAATGTACAAAGTATTAGTAATTGATGATGATAAATTGGCAAGAAGAGGGATTATATCAATGTTACCATGGGATAAGTATGGTATGACTGTAGTGGGTGAGGCTCAAAATGGTGCACAGGCACTTGATTTTCTTGAGGGTTTGCAGGCTGATATTGCTTTTGTCGACTTGGATATGCCTGTGATGGATGGTATTTCGTTTATGGAAAAATGCAATATATTATTTCCTGAACTTCTTTTTGTAGTTTTAACTTTTCATGAAGATTTTCATTATGTACAGTCAGCATTAAGAATGGGTGCAATAGACTATATCTCAAAAATGCAGATGGAAACAATAGACTGCGATAAATTACTTAGCCGTATCAGCAGTAAAATTAATAATATTGAAACAAGGTACGGTAAAGCTCAAAAAATTCAGGATGGATTATCAGCATGTGTAATGCCGACAGATGGGGATAAAGGATGGAACCAACTCATCAGGGAATGGAAGGAAATGTATTGGATATATGATGATTCGCTGTTTGAGCAGTTGTGTGACCATACAACAGAAATGAGGGTTTCTGTCAGAAAAGTCGAGCACTCCTTACTGCCCCTGGTTCGTCACGCAGAAAAATGTATGGGGATGCCTGAAAAGGAATTTGTCGAATATCACAAACCTGAGGATTTTTTTATGTGGCTTAAGAATTTCCGAGATGAATTATATCGTAAGGCAGCCACCGGATTAATACTTGAAAATATGCCGGTATGTATTCTAAAGTCAGTGATTTATGTAAAGCAGCATCTTGGAGGATCCCTCCATGCAGAGGATGCTGCTCAACAGGTTAATCTCAGCCGCAGCTATTTTTCAGTTAATTTCAAAAAGCATACAGGATTGGCTTTTAAAGAATTTGTCCGTAAGGAAAGAATACGAGCTGCAAAGGAACTTCTGGCCGTAGGAGATTCTCTGGTGGCTGATATATCACAAGCAGTGGGTTATGAAGATGTAAACTACTTCATTCATGTTTTTTATAAGCTATCCGGAATGACTCCCGGAGAATATAGAAAGCAAATTGACCATGACAAATGTTATGTAAAAGTAAAACAGCACTCTTGATTAATGAAATATATTAATTTTTATCTAAAAATAACAAGAGAAAGGTACTTAAATTCCGCAACACACCTCTATATATCAATAATATCACTTCATGTTACACTCAAGTAGTAAGCAATTGGCAGATACGTTTACAAGTATCTGATTATTGGGAGGGCACTGCTGAGATGTATAATAAAAAATTCTTAAAACATTATTATCTGATGATGGCTCCTGGTTATATCTGGTTGATATTGTTCAGCATTGTGCCCATGTTCGGGATTGTAATAGCGTTCCAGGATTTCAACCCGGGTTTGGGTATTTTTAAATCGGAATGGATAGGGTTGGAGAATTTCCGGTACATGTTCACCATGCCGGATATTAAACAGGTATTTTTGAATACTGTAATTATTGCAGTAGGAAAAATGATTGGAAATCTTTTAGTACCTTTGATTTTTGCGCTGCTCTTAAACGAGTTAGTCATAAAAAAGCTTAAAAGACCAATCCAGACGTTGGTCTACCTACCTTACTTCCTATCATGGGTAATCTTTTCAAATATTATATTAACAATATTCGGGTATTACGGACCAGTTAATAGCCTACTGCAATTATTCGGAATCGATCCAATATTATTTTTCGGAAAAGCTGAAATGTTCAAGCCTCTTGTCATTGGCACTGATATATGGAAGAATTTCGGATATAATGCGGTGATTTATCTTGCAGCGCTGACAGGTATTGATCCAGCCCTTCACGAATCTGCTGCCATTGATGGTTCAGGACGCTTCAAAAGGCTTCTTCACATTACTCTTCCTGGAATAAGTTCTACCATTATACTTTTGGCTATTCTTTCTCTGGGAAATGTTCTTAATGCAGGATTTGACCAGATTTTCAACCTGTATAACCCACTGGTTTATTCTACTGGCGATATAATTGACACATGGGTGTACCGCGCAGGTCTTGTTGACCTTCAGTTCAGTCTTGCAACTGGGGTTGGTCTTCTTAAATCAGTTGTCAGTTTTGTTTTGATTGCTGTCAGCTATATAATGGCAGACAGATTTACCGGGTACAAAATATTTTAACTATTGGGTGGGGTGAACTGTTTTGATTGAACAGAAAAGTTTAGGCTCAAAAATATTTGATTTTGCTAATTTGATTATACTTATTTTAATTACACTTATATGTTTGCTTCCTCTATGGTATGTTTTAATGATTTCCCTTAGCGAAAAAGGTGCGGTAAATGCAGGGGCTGTTTCATTTTGGCCCATAGGCTTCAATTTACTTTCTTACGAGAAGATTCTCGCTGAAACAGCTTTCTTTACATCATTCTTAGTATCAGTAAAAAGGGTTATTCTTGGAACCTTGGTTGGTGTGGGAGTTACCTTACTTTCGGCATATCCGTTGTCAAAAACCGCAAAACAGCTTCCTCACAGGAATGCACATATGTGGGTATTGGTTTTTTGTATGATTTTTAATGGTGGAATAATTCCATGGTATATTACTGTACGAAGCTACGGGCTTATTGATTCCATTTGGGGCCTTGCCCTTGCAGGTGGCCTCCCCATATTTAATATAATACTAATTGTCAACTTTTTCAGAAACCTTCCTTCTGCATTGGAGGAAGCAGCTTATGTTGATGGAGCCGGACCCTGGAGGATTTTCCTTCAGATTTACATACCATTGTCGGGACCTGTAATTGCAACCATAACGTTATTTACAATAGTAGGTCACTGGAATGAATTTTTTCAGGGGTTGGTTCTTAATACAAAACAGTCGAATTATCCGCTTCAAACATATATACAGCAATTGGTAGTGAATTTGGATCCTACAAGAATGACCACTGAGGAGATAAAGCTTTCCTCACAGCTCAACAACAAATCTCTGAACGCAGCCAAAGTTTTTATTGCGATGGTTCCTGTTCTTATAGTTTATCCGTTCCTCCAAAAGTATTTTATAACCGGAATTACTCTTGGGTCTGTTAAAGAGTGATTAGCTGCATTGGAAAGGGTTTTATTGCCGAATCATTAAGGCAATTTAATATAGCAAAAACTAGACAGGAGGAAAGAAAAAATGAGAAAAGTTAAGCAGAAAGAAGGGAGTAATGGAATGTATCTAAAAAAGGTTATAGCTGGTATCATGGCAGTCTCAATGATGATATCAATTGTCGCTTGTGGTTCAAACAAAGCAACTGAGCCAAGTACTGGAAACACAAGTACCGCAGCAAATACTGAAGCAGTACAATCCGGCACTGCTGAAAAGGCAGATCCATTCGGAAAATATGAGGAACCTGTAACAATCAGGGTTGTCAGAAGTCTTGACCCAAATGTCAAGTTTGATGAGGGTCAATCTATTGAAAAGAATGGTTTTATAGATGAAATAAAGAAGCAGTTTAATATTGATGTTAAAATAGATTGGATAGCTGCTCCCGGAAACGATTTTGACCAGAAGTTAAGCTTGTCTATTTCATCAAATAGTTTACCGGATGCACTTATGGTAAACATGACTCAATTCAGTTCAATGAATAAATACAACCAGATAGCTGATCTAACATCCACATACAACGATTATGGCAGCGATTTGTTGAAAGCCTTCTACAAGAGCGGTGGAGATGCCCTTAAAAAACTCGTTGAAATTGATGGAAAAGTGATGGGTATTCCTGCTACAACACCTAAAGCAAACGGTTTTAATGAGATGTGGATCCGTCAGGACTGGCTGGATAAGCTAGGCTTGAGTGCTCCGAAGAATTTGGAAGAACTCAGAGAAGTGGCAAAAGCTTTTGTAGAAAAGGATCCTGATGGCAATGGAAAGAAGGATACTATCGGAATAGGAGGTCCATCCAAGCAGCAAAGATTTGCACAGCCGGATGGAAATCAGTTTGGTCTGGATCCTATTTTTGGGGCGCATAAATCCTTCCCAACTTACTGGCTGAAGGACGATAACGGACAGGTAACCTACGGTTCAATACAGCCTGAGACAAAGCTAGCCTTACAGACTTTACATGATCTGTACAAGGACGGTTTGATTGATAAAGAAATGCTGATACGTGACGACAGTATGCAACCGGCCCTGGATAACAAGACAGGTATCTTTTTTGGGCCATGGTGGGTCGGGTATAATCTCGCTGACGCATATAAGAAAAATCCCGCTCCGGATTGGCAGGCATACGCTTATCCTGAGGCCGACGACGGCAACTATTATGTCCATATGGCTTCTCCGGCTACTTCATTCCTGGTCGTAAACAAGAATTACAAGAATCCTGAAGCAGCAGTGAAAATAATCAATCTGCTCTTGAGAGATGAGGCCAAGTGGATTGAATCAGGATTAAGTAAGGGTTCCGGTACAGGCGGTTCATATCCTCTGTTCGGTGTATTTGATAATGTTGATGAGCTTGAGGCTTCCTATGATATTCTTACAAGATATATGAAGGGCGAAATAACTATAAACGATGTTGATTTTAGCACTCACAAGCTTCTTAAAAGCGACATGGAAGCGATTACCAAACTTAAAAAGGATCCTAAGGATAATTACTCTATAAACAACTGGGATCTGTCAAGTGAACTAGTCACTAGCAACCTCCCGAGACTTATTTCAATAATGGTTGGTGACAGGCCGCTTTCCACAGGCAAGAACATTAAGGAAGTATACAGTCTTTATTACGGGACCACCGATACTATGACCTCCAAGTGGGCGAGTCTTCAGAAACTTGAACAGGAGTCCTTCGCAAAGGCAATAATGAGTACCGATCCTACCAGCACCTTTGACGAGTTCGTAAAAAATTGGAAGGCACAGGGCGGAGATAAAATTATAACAGAGATAGCTGAAATAGCAAAATAATATAATATAATAGAATAATAGTACATGATTAACTGATGCGGGCCAATCTGTTTGGCCTTCATCAGTTTTCTGCGGGGAGTGCTGCAAAATGGGAAAATTTCTTAATGGGGTTTTTAAAGAATTTTGCAAAAAAATACTGCCAATTAAATTCAAAACGTTACATCAAAGACTGATATTCATTGTAATAGTTGAAATATCAGTCAGTTTGTTGCTGTTAATACTGGTTTCATTCCAAACGATACAGTCTATAGAGAAAAACAAATTGATGACATCGATGGTATCTAGCTTGCAGCAGATTACAGACAAAATGGAACGAAGCTATTTGGATATGGTACAGGTCTCACAGCAAATGACTCCCCAGGGGGTGGTAGGATATCAATTGGATAGTTTTTTTTCCGCTGAATCGAATTATGAAAGATATTTAATAAAACAACAGATATCCGAGAACCTTGTCAAAATATCTTTTGCAAACAGCAGTATTGGGAACAGGATGTATTTTGATCCTGCAAATGAGGAGTATTATTTTTACAATTTTGCTGCCCGTAGTAACTTTTCCCCGTTAAAACAGGATTATCTGAGAAAAAACGGAAGTGTGTGCTATCATCCGCTTCACCAGTCTGCCACAATGGCTACCAGTACGTGGCAAGTGCTTTCGGTTGCAAGAGAAATTATCCTGGCTAATGGATATAAACTAATTATCTATATTGAATCTCGTATGGATACCGAGGAAATTGTAAATACCATCTCAAAAACTCAAAATATGAATTACATACTTTTACAGCTGGATGCACAAGATAGAGTATATTATTCCAGTAACAAGGATTTCACCTATGGACAAGAATTCAAACTACAGGACGAGAAAAAGGTAAATAACAGTTATTTTGGAAGGTATGGCAATTATGTAGGTGTCAGACAAGTATCTACAAGTTGTACTAATGTACTTTTATTGCCGGTAAGTGAATATAACAGGGAATTTCTAGCGTGGGTGAGAAATGTAGTAGCCATACTATTTTTAGTTTTTTTCCTGACTATTTTTTCCTCCTTCGTTATATCACGATTGATTTATAAACCTATCTCAATATTTTCAAAAGAAATCAAGAAAATAGGGAAGGGAGATTTGGATATAATATCAGTACAGACGGGTGCTTCCGAATATGATGAACTTTTTGATCAGTTTAACAATATGAAGATTCAAATACAGAAACTTTTAAGTGATGTTGAAAATGTTATGCTGGAAAAGCATCAACTTGAAATCGAGAAAATATATTATCAGATTAATCCCCATTTTCTTATGAATTCACTTAATTCAATTCACTGGCTTGCAAAAATGCATGATCAGAAGGACATAGAAAACTTTACAACAGAGCTGAATTATATCTTGGCATATAGTCTGGGGAAAATTGACAAGCGAGCCACTGTACGAACAGAGCTGAAAATGCTTCAGGCTTATCTGAAGTTGCAAAAAATGAGGTACGAATTTGATAGTTATGTTGAGGTGGAAGATGGGGAATATCTGGATACGTCAACTGCCAGAATGATCCTGCAGCCTATAGCCGAAAACGCGATACACCATGGCCTTGGAGAGTCCGGAGTACTTGCCGTGAGGGTACTACATTCCAGTATGCGCAATGCAATAATTATATCTATAGAGGATAACGGCGTAGGACTTACTGCTGAAGAACTGAAAAAAATTCAAGAGCCGTTTCGGGGTAAGTTTGATAGTGGAAGAAAGTCGGTTGGAATTGGATTGAGATATGTCCGCTCCGTCCTCGAGGCCTTTTATGATGACAGAGCAATATTGTCAATAAAAAGTAAGCTTAAAAAAGGCACCAAGGTTACATTACTTCTTCCAATTGATAGTGAAAAGCCAATATTAATAAATAGGTCAAAAAGAGAATAGATAAAATGTCGATAATTTTGAGGTTAACTTTACTGCTCTTGCAGCCCCAATTCTCCTATGATATAATACCAAAGGATTGAAAGCAGCAAATGTCTTTTCATTACATCTGCTGTATGTAGAAGCTGCGGGCAATACTTTGATTTATATGAAAAGGAGTAATTGTTATGACATTAAATGATCAGTGGAGAGAGATAGCGGATAAGGAAAGAACTCCACAGGAAAATGAAACCTTTTGGAAAGAATATTTCTTAAAAGAAAAAGACAACTATGCTTATATATTGGCGAATAACCTCAAAAATATAAAGGGTCAGCTTTCAGAGGTTGCAAATTCATTTAATATGGATTCTGTTACCTTTATAGGCTTTCTGGATGGTATTAATACCAGTCTTGTAAATGAAGTTGAACTGGATACCCTTGAGGAATCAAGCATAATTGATATTGAAATAGATTATGACAAGCTTTATTTTAATATGCTGGATGCCAAGGCCGACTGGCTATATAATTTGCCTGAATGGGAGGATATTCTTCCAGAAGAAAGAAGAAAAGAAATTACAAAGGAATTCCGTACCTCACGAATGGCAGTAAGCAACAAAGTAGGAAGAAATGATCCCTGCCCATGCGGAAGCGGAAAGAAATACAAGAAGTGCTGCGGTAAGGAATAATACAGGAACAAATAATAAAGAGCACAAAGGTGAGTTGATTTTGCAGAGCATTTTCAGCTCACTTTTTTGTGTTCAAAATAAAAATATGATTAGTTATACTTATGATTAGTTATACTTTAGTATAATGGAATAAATTTATACCACGTATAATTCGAATATAGCAGTAATATTAATAATACAGTCATAGGTTATTAAGACTATGATGATTTTTTAACAAATTAAACTTGCATCAACATCAGAAATATTATACAATTGGGGTATCTTTTTGATGGAAATTGAGTTGACTTAAAATCAGATATTTCATTTAGTCATTTGGAGGAAGAGAATATGGAACAAAAATTGAATTCTTATGTAGAAAAAATGGTAGGTTATATAGATGATGTAAATAAAATCGATGCAGAATATTTCAGCAAGTATAGTGTTAAAAAAGGTCTCAGGAACAGTGACGGCTCGGGAGTCCTGGTTGGACTTACCGAAATAGGTGAAGTACATGGTTATGTCATATATGAAGGAGAGAGAAAAGAAGACGAGGGACGCCTTATTTACAGGGGTATAGACGTAGTTGATCTTGTAAAAGGGTTTCAGAGGGAACAAAGATTTGGCTTTGAAGAGGTTTGCTATCTGCTGATGTTCGGGAAATTGCCAAATAAAGAGCAGCTTGATGAATTCAACCAGCTACTTGGAGGCTTAAGAGCACTTCCAAATGGCTTTACTGAAGATATGATCCTTAAGGCTCCAAGTTCAGATATAATGAACAAGCTGGCCAGAAGCGTTCTGGTGTCATATTCCTATGATCAGGACCCCGACAGCATTGACCCAAAAAATCTTTTAAGGCAGAGTATTGAGCTAATAGCACGTTTCCCTACAATGGCTGCTTACGGCTTCCAGGCAAAGTCCCATTATTACGGGGGGCAGAGCCTGTATATTCATATGCCAAGACCTGATTTGTCCACAGCTGAAAATATTTTGCATATGATTAGACCTGATAACAAATACACTAAAACTGAGGCAGAAATCCTTGACCTTGCTCTGGTACTTCACGCTGAGCATGGCGGAGGCAATAACTCAACCTTTGCCGCAAGAGTTGTATCTTCAACCGAGACTGACACATATTCGGCAATCGCGGCCGCAGTTGGCTCCTTGAAAGGCCCAAAACATGGCGGTGCCAATATAAAGGCTATGGAGATGCTGGAGAATATCAAGGAAAATGTGTCAGACTGGGCCGATGAAGATGAAATCAAAACCTATCTGACCAAAATGATGAACAGGGAAGTCTTTGATAAAGCCGGACTTATTTATGGTTTGGGCCATGCAGTGTACACTTTGTCAGACCCCAGAACAATACTTCTTAAGGAGAAGGCCCACCAGCTTGCTATAGAAAAAGGCCGTGAGAAGGAGTTCCTGTTATATGATGCAGTAGAGAGAATAGGGCCTGAAGTATTCGCAGAGAAGAAGGGTACTTCAAAAAATATCTGTGCAAACGTAGATCTCTATTCCGGCTTTGTTTATGATGCTCTGGGAATTCCAACAGAGCTGTTTACTCCATTGTTTGCAGTAGCAAGAATTGTTGGCTGGTGTGCTCACAGAATTGAGGAAGTGGTGTGTATGCAAAAGATTATCAGACCTGCATATAAGAGCATTACAAAGCCACAGCCTTTTGTTCCGCTGGAGGAGAGGTAAGGTTAAAATAAAAGGTTAAAATATTAATATAAATGACACTAAAAAACAGACATTCTCCAATATGTCTGTTTTTTAGTGTCATTTATAAATTGCTTCTGAGCTTATGTATGATACTAAAAGAAAGTTATGGGTTGAAGATATTGAGTTCATAATAAAGCAACTTGATAGGTTGAATTCTGTCATAACTCACTTTTATTGAGTTCAAGAGTAAAAGCAGCTTTTACAATGGATGGAACCTTGTACCCACTAAAAGAAGTGGAAGGGGCCATCAAAACAATTTCCGGAAGTCCAAATCGTAAGAACTATTAAGCATTAGTTCTCATAACTATATAATTCCAGTCATACTTAAGAAAACAATAAGTAACAGTACCGGCGTAACAAATTTCAGGAGGAAAAGATACACTTTTATCAGTCTGGCATTATTTAAAGTTCCCTTGTTTGATAACTCCTCCCGAACATCATCCTTGTTTAGAAAGTAACCTGTAAAAATGACTATAAGCAAGCCGCCCAAAGGCAAGAGAATATTAGAGGATACACTATCAAAGAAATCAAAGAAGGTTTGTCCAAATATTTTAAAGTTACTCAACAGACTTGTACTGTTTGCTGACAGAGCGGATGGAACTCCAAAAAGCATAACAACGACAGCGGTAGTAATAACTGCTTTTCGTCTGGACAGCTTTTTTTCTTCAATAATAAAAGTTATAACAACTTCAAATATTGACATCATTGCAGTAGTAGCAGCGATAGCTGTTAACACGAAAAACAGCACTACAAGCAGTCCTCCTAAAGGTATTTTTGAAAATACAAGGGGTATGGTCATAAACAGCAGACCCGGGCCTTGCTCGGGTTTCATACCAAATGAAAACACTGCCGGAAAGATTGCGATTCCGGCAAGAAGTGAAACTATGGTATCCGATAGTGCTACTTTACCTGAGGTGGCAAACAGGTTATTGTCGGCAGTAAAATAACTTCCATAGGTAATTATTGTTCCCATGCCAAGAGAAAGCTTGAAGAAGGATAGCCCCAAAGCCATTAGAACAACCTCTTTTGTTACACTTGAGAAGTCTATTTTAAATAGAAATTTCATTCCGTCCATTGCTCCTGGCAGAAACAATGCCCGGATATCACAAATAATTATCAGAATAAGCAGAACCGGCATCAAAAGCTTTGTAATTCTTTCAATACCTTTCTTGACTCCGAAGAGTAGTATGGTTGACACAACAATAATGGCTATAATTTGCCATATTACAGGGGGAAGAGGTCCTGTGACAGTTTCACTGAATATACTCTCCATCTTATCCATTGACGCATTGCCGAAGGTTCCAGAAATAGCCTTGAAAATATAAGAATAAACCCAGCCTGCAACTGCACTGTAAAAAAACAGAATAAAAAATGCTGATATTATCCCCATATATCCTATGGTCTTCCAAAACGGATTTTTTGAAAGCATCTTAAATGCTCCAATTGGATTTTTCCTTGTTTTTCTTCCAACCAACAATTCGCTTACCATTACTGGCAAAGCTACAAATAAACCGCATATCAAGTATACGATAAGGAAAGCTCCCCCACCATACTTTCCGGTCATATACGGAAACTTCCATATGTTCCCCAAACCTACAGTAGAACTCAGAGTCGCAAAAAAAACGGCCAAACCTGTTGAAAACCGTTCACGTTCAGTAGAAATTTTTCGTTCCTTCATATCAGCCTCCAAAAATCAAACCATTTTTCCAACAATAGATTTACCCGAATATTTGCTTTAGTACCAAAATTAATGTTAATATTTTTAGCAGAATAGTAATTTATAATACTAAAAACCCTAAAACAAATTAAGATTAAGTTTCAGAATAGGGGGTATAACAAAATAAACAATAATTTTTATACTTCATACAGTAGACAATCTGCTTAAAATAAAATATCATATTAAATGTTTTCAGGCATTAAATAGATACGATTTAATCTTCAAATATTGCAATGGCGCTTATGGGAGATTTCAAATTATATATTACTTATCAACATCAACAGTTATATTGCTTTTGGAGGGCAAATTTATGAGAAGAACCAAAATTATATGTACGCTCGGACCAGCTTCTGACGATGAGAACATCCTTAGAAATATGATGCTTGGCGGTATGAACGTAGCTAGAATGAATTTTTCGCATGGAAACCATGAACAGCAGAAAAAAAGAGCCGACTTATTTAAGAAAATACGAGACGAACTAAGACTCCCAATTCCTTTACTGCTTGATACAAAGGGGCCTGAAATCAGGACAGGTGACTTTAAGGAAGGACAGGCTACATTAAAAGAAAACAACCAATTTATTTTAGTTAATAAAGATATTGTTGGAGATGAAAACTGCTGTTCTATTACCTATAAGGAATTGTACAGGGATGTATCAAAGGGCAGCAGGATACTTATAAACGACGGTCTTGTAGAACTTGAAGTTTATGAGATAAAAAATAAGGATATTTACTGTATTGTTAAAAACGGCGGTGTTGTAGGAGACCGTAAAGGAATAAATGTTCCGGGAGCTGATATCCGACTGCCATCTTTAACAAGTCAGGACATTGCCGATATAAAATTCGGAATAGAGAATGATTTTGACATAATCGCGGCTTCCTTTGTAAGAAAGGCCTCTGATGTAGTTGAGATCAGAAAGGTTCTGGAAAAGAATGGAGGCAGCGATATACTTGTTATATCAAAAATTGAAAACAGAGAAGGAATCAGGAATTTTGATGAGATACTTAAGGTGTCAGACGGAATAATGGTTGCCCGAGGAGATCTTGGTGTTGAAATCCCTGTGGAAGAAGTGCCTATTGTTCAAAAGAACATAATAGAGAAGTGCTACAGAAATGGAAAACCTGTTATAACAGCCACGCAAATGCTTGACTCCATGATACGAAATCCAAGACCAACCCGCGCCGAAGCTAGTGATGTTGCAAATGCCATTTATGATGGTACAAGCGGTGTTATGCTTTCCGGAGAGACTGCAGCCGGTAAATATCCCTTGGAGACTATTGCAGTAATGGCCAAAATAGCTGAAAAGGCAGAAAGCTCCATGGATTACTGGAAAAGATTCACAACACAGCAGACTGAAATCAATACAAGTGTAACAAATGCTATCAGTCATGCTACATGTACAACGGCTCTTGACCTGAAAGCAGCAGCAATTATATCTGTTACCCAGTCAGGTCACACTGCCAGAATGATTTCCAGATTCCGCCCTGCATGTCCAATAATAGCTACGACGGTTAATCCAAAGGTTCAGAGGCAGCTTAACCTTTCCTGGGGAGTTTTACCCTACCTTGTTCCGGTTGCCAATACTACAGACGAGATGTTTGATATGGGTATTGAAAAAGCTCTGGAATCGGGTCTCGTCAAAAATGGTGAGTTAGCTGTAATAACTGCCGGAGTACCTGCTGGAATCAGTGGTACTACAAATACATTAAAAGTTCATATAGTGGGTAAAGTATTAGTGCAGGGAGTCGGGATTGGAGAGGTATCCGTTACAGGCGAATTGTGTGTGGCACAAACTGTAAAAGAAGCACTTGATAATTTCTCCGATGGAAATGTTCTTGTTACCCCTTCCACAAACAATGAAATGCTCCCAATAATAAAAAGAGCCTCAGCAATTATTGTTGAGGAAGGAGGTCAGGCTTGTCATGCGGCAACTGTTGGCCTGGCTCTGGATATTCCTGTAATTGTGGGAGCCGATAATGCTACAAGAATACTAAAAACGGGATCTGTAGTTACAGTTGATGCCGAAAGAGGTCTTGTGCTAAGGTGTGATTGATAATTTAATCAAAACTTTAGATAAGAATTATTACTAAGCAAATATATATGCAATATTAAAATAATTTTTTAATAGGCATACTACTTAAGTTTATTATTAAATGAGAGGATAAATATGGTTAAAACATTACCACTATTACCTTTAAGAGGATTGACGGTATTTCCGTTTATGACCCTGTACTTTGATGTGGGAAGAGAAAAGTCCATAAAAGCTCTTGAAGAAGCCATGATAAACGATCAGTTGATTTTCCTGGTCGCTCAGAAGGATGCTTCTACCGACTCGCCTGGGGAAGAGGATATTTATAATATAGGCACAATTTCAAAGGTTAAGCAGTTGCTTAAACTTCAGGGTGATACCATCCGGGTGCTTGTAGAGGGTATCAGCAGAGCTGAAATAAAAAACATAATACAGAAGGAACCTTTTTTCGTTGTTGAAGTGGTTGAAGGACATGTGGAGGAAGATTTCGAACCCAATGAGGTTGAAGCACTAAAAAGGCGTTTGGTATCAGTATTTGAAGACTATGTAAAATTAAGCGGAAAAGTGTCTCCTGATACGGCTCTATCTGTTGCTGAATTGGATAACATCAGTCAGGTATCGGATATTATTGCAAATAATATCCCACTTAAAGTGGAGCAAAAGCAGGAGATATTGTCTGAATTCCACCCGTTAAGAAGAATAGAACGGCTGCTGGCAATTATAAGTCAGGAGACAGAAATACTTGAGATTGAAAAAGACATAAATACAAAAGTCAGAAAACAAATCGATAAAGTACAAAAGGAATATTACCTCAGAGAACAGATGAAGGCTATACAAAACGAACTGGGTGACAGGGACGGTGTAGCCGGAGAGGTTGAAGAGTATAAAGCAAAACTTGAAAAGGCTGGTCTGCCTGAGGAAGTTGAAAAAAAAGTACTGAAAGAACTTGACAGATTGCTGAAGATGCCATCCGGTTCAGCAGAAGGCAGCGTAATAAGGACATATGTCGATTGGATATTTGACCTTCCCTGGAATAAATCTACCGTGGAAGATGTCGACCTGGCCAAAGCTGAAGATATACTCGAACAGGATCATTATGGGCTTACAAAAGTCAAGGAACGTATTGTGGAATACCTGGCAGTTCACAAGCTCAAAAATGACCTTCGTGGACCGATACTATGTCTTGTAGGTCCTCCTGGGGTTGGAAAGACGTCAATAGCCAAATCTATAGCTAAAGCACTTAACCGGAACTATGTAAGGATTTCTCTCGGTGGTGTCAAGGACGAATCCGAAATAAGAGGACACAGACGTACCTATGTTGGCTCAATGCCCGGAAGAATAATATCTGCCCTTAAGCAGGCAGGTTCTAATAATCCGCTTATACTGCTGGATGAAATAGATAAAATGAGCAGTGATTTCAGGGGTGACCCGGCTTCAGCCATGCTGGAAGTGTTGGATGCGGAACAGAATTTTGCGTTCAGGGATCATTATCTGGAATTACCCTTTAACCTATCCAACGCACTGTTCCTGACTACTGCAAACAGCCTTGAAACCATTCCAAGGCCGCTACTGGACAGAATGGAGGTTATAACTCTTACAAGCTATACCGAAGAGGATAAAACCAATATTGCTATGAAGTACCTGCTTCCGAAGCAAATAGCGCTCAATGGTCTGACGCGGAAAAACATAAAGATAGACGAGGATACAATCCGTGATATTATTAATTACTACACAAGGGAAGCAGGTGTCAGAAACCTCGAAAGGGAAATTGGCTCGGTCTGCAGAAAGGTTGCTAAGACCATAGTGTCCGATAACAAGCGTGTAGTAACTGTTTCAAGGAACAACCTTGAAAAGTATCTTGGAATTAAGAAATACCGGTTTGATTATGCAAATGAGAAGGACGAGGTAGGTATAGCTACTGGTCTGGCATGGACCCCTGTAGGCGGAGACACCTTATCCATAGAAGTAAATTTGATGAACGGTAACGGAAAGCTTGAGCTGACAGGGCATCTGGGTGATGTCATGAAGGAATCTGCAAGAGCTGCAATGAGCTATATAAGATCCCAGTGCAAGGAGCTGAAAATTGATGAAAGCTTCTATGAAAACAAGGATATTCATATTCATGTTCCCGAGGGAGCAATACCAAAGGATGGCCCATCTGCTGGTATTACTTTGGCAACAGCGATGGTTTCGGCCCTCTCAGGCATACCTGTAAACCGTAAGGTAGCTATGACCGGAGAAATAACGCTGAGAGGAAGGGTACTTCCTATAGGCGGTTTGAAAGAAAAAGTGCTGGCGGCTCATAGAGCTGGCATAGAAACAATAATCCTGCCAATTGATAATAAAAAGGATATTGATGAAATACCTGAGAATGTAAGAAACTCTTTAAAGTTTATCTGTGCATCGGATATGAAAACCGTCCTTAAAAATGCATTGGTAAAAGATTAGTTTATAACAGATTTGCTGGTCAGGGATTGTCCGTAAAAAACCCATTGTTATGTGTAAAAAAAGTGCGTTCCCCGCACTTTTTTTAGCGCATAGGATTTATATATTTTGCTTTTGTTGAAAATAATGATATATCCAAGGTTATATAACCTACCATAAAAATGCAATTAAAACAACTTTTTGTCCCTGCCAAGAGGAATAAAACCTTTGGAGAGGATTTATCAGTATCAAAAAAATAACCGTATAAATCCAAGAAAAAAAGCAGGAATTTTGTTATTTTATATCGAATATACACAATTAGTCCAAAACAGGATTGAATGCTCACTTATGATAATTAAGACATAATAATCTGGAGGGGTTTATGACCTACTATGGGATTTCGGTTATTATTACAATTTTGGTAACCTCTATGATTGCCTTTTATCTACTGTATAAGGCAAAAGAATTAAATCTTGGCATATTGATTTCTATAACTTCAGGTTCCATAGTTTTAGGTTTTTCCTTTAGCCCGGCTTTTAAGTTTATAATGGAGCTGCTTAGCGAAAGTGTCAATTTAGATAAAAAAGTTGCTCTAATTTTATCGCTGATTGCAGAATTACTTATTTTCTTATTTTTTATCTGCATTCTGTCTTTGGTGATATCTATAGTAATACCCAAAAAGTTCTCCTCAATAGATTGTGGAATATATATTGATAAGTTTTTTGAAAGTATAAAAAATACTACTTCAAACATATTCAAAAAAATGTCTGCTATAGCTGAGAAAACAATAACATTATTGAAAGAAAATGTAAAAAATACATATAATCTAAAAAATAAGTTGAAAAAACCAGTTGACACTAATCAAATAATTGATACAATGGGATTAGAAAAAAATGAGAATGGAGTAACTACGCAAGGTACTTCTGACTCATTTGCTAACCTTATTGCGTTTATTGAACCCGATAGACAGGAAGCATCTGATAGGACGGAGGCTATCCACACATCAGAGGAGATTCAGGCTGCAGATACAGTGGCAGCTGCTGTCGAAACTGATGTTGTCGATATTTTTGATGTGTCTGCAGATAATGAACATATTCCTATAGGGTTTGAAGGAGCTGAAACCGAAAGTACAGAACCTTCAGAGGAACCTGAAGCTGAGAGTGCAGAGCTTTCAGAGGAACCTGAACCTGAGAGTGCAGAGCTTTCAGAGGAACCTGAAACCGAAAACGCAGAGCTTTCGGAGGTATCTGAAACCGAATTCGAGACCGAAAATTACGGCATTGCATATGCCCCTGAGACTGAAACTGAGGGCCTTTCAGTGGAATTTGAACCTCATAATGAAGAGAAATCAGTTGAACATCGCTCTTATGGAGAGGTTGATGTAATTGAAGCTCAAACTGCTGAGATATTTGATATAGCTGATGAAAAGCAACTTGATGCCGATGTTATACCTAAAGTTCACATGGAAATTGATAAGATTGAAGATACTAATGGTATGACTGAGGATGATATCAGCAATACTGAAGCTAATGTTCAGTCACTCGTTGTTAAGGCCTTTGAATATAAAGATAAGGGTAGAAGAGCCGAGGCAGTGGAATACTATATGAAAGCACTGCAGCATAATCCTGATAAGGAAATGCTATTCTGGATAGTGCTGGATGTATGCGCATTGTATAAACAATTGGGACTTGCATCTTTGGCACAAAGTATACTTGAAGGAATTGTTGAAGAATATGAGGCAGTGATTAAGCCTGAAATAAAAGAGGAAATTATTAAAAACCTAAAATAAATTTACTTGGCAGTATAGATTTTTTGGAATTTGAGGGGGTACTTTTTAATGAAAAAGACGAAGGAAATAGTGGGCTTGCCTATAATCAGCATATCAGACGGTATTGAGGTTGGCAAAGTTAAAACTGTTATAATCAATGCTGAAAAAGGTGCTATTGATTATGTGGTTGTTGATAGCGGTATTCAGATATTAAGTGCTAAAGTTATTCCTACAGAGTATGTACTTGGTATTGGTGAATATGCATTGACTATTGAGAATGAAGATGCCATTAATGACATTAGTAAAATACCGGCTGCTATTGATCTTCTTCAAAAAAATATCCAGGTTAAGGGTACAAAAGTACTTACCAAAAAGGGTCGCTTAATAGGTGAAATCGGTGACATATATATAGATGAAGAAGATAACTGCACAATTATCGGACTCGAGTATATAGCCGATATTACTCAAAAGAGTATCAGAATAATACCAAGAGATAGTATTATTACGTTTGGTAAAAATCTTGTAGTTGTTAAGGAAGATGTAGAGTCAAGACTTTTGGACAGAGCATCCGAACTTTCAATAGAAGATACTTCTGATATAGAAAAAAAAAATTCTGAATCAGCAAGTTTAAGTGAAATTATAAATAGTATCCCTTCAGAAGATGATATTCAACCCGGAGCTGTTTCTGACATGATGGAAATGAAGCACCGTGAATATTTAAACGGCAAAGTTTCCACTAAAACAATATATGACAACGACGGAAACACACTGATTGAAGAAAATACAGTTATTGATGACGTTGTCTTTGACATCGCAAAATCTAACGGCAAAGTAATTGAACTCGTTATGAATAATAGGTAAAACAAATAAGGGCTTTCTCATATAAGAGAAAGCCCTTTAATAATTAATCAAAAATATTTGCTACTAAATACTAAGAAAAAGTAAAACTATTAAAAGTAAGTATTCAAAGTCTCAATAGCTTTATCCTGTATAATCTTCTCTCCATACTCATTCAAGTAGCCTTCGAAAAAACCAGGGTTTCCAACAGAAACTGAGTATTCACACATTGTAATTTCAAGTGACTTCGAGTTTACAGAACTTCCGCTGAGCAGCAGGTAATAACTGTCTCGACATCTGAACAAGGTGCTTTCACCATGATAAACCGAAGAGATGCGTCTTGTGAGATTGCAGACATCTTCAAGATTGTTGAAACAATATATTTTTAAGGTTGAGCAAACCTTACTTTTCTTTTTCTTTTGTTTTAATTCCGAATTTTTATATTTACTCTTTATATACTTTTGAATCGACTCAAATTCTCCATCGGCATCCACTTTTGTTATAGTAACTACAAAACCATCTTCGTTTTCTGGGGAGGCTTCAAATATCAACTGGGATTCGCCGGAGGCAAAGCCATACTCTTCCTCAGCCTTTTCCATCATGTCCCAGAATAGTTCCTGAGCAGCAGGCGAATTATAATTTAAAGAGCCTAGATCAATATTTCTTTCTTCAAGATCACTCATTGTAATTGTGACCCTCAATACATTATCATTAATTTTTTCTATTCTCATATAATCACCTACTCTCCTATAACTCTTCAAGCCATATAGTTTTACTATATTATACTTCTAAAAACAGAAATTGAGAAGTGATATTTATCAATATTATTCATAATAAAATATGTAATATTTAAGATATTATCCATATTTTATTTCTTTGTAGTTTAATATTCCTGCACTAATAAATACAGGCATTTTACAAACAATAATGTATATATTTTTTTAACTTGCTTTTTATTTGAAAAATCAGCTATAAAAATATATAATAATTATGGTTACAATTGTCGCTTGGTGTAAACATAAAAAACGAATTAGATTGGTGATGACATGGAAAGAATTATACTAGCATCAGCGTCTCCTAGAAGGCAGCAGTTATTGACTCAAATGGGACTCACTTTTACAGTATCGCCTTCAAATGTAGACGAAATAATGGATCAGAATATGGAATCCCATGAAGTGGCAGTCTCTTTAGCAATACAGAAATGTACGGATATTGCTACACAAACCCAATATAATTGTTTTGTAATTGGAGCAGATACTATTGTTGTAAAGGATAATAAGCTTTTAGGCAAACCGTCTAGTGAGCAGGATGCCATGGAAATGCTCAAAAATCTAAATGGCCAATGGCATGAGGTTGTTACCGGTGTATGCATCTGCAGAACAAGAGATATGAAAATTTTAACCGGTTTTGAAACAACCAAAGTTAAAATTGCTGAAAAATCTGAAGAGTTTTTGAAAGCGTATATAGCTACAAAGGAACCCTTTGATAAAGCCGGAGCTTATGGCATTCAAGGGTACGGCTCACTGCTGGTGGAGAAAATAGATGGAGACTATTTCAATGTAATGGGTTTGCCTATTTACAGGTTATCTTGTATGCTTGAGGAACTGGGGTATAGCATTAATTTAAGAAATATAACAAGGCGATAATAGAAGTTTCCCACTTTTATCAGGTTTCTTGAAGCACTATGGACACATTGCCTCGGTGAACGCCGCTGAGGTAAGAAACTTTTCTGCAACCGAGAAGTTTACTTTTGAACTGAGGCGTTATAAGCATATATCAGCTTGGTAGTGTGTAGTTGGCAATACTTGTAATTATGAAGTATATCAGCTTTGCAGCAGATAGAGGTATGTAATGGAGAGAATTAAAATCAAGGAACTTCCCATAGGAGAAAGACCGTATGAAAAGCTTGAGGCAATTGGAGCAGAGCATCTGTCAAATGCTGAGCTTCTAGCCGTAATAATAAAGACAGGTACTAAGGCTTATACTGCCGTAGAGCTTGCCCAGCATGTATTGAGGCTTTCCCATGACGGACGGATTTCTTCCTTGAACAACCTTTCCATAGAGCAATTAAAAAAGATTAAAGGAATAGGGAGAGTTAAAGCTATTCAGATAAAAGCCGCTCTCGAATTGTCAAAACGTGTGGCTACAAGAGATGGAGTATTTCATCATTCTGTGAAAAGTGCTAATGATGTAGTAAATCTCATGATGGAAGAGCTAAGATACTTGAAAAAAGAAATATTTAAGGCACTATTGCTCGATACCAAAAACCAAATAATTAAAGTAACGGACATATCAATGGGGAGTCTTAATTCTTCAATAGTTCATCCAAGAGAAGTTTTCAGTGAAGCAATAAAGTATGGAGCCAACAGTATAATCTTTGTTCATAATCACCCAAGTGGTGACCCTACAGCCAGCGCCGAAGACATTCAAACTACACAGAGACTTGAAAACGCAGGTAATATATTGGGAATCAAGGTGTTGGATCATATAATAATTGGGGACGGCAGATTTTTCAGCTTTAAGGAAAAGGGATTGGTACAGTAATTTTATATTAACAAAAGCTGTAAGTTTTATTAACATAGGAAATGGGTGTGCAAGGCACGCAGATAGGAGACTTAAATGAGTTTTTTTGCAAAGGATATTGGGATAGATTTAGGAACAGCAAATACACTTGTTCATGTTAAGGGTAAGGGTATAGTCGTTAGAGAACCGTCAGTTGTTGCAGTTAACGTGAAAAACAACGAAGTTCTTGCAGTTGGAGAAGCTGCTAAGGAAATGATAGGGCGTACTCCTGGGAACATAGTTGCCATAAGGCCTATGAAAGACGGAGTTATAGCCGACTTTGACATTACTCAAAGCATGATCAAGTATTTCATAAAAAGAGCTATTTCAAGCGGCGTGTTTAGTAAGCCAAGGGTTGTTGTATGTGTACCATCCGGAGTCACAGAGGTTGAAAAGAGAGCCGTTGAAGATGCAACACTTCAGGCAGGTGCAAAGGAAGCATACCTTATTGAGGAACCTATGGCTGCTGCAATCGGTGCTGAGTTGCCGGTTGAAGAACCTTCAGGCAGCATGGTTGTTGATATCGGCGGAGGTACCAGTGAAGTTGCTGTTATTTCTCTTGGGGGGATCGTAACCAGCAAGTCTTTAAGAGTTGCCGGAGATGAACTGGATGAATCAATCGTCCATTATATCAAGAAGGAATACAGCCTCATGATAGGTGAAAGAACAGCTGAGGAGATAAAAGTAACTATCGGAGGGGCTTTCCCTAAAACAAAGGAAGAGAGAATGAACATAAGGGGAAGAGATCTTATTACAGGACTTCCAAAAAATATTGAGATAACTTCCTCTGAAATAAATGAAGCGTTAAAAGAGCCTGTAAATGCAATTATTGATTCTATTAAATATACTCTCGAAAAGACTCCTCCGGAGCTGGCCTCTGACATAATGGACAGAGGTATTATGCTGACAGGTGGCGGTGCTCTGCTGGATGGGCTTGATAAATTGATTATACAAGAAACTGGTATGCCTGTATCTATTGCCGAAAGACCGTTAGATTGCGTGGCTTTGGGAACCGGTAAAGTTCTTGACGAGATAGAAACCTTGAGAAAGGTGCTGCTTTCACCAAAAAGGCTAAAATAGCTTTTTGTAAGTTTCAAAGGGGTTAGAGAGGAGAAGTATTCCTTGAAGTATTTTAAAAGTAGGGCATTAATAGTGCTGATAGTGACATTGGTGCTTATAGTTACAATTGGTCTGACAATTAATCCGCTTAACAATGTAAACTGGATAGGGAACCTTATATCTGTTCCGTTTACATCTATTGAGAAGCTTTTTGCTTATGCGGAACAGGAAGTTGAAGCCGGTGTAGGCCTTTTTAATGATGTTGAAAAGCTGAGGAGTGAAAATAAGGCCTTAAAAGAGGAAATTGACAAGCTGAATAATGAGCGGACTGAATATGTAAGATTAAAAACTGAAAACGAGGACCTAAAGAAGGTCCTTGAACTGAAAGATCAGCTGGATGGGATAGAAATGTCTGGCGCCAATGTTATTGCAAAAGATTCCGGCAACCTGTTCAATATTTTCCTTATAGATAAGGGTGCTGCAAACGGTATTTCATATAACATGCCTGTAATAACCAGTAAGGGACTAGTGGGAAAAGTGTATTCCTCACAGCCTTTTTCCTCTAAAATCATTAGTATTATAGAGGACGGCAGTTCAGTGAGTGCTGTGGTCTCTAAAAGCCGGGATCTTGTTGTGGTAAAAGGAGATTTGAAGCTTGGAAAAGAAGGCCTTTGTAAGCTTGTGTACATTCCCAACGATCTTGATCTTGCTCAGGGTGATATTATCGAAACCTCGGGAATAGGCGGTATTTATCCTAAGGGAATAATAATCGGAACTGTTAAGGAAGTACGAACAGGTGAGAGCGATTTGGACAGGTATGCCATAATACAGCCTGCAGCGGATTTGAAGAGACTTAGCCAGGTAGTGGTTTTAAAGAAGGGTATGACTGATATTTCTTCAGAAATGGAGATTACAGACAAATGAGAGGGAAAGTAATCTTATATATAATAATTATTTTCATTTTTGTCACTACTCAGGTTACCTTTTTGAATTTCATAGATATATTCGGTGTCAGACCAAACCTTATTATTATTCTGATAGTAAGTATTTCACTCCTTGAGGGGAGAAATTTCGGTGCCGTGGTTGGTTTTATTGCTGGACTTTGTCTTGATTCGGTGGCAGGAGTAGCACTTGGATATCAGGCGTTGATAGGTATGCTGCTGGGAGTATTGCTCGGTAACATAAATAAGAGATTTTTTAAAGAAAACATTTTTGTAATGCTGATATGTACTTTTATCTCTACAATATTGTTTGAATCAGCAATAATTTTAGTGTCACATACCATTGGTCTTAGAATAAATTACATAGAAACGCTTAAGAGTATAATCCTGCCCGAAGCTGTAATCAACAGTTTAGTAGGGGTGGTCATATTTCTCCTGCTTGTTGTGATACACAGAAAGCTATCAAGCATGGATGTTAAGAACAGATATTAACCTTATAGGATAATATGGGGCAAAAATGTGACATTTTGAGAGGTGGTTGACGGATGAGACAGTTATTTAAAGACAGACATACAATTGTGAGCATAGTACTGGTAGTTATATTTGCTGTTATCGTATATCAATTGGCAGATATACAGCTTGTTCAGGGAGAAAATTACTATACTCAGTCACAGGTCTATAACCTTAGATCTCGTACTATTCTGGCTGAAAGAGGTAATATATTGGACAGATATGGTGTCCCTATTGCTGTTAATTCCACCAGTTATTATCTGATGTTAATGGATACAGGTAAGTCCTCCGAAGAGCTTAACGATATGATGTATAAGCTTGCGGGGGTATTGGAAAAGAATGGTGAGAAATATAAGAATACCTTCTCAAAGTATCTAAGTGAAAAACCAGTAAAATTCGGTTCTCAGCTTGAAAACAGCAAAGATAGAATAAAGGTGTTAAAAAATGCCACGGGTTATAACTTTACCGGGCTTTCACAGGATTCAGACCCTGAAGAATTTTATGAATATTTCCGGGACAAGGTATTTAAGATAGATACCGAAAAGTATAAGGAACCGGATATATATAAAATAATGACACTCAGATTTGAGGCGTTAAGCTATAACCCCATTATAGCCGAAGATATAAGTAATAGAACCGTTGCAGAAATTGAAGAAAGAACCGATGAATTTCCCGGGGCAATAATCGATTTAATGCCCAGCAGGAAGTATATAGATGCCCAGTATGCCGCTCATTTGATTGGATATGTCAGAACAATAAATGAGGAAGAGCTTGCAAAGAGAGCCGATGAAGGCTACAAAGTTGATGACATCATCGGAAAATCCGGTATTGAACTAACTGCTGAAGGTTATTTGCGGGGAACAAACGGATATAGAAGAGTGGAAATTGATGAGAACGGAAGAACCAGAACCATAAGTGAAGAACCCGTAAAACCTGGTAGTGATGTAGTACTCACCATAGATATGAGATTGCAGAAAGCTGCAATGGAGTCTCTTGAGGAAAATATCAAGCTTATCAGGGAAAAAAAGCATTCAAGAAACTTTAAGGATGCATATGCAGGGGCAGTTGTAGCAATGGATGTTAACACCGGAGAAGTGTTGGCTTTAGCCAGTTATCCAAGTTACGACCCATCAATATTCCTGGCTGGACCCGAGGATAAAGCGGCTCAGAAAGCCATCGCCGCTCTCAGTGACCCGAAAAATACAAGCACTTCTGAATTCAATCGTGCGATTGCCGGTACTTATACTCCAGGTTCAACTTTCAAACCCCTAGTTGGTATAGCAGGTTTGGAGGAGGGGAAAATTGGTCCGAAAGATCGTTATTTTGATAAAGGTTATGAAATTTATGACGGGCTACTGCTGGGTTCCATAGAATACAGGACTTATAAAGCCGGTCTTGGGTGGGTTGACATGGTATCGGCCATTCAAAAATCCTGTAACCCTTATTTCTATAATCTTGGTGTAAAAGTGGGAATAGATAATATTGGCAAGTGGGCAACTAAATTTGGCTTGGGACAAAAAACAGGAATTGACCTTTTAGGTGAAAGTAAGGGAATTCTTGCTTCAAAAGCATATAAAAAGACCTATAATCCTTACCCATGGGGAAATGCCGATACAGCCCAGTCAGCCATAGGCCAGTTTGATAATAGCTTTACTCCCATACAGCTTGCGAATTATGTTGCAACCATAGGAAATGGCGGAAAACATTTCAAGCCGCATATAATAAAAAGAGTAGTAAAATACGACGGTTCTATAGTTACGGAAACAAAACCAGAATATGAGATATTGCCTGTAAAGAAGAGCACAATGTCAGTTATTCAGGAAGGAATGATTGCGGTTGCTAATTATGAGGATCGTGGCGGTACTGCTTCTGATGCGTTCAAAAGCCTTGCTCCTATAAAGGTTGCAGGTAAAACGGGTACTGCCGAAACAGAGTCAAATCAAACTCATTCCTCAAATGCGCTATTCATTTGCTATGCACCGGCTGATAAGCCTGAAATAGCTGTTGCCTGTGTGGTTGAGAGAGGCGTATTGGGTGCGTATACAGCACCTATTGCCAGAGATGTTCTGAAAGCATACTTTGATAATAAAGGAGCAAATGTTGAGAACTTTACAATCAAAACGGATATTGTAGAATTGACAAAATAAATATTATTTGAAAGCGTTCCACCTTTACTGGATTTGTTTAACCTCCTTTATTCGCCCCATTTGCGATAAAGGATATCTATATCAATTATTATTTGTAGCCATAAATATTTGGCTTATGGAGGTTAATGTAAATATGTCTGAAAATATAGTTACTTTTAAGGGAACTGTTAATGGTCTTACAATAATTATAAAACCGGAGGCCGGATTTGAAGAAATTGTTGACAGTATGCGGCTTAAAATAGAGAACGCCGGAAAGTTTTTCAGAGGTGCAAAGCTGGCCGTTAAATATAGAGGCCGGGCGCTTAATGAAACCGAAAAAAACCAGCTATTCGACTTGTTGAAAAAGGAAAGTGGTGCAACAATATTATCCTTCGATGAGGAGATAGTTGAAAATAACAGCACACCGGTTCAGAGTACCGTTACCGGGTCGGAAAGAAATAATCAGATAAAAAAATATATGTATTTCAAGGGTATAGATGAAGGCCAGACAAAGTTTTACCGTGGAACGGTGAGATCGGGTCAGCTTATTACTTTTGACGGCAATCTGGTAATTCTTGGAGATGTAAATCCCGGAGCAATTATTGAGGCTACCGGAAATATCGTGGTAATGGGCCTGCTAAGAGGTGTTGTACATGCTGGCAGCGATGGAAATAAGGATGCAATAGTAGCTGCCTTAGGTCTTAATCCGACACAGCTTAGAATAGCAGATATAATAACGAGACCCCCCGATGAAAAAGGAGCAGGTGCCAACCAGGTCCCTGAACTGGCCTATGTTAAGGGTGATATGCTTTATGTAGAGCGATTTTTGCCAACGTCAATCCGAAATATATAAGTGTAATAAAGGATTTGCATAGCTCAAATTCAAAGGTAAATCAAAGCGAAAAACTAACCAAATGATAAAGCTAAATGGCTTCAGATAATTGACAAAACTATAAAACAAATATATAGTTTAAATGTGTGACTTTATACTTATAAAAAGTAAATTTATGTAAAATATAATGTTTCTTGGACAAGAATTGGAGGCAAGCTGTATGGGCGAGGTAATTGTAATTACATCTGGGAAAGGCGGTGTTGGTAAAACCACAACAACTGCCAATATCGGTACAGGCCTGGCACTGGCAGGTAATAAGGTTGTACTGATAGACACTGATATAGGACTTCGAAATCTCGACGTTGTTATGGGACTGGAAAACCGGATAGTATATGACCTGGTTGATGTTGTGGAAGGTGTTTGTAGAGTAAAACAAGCGTTAATTAAGGATAAAAGATTTGAAGGTCTTTACCTGCTTCCAGCAGCTCAGACAAGAGACAAGTCGGCTGTAACTCCAGAACAGATGATCAATTTGGTTAATGAATTAAAGGCAGAATTCAATTATATAATTATTGACTGCCCCGCTGGTATTGAACAGGGCTTTAAGAATGCCATTGCAGGTGCTAACAGAGGTATAGTAGTAACAACACCCGAGGTATCTGCAGTAAGGGATGCAGACCGTATAGTGGGCTTACTTGAAGCAAACGAGTTAAGAAACCCAAAACTTCTGATCAACAGGGTTAGACCTGAGATGGTAAAGCGCGGTGACATGATGAGTATTGACGACATAATAGACATATTGGCTATTGATCTGATAGGAGTTATTCCTGATGATGAGAAAATAGTAATATCAACTAATAGAGGAGAGCCTGCTGTTACTGACGAAAAATCCTTGGCGGGACAAGCTTATAGAAACGTTACAAAAAGAATTCAGGGAGAAGAGGTTCCCATACTCAATCTTGAGACTAATGATGGATTTATGGATAAATTTAAAAAACTATTAGGTTTTAAAACTACATAAGGAGGAATAGGGTATGCTGATTGATTTTTCAAAGATCTTTGGCAGAGCTAAACCATCAAAGGATGTAGCCAAAGAGAGATTGCAACTGGTATTAATACATGACAGGGCAAATGTTTCTCCTGAGTTTCTGGAAATGGTAAAAGGAGAGATAATCAAGGTTATCCAGCACTATATGGAGATTGACGAGAGTGCGCTTGATATCCAGCTTACCAGAACAAAAAGCGAAGAAGGGGATAGAATCGTTCCCGCACTAGTAGCTAATATACCTATTAAGAATGTAAGAAATGCAGGTAAATAAATTAAAGGTATGTGATATTAAACATGAATATAGCGTTTATAGCTCATGATAATAAAAAGGAATTAATGGCAAGCTTTTGCATAGCTTACAAGTATATATTGCAGGACCACCATCTGGTTGCTACCCGCTCAACAGGGATTGTTATCAATAAGGCCACAGGATTAAATATTAACCTGCTGGCGTATGGGAGTTTGGGGGCGCAACAGTTGGGGGCAAGGATAGCATGTGATGAAATAGATTTGCTAATCTATTTCAGAGATCCCAATTTTGAGAATGACACAAATACCTTCCTGCTCTTTAAGCATTGTGATTCCAACAATATACCTTATGCTACAAATATTGCGACAGCCGAGGTTCTTATAAAAGGTCTGGAGCGAGAAGACCTTGCATGGAGAGACTTACTAAGATAAAACAATAGGATATTGCTACCTGAGGATTATACAAAATAGTACTATTAGAATATTATATAATAGAATAAACATTTACGGCCCGGGCATTAGCCCGGGCCGTTCTACGTTTTTAGAGAGTAAAATAACCGTTTGTAACTTCTAAACAGAGGTGTAATAATATTCGTCCATATTAAATATAATTTATTAAAAGTATGGCCAGCAAGGACAAGAATATGGGAGATAGTGTATGGATGAAATGATTGTAAAACCAAAGTACTCACGCCAGATAGGTACTCAAAGAAAAAAGAAGAGTACAAATGAAAATGAAATGTTGTCTACAATTTTTGCTGTAAAAATGCTGGCTGTGGTAGTATTTCTGTCGGTATTTGCTCTGTGCAAAGCAGCTGATACTACAGCCACCAACTATTTCATATCCAAGGTGAAAATTATCACAGCCCAGAACTTTGATACAAATAAGTATTTGTTGAGCACTGCAGCTACACTGGGAATTAAACTACCGGACAAAAACTCAACAGCACAAGGGAATGTATCAGGTAAAAATGCCGCTCTTGACATCAATTCAGACGAGAATGTGCAGACTTTGTCACAGTCGGGCAGCAATATGAGGCAAAGTACAGATGAGAGCATACCCGGTAAGGATAGCATAAATGAAAATAATGAGGATATCAATATAAATCAGAACAGTTCCAATCAGAAAAGTATAAATCAGATTGGCCCCTTACAGAAGGATACCGACACAAATAGCACGGTTAAAGACACTGTTAACCCTGCCTCAGAAGCTGATGGCGTCAATGGACAAAATACATTGTCAGAGACAGTTCCTGAAACCCGAAGCAGTTCAATAAGCGACAACCTGCAGGCGCTCACACAGGTACCTGTACTTGAAGAGGCTGAAATTAAGACGATTGCAGATAAATATTCCTTCGTTATTCCAATCAAGGGACAGATTGACTCACCTTTTGGAATAAGAACTGACCCTTTAAGTGGAAAAACATCTTTTCACAGCGGTATAGACATAAAAGCCAATATGGGTACCTCAATAAAGGCTGCCCTTGACGGTGAAGTAACTGAAGTAGGCTCAAGTCCGGAGTATGATAACTATGTGAAGATAAAACACAGTGACGGACTATACACAGTGTATGCTCACTGCTCAATACTTGTAGCAAAGGAAGGGCAGAAGGTAAAGCAAGGGGATGTTATTGCCAAGGTCGGAGATACCGAGGGATTATCTGGTGCCTATCTGCACTTCGAAGTATGGAAGGGTGACAAGGCAGCAGACCCTGAAAAAATTTTGAATCTGTTAAACAAGTAATATTAAAAGAAGCTTGAATCGGTCTTACCGGTTCAAGCCTTTTAATTTGGTGCATCCAGCCAAGCTGGAGCACCCAGACATAGAGGTGAACCTTGAGATTTTCGTTATGGATATACAAAGACTTTGGGAAGCTGAAGATTTCAATTAATCTACTAATCATTGCATTTGCTGCATTAGCCTTTATTACCGGAACCCTTCCTGAATATTTTCTGACACTGCTATCCATTACCTTGCATGAAGCCGGGCACGCAACAACAGCAATTTTTTCAGGAGGAAAGATCTATAATGTAAGGGTTATGCCGGTTGGACTAAATGCTGAAATGGATAACGGATATTGCAGAAAGCTTAACAGATTAATCATATATTTTGCCGGTCCCCTTGTAAGCTTTAGCTTGGCTGGAATATTCAAGGTATTGCTTATTGTGGGCTTCACAAATCAATATGTAATTGTGGGGCTATACACAAATTTGTACCTTGCGGTTTTTAATATGCTTCCGGTTTCTCCTCTTGACGGTGGCAGGATACTTGTTGAACTTGCAGCAGCAAAATTTGGATTAATAAGGGCTGGAAAAAGAATGAAGCAGGTATCTGCAATTTTATCGGTAATTATTATTGCAATAGGTCTGGTAAGTCTTTACAGAGATAACAAGAGAAGTATAAGTTTGATAATCATAGGGATTTACATTTTCATGTATTTAGGAGCTAATAAGGAGGAGACAGCCTTAATGAGTATTAAAAGCCTATTATTCAGAAAAGCAAGAGTTATAAGAAAAGGTATTTATCCTGTTCGGGAGATTGTTGTCTTAAAAAGCGTAAAACTTGCCGAAGTTATCAAGGCTATGGACTATGTAGACAGGTTTCACATAGTAAATATACTGGATGAAAATCTAAGAGTTATAAAGGTTATGACAGAGCAGGAGATTATTGACGAAGCTGTAAGAAACGCCCCCGATACGACGTTTGAAAATTTAATGCATATAGAGTATAATGTTCATAATGAGGTCAAATAGCATCTGACATAAAATGGGGGTTACTTATGTACAAGATAGTTAGAAAAGAGATTTTAAATCCTTCTGTTGTACTAATGGATATTGAAGCACCATATGTTGCCCGTAAGGCTGAACCAGGTCAGTTTATTATTTTCAGAATAAATGAATCTGGAGAGAGAATTCCGCTTACAATAGCAGACTATAACAGAGAAAATGGTACTGTAACGATTATATACCAAATAGTAGGAAAGACTACACGAGTTCTGTCTGAAATGAATGAAGGAGAATACCTTCTTGATTTTGTAGGTCCTCTGGGGGTAGCCTCACACCTTGATGGTTATAATAAGGTCGCCGTAATTGGCGGAGGTCTGGGAACGGCAATTGCGTACCCACAGGCAAAGAAACTTCACGCTCTTGGAGCAGAAGTCCATGCCATAACAGGTTTCAGGAATAAGGATCTGATTATCCTCGAAAAGGAAATGGGTGCAGTCAGTGATAAATTAATCGTTGCTACCGACGACGGTTCAAACGGAAATAAGGGTTTTGTTACCAACGTTCTCAAACAGTTGATTGAGGAAGGTAATAAATATGATTTGGTAATTGCAATAGGCCCATTGGTAATGATGAAGGCTGTAAGCAATATGACCAGAGAATTCGGAATTAAGACTCTGGTCAGCATGAATCCTGTTATGATAGACGGTACAGGAATGTGCGGAGGCTGCAGACTTACCGTTGGCGGAAAAACAAAATTTGCATGTGTTGACGGACCGGATTTTGACGGACACGAAGTAGATTTTGATGAAGCAATGAGAAGGCAGGGAATGTATAAAAAACACGAAAGTGAATCTACGGAACTTCATGTGTGCAGACTCGGAGGTGCTACCAATGCCTAATATGGCTTTAAATAAAGTGAAAATGCCCGAACAGGATCCTAATATAAGAAATAAAAACTTTAAGGAAGTAGCCTTGGGCTATGATGAGGCTATGGCTGTTGAGGAGGCGCAGAGGTGCCTGAACTGCAAGCATAAGCCATGTGTGGACGGATGTCCGGTAAATGTTAAAATTCCTGAATTTATTCAGCTGGTGGCTGATGGTAAGTTCGAAGAGGCTTACTATAAAATTAGAGAAACAAACAGTTTGCCTGCAGTTTGTGGAAGAGTCTGTCCCCAGGAAACTCAGTGCGAGCAGCTCTGTGTCAGAGCAAAAAAAGGTGAATCTGTGGGTATAGGTCGTCTTGAGCGCTTTGTGGCAGATTGGTACATGACCAACTGTAAAAAAGAAGAAGTAAAACCAGAGAGTAATGGGATAAAGGTTGCTGTTGTGGGCTCAGGTCCGGCAGGACTAACCTGTGCTGGTGATCTGGCAAAGCTGGGCTATGATGTTACTATATTTGAGGCATTTCATGTACCCGGAGGCGTCCTTATGTATGGAATCCCGGAATTCCGTCTCCCTAAAAAACTTGTACAGGAAGAAATACAAACTGTAAAAGACCTGGGTGTTAAAATTCAGACCAATATGGTTATTGGAAAGGTACTATCAATAGAGGACCTTAGGGCCGAAGGCTTTAAAGCAGTATTTATCGGTTCTGGTGCAGGCTTGCCAAGCTTTATGGGCATTCCTGGAGAAAACTTGAACGGTGTATATTCTGCAAACGAGTTCCTTACAAGAATAAATCTTATGAGTGCTTACCAATTCCCAAATACTGATACTCCTGTTTTTGTAGGAAAAAATGTGGCAGTTGTAGGCGGCGGAAACGTTGCTATGGATGCAGCTAGAAGTGCAAAGCGGCTTGGGGCAGAAAATGTTTATATAATTTATAGACGTTCTGAAGCAGAGCTTCCTGCCAGACTTGAAGAAGTTCATCATGCTAAGGAAGAGGGAATTATTTTCAAATTATTGACAAATCCTAAGCAGATTATCGGTACTGAGGACGGCTGGGTGAAAGGCATGGAATGCGTTGAAATGGAACTGGGTGAACCCGACAAATCCGGCAGAAGAAGACCTATTGAGAAGAAAGGCTCTGAGCACGTGGTTGAGCTTGAAACGGTCATCATTGCAATTGGACAATCTCCAAACCCGTTGATATCCTCAACGACACCGGGACTTGATATTCAATCCTGGGGAGGGATAATTGTTGAAGAAGAAACAGGTGCCACCAGTAAAAGCGGTGTTTACGCCGGCGGAGATGCAGTAACAGGTGCTGCTACCGTTATATTGGCCATGGGTGCCGGAAAAAAAGCCGCTGAGGCTATGGATAAATATATCCGCAGTCAAAAATAACTCAAATCTCTATAGATACTATTAAATCTAAGCTATTTCAGTAGGGTATAACTCTGCTGATACTTGAATAAAAAAATGCTGAGGCAGGAAAAAGGAGAAAAGATTAATGAAGACATGGGTATTGTACCACAGTAAGGGCGGTAACACTAAAAAAATTGCTGATGCTATAGCTGAGGAGCTGGAGGAGGTCCTTAAATCTGAACAAATTCCTCCTGCATATCCACCTGAGAATGTGTCTCTGCTGTTTTTAGGAACAGGAGAGTACGCTGGAAAGCCTGATCCTAAAATGATGGAATTCATAAGAACGCTGACACCTAACAGGGCTAAAAATGTAGCGGTGTTTGGCACCAGCGGAAGCGGGGTAGCAGATGGTAAAGCAATTACAGCAGTAAAAGCTCAGCTCAGGGAAAAGGGTATTAATGTTATTGATGAAAGCTTTTGCTGCAAGGGCAAGTACTTTATATTCATGAATAGAAAAAATCCTGATGCCAATGAAATTAAGAGTGCGAAAGACTATGCGAGAAGAGTGTATAACAGTTTAAAAGGTAATTAGCACTTAGTATTACAATAAGCCCGGCGTGTGGAATGCAAAACTTGTGAATTGCATACCATAGGTCGGGTATTTTTTTAAGTTTTCGTCATTCAATAATATAATACTTCAATTAATTTTTATCAATACTGTAGAATTTGAATTTAATTTTGATAATATGTGAATGTAAAATATTATATTTTTCTATTAAATAATTTGAACCTTTCTAGATGTTTTGTCTCTTATATAGATAAGGAGCTCCCAAAAAGTACGAAAGGAGATAATGAGTGGAACATACAGAATTGGTAAGGAAATGCCAAATGGACAATATTGAAGGCTTTAATGAGTTGTATAAGTTGTATGCGCAAAAGGCTTATCGAACAGCCTGTTTTATTGCGGGGAATACTCAAGTAGCCGAAGACATTGTTCAAGAGGCTTTTACGCAATGCTTTTTTGAAATTAAAAATCTCAAAAATCCAGAACTTTTTAATAGCTGGTTTTACAGTATACTGGTGCGATTGGGATGGAAGATCTCTGGTAAGTGTAAAAAGGTACTTTCAAATGAAACCAGTATTTTTGAAATGGAGTTTTTTAGATCAAATGAAAATACTGAGGATTTACTCCTGCGGAAAGAGACTCATGAGAAAGTCAATGAAGCTCTGCAGAAATTAAGTATTACACTTAGAACTACCGTAATTCTTTACTATTACAATCAGCTTTCCATTAAGGAAATTTCAGAGATAATGAATTGCTTTCAAGGTACAGTAAAATCAAGATTACACACTGCCAGAAAGCTTATTGGAAAAGCTTTGGACAGTTATATGTCTCCCGATATTTCGGCATCTGGAATTTTGAGAAGGGGTGTTTAAACGATGAATAATAATGACATTGATAGTGTGATTAAAGATTCTTTAACCATGAGGTTAGATAGCTTTGAGCTCAGAGAAGAAGTTTTTACCAGGGTACAAGCTAACTTAAGCAATCCTAAAAAGAGGAATGAGTATAGATCTTTTAAAATACATTACAACAGGACTAATTCATTTAAATCAGTTGTTAGCTTCATGTGTGGATTAGTTATATTTTGCAGCCTGTCGTTAGTGATTTTTCCTGAAGCAAGAGTTTTTGCGTCAAATACTATTAATACAATAAAAACTATCTTTGTTTTAGACGGTGCTAAAATTGTTGAGGTAGGGCAGGATTTTCCTCTGTTAAATAATGGTTATAACAATGGGATATCATTGAATTTAAATGATAGTGAGATAGAGGAAAAAGTCGGATATCAAGTTGTTATTCCATCTACTTTATCTGACGAATTTTATTTATTCAGTAAGCAAATAGTTCTGCACTTAGGAAAGAGTGTCAGTTATGAGACAAATGAAAGGATTCAACCAATTTGTGAAAAGGCGACGGTTGATGATATTGAGTTAGAGAAACTTAAAGAGTATAATCCTTCAAGAAGCCTGGTGGGATTCTATTCTAACCAAGATGGAGAAATATGTTTAATGGTAATGAAATCACCAGATAAATATAAAGAATTTGTTGATTACCTAAAAAAATCTAATAATAATTATGAAGAGATCAAAATAGGTGATTCAGAAGGCTTCTGGGCAGAGCTAAAAAAGCCTGTATATCCTGATGGTGATATGACTCAGAAACCTTCTGAGATCATTAGTTCATATATTGTTTGTTGGGTATATAATGACTTATTGTATTATATGGGTACAGATGTTGATATGAGTACAAATAGACTCAATTTGTCTCCTGAAATGGGGATAAGAATTGCAGAATCTTTTATGGCAAGCCAAAGGAAGGATTAAATTGATGTATAATATGAGCAGGGGGCCATTTGTGGCAGTCCCTGCTTATTTTTTCTATTTTAACTTGTAGGATCAATGTGTTTAGTTATTGCACCTTATTTTTATCCATACATTTTTCAATATCGATTTGAACAGGTTTCCATTCGCCTTTGATTTTTACAAGGGAGTTAATCATGAGATCGGTTCCATTTGTCAGCTTGGCAAATTCAAACATATATTTCTTATCATCTACTCCATCAACAAAGATTTTTTTTCTATACTCATCCTGCTCAGGGGTGTACTGTTTCATAATGAGACCACACCAGTTTCCGTAGACCGTTTCCACATACGATTCAGCATTATGAGCCCAGCCATGGTAGGCGGCACAAAAGAAATCCTCCGGGGATAGGGTCAGCGCATCTATATAATAGGAGTTGTTTACCTTAATCACATCTAATTCACCTGTGTAGTAGTTAAAGGTGGTTACACCAATACTGCTGCCCTCCAGAAACTCTAACTCCAAAAAGTATTTGTATACCTCCTTTGATTCTGTTTTTATAGGCAGCAGCTTGATTAGATTTATATGACCTATTCCCTCAAAGGATTTAACAAACTCTTCATAATTCATGGATTGTTTATTGTTTTCGGATAGGAAGGAGTATGCAATTGGAAAGGGCTCCAGTCCATACCCCACGGTTCCGCAACCTCCGTTTTTTTCTTCAGTAAGGAGGGAGGCCTGCTGGAGTACACTGAAATAATTAATGGCTGAGTTTTCAGGAGTATTTATCAATTCTGAAGGAACTTTTCCATCCTTAAAGCTCTCAAGAAAGTAATCATGTTCCATAAAGCAGCTGTTTAATGCTTTAAGATTGGAGGGTCTGAAATATGTTTCATTAAGATTTGACATTCTCTTATTCATTATTTGTATGGTTTGCCGTGATAAACCGGATGCAGCCAGGTCAATTTTTTTATCCTGTGCTTTTTTTATATAGCTGCCACCAATGACATAATTCCTTTGTCCATTATCCTCATTACCTACGCGTAAACAAATAGCCGTAATAAAAAAGGCCAGTAGAATTAATGAAATTATAAGTAAGCGTTTTGTTATAATTTTCATAATACTCCCAATCTACGCGCAGAGCGCGTATACAAATAGTAATAAAAAGCCGCTTAGCGGGTTTTTGCTGCGTGAAATGCACAATGACTTACAAAATGTATCCTTTCACGCTACTCCAATCTACACACATAGATATGATAAGAAACGTTGCAACAGTCCATGTGCATTTAAAAATATTCTCCCGGATTTTGAACTGATACCTGTCCGAAAGCGGCCTACAAAAACAGGACGACTTCCCTTATAATATATTCATGTTAGTTAAGGATAATAATAAAAATTTTCATGTAACAAAAATATAATCCCCTATTATAACTTTATTCATTAATAAATCATCGTAACAACATATTCCATATAAAATATCCAAAAAGAGTAACAGATTAGTCGCTTATTGTAAGTGCATGCGAAATTATGGTATATTTTCTATATTCGAGTGAATTAAACTGAAAAAATAGGGTAAATACTTTAGATAGGATGAAGCAGGTAAATTACATGGGTAAAAGGGGTTACGTAATGCAATTTGTTTTTGTTGGTGTTTTTTTAGTTATCTACGCATTATTGAATTACTATATAGGGATAAGAGGACTAAAGAGTATAAATGCACAAATTCCAATTAATAAGATTATTTATTGGTTTATCGTTATTCTATTTGCGTCCTCCTACATTATCGCAATGGCTGGGAGAAAGCACCTGCCTGAAGTAGCAGAACGGATTTTCAGTACATTAGGTGGCTATTGGATAGCGGCTTTTGTATACCTTTTAGGATTTGTTATAATAATTGACATATTCGGGTTTCTGGCCAAAAGGCTGAATATTATGCCCACCATAGTGAAAAACAACACCTGGTTCATAGCATTTTCTGTAATAACTGCAGTGGCTATTCTCCTTGCTGTTGGGACATATAATGCTATGGTACCAAAGATTTCGGAGTACAATATAAAAATCGATAAAAAAGCAGGTACAGTGAAACAGCTTAAGTGTGCAATGATTTCGGACATACATCTTGGTGAGATTATTGGAAGAGATAGGCTTAAAAAGGCTGTTGAGCTGATCAACAATATGGAACCGGATATTGTAGTTATAGCAGGAGATCTATTTGATGGTGATATTGAGCCTGTTAAGAAAGATAATATTCTGGAAGAACTTAAAGGTATCAAATCAAAATTCGGTGCATATGCAATCATGGGAAATCATGAGTATTATTCAAATTCAGTTGATGAAATAACTAAGATGGTTGAGGCGGTAGGTGTAACTGTTTTAAGGGATAATACAGTTAAAATTAATAACGGTTTTTATCTTGTAGGAAGAGAAGACAAGGGTGGACAACGGTTTGGTTATAACCGGGCGAGCATCTCGGATTTACTGAAAGGAGCAGATACCGACTTACCGGTCATTGTACTTGATCACCAGCCCTCAGATTTGGATGAACCCAGAAAGGGGAAGGTTGATCTACAACTTTCAGGACACACTCATGCAGGGCAGTTTTTCCCGGCAAGTCTGGTTACAAATATGATGTTTGAAGAGGATCACGGATATTTTAAGGATGGCAGCTTCAATCTCCTGGTTTCCTGCGGCTATGGAACCTGGGGGCCTACGGTCAGAATAGGCAGTCAGTCGGAAATTGTAGAACTAAATATTTCATTTTCAGAATAAAAAAACTAAGCACTATTTATATCAAAACAGAATAAAGTTCATTATCAAAAAAAATTAAAATCCATTTGCGTAGATTAGCAAATGGATTTTTGAGTTTTATTATTTTTTCTTATTGAGTTTACTAAAATCAAATTTCCAGGACTTCTTTTTATTTTCAGGTTCGTTGGTGTCATTAAGGTCAAGTGTCGCAGCGTACTTTGGATAATACATCTCCACAATGTTTCTGAGAGTGATTTTAATTGCGGAATAAAGAGGAATTACTATTATTAAGCCAATAAACCCGAGTATTGGAATTATACCCATCAATAGAAGTATAACGGTAAGGGGGTGAATATCCATACTTTTTTTCATAACCTGAGGAGATATAAAATTGTTGTCAATCTGCTGAACCACAATCATTACTATGAATATTTTGACGGCCATAAAGGGGTTGTCGGCCAGTGAAAGCAGAATAGCAGGTATTATTCCCAACCAGGGCCCAAAGAAGGGGATTATACAGGTTATCATGGCAAAAATGGCCAGTATAAGCGAATATTTAAGACCAATTATTAAATACCCTATATACATCAGAAGACCTATGAAAAAGGCTACCAGAAGCTGGCCAGCGATATAGTTTGAAAGTACATAATCTATATCGGTCAGTATTTTTCTGAGATTGTCCTTATGAGTTTCCGGTACAAATCTTACAACACTGGGCATGAACTTCCTGCCGTCCTTTAGAAAATAGAACAGTACTATAGGAATTATTATGATGATAGATCCTACGTTGGTAATTGCACCAATAAAATTAATTGTGCCCCTGCCAACACTTGAACCAATGTTCTGAACGAATTCCGATATCTTGCTTGTAATATCAGGTGTGGTCAGATCGGTACGGTTGAAATAGGCCAGAAAATTGCTGTTCAGAAGGTTAGTGACTGTTCTCTCGGCTTTTTGGTACAGAGAAGGAAGACTATGATAGAATTCTGTAAACTGCGTCTTGATTAATGAACCGGTATAAGAGCTAAAAAGAATCATAGCTGACAGTACAATAATAAACGCCAGTACGATTGCCCAAATATGAGGAATTTTACCCTTCTCAAGCAACTGAACCAGAGGTCTTAAGATATAATATAACAGGCCTCCGAAAAGAAGCGGAAAGATTATTGAATAAATAAAACTGAGTATTGGAGAAAAGAAAAAGTCTATTTTCCCGAACATAAACACTATCAGCAGTATAAGCAGCAAATAACAGCCATACCTGAAAAATTTACCTCTGAACAGATAAACGTTATTGGTATCCGGTTTGGTTTTCGTGTTGTTTTCCATAATTACCTCTTTGAAAAAAAATGTTTACATTAAGCACTTATCTTTAGACCAGTCATACTGTTTATCATAATTATAGGATTAAATGAAAAAATATACAAACATAATTTCATTTTCCTTTTAATACTTTACAATTTCCGATAGGGGACCCATTAAAATCATTGGAGACTTATCTTTGTCAAGCCACTTTGCTATGGAAACTACGTCCTTACGCTCAGCTGCAACACAGCCACTGGTATACTTTATTTTCATATTTGGCTTTACAATAGTAAAAAAGATGGCACTGCCCTTATTCTTTATATTCTGGGGATTATAATCGATGGTGAAAAATAGATCAGATATACCATCCTTTATTTTAGTGAAGTTTTTATCTTTTGTGTCATATCTGTAATAATTCAGCCCAGTGTCTGCATATGAGTTTTTACCAAAACAGGTGCCTATATTGAAGGCTCCCACGGGGGTTTTATTATCCCCTTCTTTTTTGCTGGTGGTAAAGCCCTTTAATCCAATCCAGCCCGTTATATTATTATGTATATTGACCCAGCCGTTTATGTTTTTTTCATATGTATTAATAACGACGTTTGAAGAATTGCTTAAGCTGGAGGTAACGACAATTAGCTGGGAGGTACTGCTTTCTTTTATAGATTTGAGTTCTGTAATGGATTTACTGCTTAGACCATATTCAGTTTTGTCAAATTTGCTTAAAGGCAAATCCTGTATCTTATAATTGTTATAATCAATATCCTCGAAATGCCACCATTCGTGACTTAGGGCTCTGAAGCCGGATGACTTCATGGCCTTTGACAATATATTAAGATTTTTTCTCTGCTCGGCTGTCATTCCTTTATAATTCGGCGAAGCTTTTACAGTAAAATTGTCAAATTCGGTAGGCATTCTTAATTCCCTTCCGCTTTTATCCACCAGTGTAACATCAACCGCTGCACCTCTGTTATGTTTTGAGCCCGAACGATATGGATTTGCCACATAGTTTTTATTTGGTGTAGCCTCCCACATGATTTTCTGCACACTCAGGGGTCTGTAAGCATCCCAGATTTTTATGGAATAGCCCTGCTGTTTAACAATATTATTTGCCTTTATCAATTTATCAAGAGTGCCTTTTGTAAGAACACAGGTGGGAGAGGGGTAAAGAGACTTCCCGACAAAGTTATCGCAGGTTGCATATTTCATATCAATTACAAAGTCCTTACTGTAATCCTCAACTAGGACAAGATCTGTTTTTTTTACTTCTGAATTGACTGCTTCTGCTGAATTGCAATTCTGGAAGAATACCAATAAAGTAATTAATAGTATAGTTATAATAAATCTTATGCGAAGATGCTTTATTTTAGGCATATTATCCCCCATTTACTCGCATGGCGCGTACACAAATAGTAATGAAAAGACATGTAATGGCTTTTCGCTGCGTGAAATTCACGATGACTTTCCACACGTATTTTTCACGCTAATGGCCCCCACAGAGCTTTTCTTTAATTTTATCACACTTGTTGATTACATAAAACAAAGGGCGGGTTGTCAGTCAAGTCTCTTTCTGAAGCGCTTGGTTGCAATAAATAGGATAACTGCCGTAAAACCAAGCAGTACCAGTGATTCCTGCCACAAATACTCAAGGCCTATACCCTTAAGTGTAATCCCTCGGATTATATCAAGGAAATATGTGAGCGGAATAATGTATCCGATATAGCTAATTACAGATGGCATAGCTTCTCTCGGAAAAATAAAGCCCGACAGCAGAATACTGGGAAGGAGAAAGAATACCATCACAATCATTGCCTGCATCTGATTTTTTGCAAAGGTGGATATAAGCATACCTATAGAAAGGGAGCAGTATACAAAGAGAAAGCCTAGTAATAATAACAGCCCCACAGAACCGGCAATATTTACCTTAAATATCCATATACACATGGCCAGTGAGAATAGAAAGCCTGAATAGCCTATGATGATATAAGGTATGAGCTTCCCTAGAATAAGCTCTGAGGGCTTGATGGGGGTTACTATAAGCTGCTCGATGGTACTTCGTTCTTTTTCTCTGACCAAAGCAAAGGCTGTTAACATAATAGTGATGTTTTGTAGAATTAGTCCAACCAATCCGGGAATAGTGAATTTTGTACTCTCCATATCGGGGTTGAAAAGGACATTTGTTTCCAGTGAAAGGCCGGACAGTTTTTCAGGAGTAATACCGAGCTTAATCAGCTTTTCTGATGTGAGCTTCTGGGAAAAGGTTCGTGATATTAATTGTCCGCTGGCCAGAGCCGTTCTTGCAGTAGTGGGTTCGGTACCGTCTATGATCAGCTGAAGTTCTGCTTCTTTACCGGTCTTCAGTTTTTCTGAATAATCCTTCGGGATAATAAGTCCTGCTTTTACCTTACCGCTTTTTATCAGTTCATTGATTTTGTCCTCAGAGTGGACAGTATCGTGTATAACAAAGTAATCCGACTCGGTAAACTTATCCAGAAAGGTTTTACTTTCTTCAGAATTACTCTGGTCATAAACAGCAGTGGGTATCTTATCAACTTCAGTATTAACGGCATAGCCGAACAGCAGCATCATAACAATGGGCATGATAAAGGGGAGTTTTAAGCTTATGGGGTCGCGTTTTACCTGTATAAATTCCTTTTTTATAATGGATACAAATCGTCTATAGCTGAAACGATACCTGTTTTTATTCATAATATAACCTCCTAAGCCACTTTAGTGGCTTGACACTTTAGTGGCTTGACACTTTAGTGGCTTTGGTCACTTTAGTGGCTTTGAGCCAACATTTGGGCAACAAAATATTGTAATTGAAATTAATCTCCCTTTAAGAACTTAAGATTGTTAAAAGTACCGGAGACTTTCTGATTTGTTAGCCGCTCAACATACTTTATAAAGATATCCTCCAGATTTCTAGCACCTTCCTGTTCAATGAGCTGCTGCGGAGAGGCAATGTTTATAAGATCGCCGTTTAGAATAAAACCAACTGTGTCGCAGCTTTCAGCCTCATCCATATAGTGAGTTGTAACCAGTATAGTGATTCCCTGCCCGGCAAGCGCGTGTATTATTTCCCAGAAAACTCTTCTGGAAACAGGGTCAACCCCTGCTGTTGGTTCATCCAGGATAAGCAGTTTTGGTTTGTGAATCAATGCACAGCCCAAAGCAAGACGCTGTTTCCAACCTCCTGATAAGGTTCCTGCGAGACTTTTTTCCTTCCCTGTAAGGTTGGCCATTGCAATGAGTTCTTTTTTTCTTTCAGATGTAGTATTATTTGATAAGCCATATATCCCTGCATAAAAATCCAGATTTTCCTCTACAGTAAGATCCTCATAAAGCCCGAAACGCTGGCTCATGTAACCCAGACTCTGTTTCACGGCTTCTGTTTCCGTTGAAACATCTTTTCCCATAACAAGGGCTTTACCGGAAGTGGGGTTCAGAACACCGCAAAGCATTCGTATTGTGGTTGACTTACCTGAACCGTTTGGACCAAGAAAGCCAAAAATGGTTCCCTGGGGAATTGAAAAACTGATGTTGTTGACGGCAGTAAAATTGCCGAATTTTTTTGTAAGATTTTCAACCTTAATTGCATACTGCATATTAACCTCCCAAGCCACTATAGTGGCTTTGACACATTGTGGCTTTGATACTTTAGTGGCTCTGAGCCGATTAAGCGGCCACAAAATGTTTATGAAACTATCTCCTATCTACGCGCATGGTGCGTACACAAATAGTAGTGTAGACTGTATTAAGACTATAAGAAGAGTAACATTTCCATCTAGCTTTGAGGTGAAATACCGTCAATTATTAACGTAATCATATCATCAATTTCCTTTTCAGCCTCGGAAAGATTAAAGTTCTCGGTAAACAGCATTTTCTGAGCAATAAAAGCAATAAAATTTCCTATAATACTTCTCATTATCAGCATAGGATCAATATCAGTGCGTATCTGACCCCTTGCAGCCATAATTTTATAGAATTCCATGATTTCCTGCTCCATTATGTTTATAAGATTATTGTAGATAACCTCCCGCATATCTTTATGATAAAGAACTTCACTTACAAGAACTCTAAACATTGGAAAGAATTTCTGGACCAGTCCAAGCCTGTCAACGAGAATGTCTTTAAGAATAGCTCGTAAATCTTTTTGTTCCTTATTTTTAAAAATATCAGTCAGTGAGTGAAGAAGGATTTTATCTGATGTAACTTTTAATGCCTGCAGCATTATACCGTGAATTATATCCTTCTTTGTTCTAAAGTATCTGAAAATTGTTCCTTCGGCGATTCCTGCTCTTTTGGCTATTTCGCTGGTAGTTGTTGAGGAAAAGCCTTTTTCATTGGATATTGTTATTGCTGCTTCGAGGATTCTTTTTTCTTTATCTGCCAGTTCCAGTTCTGATAAATCAATATTAGTGTTCATTTGGATTCACCCTTTTTTTAAAATGTAATTTTAAAAAGTCTATGGTTAAGTAAATAAAATGAGTGAGTACTCACTATAATTACTATATTATGCCAATTATAATCGGTTGTCAATATGAAACTCATATGCCAATAAAAAACTTGTATGTAAATATAAAACTCCAGTGTCAATATAAAACGTGTATATTTAAAAAAATTTTTTAAACAATATCAATAAATAGAAGTTTGAATTCTGGAGTTTACTATGATAAAATCACCTCGTTTGGTCAGAATACTAAAATATTTAGGTGTTGGTATGGCTGCTGGAATAGCAAACGGGTTATTCGGGTCAGGTGGAGGTACAATTGCAGTGCCTGCCATGGTATACCTCCTTGAGGAGGAGGAACACGACGCTCATGCAACTGCGCTGCTTATAATTCTGCCTCTGACCCTGGTAAGCAGTTTTTTCTACCTTTCAAATAATTTTGTAGATTGGAATATAACCTGGAAAGCCATGGTTGGAGGAGTTGCCGGAGGAATAATCGGTGCATATCTTCTTAACAGATGTCCCTCTGGAGTGCTGAGGAAAATATTTGGCACATTTATGATAGCTGCGGCAGTCAGGATGATTTTCTGAACCGGTGCAAATACTGATTTTTGTATAGTATAACAACGTTATAGGAAAGGTATAGCCATGATAGTAATACTGATAGGTTTTGCAGCTGGAATAATAAGCGGAATGGGAATAGGAGGCGGTGCAATCCTCATTCCGGCTCTGGTACTGTTCGTGAAACCTGAACAGCATGTAGCCCAGAGCACTAATTTGTTATTCTTTATTCCAACTGCCATAGTTGCATTAGCAATACATATCAAACACAAAAGTGTCGATTTTAAAACCGGAATTCCCATAATGCTTTTCGGTCTGACGGGGGCAATACTAGGTTCCCGTATTGCCATATCCATCGACGGGTTCCTGCTGAGGAAAGGCTTTGGGATTTTCTTACTGGCCATGGGAATGTATGAGATTTTTGGAAAGAAAAAAGCGAAGAAATCGTAAACAGGTGAACCATTAGCCCGTTATTTACTAATCGCCATGGAGGTAAACAGTTTGTATATTCATGATATAATAAAGGCAAGTGAAAGTATCCTTCAATCCTTACATGACGGAATAGCTGTAGCAGACATTGAAGAGAACGTTGTATATGTTAATGAAGCGAATTATCGTATTACAGGTATTCCAACAGAAGAATTTCTGGGTAAAAAAGTAAGAGAAGTTGTTCCGGACTCCCATATTCCAAAAGTTTTAGAAACTGGAGGCGAGTTAATAGGAATAAAAACAACAGTAAGAGGCAAAGATGTAATCTCCAATATTGTTCCTTTCATTTATAATGGCAAGCTTGAAGGAGCAGTATCAATATTCAGAGATATTTCAGAAGTAAGAGAACTGAACCAAAAGCTTAAAGATGCAAAATCTACAATTAAGCACCTATACGAAGAATTGGATTTTATTAATACTACAGACAACAATATTGTAGTAGGAAATAATAGTGCTATGATACAGACTCTAAAAACATCTCAAAAAGCCTCAAGGGTAAGTTCTACAGTACTATTGCTGGGAGAGAGTGGAACAGGAAAAGAAGTAATAGCCAGATTTATTCACAAACACGGCTCGAGATCTGTAAAACCGTTTATTACAGTAAATTGTGCTGCTATTCCGGAAAGTCTTCTAGAGAGTGAACTATTCGGATACGAAGAAGGAGCCTTTACTGGAGCTAGAAAGGGTGGAAGACCCGGTATGTTTGAGTTGGCTGATACTGGGACTATCTTTCTTGATGAAATAGGGGATATGGACTTCAATCTTCAAGCAAAACTTCTTAGGGTATTGCAAAGCCGTGAGATTATGAGGATAGGGGGAACACGTCAAAAGAAAATAGATGTAAGAGTTATAGCTGCTACAAATAGAAATTTGATAAAAATGGTGCAGGAAAATACATTTCGTGAAGACCTTTACTATAGATTGGCTGTCATAAAAATTCAAATTCCTTCCCTTCGTGAGAGAAAAGAGGATATCCACCTTTATATAAAAAACGCAGTAGATAAAATAGGTAAACGTCTTGGAAAGAGCGTTTCTGTAACACCAAGAGCTATAAAGCTGCTTACGGAATATTCATATCCGGGGAATATAAGAGAGTTGGAGAATATTATGGAGGTTTGTCTTGTAAGCGATGAGGACGGCATTATAGATGTAAACGATTTGCCGGAAACTGTTCTTCAAATAACAGAAGAAATTTACCACAACATAAATTTTTCATTTAGTGAGTTTCCATCTTTAAGTGAAGTAGAAGCCTTAATACTAAAAAAGGCATTAGAGTCCTACAGTTCAAAAGCTGATATTGCAAAGAACTTAAAGATTTCCAGATCCACCCTTTATAGAAAATTAAAGGAGTATGGTTTGGAAGATGAATTGAAAGAATAAAATCATTACAGAAAAACCTTATATGTATTAAATTGACACGTTAAATAAAAAATAAAGCTGCTTAAGTGTTTCAAAATGAAACAACCTGGCAGCCTTTTTTTGTGTGAAATATAGAAATATTGTTGATATAGCAACTTTTTATATAAAAATAAAAGTGTATCAAAATGACTCAAATATTTATGAATGTTTGAGAATTTGTGCAGAAGCTACAAGAAAATATATAAAAACACATGAAAAAATATATAAAACCAACAAATTAACGAAGATTTTTGTAAAAATTTCTGGCATGAATCTTGCAGTTATATATATGTGTAAGTAATTAAAATATATTGAAAGAAGGAGATAATATAATGAAAGAGTACAAGCTGAATGTTGAAACCCCACGTTCTTTTTCCTATGTAAAGAGAAATATACCAGAAGTCACAGTTGAGCAGCGTGAACGCGCTCTGCAGTCCACACATTATAATGAATTTGCATTTCCAGCTGGAATGCTGACAGTTGACTGTCTGTCTGACTCCGGAACAACTGCAATGACTGATTTACAGTGGAGTGCAATGTTCCTTGGTGACGAGTCTTATGGTCGAAACAAAGGTTATTACGTGCTGCTTGATACTATGCGTGATGTGTTTGAGCGTGGTGACGATCAAAAACGTGTCATCGATCTTGTTCGCACTGGCTGCGAAGATATTGAAAAAATGATGAATGAAATGTACCTCTGCGAATATGAAGGGGGACTTTTCAATGGTGGTGCCGCTCAGATGGAACGCCCTAACACTTTCGTTGTTCCTCAGGGCCGCTGCGCAGAATCCCTTCTGTTCAGTGTTGTAAGCCAAATTTTGAACGCTCGTTACCCAGGCAAAAACTTTACAATACCTTCCAATGGACACTTTGATACCACAGAAGGAAACATTAAGCAAATGGGTTCCACTCCACGTAACCTGTACAATAAGGAGTTGTTGTGGGAAGTTCCTGCAGACGGAAAATATGAGAAAAATCCATTCAAGGGAAACATGGACATCGAGAAGTTGGAAAAACTGATATTGGAAGTAGGCCCTGAAAATGTTCCGTTGGTATACACTACTATTACAAACAATACAGTTTGCGGACAGCCTGTTTCCATGGCTAACCTTCGTGCCTGTAGTGAAATAGCTCACAAATACAACATTCCATATATGCTGGATGCTGCTCGTTGGGCTGAAAACTGTTATTTTATTAAAGTGAATGAAGACGGTTATGCTGATAAATCTATATTTGAGATTGCAAAAGAAATGTTCTCCTATTGCGACGGATTCACAGCCAGTCTGAAGAAGGACGGACATGCTAACATGGGCGGTGTCTGTGCGTTCCGTGACAAAGGCTATTTCTGGAGAAACTTCTCCGATTTCGATGCTGATGGAAATTTAATTAAGGATGTTGGTATAACACTTAAAGTAAAACAAATCTCCACCTTAGGTAATGACTCTTACGGCGGAATGAGTGGTCGTGATATCATGGCTTTGGCATGCGGTCTGTATGAGAGTGGACGCTTTGAATATCTGCAGGAACGTGTAGGACAGTGCGAATATTTAGCACAGGGCTTCTACAAAGCAGGTCTTCCAGTAGTTCTCCCAGCTGGTGGGCACGGTGTATATCTGAACATGGATAAATTCTTTGATTATAAGCGTGGTCATGACACCTTTGCTGGTCAGGGCTTCAGTATTGAATTAATACGTCGTTATGGTATCAGAGTTTCAGAGCTTGGTGACTATAGTATGGAATATGATCTTAAGACTCCGGAACAACAGAAGGAAGTCTGTAACGTTGTTCGTTTTGCTATCAATCGTAGCCAGCTTTCACAAGAACATCTGGACTATATTATAGCTGCAGTTACAGAACTGTACAAGGACCGCGACAGTATCCCAAATGTGAAGATAGTAATGGGACATAACCTCCCTATGCGTCACTTCCATGCATTCCTTGAGCCAGTTGAACCTTAAGCTGAGTGACAGGGACTATTTGCAAAGCGGTTTTATGAGTAAGAGCAATCTAAAAACAAAAATGTCTCTTGCCCCATTTTTGGGGCAAGAGAATAGTTTAGTCAGCCTTTTTATATGACCATTTATTAAAAAAAGGAGGAACTCCTGAATGAGCGCAAATTCAAATGAGGGTCAAGAGCTCAAACGTGGCCTTAAAAACCGTCATATTCAGATGATAGCTTTAGGCGGAGCTATCGGTACAGGACTATTTTATGGCTCAGCTACTACAATACAACAAACAGGACCATCAATAACGTTAGCATATGTAATTGGTGGATTAATTATTTTCTTCATCATGAGAGCCTTAGGCGAAATGTCTGTAGATAACCCTGTTTCGGGTGCATTTAGTCACTATGCCTACGAAAATTGGGGGAAGTTCCCAGGATTTCTTTCAGGATGGAATTACTGGTTTAATTATATAGTAGTAAGTATGGCGGAACTTTCGGTTGTAGGTATTTATGTTAACTATTGGTTCCCTAGTATTCCCACATGGGTATCCTCTCTGGTTTTCCTTGTTGTTATTACTTTGGTTAATCTTATAAGTGTAAAACTCTATGGTGAATTTGAGTTTTGGTTTGCAATTGTCAAAGTTGTTGCAATAATAGCCCTTATTGTATTAGGAATATTTATGATTTTCACCGGAATAGGAAATGGCGGACAGCCTACAGGATTTAGCAACCTTTGGGAACACGGCGGATTCTTCCCTCATGGAGCTAAAGGTCTTTTATTCTCTTTAGTTATGGTAATGTTCTCATTTGGTGGAGTTGAGCTTATCGGAATCACAGCAGGTGAAGCTGATGATCCAAGTAAAAGTATACCAAAAGCAATTAATCAGGTTGTGTATAGAATATTGATATTCTATATTGGTGCACTCGGAGTCATGATGACTATTTTCCCCTGGGATAAGCTTGGAGAATCAGGAAGTCCTTTCGTTGAAATATTCTCAAAGATTGGTATACCTGCAGCTGCCGGAATTTTAAATGCAGTCGTTTTAACTGCCGCTGTTTCTGCATATAACAGTGGTCTATACAGTAATGGCCGTATGCTTCATGGACTTGCTCTTCAAGGAAATGCACCAAAAGCTCTTGCTAAGGTAAGTAAGAATGGAACACCAGTAGTTGGTGTCCTGGCTTCATCAGCATTGACACTAGTTGCAGTAGTATTAAATTACTTTATGCCTGGAAAAGTATTTGCATATTTAATATCAATAGCAACTATTGCAGGTATTATTAACTGGACAATGATTATTATTACGCAGCTTAAGTTTAGAAAAGCAAAGGGTGCTGAAGAAGTAAGTAAATTAAAATTCAAGATGCCTTTGCATCCTATATCTTCATATATTTGCCTGGCATTTATGGCAATGGTTATTGTGCTTATGGCAATAATGCCTGACTACAGAATAGCTGTTTTTATTGGACCGATATGGATACTGGTTTTATATATTGCATATAGATTGAAAAACGGTGCCAGTAAAAAAGCAAATTAATAAAAAATAACAAATCGCAAATAATAGTAAGTAACAAATCACAAATAATTTTAAAAGGAGAAGTAAATGCAAAAAGAAGTAATTTTTACAGACAAAGCTCCAGCAGCAATCGGACCGTATTCACAAGCTATAAAAATTGATAATATGGTTTATACTTCAGGGATGATACCAGTAGTTCCGGAGACCGGTGAGGTGGCTCAAGGAGATGCAGCTGCACAAACTGAACGGGTTCTAAAGAATCTTGATGAGGTGTTGGCTACAGCTGGAACTAATTTTGATAATGTAATAAAGACAACAGTATTTATTAAGAATATGGGAGATTTTGCAGCAATTAATGAAGTATACAAAAAATACTTTACAGTAAATTTTCCTTCAAGATCTTGTGTAGAAGTAGCAAGACTTCCAAAGGATGTTTTAGTTGAAATTGAATGTATTGCCGTTGTTAAACCTTAAAAAACAACAAATTAAGCAATAGTCCGGGGCTCACCAGCTCTGGACTATTGCTTATTGTATTAGACGGAGTTAATATATGAGAATTGAAGCAAATTTAAGTCAAAAAATGTCTTTATCACCGCAAATGCAGCAGTCTATGGAGATTCTGCATATGAGTACACAGGAGCTGATGGATTATGTTAAACAATTAGCTGTGGACAATCCTGTGGTAGAGCTTGAAGATCAGCCGTATGAAAATGATAGATCTGAGGTACTTAGAAAAAAACTGGAATGGCTTGACTCTGTAAACCAAGAGTATAGAGTTTACAACGATGGATTTGAGAATGATGAAGACAATAAAGACCTGTCACATTATGTACCAGGCGATGATGAGGATTTATATCAGCATTTGCTATCACAATTACACTTTATGAAAGTACCTCGGGATATTTATATGTCAGTGCAGTATATGATAGGCTGCATTGACCAAAATGGGTATCTTAAAGAGAAAATAGATGATATAGCAAGGACTGTCAACATAGATAAAAGAAAGTCAGAAAAAGCCCTGCACTTGCTCCAATCAATGGAGCCGGCGGGTGTAGGAGCAAGAAACTTAAAAGAATGCCTTATACTTCAATTAGAGAGACTTAAGCAGGATGATCCGATAGTGATTACACTTGTTAACAGTTACTTGGAATTACTTGGGAAGAATCAACTGGATCTCATTGCTAAGAGATTGGGTGTTCCAACTGATAAAGTTAAGGAGGCATACAAAGTTATTAAGAAATTGAATCCCAGACCTGGAATGGGATTTGGTGCCAGAAAGGATATTCATTATCAAACACCGGATTTGATAGTTGTTAAATTCAGCGATTACTATGAGGTGCTTTTAAATACCTTTTCCTCTCCAAATATTTCAATAAGCGGTTTTTATCGGAATGTCCTTGCAGAAAATCCCTCTGATGATGTTAAAAATTATATATCCGGAAAAATAAAGGAAGCCGATTGGGCTATTAAATGTATAACACAGAGAAATAATACATTACTAAATGTTACAAGAATGATTGTGGACCAGCAAAAAAGTTTTTTTGACAAGGGTGCAAGCTATCTTATTCCTATGAACCAGAAATGTATAGCTGATAAGCTTGAGATGCATGAATCCACAGTGAGCCGGGCCACAAGAGGAAAATACCTTCAGTGCTCCTGGGGAGTGTTCGGTCTTGATTACTTTTTTACCAACGGTCTTTCTCTTGGTGATGATTCCCAGATTGTTCCTGATGCGATAAAGTCAGATATTAAAAAGATAATTAAGGGTGAGGACCGCAAGAAACCTTATAGTGATCAGAAAATTGCAGAAATATTAAACCAAAAGGGAATAAGTATAGCAAGGAGAACGGTAACAAAGTACAGAGAGGATATGGATATTCCAAAGGCTACAATGAGAAAAGAGTACTAGGGAATGTTTTCATATGATATAATTGTTACTGTATTTTCCAATGTCACATGGCATGGCTTTAGAAGCCATGTTAAAGCAGTAAACAATTAGATGAAAATCAGCAGGGGGAGAAAAACAATGGAACTTCAAAATTTAGGAGAATTGACCGGAAAAATCAAAGAGAATATAGCCAAGGTTATTGTGGGCAAGGAAAATGTGATTGATATGGCAATGATTTGCCTTATTACAGGCGGACACCTGCTGCTGGAAGATGTTCCTGGGACCGGTAAGACGGTGTTTGCGAGGGCTTTAGCTGCTTCTGTGGACAGCTCCTTCCGAAGAATTCAATTTACACCGGATCTGCTGCCATCGGATGTGACAGGTATTAATTTCTTTAATCAAAAGGAAAATAATTTTGTATTCAGGCCGGGGCCGGTATTTTCTAATATTGTGCTTGCAGATGAAATAAACCGTGCTACGCCTAGAACACAATCAGCGATGCTGGAGTGTATGGAGGAGCATCAGGTGACAATAGACGGTGAGACAAAATTGTTGGAAGCGCCTTTCCTCGTAATAGCAACTCAGAATCCCGTAGAAATACAGGGGACCTTTCCACTTCCTGAAGCACAGCTGGACAGATTTTTGATTAAAGCTTCCATGGGCTATCCCGATACTGTTGAGGGAATAAATATTTTAAAGCGGTTCAAAGAAAATAATCCTCTTGCAGAACTAAAAGCTGTGGCATCAGCAGTTGAAATAAATGAAGCATCAAAAATATACTCAAGTGTAAAGGTTTCGGATGATATACTTGAGTACATAACAAAAATCACAGAAGCTACAAGAAAGCACCCCAACGCTCATCTTGGTGTAAGTCCGAGAGGTGCCCTTTCATTGCTCAAAGCAGTACAGGTTTATGCCTTGCTCAAGGCCCGTACCTTTGTTACTCCTGACGACGTTAAAGCTATGGCAGTGCCTGTTATGGCGCATAGAATCATTCCAAAGGGGTTGACAACAGAAAATGTCAGTGCAGGTGAAAAAATTATTGCCGATGTCCTTTTACATACAGCTGTCCCCCTTGAACAGGCAGAGTAAGGAGGAGTTATGATATTCCTGCAAATTGTACTTGCACTGCCCTTGCTGATACTTATTGAAGGCTTTATCTATAAGCGTTTTCTTCTAAAAGGAATGGTTTATAAGAGGAGTATCTCAGAGGCTTCAGCCTTTGAAGGACAGAAGATTTACCTTATAGAGGAAATAGAGAATAATAGTCTTCTGCCCATACCCTGGATGAAAGCCGAATCTAGGATAAGTCCGAATTTACAGCTCGCTTCTGCAAAAAACATGGAACATGTTGAAGAAGGTTATCATAGAAGCGTATTTTCCATCATGCCCTTTTACAGAATAAAAAGGACCCATGAAGTTACATGCCTTTTAAGGGGTGACTACAATGTGGGTAATGTTACAATTACGTCGGGAGATATTTTTAGCTTTGTTACAAAAATAACCTCCCATGACAATGATGCAAGATTATTGGTGTACCCGAAGCCGCTGCACCAGGATAAGCTTCTGGAATGCTTTCACTCACTTCAGGGTGATGTCGTTGTCCGAAGATTTATCAATCCCGACCCTTTTCTGGTGGCAGGCGTCAGAGAGTACCGACCCGGTGATCCTATGTCCTCAATTAACTGGAAAGCAACGGCCAGAACAAATTCCTTACAGGTCTTCAAGTATGACTATACCGCCAACTCAAATATACTTATACTTTTTAATATTGACAGCAGCAGTAAGCAGGACCCGTTTCCCAATGAGGAACAGTCCAAACAGATAGAATTCGGCATACATTTTTGTGCAGCAATTGTTGAGAAAACCATTAAGCAGGGGATTGCCACCGGGTTCTGTTCCAACGGACATTTCAGAGATATGACCGAGTTTGTCAATATCCCTGCCCGCTGCAGTAAAACTCAGCTTTATACCATACTGGAGGCTATGGCTAAGCTTCAGCTCCACAGAACCCTGTCCTTTTATACAATGATAAGGAATATGAAAGGCTCCATTTCAAAGGATACCGATATCTTAATAGTTACACTTTACTGTGACGAAACTATTGAGGAGGAAATATTCCGGCTGCGTCGTGAGGGACACCAGGTTGAAGTACTAGTTATAAAGGAAAGGGAGGTGGTATAATTGTTCGGTATTTTTACTATAACCGCACTTCTGGAAGTATTAATGGTAACACCCTGCCTCTACATACTGCTGCAGCTGGTTATGCCGCAGACGGTTGCATTTATACTGTCCTTTGTGTTTAATCTTGTAGTTCTGACAGCAGTTTTTATTTGTAAATTCAAGCCCGGTCCTTTTATATACAAGCTGATAACGGTTTTACTATCGGCGCTTATAGCTTTTCTTACTGCGGGGCTAAGCCTTGGAGGCTTAATTGTTGTTATTGTGTGTATTATTATTTTTACCCGGATAAGAGCTGATTTGGCCACAGGAAGGGATAGTGCCGTTCAGCTGGCAACTGCCGCTATTATAATTAATATTCCTCTTGCAATTTTATTTTATTATACCGGGTTGGAGGGTATAGCCTTTTATGGAAACATAACCATAGGCATATCCACTGTGGCGTCAATAATAGTACTCGTCATGAAACAGGTGGATGATTCCAGACGATTCGGACAAAATACAATGGACATCAGTTCTACCCAGAGAAAAAACAATCAGGTGTTTGCAGGTGTTATACTTGTGGTGCTTTTACTGCTTGGTTCTTTTGGACAGATCACATCAATTTATAGATTTATTTTTAGTCTTATAGGAAGATATTTAGGGCTGATTGCCAGCCTGCTTTCGCCAGGGGATTCGGCTTCTCCGGCTCCACAGCCGCAAATGCAGGAACTTTTTGAAACAGCAGGGGCTGAGGACCCATCACTGCTGGACAAAATATTTATTGTGATTATCTATGCAATTGGTACCATAATTCTGATAGCTTTTACTGTAATGGTTATATATAGTCTTTTCAGATTTTTGTTAAAAATGGTTCTCAGACTTATTACATGGTTAAAAAGCGGAGAGGAAAGAGTAGATACCATTTCTGAAAACGGGCATACCGATGAGAAGGAGAGTTTGATAAACAGAAATTTGAAAGATTTGGCTGATCGATTCAGAAATATGGCTTCCGGAATTTTTAACAGGGAAGTTCCCTATGACAAATTACCCGATGACATATCGAAAGTCAGAAGGCTTCTGAAATATTTTATTATCAAGGCCAGGGCCAACGGTGTTAAAGTAACAGCCTCCTCAACCGCCCGAGAGATATGCCGCGATGTGGGCGGCATATCTCTCGGGACGGAGCAGCTTAATGCGCTGCTGGCCCATTGCTATGAAAAGGCGCGGTATGGTAATACCGCGCCGGCACCGGAACAGCTTGGCCAGCTGGAGAAGGAGCTGTTAAAGCATTAGGGGTTAAAATCCATTAGCGTTAACTAGCTGTTAACATATTGGATATTGAACTATCAATACCCCCTTCTTTGCTTGCAGTCCTTTATGTAATTCTGTATTTTTTCCTTTTTAGAAGTATCGGTTGTATTTTTCAATGCATTTTCAAAGCATTGGAGAGCTCTGTCATATTTTTCTACCGAATTTCTCATATATATCTGCCCCAGACTTATCCAACGGTCTGAATTTGTGGGTTCAATCGCCAGTGATTTTTCAAAATACTCTATAGCTGTAGTTGTATCACCTTTTCCATCATATATCCAGGCTACAGAACTCATTACCGATGCGTCACGTGGATTATACTTAAGATATAAAAGGAAATTTGTCAGAGCTTCATCGTAATTCTTCTGTTTATGATAAAGGTACCCCAGATTGTAATATACCTTTGTAAATCCCGGATCCAGTGATAAAACCTGATTGAAGAGCTTCTTTGCTGTTTCCGGGTCACCGTTGGTATTTGCTTTTACTGCTTCACGGTAAAGATCTGGTATATTATAGTTGGTGACATTGACTTTATACATTCCGGTTAAGGAATCGTAGGAAAAGTTTCCGCCCAGAGCCTCAATAAATGCCTGAACAGGAACATAAACCATACCGTTTTTATTTGTGGGGGAGGACTTTAGGGGAATGTCTCTGCCATTAACATTGATTATATTTGAGCCAAGCTTCATTTTTATAGTTTTGGTAAATCTTTTTACGGTTATATCGCTTACTTGAACGGAATAATCGGCAAATAGCAGGCTGCTGGTATCCTTGAGTGGAACCATAAGCTCCTTGGTGGAACTGTCAACGTATACGCTGTTTTGGGAAACTACTTCACGTCCGTTGAAGGAGTATCTTATGGGTACTGTTTTCACCCTGGTAACAACAAGGGCATTGCTTAATTTCCTGCCCGGTGAGGTTACAATACCGCCATTGTAGTAAAGTCCTGAAGAGGCACCACCGTCAAGATTTATAGCATTAACCATTCCTAGATTTTTGCAAATTTCAGCCAGTTCTTTTACATTTACATTTGATACGGTACCTATTATCAGGATATTATTCTTAGTAACTCCTGCAAAGCTCCTCTGTCCTCTGTTCGTATTTATTTTATCCTCTGTAAAGCCTTCACTTTTACCATTTGCAAGTATAACGCCGTCTTTTAAGAGGGTTGGGCCGGCTCCCACAGTTGTGGCCATGCTGCTCCAGTCAATGGGGGTTTTCTTGGCTCCTGACTGTTTATAGGTTTCGATTCTGTAATCAACTCTATCACCCACATGAAATTTCTTAATATAGTTCTGATCCATCAATACAATAACATAGCCATTAGCTGGAATACTTGCCTGTCCTTTTTTTATAGCGGTTACCCTGCTGTTATCAATTATTATCGAGGTTCTGTCATGTTTAGGTGTTGTCTTTCCAAAAGCAGGATCAAAAATAATAATGGAATCCTTACTCTCATTCATTGAATTTATATTCCAGGCATACCAGCTTCCAGCATCGCCCCAATCTTCGTTAATACTGCCCTTTATAGAGGTACGAAGAGCTTCTACAACTACCTTGTTTTCAGTAGAGAAAGCAATAACCGATCCATTTGATCCAAGATGATAAAAGCTGCCATGGTTTTGGAGGGTTCCACTGGGTTTCAAATCAGTATAGGAATTAAAAAAGGTTCCGTTAACAGCTGCTAGAACCTCGGTATTGGAATCCTTAGCTTGGGCAACTATATTTTCAAAATCGTCGGTCTTTCCAATCTGGTTCTTTGCAAACTGAGATTCTACCCGAATATTTTTGTCATTTAAATCTGCGAATACAGCTTTGATAGTTCTTGTGCCTCCGGAAAATTTAACCGATTTGGTTTGATAAGTAACAGATTCCTTTGCGAACACTGTAAAAGATAGTGAAAAAAACACTAAAAGAAAGAAAAGCAAAAAAGTAAGTTTTTTCAATTGAACCTCCGCTTGCCCATTAAAAATAATTGTCTCAAATGGGCTTATGATTAAGTATTATTGTACTATGAAGTTATATTTCAATTCCTGTTTGAGTTCTGTAGTTACTTTATTGGAGCATTATGTTTATCGGCAAAATACTTCACAAACTGAATGATCAGATATAATTGAAATAATTTACATATAGGAATTGTTAAATAGTCACCAAACAGCTTTGAGAAGCAAATTTATTGACGTATAGGAATTTATGTTTTCCATTCTTTGAATGTGCTAATTTAACTAAGGTTGAGCAAGTACACCAGAAAATTCTATGCAGATAATTCCTAGACGAGGGGTTTGAAAAGGGGATTCCCCTTTCCGGTGTAGGGGGGGTGCTCAGAAACACATAGTGTTTCGTCGAAGGGGGCAGTAGTGCCCCCTAGCGAACAAGATAATTTGCGAGCAAAGACAGAGTAATTGGAATGTGCACTAAACAGCTTTGCGAAGCAAATTTCTTGTTGACAGTAATCATAGAATAGTATATAGTGGTTTTACATAGAACCACTATATACTATTCCATGATTGCGAAGGAGGTTAATATATGGATATAATCGATGCTTTGATGCAAGCAGGTTTTACAAAGCATGAATCCATGCTTTATATTGCGTTATGCAGAGAAGGCGAGCTGACCGGATATGAAGCTTCGAAGATAACCGGTATACCCAGATCTAACGCATATCTTGGACTTGCCGGCTTGGCCGATAAAGGCGGAGCTTACAGAATAAACTCGGAAACATCTAAGTATACTGCTGTTTCTCCAGAAGAACTTGTTCAGAATCTGCAAAGAAAATTTACAGAGGTAATGAAGGTAATTCAGGAGGAAATTCCCCAGCTTGATGCCATAGGTGAAAGCTTTGTTACTATAAACGGAAGTCAGCAGATATTAAACAAAATGAAAAATCTGATAATCCAGGCCCAAAAAAGAATATACATATCGGTAGCTCTAGAACAACTAGGATTTGTAATAAAGGAACTGTCGGAAGCAAGAGACAGGGGACTTAAGGTAGTAATTATAACCTCCGAAAAGCTTGATATGGAAGGTATGACTTGCTATATTGCCGATAAACAATTTAATAGTGTAAGACTGATTGTTGACTCTGAAAATGTCCTGACAGGTCAGCTTAATGGGACAAACCCCACCTGTCTGTTTACAAGAAACACTAATATGGTAGATGTAATTAAGGATTCTCTTACAAATGAAATAAAGCTTATCAATATAACGAGGTAATAAATTTTAATAATAGAAGCGGAGGCAAATTTTATGACAGAGTACTATTCAACGAAAATGAATTTTTTTGGGAACTCGAATCCTGAAAAGCTTATAAAGGAATTTGGAAGTCCTTTGTACGTCTATAATGAAAGAATATTAAGACAGAAATGCAGAGACATGAAAAATTTAGTTGACTACCCGCATTTTATCCCCAATTACTCAATCAAGGCAAATTCAAATTTGCACATTATTAAGATCGTGAGGGAAGAGGGTCTGAGGGCCGATGCCATGTCGGCAGGAGAAGTTCAATTGCTGCTCCACGCAGGCTACAAGCCGGAGGAACTATTCTTCGTACCCAACAATGTATCAGAGGCTGAGCTAAAATATGCAGTGGAAATGGGAGTACTTGTAAGTGTGGATTCTCTTTCCCAACTGGAGCTTCTTGGAAAGATTAATCCCGGCGGAAAGGCTGCTGTAAGATTCAATCCCGGTGTAGGTGCCGGACACCATGAAAAAGTTATAACAGCAGGTAAGAAGACCAAGTTCGGTGTAAATATTGACTGCGTTCCCCAGGTTAAAGAAATAGCGAAGAAATACAATTTAAAAATTATCGGAATAAACCAGCATATAGGCTCACTGTTTATGGAGGGCGATTCATACATTGAAGGTGTAAAATCCATTCTATCGGTTGCTGAGCAGTTTGAAGATATTGATTTTGTCGATATGGGTGGAGGCTTCGGGATACCGTACAGAAAGCAGGAAGGTCAGGCACCGCTGGATCTTGTCAGTTTCAAGGAAAAACTTAGTGCGGTACTATTCCAGTGGACTGAGAAATACGGCAAGAAGTTATTGTTCAAATCCGAGCCGGGCCGTTATATTGTAGCCGAGTCAGGAATACTGCTGGGTACGGTATATGCAACCAAGAATAACTATGGAAACAAATATGTAGGAACAGATATCGGTTTCAACGTTCTTGCCAGACCTGTCATGTATGATTCTCATCATGACATTGAAGTATATAAAAACGGAGTTCCCCAGAACCAGGGCGAAACCGAGGCTGTGACGGTGGTAGGTAATATCTGCGAAAGCGGGGATATCATTGCTAAACATAGAGATCTCCCAAAGATACAGGAGGGAGATATATTGGGAATAATGGACGCAGGCGCTTATGGTGCTGCAATGAGCTCAAACTACAACATGAGACTGCGCCCTGCCGAAGTAATGATTAAGGAAAATGGTGAAGCTGTCCTTATCAGACGCAGAGATACCTTTGAGGACATCATTGCTCCGTATAATGTTTAATGCATTAAATCAAACTATAAGCACTAAAACCCAATAAACCCCCTTTGTTCGCCCCAGTGCGGTAAAGGATATATACTTATTTACTATTTAATGGCCACATAGGTGGCTCATGGAGGAGAATATGAGCAAGATAAAAATCGGAATAGTTGGATACGGAAACATAGGCAGAGGAGTTGAAGCTGCCATAAAGCAAAATCCGGATACTGAGCTTGTGGCGGTATTTACAAGAAGAGCTGCTGACAGCTTCAGAATAAATACCCCCGGAGCAAAGGTAGTAAATATTAATGAAGCAAAGAATTATACTGAGGACATTGATGTAATGATTCTTTGCGGAGGTTCTGCAACAGACCTGCCTGAGCAGGGACCAGAATTTGCTGCAATGTTCAACATTGTTGACAGCTTTGATACACATGCAAAAATTCCTGAATATTTTGATAAGGTAAATAAGGCAGCAGCAGCTTCCCAAAAAACAGGCATAATTTCTGTGGGCTGGGACCCGGGCTTGTTCTCAATGATAAGAATGCTTTCAGGAGCCATTCTTCCTGTAGGTAATGACTATACCTTCTGGGGCAAGGGCGTTAGCCAGGGTCATTCTGATGCAATCAGAAGAGTAGCAGGAGTTAAAAATGGTATTCAATACACTATACCAATTGATAAGGCAATAGAAAGTGTCAGAAGCGGTAGCAACCCGGATTTGACAACAAGACAAAAGCATATGAGAGAGTGCTTCGTTGTTGCTGAAGAAGGAGCTGATAAAGCCGTAATTGAAGCCAGTATAAAGAACATGCCCAATTATTTCTCTGATTATGAAACAATAGTACATTTTATTTCAGAGGAAGAATTGAAGAAGAACCATTCAAAAATGCCCCATGGAGGCTTTGTATTCAGGTGCGGAAGTACAGGTGAAAATTCAAACAACCATATCATTGAGTTTTCAATAAAGCTTGACAGCAATCCTGAGTTTACAGCCAATGTCCTGGTTGCATACGCGAGAGCTGCGGTCAGATTGAACAGAGAAGGAAATACCGGAGCTAAAACAGTTTTTGATGTTCCACTTTCCTACCTGTCTGCTGAGAGCAATCTAGAATTAATTAAGAGGCTTCTATAATATTTAATTGCTATACAGAACATAAGTATTTGTTAAAAAACATGAACTATTTTCATATTGTTGCCATAGAATGTAATGATATCCTGTAAACCTACTTGTAGAATAATAGGAGGCAATATATGAAGGGTTCTGTTCTGGATACTTTGACCTGGGAAGGAAACAGTAAAAAGATGTTCAGTCTGGTTATTGCTGCTGTTCCTTCAATCTTTTCAGGGCTAGTTAAACATGAAATTGAAGATTGGATAATTAAAAACAAGGTTAAGGTAGTAACCGAAGAGCTGTGCTTAAAAATGTTTAAAGAAAAAGCTCCAAAGGGAATGATTGAAAAATTAACTCCAAAACTTGAGAGCTTAAAAACTAAATAAAATGAGCTGGGGTGCCGCATAACTATAAAATTAATGTATTTAGAAAACATCCGTACCAATGTACGCCCGAACAACTCATATAAATGTGTCGGACACAAAACAGTTCCACATTTTTATGAGCTGTCCTCGTGTACAATAACTTTCTTTATAACATACATTAATCCATATTGTTATGCAACAGCCCCCGCTTTGGTACATATTTCAAAAATCTTCATATTATATATGGAATTTACTTATTTCTGAGGTATAATAACTCTGACAGTCTTAACCCCGTCAATAGCTCTTATCTTATCAACAACGTCTTCACTCAGATCACCCTCAATATCTATAACATTGTAGCCTATAGTATCCTTGTGACGTGTAAGCATGTCGGCGATATTGATTTTATTTGCTGCAAGTATAGTGGTCATCTGCCCAATCATACTTGGAATATTGCGATGAACTGTAATTATTCTGGTCTTGTCAGTAGGTAACATATCGCAGTCAGGGAAATTTACCGAATTCTTGATCATACCTGTTTCAAGATAATCACTTATCTGATTTACAGCCATAACAGCGCAATTTTCTTCCGATTCTGGGGTAGAAGCACCAAGATGGGGGATAGTGATTATTTCATCAATACCCAGCAGTTCATCCTCAGGGAAGTCAGTTACATAGCAGGCAACTGTACCGTCGCTTATAGCTTCCAGCAAATCCTTGTTTGAAACCAGACCGCCGCGGGCAAGGTTTATTATCCTTATACCTTTTTTCATTACTTCAAATTTTTCTTTATTTAAAGTATTTTTAGTCTCATTAGTTAACGGTACATGGATTGTTATATAATCGCAGGTTGACAGCAGATGATCCAGACTTGTAGCTCTTATAACAGAGCTTGAAAGGCCCCATGCTGCTTTTACTGAAATATAAGGATCGTAGCCCATAACTTCCATACCTAATGAGATACAGTCGTTTGCAACCATTACACCAATTGCACCCAAACCAATAACACCGATTTTCTTATTTTTAAGTTCAGGACCTTCAAACTGGGACTTGCCTTTCTCAACCAGCTTTGGAACTTCGTCACCTTTGCCCTTTAAGGATTGAGCCCATTCGATACCCTTTACTATCTTTCTTGAGGAGAGCAAAAGAGAGGCAATAACAAGTTCCTTAACCCCTGTGGAATTTGCTCCCGGAGTGTTGAAAACAACTATTCCTTTTTCAGTACATTTTTCAATGGGAATATTGTTAACTCCTGCACCTGCTCTTGCGATAGCTTTAAGGCTTTTTGGCAGCTCCATATCAAGCATATTCGCACTTCTCACAAGTATGCCGTCTGGATTAACCTCGTCTGTGGATATTTTATAATTTTCCTCTGGCAGCAGATCAAGTCCACAATTGGCTATTTTATTTAACATTTGTATTTTGTACATACTGACTCATCCTTTCATTCAACTATTTGTTTTCAAGCTCAAATTTCTTCATAAAATCAACCAGCTTGATTACTCCCTCTACTGGCATTGCATTGTAGATACTTGCTCTCATACCGCCTATCAAGCGATGACCGCGAAGAGTGCAGAGACCAGCCTGTTCAGCTTCCTTTATAAACTTTTCGTTCAACTCATCAGTTGGAGCTGTGAAAGGAATATTCATAAGGGATCTGTCCTTTACATTTACCTTGTTTATAAACATTTTAGATTCATCAAGGAAATTATAAAGGATGGCAGCCTTTTCAATATTAACCTTTTCAATTGTTTTTATACCACCCATATCATCAAGCCACTTGAATACCAGTCCCGCAATATAAATACTATAGCAGGGAGGAGTATTATAAAGGGACTTTTCCTTGGCATGGGTCTCATATCTCATCATGGTAGGAGTAATATCCAGGTGTTTTCCGATTAAGTCATTCTTTATGATAACTATTGTAAGGCCGGCTGGACCAAGGTTTTTCTGTGCACCTGCATATATGAGTCCAAACTTGTTAACGTCGATTTCTGTAGACATTATATCACTTGACATATCGGCTACAAGCGGGATATTGCCTGTTTCAGGATAGTCAGTAAAGCGTGTACCCTCAAGGGTGTTATTACTGGTAATATGAACATAATCAACATCTTGAGAAATGGTATAATTTTCTGGTATAAATGTGAAGTTCTTTTCTTCTGAAGATGCAATAATATTCGCCGAACCATAAAGCTTAGCTTCTGAAATGGCCTTTTTGGACCAGTTACCGGTATTGATAAAGTCTGCTTTTTTATACTTGCTGAAAAGATTCATTGGAATCATTGAAAACTGTGAAGAGGCTCCGCCCTGCAAAAATAGCACTGAGTAGGAATCATCAATTTTCATAAGCTTACGGATAAGACTCTCAGTATTTTCAATTATGGAAACATAAACTTTTGATCTGTGGGACATTTCCATTACAGACATACCTGTACCATTGTAATTTAACATTTCTTCGGCTGCTCTAGCCAAAACGGGTTCCGGAAGCATTGAGGGTCCGGCAGAAAAATTATAAACTCTATTCATATTAAACACTCCTTTTTCTATTATAAATATTTGAATAAAAATATATAAAGGCCAAATCTGAATGATTTGACCTCTGAAACGTAAAGAAAACGCAAAATAAAACTATAAAAATAGTTATTATTGCATACTCTGTCCTTTTGCCTGAGAGATTGACGGAATAATCCGTATTGCCCCTTCGGCGCCAACATTGGTCTCTCCAGAGATCCGTCCTGATGAAGTCCTTTTTTACCTGAGAGTGCTACTCCTTCGGTGCCCCTTGCCACTGCAGCGGGAACTCTCCTCCATCAATCATCCGACGCTATTAAATTTATATATTACCATATATTATAGTTCTTGTTATGGAGACAGTCAAGAAGATATTACTTTATCTTCCCAATGATTTTATTCAATGTCGGCAGTATAGACTCTAAGGTCTCAATATCTTCGGTGTTAAGGGCTGAAAGCTTATCAGAAAGATATTGGACTGTTTCCTGTCTCTTTTGTCTTAAAAAGGTATGAGCCTTTTCTGTGGTTTCTATTATAATAATACGTCTATCATTGGGATCATCATATCTGACTGCATAACCTTCAGCAATCAGGCTATCGATAATAGGTGTCATATTCGGCTTGGAGATCACAAGATCATTGGCTATCTTCGATACAGAACTTGGACCGTTATTCATCAGATAGAAAATAACTTTCATGTGTGAAGGCGGAACTGATATTCCTTTTAACATGATATTGCGATTCATTATTTTACTATTCAATGATAGGGATAGGAAAAACAAGCTGTTGGATATTTCAAACAAAGCATCCTTAGTAAACATATCTAAAACTTCCTTTCTAATATTAAAAAAAATTATACGAATTTTACATGACTTAACAACAGTTCTTAGTAGTATATTATAAATGGTTATTGGTTTGATGATTATTTTTATACCTACACTATATATATTAACGAGTAAGTGCAATAAATAAAGTATTCTAATTAACATAATTATTATACACTAATTATAATAATTATACAATTAAAATAATTATTGACACATAATAGTTATGTATTTATAATTAGATGTAGTTTTAAGTTTATTGGTCTTTGACGGAAATAACATAATAAAGCAATAGATGAAAGGAGTAGTATGGGCAAAATATTAAAACACTTGAAACCGCATGTTGCAGCTATTATTGGAATAGTAGCTTTTTTACTTTTACAGGCAGTTTGTGACTTGTCACTCCCTGACTATATGTCCCATATCGTTAATGTAGGTATTCAACAGCAGGGTATTGAAAACGCAGTCCCAAAAGTGATTAGAAAAACTGAAATGGATAAGCTGACCTTTTTCATGAAGGAGGAGGATAAGACTCAGGTATTAAACCACTATACTCTGATTGAAAAGGATAATATAGCACAGGCAGATTTGGACGATTATTCAAAGGATTTCCCTGAGATTGCGAATAATGAAGTCTATAAGCTTAATGAAATTGATGAGGAAACTACCGATAAATTAACAACAATTATGGGTAAGACGGAATTAATGGTTTATACACTGGAAACTCAAGGTATTGCAGCGTTCCAAGAGGCTGGCGAAGGGGATAATGATCAGCTTTCACAGAGCCTTGCAAAGCTTCCGGCCGATACAGACCCTTTTGAACTCTTAGCCAAGATGCCTAAAGAGCAGCTTAAAAGTATGCAGGATGCTATTGATAAAAAATTCGAAGCTATGCCTGACAGCATTATAAGTCAGGGAGCCATGGTGTATGTTAAAGGCGAGTACGAAGCACTTGGGGCAGATACAGGAGAAATGCAGTCAGACTATATCCTTCTGACCGGATTAAAGATGCTTGGCGTTGCACTTTTGGGAATGACTGCCGCAGTTATTGTGGGTTTACTGGCTGCAAGAGTATCAGCAGGGCTTGGTAAAAGTCTCAGAAGGAATGTTTTTGAGAATGTTGTTGCTTTTTCGAATACTGAATTTGACAAATTCTCAACATCTTCTCTTATAACCAGATGTACCAATGATATTCAGCAGGTTCAGACGTTTATGGTAATGTTTTTAAGAATAGTATTTTATGCTCCAATCCTTGGAATCGGGGGTTTCTTCAAAGCGATGCAAACCGATACTTCCATGTCCTGGGTATTAGGCGTTTCAGTACTTGCAATACTTAGCCTTGTACTTGTTATGTTCGGAGTAGCTATTCCAAAATTCAAGATTATTCAAAAGCTTATTGATAAGCTGAATCTGGTCACACGTGAATCCTTGACAGGTATGCTTGTAATCAGAGCCTTCGGAACACAAAAGAAGGAAGAAGAGAAATTTGAAAAAGCTAATTCTGATTTAACAAATACAAACCTGTTTGTAAGTAGGGTCATGTCAGCAATGTTTCCATTAATGATGCTTATACTCAATGGAGTAACACTGCTGATAGTTTGGGTGGGTTCACATCAGGTGGATCTTGGAAATATACAGGTTGGTAATATGATGGCATTCATTGAGTACGCAATGCAGATAATATTTGCCTTCCTCATGATTTCAATCGTTTCAATAACCTTACCACGCGCATCGGTATCAATTAATCGAATAGCGGAAGTCATCAACACCAAAGGATCAATTTTAGATCCTGAAAACAAAAAAGAAATGAATACGAGTCTCAAAGGAATGGTTGAATTCAAGAATGTGGGCTTTAAATATCCCGGAGCTGAAGATGAAGTACTTTCAGATATAACCTTTACTGCAAAACCTGGAGAGACGGTTGCCTTCATAGGTAGTACAGGCAGCGGAAAATCAACACTGATTAACCTGATCCCTCGTTTCTATGACGTTACAGCCGGTCAGATACTGGTTGATGGTGTGGATATAAGAGAAGTATCGCAAAAGGAATTACGAGATAAGATTGGTTATGTTCCGCAGAAAGGTATGCTGTTCTCAGGAACAATTGAAAGTAATTTAAAATATGGATTGGAATCTGCTAACGAAGAAGATCTGAAGCTTGCAGCCGATATTGCGCAGGCAACGGAATTTATAAGTGAAAAGGAAGATGGGTTTAAGACTGAAATAGCGCAGGGTGGTGCAAATGTATCGGGCGGTCAGAAACAGAGGCTGTCAATTGCCAGAGCGCTTATTAAAAAGCCCGAGATATTCATTTTTGATGACAGCTTTTCAGCACTTGACTATAAGACAGACGCTGCTCTGAGAAGGGCCTTGAAGACAAAAACTCAGGGCGTTACTGTTATGATAGTAGCACAGAGAATAAGCACTGTAATGAATGCTGATAAGATTTTGGTCCTGGACGAAGGCAGAGTTGTTGGTATGGGTACACACGGAGAACTGCTAGAAAACTGCGAGGTTTATCAGCAGATAGCTCTATCACAGCTGTCAAAGGAGGAATTGGCATGAGTAAAAATGAAAATTCAAAACATACCTCCAAAAGAGGACATGGCCCAATGGGCGGCGGTCCCATGGGTGGTATGCCACCGGAGAAACCAAAGGATTTTAAGGGTACTATGAAGAAGCTTTTGTCTTATATAAAGCCCTTCATCCCACAGATAATAGTCGTATTCATGTTTGCAATTGTAGGTGTAATTATCGGTATAAGGGGTCCCAAAATTCTTGGTAAGGCCATAACAAAGCTGTATGAGGGATTGGTGGGCAAAGCTACCGGCGGTTCCATAGATTTTGATTTTATATCAAAAACCCTGATAATACTGCTTCTCATTTATGCAGCAAGCTCCCTGTTCTCCTTTATCGGCGGTTTTATCATGTCGGGGATAGCTCAAAAGGTATCCTATAATCTCAGAAAAGAAATATCTGAGAAGATTAACCGTTTGCCGCTGAATTATTTTGACAAGATGACACATGGAGAGGTATTGTCAAGAGTTACAAACGATGTGGATACAGTCAGCCAGACTTTGAACCAGAGCTTGTTCCAGATGATAACCTCCTTTACAACACTGATTGGTGTACTTGTAATGATGCTGACTATCAGCTGGCTTATGACCATTATTGCTGTTATGATTGTTCCTCTTTCTGTAATATTTATCAGTGTAATCGTTAAACAATCACAGAAATATTTCAAATCACAGCAGGAATCTCTTGGTAAGGTTAATGGTCACGTTGAAGAGATCTTCAGCGGGCATAATATAATGAAGGCTTTTAACGGTGAAGAAAAGGCTGTAGATGAGTTCAACAGCATTAATGACAAGCTGCATAAAGCTGCATGGAAATCACAGTTTCTCTCAGGTATGATGCCTCCGGTAATGGGCTTCATTGGCAATATCGGTTATGTATTTGTAACAATACTTGGAGGTTGGCTGACAATAAAGGGAACAATTAAGGTAGGAGATATTGTTTCTTTTGTACAGTACGTAAGAAACTTCCAGCAGCCAATAGGTCAGGCTGCACAGATTGCAAATATTCTGCAGTCAACAGCTGCGGCAGCTGAAAGAGTCTTTGCCTTCCTTGCCGAAGAAGAAGAGCCAAAGGATGTTGACAAACCTGCAAGTACTCAAGATATAACCGGTGAGGTTAAATTTGAAAAGGTTCATTTTGGATACAATCCTGAAAATATAGTAATAAATGATTTCTCTGCTGTAATTAAACCCGGTCAGAGGGTTGCCATAGTTGGGCCAACCGGAGCAGGTAAGACTACAATTGTTAAATTGCTAATGCGTTTTTATGATCTCAACAGCGGAGATATATTTATTGATGGTATAAATTCAAAGGACTTCAGGAGAAATGATCTGAGAGATATGTTTGGTATGGTGCTCCAGGACACCTGGCTGTTTAACGGTACCATAATGGAAAACATCCGTTACGGAAGGCTCGATGCAACTGATGAAGAGGTTATTCAGGCTGCCAAGGCGGCACATGCTCACCATTTCATCAAGACACTACCTGATGGATATAATATGGTTCTTAATGAAGAGGCCAATAACGTGTCACAGGGACAGAAACAGCTTTTGACCATTGCCCGTGCTATACTGTCAGATCCAAAGATCCTGATACTTGATGAAGCAACCAGCTCAGTTGATACCAGAACCGAAGTGTTAATTCAAAAGGCATTGGAAAACCTGATGAAAAACAGAACAAGCTTTATTATTGCGCACAGGCTTTCAACCATTAGAGATGCTGATTTGATTCTGGTTATGAAAAACGGTGATATTGTTGAGCAGGGTACACATGAGGAATTACTGAAGTCAGGCGGGTTCTATGCGCAACTGTACAATAGTCAGTTCGAAGAGGCTGAAGCTTCGTAAGCGAATAAAAAAGGAGTATAAAATATTAAAAGAATTGCATTTATGAGACAATAAGACTATAATTAAGTTAGTTAAATGGAGATAGGCATGGGCGCCAGTCGTAAAGACTTGGCGCCCTTTTTAATTAATAAATTACCATTTAGCTTTTAAGTACTACAGAGAAGGATTTCTTAATTTGGTGTAAAATGCAGCCCCATAACTGCATTTTATATATAGTTGCCAAATGGAATGCGTATGCATTTCTTTGACCGTGTTAGGGTGCAGTACTGGCACCTGTAAGCTCCAACTTAGTGTGAGAAGTAGGTTGGAGCCTCTTTTTGGCGCTAGATGTAATTATCTGACGGATTTTTTGGATAACTGAAATAGAAGGAGGCTCCGTTGTTGATTTCTCCTGTCATCCAAGCCTTGCCATTGTGTCGCTTTAGTATTCTCTGGCATATGGATAGCCCGACACCTGATCCCTCGAATTCCTTCGATGAATGCAGACGTTGAAACACTTGAAAAAGTCTCGTTGAATATTTCATATCGAATCCTACACCATTATCTGCTATACAAAAAACATAATCTTTTTGATGCTCGGTGTATTCAACTTCTATAATACCTGTCTTACGTGGCCCGGTGTACTTAATAGAGTTGGATAGTATGTTTGTTACAAGTATTCTAAGCATTATACCGTCACCTGTTATTTCAGGCAGCTTGGGTAATTTCAGATTTATTGTTCTGTATGGCTGAGCCAGCATTAATTCTTCAAACACATTTCTGAATAATTGATTCAGATCGATGGGCTCAAGCCTTATCTCCATTTCACACATACGTGAGAAATCAAGAAGGTGGTTAATAATATCTGTAAGCTCGGAGGATTTTTTATGTATATTATTAATCAGAGCGTTACCATCGTCTCCAAGTTTGTCGTAGTAATCAAGAGAGAGATACTCTATAAGCTTGCTGATTGAAAGCAGAGGCGCTTTAAGGTCATGAGCGATGGAATAACAAAAACTGTCAAGCTCCTTGTTGGCTAATAACAGATGCTCTGCCTGGGCTTTGAGCTTTATGTGTGTATTGACTCTCGCAAGAAGTTCAGTAGGGTTGAAGGGCTTTGTAACGTAATCCTGAGCACCTGCTTCAAAGCCATTTTTTATACTTTCCTCATCGCCACTTGAAGTTAAAAAAATGATAGGAATATTCTTAAATTCATTACTTTCTTTAATAATTCTGCATAATTCAAAACCATTTATCTCGGGCATGAAAATATCTAATAGAATAAGATCGGGCTTTTGTTTTTCAAGGGCTCTTAGTGCGGTGAGACCTTTAGTTGCAACCCGGACCTTATAGTTGTGACTCTTCAAAACCACCATTGCCATTTCAATTTGTTCAGGAGTATCGTCAACTATCAGTATTTCAAAAGTATTGATGGAATTGTCACTATTCAAATCTGCCTCCTGTCCCATATTCGCCGGGTCCATAGACAGAGCTGAAAGTGACCGCTGCGAATAATTGATTATTCTGGAAATAAACTTGTATTATATTCTATAACATAAAATTTAAATAGCCAACTGTAAATAAATGTTTGATTTTTTTGAACACAATTTATATAATAAAGTAAAAAAGGCAAGGGTGCCAGGTCATTAGTATAAATAATGAACTTGTGCGCCTTTTTTTGTTGCTTATAGAAATTTATACATTTTGAATGCGTTGAAGGTGCTGAATATCTAAGATTTGATGACTGGGGGGTGTCGGAGTTGAAGACTCGGATAGCTATAAAGCAATCCACGATAAGCTGTCTTATACTTGGGGTTTTTCTGTTAATAGCTGTCTTACTGATAGGCAGTATTGTTTATATGCGTGCCAGTATAGAGGCAGAACAGGCGGCAGAAAAAAGAAGAACGGAATTTAAACAGCTTGGGCTGGATTTGGCGGATGCATCTGACTATCTCACCGATGAGGCAAGAAAATACGCAATAACTGCAGATATAGCACACCTTCTTAGATATTGGGAGGAGATTAACAGCACAAAGACACGTGATAAAGTAATATTAAAGCTGAAAGAGCTCGAATCCCCTGAAGAAGAACTGAAACTGCTGGCAAGGGCGAAACAGCACTCGGATGCTCTTGTGAATACTGAAAGAAGGTCCATGAGGTTGGTTCTGGAGGCATTTATGGTACCTGAAAAGGATATGGTACCGGAAGTGGCAGCCTATCACCTTAGCGCTGAGGATAAGAGCCTTGACAGCGATTCAAAATTAAATAAGGCCCGGGAAATAATGTTTGATGCTAAGTATGATTCAGATAAAAAGGATATTATGGAGCCAATCGCAAGCTTTCAGAAAGTAATGAATGCAAGGTTGGAAAATGAACTGTATGCAGCAAGAGAAGCTACCTCTAAAGCAGCGGTAGTTCAAATTGTATTAGCCCTGATAATAATGTGTGCTATCGGACTGCTGATAAGTACATTATTTAAATACTTTACATATCCCATTAACAGTTACACTAAACTTCTTAGAAAGTTTACCTTTGAGGATGATAAATTCAGTCTGACTCCTGAGGGAACTCTTGAACTGCAGCAATTGGCCAATACCTTTAATGAACTTTACTTTTCCTTCCACGATGAGCTTCAAAAGAGAATGGAGGCTGAACGAACCATGAGAGAAGCTAAAGAGGAAGCTGAGCTGGCAAACAATGCAAAGAGCCAGTTTCTGGCAAGCATGTCTCATGAGATAAGAACACCGATAAATACTATTATGGGCTATCAGTTTCTGCTGAATGAAACCCGTCTTGAATCAAGACAAAAAGAATACTGTGATAAAATCGGAATGGTTGCAAACAACCTTTTGGGACTGATTAACGGTATATTGGATTTTTCCAAAATCGAAGCTGGGAAAATGCTGCTGGAAAATACTGGATTTGATATAAAGCAGGCAGTTCACGACATATATGGAATGATAGTTATTGAAGCAGGCAAAAAAGGGCTTAAGTTGGAAATGAATGTGAATGACCAAATTCCAGGAGTATTATTGGGCGATGTTATAAGACTAAAACAGGTAATCCTTAATTTGCTTTCCAACGCTATAAAATTCACTGAAAAAGGCTCAATTACCATGCAACTGGATTTTACCCCCAAGGACAGCGACCGAACAATTGTATGTTTTACCATAAAGGACACAGGTATAGGCATTGCAAAGGAGCATCAGGAATTTATTTTTGAATATTTTACACAGGGTGACGCTTCAACAACAAGAAAATACGGTGGTACCGGTTTGGGACTTGCAATCAGCAAAAGAATAGCTGAATTGATGAATGGGTCTATAAGGGTTGAAAGTGAACCGGGAAAAGGTTCCTGCTTTGTATTTACAGCTGAATTTGCAGTGGCTGCAGATGCTCTTCATTTTCAGAAGGAGAGTGCCAATACGTTATACCGGAAAGAGTTTATTGGTAAGAAGCTGCTCCTTGTTGAAGATAACAAGATTAACCTTCAAATGACCGGAGAGATATTGAAAGTTATGGGCTTTAAGACATATACAGCTGATAGTGGACCTATGGCCCTTGAACTTGTTAATGAAAACGTATTTGATGTAATACTTATGGACATACGTATGCCTGATATGGATGGATATGAAACTACTAGAAATATCAGAAGCCTTGAAAATGGAAAAACAACCGCAATAATCGCACTTACAGCTGATGCTGTAGATGGTGTGGAGGAAAAAGCAAAATTAGCCGGAATGAACGGGTTTCTAACTAAACCCATATATCCCGCAAAGCTTACCCAAATGATTAAATCTCTTGTTTTCTCAGACGGCGAAAGTTCGGAGACCAATATTGATAATACTACTGATACTATGAGTACATTTGGTATTCAGCCTGAGTCCCATAAGTATATTTTTGAAAGCGGAATAGAAAGACTTGGGGGTAAGACCCGACAATATTCTGAAATACTAAGACAATTTGTTGACAGACATAAAGAGGATGCTATTAAGATTGAACTTCTTTTTCTATCAAAGAATTATGCAGAGCTTGAAGATATGATTCACAAGCTTAAGGGCCTGACTGGAAATTTTGGAGCCTACCGACTATTTGAACTGTGTAAAAGGCTGGAAGGTGTAGTAAAAGCAAAGGAGTCCCAGACTGAAATAGTAGACCTGATTAATGAAACGGGAAAAGAGCTTGGTAAATTCTGCTACGAGGCTGAAGCTTTTTTGGAGAATATTGCTAAAGAAAAAACCATAAATTCAACGACAGGTGATATGAATTTCCAAGAGATAATTACAAACCTGTATAACTATATAGTTATAGCAGACGCAGAGGCTAAAGAATACTTTCTGCTTAATTCACCGACCATTAAGGAGAATCTTGATGAATGGACTTTCCTTCAGCTTAAGCAGGCTATAATTAATTTTGATTTTGAAAAAGCTGAGCCGTTACTGGACGTATAGGAATTAATATATTTTGTATTCTTTGAATGTGTTAATATAACTCGAGTTGAGCAAGTACACTAAAAAATTCCATATAGATAAATTCCTAGACGTGGGGATTGAAAAGGGGATTATTCCCCTTTCCGGGGTAGCGGGGGTGCTCAGAAACACGTAGTGTTTCGTCGAAGGGGGTAGTAGTGCCCCCTAGCGAACAAGATAATTTGCGAGCGAAGACAGAGTAATCAGAATGAGCACTAAATAGCTTTGCGTAGCAAATTTCTTGAAAGGCTCCCTTTAAGCATAGGGAAAAGAACGCTGGTACAGGAAACGTTTTAAACATTGGTAAGGGTGGTATGGAATGTACAAGGTATTGATTGTAGATGATGATCTTGCAACTTTATATTTGCTGAAAAGATTTAAAAAATGGAGGGAATTTGGATTCCTGATTGAAGGTGAGGCCTCTGACGGTAGAGAAGCCCTGCGGAAGCTGTATGAAAGCAGTTTTGACCTGATTATTACCGATATCAAGATGCCTGGTATGGATGGAATAGAATTTATTCAGGAACTGCGAAGTAAAAGCATCAATACCTGTGTGGTTTTTTTAAGTACCCACAGTGACTTTCAATTCGCTAAGCAGGGTATCAGATTTGGGGTGTTCGAATATCTGACAAAACCTGTAGATGAGGAAATCTTATCCGATATTCTGGTTAGAGCCAAAGCTGTCATTGACGCAAAAAAAGAGCAGGAGGCTAAACTTAACGGACTGGAGAAAGCACAAGAAGAGGAAAGCCCTGTATATTATCCTGTAGACCATGAAAACCAGCTTATATCATTTATTCTTGCCGGTGACCCTAAAATCGAAGAGGCTTCCAAAGAAACCCTGTACGAGATATGTAACCTGTATGATAATAATATGCTAAAGGTAAGGGTTCTGGTCAATTCTTTACTGTATAATTTAAGGGCAAAGCTTGACGATAAATTTCCATGGCTTAAAAGAATAGAAGGTATCAGCACTTTTCCCGACATAAAAGATCTGACAGAAATAAAGGATATAGAAAAGGAATTTACTTCACAGCTTATAAGTATGCAGAAAAAAGTTCATAAGTACCACCTTAATCATCCCGACAGCATAATCAGAAAAATTTGTCAGTGCATCATAGATAATATCGAAAATGAAATTAGTCTTGAGTTTATAGCAAATGAGGTACATATTAGCAGGGATTATGTAGGCAAACTTTTTAAGCAGAAGGTTTCCTGTAATTTTAATGACTATGTGACGAAAATTAAGATGGAGCATGCAAAATATTTAATTTTATCGGGTGATTACAAAAATTACGAAATAAGCGAAAAGCTAGGATATAAGAAGACTGACTATTTTTCAGCCCTATTTAAGGCATATACGGGATTAACGCCGATGGAGTACAAAAAAAATAAAAAAACGTAAATTTTTCCATACTCCCCAAAATGCAATTTTTAATTTTCAAAATTGCAGATTTGAGGGGTAAAATTCCTTTTTTTTGGTGTTTTCTATTTACTGATATAACAGTATGATTAATGTGTAAGGAAGACACAGCAACAAAAACTGTGTTTTCAGAAAAGAATATTTTAGTAGCTAAGGCGCTATGGGAATGACCTTTACGCAGATAGAATGTCTGCTGTGAATTCATTACTTATAGCGCTTTTTGTTTAACCCGGCAATTAATATCAATAAGGCTATTGATTGGAGGGGAACAGGAGCTTTATCAAAAGGATTATACATTTATGGCCATAAATAGTATCTTTTTATCACTTAAACTTACACAGAAATAATCAAGTAAATGAAAATTAGAAGACACTAAAACAGAAAGGTGGTCGCAAATATGAAAAAGAGATGGTTTGCATTAGGATTAAGTATATCAATTGCATTATCGGCATTACTGGGAGGCTGTGGAGGAAGTACAAACACCTCGTCATCAGCAGCTGTTTCATCAGGTTCGGCTTCAGGATCTGCCGAAACATCCTCCGGTGAAACAATAAAAGTAGGTATTCTCCATTCCTTGAGTGGTACCATGGCAATCAGTGAAGTATCAGTCAAGGATGCTGAAATGATGGCAATTGAAGAAATAAATGCAGCAGGTGGCGTGCTGGGCAAGAAAATTGAACCGATTATAGAAGACGGTGCGTCAGATTGGCCAAAATTCGCTGAAAAAGCAAAGAAACTATTACAGAATGACAAGGTGGCAACGGTATTCGGCTGTTGGACCTCTGCCAGCCGAAAGGCTGTATTGCCGGTATTTGAAGAGAATAACGGACTGTTATGGTACCCGGTACAGTATGAAGGGATGGAGTCCTCCCCTAATATATTCTATTCCGGAGCTGCCCCAAACCAGCAGATTGTACCTGCTGTGGAGTGGCTGCTGAAAAATAAAGGTAAAAAGTTCTTCCTGCTCGGGTCTGATTATGTATTCCCAAGAACAGCAAACAAAATCATAAAGGCACAGCTCGCAGCCATGGGCGGTGAGTTGATAGCTGAAGAGTATACTCCTTTAGGTCATACCGACTATAGCACAATTATAAATAAAATTAAATCTGCCAAACCTGATGTTGTTTTTAACACACTGAACGGTGACAGTAATGTTGCATTCTTTAAGGAATTAAAAGCATCTGGAATAACCCCGAAGGATCTTACAACCTGTTCAGTCAGTGTTGCGGAAGAAGAAATCAGAGGTATTGGTGCTGATAATATGGCCGGTCACCTTGTATCCTGGAACTACTATCAAACAACCGATACTCCCGAAAACAAGGCTTTTGTTGAAAAGTACAAGACAAAATACGGAGCAGACAGAGTAACGGATGATCCTATAGAAGCCGCATACATAAATGTATACTTATGGGCTGAGGCTGTAAAGAAAGCAGGATCCACTGATATTGCAAAGGTCAAGGAAGCAGCGAAAGGTCTTGAATTCAAGGCTCCTGAGGGAACAGTAAAAATTGACGGAGATAATCAACACATATATAAGCCGGTAAGGATAGGTGAAGTACAACCTGACGGACTTATAAAGGAAATCTGGAGTACAGCCGAAAGTGTAAAGCCTGATCCATATCTGAAATCCTATGACTGGGCAAAGGGCTTAAGCAACTAAACTGACTTGTAATACCATATAATACGCTTTCCGGCTCCAGAAACTGTGTCTGTAGCCGGAAAGCATACAACTTATTATTGCCAAGTCAATTCTTCAGGAAAGGGGGCTGTTCAATGGGTACATATTTACTCCAGATTTTTAACGGAATAAGTGTCAGTTCAATATTGATGCTGGCTGCACTAGGGCTGGCCATAACCTTCGGGCTAATGAAAATTATTAATATGGCACATGGCGAATTAATAATGATTGGGGCCTATGTAACATATGTTATTCAAAATATATTCATACAATACTTGGATAAAAGTATTTTCAGCCTGTATTATATTGTTGCTCTGCCGGGAGCTTTTATTGTAGCGGCAATGGTGGGATATTTCCTTGAAATAACCATAATTAAAAGGCTGTACGGCAGGCCTCTGGATAGTCTGCTTGCCACATGGGGGTTGAGCCTTATACTCCAGCAGCTGGCCAGAAGTATTTTCGGTGCTCCCAATGTTGACGTGAAAAGCCCGGTTTGGCTGGAGGGTGGAATTGTCCTTGGAGGATTACAGCTGCCTTTCAAAAGGGTATTTATTATCGGGCTGGTGATTGCGTGTATCGCCGGTGTATATGTTTTTCTCTACCGTACTGCTTATGGAAGAAAAATAAGAGCGGTTATGCAAAACAGGCCCATGGCTCAGAGTCTTGGAATAAATACAAGAAGGGTGGATAGCGTAACCTTCGCTATAGGAGCAGGTCTGGCAGGGGTAGCAGGCTGTGCATTGACATTACTCGGGTCCATAGGCCCTACACTTGGAACAAATTATATTGTCGATACCTTTATGGTTGTGGTACTTGGAGGCGTTGGAAAAATAATCGGAACAGTTACAGGCGCGGCGGCTATAGGAATTGGAAATACAACCTTTGAATTTTTCACTAACGCCTCTTTAGGTAAGGTACTGGTATTTTTGATGGTAATAGTATTCCTGCAATGGAAACCCCAGGGGATATTTACCATAAACAGCAGAGCACTTGACGAATAGAGGGTTATATATGTTTTATAAATATTTGTTTTGCTGCACAACAGCGGAATAGGGGGTAACATGAAGCGGATAGGCATTTTAAATAAAGCGGCAAGAAGTAATATTACAATAATAATTATTTTGTTTCTTTTATGTATTGCCCCGATTTTTCTTTCAGATTTTAGAACCAACCTGCTTGGCAAATTTGTGGCCTTTGCAATTCTTGCATTGGGAATAGACCTGATTTGGGGCTACACAGGTATATTAAGTCTGGGACATGGTGTTTATTTTGGGCTGGGAGCATACTGCATGGCAATGTATTTAAAGCTGGAGGCAGAGGGCGGAAAGCTTCCGGATTTTATGTCCTGGAGCGGACGAGAAACTTTGCCCTGGTTCTGGAGACCCTTTGAAATAGCACCAATAGCTGTCTTAATGGCTGTGGTCATACCGACATTGATTGCTCTCGCAATTGGATATCTGACTTTTAGAAACAGAATCAAGGGAGTTTATTTTTCTATTTTAACACAGGCATTGTCTATTATATTTGTTGTACTTTTTGTAGGTCAGCAGGAGTTTACCGGCGGTACCAACGGTATAACAAATTTCAAAACCATATTTAATTTTTCCTTGGCAGACAGTAAAACAAAACTTTGGTTATATTACAGTGCAGTTGTCTTATTGTTGTTAGCCTTTATATTCTGCAAATTTATCATAAACAGGATGGTGGGCAGAGTTCTTATTGCCATTCGGGATGGGGAGAACAGAGCCAGATTTTCGGGCTACAACCCAACCACCTATAAGGTTTTTGTCTATTGTATCTCAGCGGCGCTTGCAGGTATTGCTGGGGCTATATATGTACCTCAGGTAGGAATAATTTCACCTGCTGAAATGGGTATAGTGCCATCAATTGAAATGGTTATATGGGTTGCCATCGGTGGACGGGGAAGCTTGAATGGTGCCATAATCGGTGCAATACTTGTCAACTTGATGAAAAGCGGTGTCAGTGAAAAATTCCCGGCAGTATGGTCGTATTTTATTGGAATAGCCTTTGTAGTGGTAGTTATATTTATGCCTTCCGGACTGATGGGTACTGTAGGCAAAATAAAAAGCAGGCTGAGCAATATTAAATTAAAAAAATCAGCTAATTTAGAAACAGACGAAATACTGGCCGAATAAAGCGGAATTAATACGGAGGTGGATAGCTATGAGTCCGGTTCTTGAAATAAATGATTTAACAATCAGCTTTGACGGGTTTAAGGCAGTTAATAACTTGAGTACTGCAGTAAAAAAAGGTGATATTCACTTTTTCATCGGTCCTAACGGCGCCGGTAAAACAACGCTGCTGGATGCCATTTGCGGTAGGGTAAAACCGGCTTCCGGCAACATAATTTTTCATGACGGAAGTGACGTTACCAAGCTTTCGGAGCATGAAATAGTAGAACTGGGAATAGGAAGGAAATTTCAAGTACCGTCGGTTTTTAACGGTATTACCATATATGAGAATATGGAATTGGCTGCAGTAAAAGTCAGATCCCTTTATTCATCAATATTTAAAAAATTAACCAGGGAACAACACGAGAGAATTAAAGCTGTATTAAATACAATCGGCTTATATGAAGATAGATATAATTTTCCATCCAAGCTTTCACACGGACAGAAGCAATGGCTGGAAATAGGAATGCTGCTGGCTCAGGAGCCTGAGATAATGCTTTTGGATGAGCCGGTGGCAGGAATGGGAAGAAAAGAGACTGAAAAGACAGGTGAACTCCTTAGACAGATTTCCAAACAGTGCTCGGTTGTAGTAGTAGAGCATGACATGGAATTTGTAAGAGAATGTGCCAATACGGTAACTGTGCTTCATGAAGGTGCCCTGCTGGATGAGGGTAATATGGAAAAGGTCCAGAAGAATCCTAAAGTAATTGAAGTGTATCTGGGACGCGGAGAACGTGAAAGAAGTGAAGAAGTCAACGGAGGCTAGTTTAAAACTTTTATTCCCCTTATAGCGGATATGGGAGTAGACAGATTTCATTACTATTTTGTGGCCACAATGTTGGCTCAAAGCCACAATGTGTCAAAGCCACCATAGTGGCTTAGGAGGTTAATACTTATGCTTGAACTTAACAATGTTAGCAGTTTCTATGGTGAGAGTGTTATTTTAAGAAATATCAGTATGAAAATAAAAGAAGGTCAGGTAGTATGCCTGCTGGGTAGAAACGGTGTCGGCAAGACCACCTTCCTGAAAAGTATAATGGGACTTGTTAAAACACCGAGGGGCAGTATAAAACTGGAGGGTGAAGAAATCATAAAAATGCCTACTTACAGCAGAGCTGTTAAAGGAATAGGCTATGTCCCTCAGGGAAGAGATATTTTCCCTCAATTAAGCGTTTATGAAAATTTGCTGCTGGGTCTGGAGCGTAATAAAAATAGAGGTACTATTAATGACAATATTTATGAACTGTTTCCTATAGTAAAGACAATGCTGAGCAGAAAAGGCGGAGATTTGAGCGGAGGCCAGCAGCAACAGCTGGCTATAGCAAGGGCACTGGTTTCAAAGCCAAAACTTCTGCTTCTGGATGAGCCAACAGAGGGAATACAGCCTTCAATTATTCAGGACATTGCAAGAGTTATTAAACAGCTCAAAAAGCAGGGTGATATGACAATGATCATTGTAGAGCAGTACCTTGAATTTGTACTTGAAGTGGCCGACTATTTCTACCTGATTGATAAGGGAAGGATAATAATGGAGGGAAGTACAACCGGCACAGACCCAAAAGAGATTCAGGAAAAGATGGCAATATAAATTTATTGAAATAACTATATAACATGTGAGGATCGCAGATGATTACAAATAGTCACAAATGTACACAAATATAGCCATAGCACAAGGACTTGTGAGGTTAGTGTGAAAAACACATTCAATAAGTCATCGTGCTTTTCACGCAACGAAAAGCCACTACGTGTCTTTTATTACAATTAGTGTACGCGCTATGCGCGTAGTTGGAGGTTAATATGCATTTAACGCCAAAGGAAACTGAAAAGCTTATGCTGCATTTTGCGGGAGAACTGGCAAGAAAAAGAAAAGACAGGGGTTTGAAGCTCAATTATCCCGAAGCTATAGCCTATATCAGTGCTGAACTCATGGAAGCAGCCAGGGATGGGAAAACAGTTACTGAACTTATGCGCTTCGGCACCCATCTTTTAACCTTGGAGGATGTTATGGAGGGAGTGGCTTCAATGATCCACGAAATTCAGATTGAGGCAACCTTTCCAGACGGAACAAAGCTGGTAACTGTACACAATCCCATAAGATAGGAGGTGAACCGCCATGAAGCCAGGAGAATATATTATTGAAAACGAATTCATTACACTTAATAATGGAAGACCAACCACGACTGTCAAGGTCTCCAATACGGGAGACAGACCGGTTCAGGTAGGCTCTCACTATCATTTTTTTGAAGTCAACAAATGTCTTGAGTATGAAAGAAAACAAGGTTATGGAAAGAGACTCGATATTCCTTCAGGAACAGCCGTACGATTCGAGCCCGGTGAAGAAAAAGAGGTCACTCTGACCGAATTCAGCGGAAAAAGGGCGATATTCGGCCTGAACGGACTTACTTCAGGAGAGCTTGATGATAAAGAAGTTTTTGATAGCGCTTTGAACATAGCGGCAAAGCTTGGATTTAAAGGGGTGGAAAACAAATGAGTTATATTATCAAGGGTAAGGAATACGCTGATATGTACGGACCAACCAAGGGGGACAGAGTACGGCTGGCAGATACCGAGCTGTTTCTTGAAATAGAGCAGGACTTTACGATATACGGAGATGAATGCAAGTTTGGCGGCGGAAAATCCATCAGGGACGGTATGGGACAGAGTTCCTCGGTTTCCAGAGACGGCGGAGCGCTGGATATGCTTGTAACAAATGTGATAATAGTTGATTCCTGGGGTATTGTTAAAGGTGATATCGGTATAAAGGATGGCAGAATAGTGGGAATAGGGAAGTCGGGAAACCCGGATACCATGGAGGGTGTCACGCAGGAGCTTGTAATTGGGGCAGCCACAGAGGTAATTGCCGGAGAGGGACTCATAGCAACTGCCGGAGGGATTGATACCCATATTCATTTCATATGCCCCCAGCAGATTGAAACTGCATTATACAGCGGAATAACAACAATGATAGGCGGCGGCACCGGCCCGGCAGACGGGACGAATGCAACAACCTGCACACCCGGGAAATATAATATGTTCAGAATGCTGGAAGCTGCCGAGGCCTTTCCGATGAATCTCGGCTTCCTGGGTAAGGGTAATGCCTCTTTCCCTGAACCGCTGGTGGAGCAAATCCGGGCCGGTGCTATAGGGCTCAAGCTCCACGAAGACTGGGGCACTACACCAAAGGCTATTGATACCTGCCTGAGCGTGGCCGATGAGTATGATGTTCAGGTTGCAATACATACAGATACTCTGAATGAGGCTGGTTTTGTGGAGGATACCATTAAGGCTATAAACGGGAGAACAATTCATACCTTTCATACCGAAGGTGCTGGTGGAGGCCACGCTCCCGACATTATCAAAATTGCCGCATATCAGAATGTGCTGCCCTCGTCCACAAATCCCACCATGCCATATACAGTAAACACAATTGATGAACATCTTGATATGCTGATGGTTTGTCACCATCTGGACAGCAGAATCAAGGAGGATGTGGCTTTTGCAGATTCAAGAATCCGGCCAGAAACCATCGCGGCAGAAGATATTCTCCATGACATGGGGGTTTTCAGCATGATGAGCTCGGACTCTCAGGCAATGGGGAGGGTTGGTGAAGTAATAATCAGAACCTGGCAGGCAGCAGACAAAATGAAGCGGCAAAGAGGGCCGTTAAAGCCTGACAGCTCAAGAAATGACAATACACGAATTAAAAGGTATGTAGCGAAGTATACCATAAACCCGGCAATTACACATGGGATATCCAAATATGTAGGTTCTCTGGAACAGGGCAAGCTTGCTGATATTGTTTTATGGAAACCAGCATTGTTCGGTGTAAAACCTGAAATGATATTGAAAGGCGGGTTTATAATAGCCAGCAGGATGGGAGATGCAAATGCATCTATTCCAACTCCGCAGCCGGTAATTTACAGAAACATGTTCGGAGCGTTCGGAAAAGCGGTTAATTCCACCTGCATGACCTTTGTATCGAAACTGTCTCTGGAATCGGGAAGCCTTGACGAGCTTAAGCTGAAAAAGCTTTTGGCACCGGTTTGTGATTGCCGGGGCATTACAAAAAAGTCTATGGTAATGAATGCTGCAACCCCTTTAATCGAGGTTGATCCTGAGACCTATGAGGTAAAGGTGGACGGTGAATTCATAACCTGTCAGCCCATGGAAAAGCTCTCACTGGCACAGAGATATTTTTTATTCTGACAGTAAAACTGGAATTTCTTCCTCAGCTCCTATATTCGCCTTAGAGCGGATATGAGAGCAGACTAATTTCATTACATTTTGTGGCCGTTATGTCGGCTTAAAACCAATAAAGTATAAAAGCCACAATGTGGCTCATGGAGGTTAATATGCTTATAGACAATGTTGTATGCAGTAAACCTGGCAGAATTGATTTGACGGGTTTTGTAATTGATTTTGTTGAAATTGAATGGTACGAAGTTTCTAAAAAAATACTTCATAAGATTAGCCGTAATGGGGTAGAAGTCGGTATAAAGCTAATTAGTGACAAGGCTCTGAAGCATGGAGATATTTTGCACCTTGAAGGGAATAGTGCGCTTGTGGTCCAAATCCCCGAGTGCGATTGTATTGCTCTGAAGCCCCAAAACTTGTCGTCCATGGGCAAGGCCTGTTATGAAATTGGCAACAGGCATTCTCCACTGTTTTATCAGGAGGACACATTGCTGATGCCCTATGATCCGCCCCTGCTTGAAGCATTAAAGAAATGCGGCTTTGACGCTTACAAGTGTTCAGCCAGATTGATAGCACCCTTGGGGGCAATTCATCACGAGCATTCACATTCACATGCGCATGTACATTCAAAGGAACAAAGGGAACAGCAATTGCAGGTAAATCCAGAGAAATACCATCAGGTGAATGAACTTCAGCATGTTCACATATGAACGGGGGACAGCGTGAAAAAAACATTTTGCAAGTTCCAGTGCTTTTTACGCAGCGAAAAGCCACTACATGTCTTTTCACTACTATTTGTATACGCGCTCTGCGCGTAGATGGAGGCTATTTTTATGCATAATAATCTGGCAGACAAAACCGGCTTGAAGAAGTCTTCATATCTACAGCTGCTGCATATCAGCGATCCCCTTCTACCTATTGGCGGCTTTACGCATTCCTACGGGCTTGAAACCTATGTGCAGAAGGAACTGGTGAACAGCAGCTCGGCGGCTCGAAAATATGTTATTGCCTATTTAAAGCACAATTACCTGTATAATGATTTACTTGCCATGAGGCTGGCCTGGGAGTTTGCCGAAAATAATAATCTTGACCGACTTATTGACTTGAATAATATCCTGTGTGCGTCAAAAGCTCCTATGGAATTGCGTAATGCCAGTACAAAACTGGGACTGCGGCTTATAAAAATAATTGAGGACGAATTGGAAAATGAAGCGTTGTTTACAGAGTATCTCAGGGCAGTTAAAGCTGATAGATGTCAAAGCAATTACTGTGTGGTTTACGGGATGACGGCCTTTCTGTTCAATATCGGAAAAGAAGAGGCCATGTGCGCTATAACTTACAATACCGCTTCAACAATCATAAATAATTGTGCGAAGCTGATACCGATAAGTCAGATGGATGGGCAGAGAATACTTTTTGATGTACGGAAAGATATTGAAGAAATAGTGGAAAAAGCGGGAGATTTAACTCTTGAGGATCTGGGAATGTGCAGCATCGGCTTTGATATCAGATCCATGCAGCACGAACGGCTTTATACCAGGATTTATATCTCCTGATGGATTTGCTTGAAGCAGGCACTAAACAGCTTTGAAAGCTAATTATTGAAAAATGAAGCAGAGAGGAACAGTATATTATGGGATACGTTAAAATAGGAATCGGAGGGCCTGTTGGCTCTGGAAAGACGGCAATTATAGAGCGGCTGACCAGAAAGTTGTCTGGTGAATACAGCATAGGTGTTGTGACAAATGATATTTATACAAAGGAAGATGCGGAATTTCTTATAAAAAACAGTGCATTACCCGCTGAAAGAATCCTCGGTGTAGAAACCGGTGGATGCCCGCATACGGCAATAAGGGAGGATGCTTCCATGAACCTTGAGGCTGTTGAGGAACTAACCAATAAATTCAGAGACATTGAAATTGTATTTATCGAGAGCGGAGGAGACAATCTATCTGCAACCTTCAGCCCAGAATTGGCAGATGCCACAATATATGTTATTGATGTTGCTGAAGGGGATAAAATACCCAGAAAAGGCGGTCCGGGGATAACCAGATCAGACCTGCTGGTCATAAATAAAATTGACCTTGCTCCATATGTGGGAGCCAGTTTGGAAGTAATGGACAGAGATTCAAGAAAAATGAGAGGCAGCAAACCCTTTGTATTTACCAACCTGAATACAAATGAGGGCCTGGATAAGGTTATTAGCTGGATCAAGCGCAGCGTACTTCTGGAGGGGGTTTAAAGTATTTATTTAATTGCGTAAATGTAACAGGGGAGGTGTTATTTTGGTTAACATGTTTGGAAATGAAAGTGTGCTTTATGTAAAAACAGGATTTTCCAACAACAGAACAATCATAGAGGACTCTTATTTTACAGCTCCATATAAAATAGCAAAACCCTTCTACAATTATGAGCGTAATATGGCCGAGGTTATGGTAATGAGTGCCTCTGCCGGAGTCATGGAGGGAGACAGTTACCTGACCGAAGTTGACGTCGGAAGAGCATCCTCGTTGTCACTACAGGGTCAGTCCTATACAAAAATTCATAAAATGAATAATGGGTATGCTAAACAGAAAAATTTATTTTATGTACAGGAGGATGCCTGCTTTGACTATGACCCAAAGCCTTCCATTCCCTTCGGAGATTCGAATTTTTATAGTGAAAGCATCTGTTATTTATTCAGGGGAGCCCAATATCTTTATTCTGAAATTATAGCCTGTGGAAGGGATAAAAGTGGAGAACGGTTTAATTTTAAAAGATTTAAAAGTCATAATAAAGTGTTCTATTGCAATGATCTGATTTTTGCAGATAATCAGGAGTTAAGACCCGATAATCAGGTCTTAACCGAACTTGGATTTTTCGAAGGCTATACACATCAGGCTACCGTGGCCTATTTCCATGATGAAATGAAAAGGGAGGCCTTGCTTGAAAGGCTTTTTGACGAAATTAAGGAATACCGGGATGTTGAAGCGGGAATATCAACTACTTATAAATATGGAATAATCATACGGATATTGGCAAACAGCAGTGATTATTTGGAAAATATAATCGTGAGTATTCGAGATGTAATATACAATATAAAGAAAAGTTATTGTACGTGAGAACAGCTCATAGAAATGTGGAAGGATGGTTAAAAACAGTTAGAGGAATTTTGTGACAAGAGAATTACTCTAACTGTTTTGTGTCCGACACCATTTCTATGAGCTGTTCGGGAGTACACTGATACGGTCTATTTTTTATTCTACTTGATTTTTCTGCATTCCAGATAGAAGCGTTTTTCCTCGGCTTCACCCATTGAAAAGGTTTTTCTTGGCAGGGCGCCATCCAGAATTACAGTTTTGAAAAGGTCGGTTTTATTCATGGATGGCAGATAAAAGCCTATATTGCCTTCTTGTGAACCGAGCTTTGTGACAACCTCTTCCCCATGAATATAGTCGATTTTTACCTCAGGGTGTTCTTTCATGTAAAAATCCAGAAAAGACTGTAGGGTACCGACTTCCAGATTGCTGACAGGGTCTTGGACAGATATGCTGCCCCTTCCGGCTGCCGTAACATATTCAAAGAGGTGTACCGAGCTATTTGGTTTATCAGAAATATTAAGGCCGACAGTTTTTTCACAGGTTGAACCAACTGAACCAGCTGAACCGACTGATTCTACCGAACCGGCAGCTCTGCTGCTGAAGGCTTTAAATTCCTTTAAAATATCCTCTGAGTTTACATTAAATAATACTCTGTGAATAGGTTCAAAAACCAGACCTTCATCGTGTACGTTAACCAACTCCACAAGAGCGTATCTTGCAGGATGGTTTTCCTGTTCTTCCGGGGTAAGACATTTCTTCAGGTTTTCCCAATGACCTTTTGCAGAAGCAAGGGAATGGTTCCCGTCGCCTACGGCAAAGAGAAGAATGTCTTTTGTGTTGTCCACGTTATATTTATTACAGAAAACTTCCTTTTGGGCTAGCTTTGCCAGAGCGTCGGAAATTGCTTGCAGGTCATTTTCGCCGTCTACTTTGTAACCTTTTATATGGCCTCCGTTCATCATAAGCTCAAAATCATAAAGTTTTTCAAGCTGAGCCGACTTTGCAGCCAAGGGTTCAATAACAGTTTTATCGGGATCATCTATAAGAACCATTATATGAGGAAGCTCTATAGTGGCATTCTCTCTGATTTTGATTCTGGGTGGAAGCCGGTCGAGTACAGTTCCTTCGGTAGCCCTTATCAGAGTATTTGAACCCTTGTTGTAATCATAGCATTCCAAATCAAGGGCAACAATCAAGCCTTTTCTTGATTCCGCATGAGAGGTCTTTCTGTCGACCAGAATGAAACATCCGTCAAGTCCTGTCAACACTCTATCCTCTATATAGTTTTTCATTGTGGAATTAATATCGGAGATTCTTACATCACTATCACCGTCTTCAAGAAATACCTCCGGAAAAATTATTTTCAAGGTTGAGGGATATCCTTTTGTAAGAGTTTCAACTTCTTTCCAGTATTCATGTTCTGAAGTATACTGGTCGCAGGCAACAACAGCCCATTTATTTAAATCTGTATTTTTTTCGGGGAGCATAATTTCAGGAATATGTACGCCCAACTGCGATAAAGAATTAATATATTTACTCATTTTACCTCCAACAAGCGTGATTTCGACCGATGCTTTTATATACAATACTAATAATATTACATTAAAATTAATAAATATTCACAGTAATTTTACAATAATCTCCGTTTTTAGTCAATTTTCATATATAAAAATCAAATTAACATCTGATTATTTTTATTTCTTTTGTTGAATTTTTTGCTTCACAATTACAAATAATATTATCAAGGGATTAGTAAACTTTTGCGCTATACTTACAAACAATTTCAAGTTTCTAATTGCCGATACTACTATTTACAAAAGGAGGGATGAGTTGCTAAAGAAATATAGTAAAGTTCTTGGTTTGCCTGTAATTTCCGCAAGAGACGGACTTAAAATCGGCACACTGAAAGATATTATTTTTAACAAGGATAATAAAGGTATACTCGCCTTCCTGATGGAAAAAGGTATTTATGCTGTAAAAGGCAACGTAATACTACTCAATAGTATACTAAGTCTTGGAAACGATGCGCTGATAATTGACAATCCGGCTAATCTCATGGAATTCAGGCGTTTTAAGAAACTGTACAATATTCATGATAGAACTAATTTAAGAGGATTAAAAATCTTTACTCATACAGGGGAAGATTTAGGTGTAGTACAGGATGTTCTCTTTGATTACAAAACCGGGAAGGTTGAAGGTGTTCAGGTGTCGGATGGTCTGGTTCAAGACATTATAATGGGCAGAAATATACTTCCGTTTTTTGGAAAGATTGAAATAGGCACTGGCAACATATTAGTACAAAATGAGGCAGTTGAAGAAATGATAAGTACTGGCGGTGGCTTAAGAAGCAGGCTGGAAAACCAATACCATTAATGAACAACTAATGAAAACAACAAGGAGGAGATTTTATGATGAGAAGCTTTGCCAAGGGACTTTTAATTGGCGGATTAATAGGAGCGTCATTAAGCGTTCTTACAAATCCTGAAATAGTTGATCCTCACATGAGAAGAAAAATGATTAAATCAGGAAGAAAAGTTTGGCGCAGGTCCAATAATGTCTTTTGTGACATGATGCAAATGTTCAGATAATTTTCAACAATCACTAAAAGCCGAACATATTGATGTTTGGCTTTTAGTGGCTTTTTTCCCTGGACGCGGGGTTTGAAGGGCGGTGCGATAGTGGCTATTTGTTATCCCCTTTTCGGTTTTTTGAAGGTTGGGAGGGTGCATATTGAGAAATGTTAAAAAAGCAGTATTCTACATAATACTGAGTTTAATTACTATCTCATTAATAATCTTTATATATTATTACAGCGATAAAATATTGAAAATTTTATCTCCCTTTTTAATTGCTGTTTTTATTGCTTATGCAATCTATCCGCTGGTAATAAGATTTGAACGGAATGGAATCAAAAGAAGCCTTTCTATTCTAATAATCTATGCATTTACCATATTATCAATCACCATTTTTCTTGTATATATAATGCCTCATGTTGCCAGTAACGCAAAGGAACTTTTTAATACCTTGCCGGATATTGCAGAAAGATACCGTGAAATATTTAATTCATATATTTCGAGGATAAGGACAAGTAAATGGCCTGCTGAAGTAAAAAATATAATTTTTGGTGAGATTAATACAGGGACGGGACTCGTACAGAATTATGCCGCACGTGCCATGAAAAAATCGCTGGCGATTCTTACCTCCTCAATAGGAATATTCTTCAATTTTGTGTTGTCAATGATAATAGCCTACTATCTTTTAAAGGATATTGAGAATATTAAGAGAGCAACACTGATGCTGGCTCCGAAGAAAATGCGTAATGATCTGATTAATATAGGCCGGGAACTGAACTCGATTATTACCAATTTCATACGCGGACAGCTAACCACAGCCTTTATCGTAGGATTGCTTGAGACAATCGGCTTATACGTTGTCCATGTAAGATATCCCTTCATCCTCGGAGCAATCGGAGGAATCGCAAATATAATCCCGTTTTTCGGCCCCTTTCTGGGAGCAATACCCGCAGTAGCTCTTGCACTTCTGCAATCACCTACCAAGGCTCTTTTGGCAGCACTGGTATTTATTGTTGTACAGCAAATAGACAATGCTTTCATTTCACCCAAAATAATAGAAGGGAAATTAGGACTACACCCTATTACTACAATAATAGCAGTCTTAATCGGTGGGGAATTTTTCGGTATTTGGGGTATGCTCTTTGGCGTTCCTGTAACTGCTATGATAAAAGTCATATTGAAAAGAGCAGTGGATGTGATTGTATAGGATTGTAACCTGGCCCTGAAAATAAAAAAATCCTGCTTTATATAATAATTTCCCCTTGTAATAACATAACCTGACAATTATTATATTTCTATAGGTATTAGTAAGTGGATTAAAATAGCATAATATAATTAATATTTGATCTACAGGAGGCAGGTATGATACTGACAAGGAAGAGGAAGCTAAGAATAATCATTGGAATAGCTATTATATTTATTGTTTATGGTATACTGGATTATCTTTTTAAATTTAATGTCGATGAAAAAGTAGTAAGCAATGTTGGAATGGTATTAATGATAGCTGCCTTCGGACTGCTATTTAGCCGCGGTGATCAGGCAAACACAAAGCAGCCGGACAATCAGCAGGTTGATTCGGGAACAAATCCAGAATCCGATGAAAGCCAGGTTGAACAGACTGCATTGGAGAATGACATGGTTAAGGGTCAGGATATGGAAGCTACAAGTAATGATGATACAAGGAACGATATACGTTCTGGCTCTTGACATTACAAAACAGATTTTATATCATAATTAGGTGATTTTATAATTTAAAAGCAATGAACAAGAGGAGTACGCAGTTATATTTCCACAGAGAGGAACCATTAGGCTTTGATAGAAAAGCCCCGGGTGAAAGGTTCTGAAAAACAGCTGCTGAAGGTAGCTTGGGAGCTCTGTACTGAAATTTGTTAAAGTAGGCTGCAGCGGAGGTTCGGACGTTATCCGATTAAAGATTCACAGGGGGCTTTAAATTACAAGCACTCCGTTAAACCGGTCGGTTGAATAAAATCCTGTGAAATTTTGGTGGTACCGCGAGTTAAGATGCTTCGTCCAAATACTGGACGGAGCTTTTTCAGTATATAGAAATTTATATCTTGAACGACACTCTATTAAATTGAGAAGGAGAGAGGAGAAGGTTATGGATTTATTGGATATAATTTCTCTGATTGTTTTGGCAATAGGCTTTATAATAGTACTTTCTGCCAAAGCTATAGTGAAAAAACTAAATCTGGTAGAAAAACAGAAATGTCAGAATGCTTCTGAGATGACAGAAGACGAAATCCAGGAATACAAATACAACACAGCTATTTTCAAAACAAAAATTGCAGGATTGGTGATTTTACTACCGGGACTGATATTACTCTTTATCTTTTCCAGATAAATGCAGGCAGCCATAAACTAAAGAATTATTTCTACTTTTGACAAGTATGATTTAGTGAAATAGTACAATTAAAATAATTTGGAGGGTTAGCTTGAAATACTTCACTAAAGCTCGTCTTCCAAAGTAACCTCCTTTATTCGCCCCATTGCGGATATTGGAGTAGATACATTACATTTTTTGGCCACAATGGTGGCTCATGGAGGCTAATATGGACGAACAACAGAACATAGCAAAACAATATGACCCAAGTCAGGTTGAGGACAGGCTATATACCAAATGGATGGAAGAGGGCTATTTCCATGCTGTTCCAGACAGCAGCAAAAAGCCGTATACAATTGTAATACCACCGCCGAATATAACAGGACAGCTCCATATGGGACATGCTCTTGACAATACCTTGCAGGATATACTTATCAGAACAAAAAGGATGCAGGGTTTCTGCGCTTTGTGGCTTCCGGGTACCGATCATGCAAGTATAGCTACCGAGGCAAAGATCGTTGATGCTATGGCAAAGGAAGGTATTACCAAAGAAATGCTGGGCCGTGAGAAATTCCTTGAAAAGGCCTGGGAATGGAAAAAGGTATATGGAGGCAGAATTGTTGAGCAGCTGAAAAAGCTGGGCAGTTCCTGTGACTGGGAACGCGAACGCTTTACCATGGATGAGGGACTCTCCAAAGCTGTTCAGGAGGTATTCCTGAAGCTTTATGAAAAAGGTCTTATTTATAAAGGCGAAAGAATAACAAACTGGTGCCCAAAGTGTAACACTTCAATATCTGATATAGAGGTTGAGTATGAGGAACAGGCCGGACACTTCTGGCACATAAAATACCCTGTAAAGGACAGCGATGAATTTGTTATTATAGCAACAACCCGTCCTGAGACATTGCTTGGAGATACTGCTGTGGCTGTAAATCCTGAAGACGAAAGATATACGCATCTTGTGGGAAAGACACTGATTTTACCGTTGGTAAACAAGGAGATTCCTGTAATTGCCGACTCCTATGTTGATAAGGAGTTTGGAACAGGCTGTGTTAAGATAACTCCAGCTCATGATCCAAATGACTATGAGGTTGGTTTGAGACATAACCTTCCTCAGATAAGGATTATGGACGATAACGCTATAATGAATGACAATGCAGTACAATACAAGGGTATGGACAGATATGAGGCCAGAAAGAAAATGGTTGAGGATCTGGAAAAGCTGGGCTTGCTGGTTAAGGTTGAGGGGCATACCCATAATGTAGGTACTTGTCAGAGATGTAGAACCGTTGTTGAGCCTCTTATCTCAAAACAGTGGTATGTTCGTATGAAACCGCTGGCTGAGCCTGCTATAGATGTCGTAAGAAATGGAACAATCAAATTTGTTCCCGAGAGATTCTCTAAAATATATTTTAACTGGATGGAAAATATTCAGGACTGGTGTATATCAAGACAACTCTGGTGGGGACACAGGATTCCTGCATACTACTGCCAGGAGTGCGGTCATATGATGGTTCAGGGCAGTGATCCCGATGTTTGTCCGAAGTGCGGAAGCAGCAGAATCGAGCAGGACCCCGATACCCTTGATACCTGGTTCAGTTCGGCTTTATGGCCGTTCTCAACCTTGGGCTGGCCTGAAAAAACTGAGGATTTAAAGTATTTCTATCCAACAGATGTTTTGGTAACAGGCTACGATATTATTTTCTTCTGGGTAGCCAGAATGATATTCTCAGGTATGGAGCATATGCAGCAGGAACCTTTCAAGTATGTTTTCATACATGGTATCGTAAGAGATGCACAGGGAAGAAAAATGAGTAAGTCCTTAGGAAATGGTATTGATCCCCTTGAGGTAATTGCTCAGTATGGAACCGATGCTCTGCGCTTTGCCCTGACAATAGGCAACTCACCTGGAAACGACCTGAGATTTTCAACTGAAAAGGTTGAGTCCTCAAGAAACTTTGCAAACAAGGTATGGAATGCTTCAAGGTTTGTTCTGATGAATTTTGATGAAAATCTTGACTTCAGTAAGGTAGACAGGAACAAGTTTACTGTTGCCGATAAATGGATATTGAGCAGAATAAACACAGTAACCAGGGAAGTAACTGAAAATATTGATAAATTTGAGCTGGGAATAGGTCTGCAAAAGGTTTATGACTTCATTTGGGAAGAATTCTGCGACTGGTATATTGAAATGGTTAAACCGAGACTTTATGACAGAGAAAGCGAAGGAAGGCTGGAAGCTCAGTATGTCCTGAACTTTGTACTGGGTAATGCCATGAAGCTGCTCCATCCGTATATGCCGTTTATTACCGAAGAAATTTATACCCATCTCATTAATGACGGCAGAAGCATTATGATTTCGGAATGGCCCGTTTACAGTGATGAATTGAACTTTGCTGCTGATGAAGCCAAGATGAATATGATAATGGATGCAGTCAGAAGTACCAGAAATATACGTGCTGAAATGAATGTTCCGCCTTCAAGGAAGGCCAAAATGATATTTGTTGCAGACGGAGAAGCCGAAAGAACGACCCTCCTTGAGGGAACCTCCTTCTTCCAGAGACTGGCCAGCGCATCCGAGGTTGCAGTTCAGGCCGACAAGACAGGTATCCCTGCCGATGCTGTGGGCACTGTAATTGCAGGAGCCGAAATCTTTATTCCTCTTGATGAGCTTATTGACATTGAGAAGGAAATTGAGAGATTGAACAAGGAAAAGGCAAATCTGGAAGGTGAGCTGAAGAGAGTTGAAGGAAAGCTCAATAATGAAGGTTTTGTTGCTAAAGCTCCTCCTAAGGTTATCGAGGAAGAAAAGGCAAAAAGAGAAAAGTATAAGGATATGTACCAGAAAGTGGTTGAAAGACTGGAAAGTCTGAAAAAATAGGCCGCAAGTTTATATTTTTAATTAATAACATTTAAGTGTGATATTTAGGCGAATGCTAAAAAGCTGCCGTGTACGGATATGCTCCCTTGAGGAGACTGTGTACATGGCAGTTTTTTTGATTGCTCTGTTTGATTAATTATAAAAGTATACTTCTGAGCTAATGTGCTATCCCTTCAATTTTTTTATCGCTGTAAAGGGCTACCTTATCAGGGTTAAACCCGTCAAAAGCTTGCCATCATCATGTACAGGCCGCCCCCATTCGTTATCATGATAGTCTATTAATATGGGAGTATTTCCGGCCCAAGAACATCTAATTTTTTCATTCAAAAACCTGTCCTCTATTCTTTAATATTTTCTTTACAATTCACAGAACAATGGTATCAGGAGCTTTTCCGTATGGTCAAATCATGAGCCGGAAAACGTATGATTGATGTCATAAAAACGTTTGATTGCTGTCATAAAACGCATAGTGATACATAAAAAGTAGATAAAATAAGGCTTAACGAGTATTTTTCAAAAATCTCTTTTTCAAGTAACAGTTTTTAACGCTAAAAATATACTATAGTAAAGTAATTTTTGGGGTTTCTTCGTATGCCTGAACAAAACAAGATTATAAATAATAATAATTACAGAAATATGGTAGTTGGAGTCAACACGCCGGTTCCTCTAGACAACGGTACATATACCACCGGCATAAATTTTGATAATGCTGCGACAACCCCGGCTTTTATTTCAGTGGAAAAGGAACTCCGCGATTTTCTGCCGTGGTACTCTTCAACCCATAGAGGGAAAGGCTATAAGTCCACTATTTCTACCGATACCTATGAAGCAGGAAGAGAAATTATCAGAAAGTTTGTAAAAGCAGATAAGGACGCGGCAGTCATCTATACAAAAAACACTACCGAAGCTATAAACCTTCTGGCCTGCTCCATGAGTCAGCAAACTGCCGGCGGTGAGGTAGTCATTTCCACCTGGATGGAGCACGCTGCAAATGACCTTCCCTGGCGGGGAAAATTCAAGGTAGAGTATATTGAAATAGATAGGTATGGCAGGCTTGACCTCAACGATTTTGAGGCAAAATTAAAAAAATACCAGGGGAACATCAGACTTGTTACTGTAACCGGTGCGGCAAACGTAACAGGATATCTGAATGACATATACAAACTGGCCGCATTAGCACATAGATACCAAGCCCAAATACACGTGGACGGGGCTCAGCTGGTGCCTCATGTACCTGTCGACATGCGGCCTGTGGAAAGTGAGGAACATATAGATTTCCTGTCTTTTTCGGCACATAAATTATATGCGCCCTATGGCAGTGGTGTGCTGATTGGGCCGAAATCAGCCTTTGAGGAGGGCGTGCCCTATTGTTCGGGGGGAAGCGCAATTAAACTGGTTACCCACGACCGCATTTGGTGGGAGGAGGCCCCTGCCAAATGCGAAGCAGGCAGCCCCAATCTGATAGGTGTTGTGGCTATGGTTGCAGCAGTAAAAACACTAAATCAAATAGGAATGAGAAATGCTTATGAACATGAAAAAAGCCTTCTGAATTATGCCTATGGCAAAATGAGCAGCATTCCGGACATACATTTCTATAGTCATCCTGACAAGCAACCGTCCATAGGCGTAATTCCTTTTACTATCGAGGGAGTTCACCATTCCCTGGTGTCTGCAATCCTGTCCTATGAGGCAGGTATTGCTGTAAGAAACGGTTTCTTCTGTGCGCATCCCTATTGTGAAAGACTGCTGGGTTACAGTGCCAAGGAAATAGAGGATATCGCCGAGAAAAAGGCACTTTTCCCGGGACTTGTGAGAGCAAGTTTCGGATTATATAACACTCCTTCTGAGATAGAAAAGTTTACCAATTGCCTGAAAACTATTGTGAGTAATAAAAAGTTCTTTATAAATAAATACGGTAACTCAAGAGGCCTGTACAATATCAGGAATGAGGTTTAGTGTAAAATATACAGCTCAGGTATTTTTATCAATATATGAAAATGGTATTTTTTATGAATATGTCAACAATAGTATAAAAAAACTTAAAAATATGATAGACTATGGAGTGATATATAGGTTAACAATATTAACTTTTATTATAAACTTTATAACATCATTGACTCACTGAAGCAGAATGGAGATTGAAATGAGCTATGGATTCGTGAGAGTTGCAGCTGCAGTCCCAACACTTAAGGTTGCCAACTGTAACTATAATACCGGGGAAATAATTAAAATATCAATAGAAGCTGCAAAAAGGGGAGCACAGTTTGTAGTATTCCCTGAATTGTGCATAACAGCTTATTCCTGCGGGGATCTGTTCTTGCAGAAGACTCTTCAGAATTCGGCAATAAAGAGTTTGGAAACAATACTTAAAGAAACAGAAACACTGGATTGTGTTATAATTATAGGTATACCCCTTGTTGTCAACAGCAGGCTTTATAACTGTGCGGTTGCCATAAAGTCGGGTAAGCTTTTGGGCGTTGTTCCTAAAGCCAATATACCCAATTATAGTGAGTTTTATGAAAAGAGATGGTTTAGTTCGGGCCTTTGGAATAGGAATGAAACAATAAACCTTTTAGGATGCAATGTACCTTTTGGCACTGATGTTTTATTTGAGGCTGAGAATATCAGTGGACTATGCTTTGGTATTGAAATATGCGAGGATTTGTGGGTGCCTGCTCCTCCCAGCAGCGCACAGGCTGTGAATGGAGCGACTCTGCTGTTTAACCTGTCGGCCAGCAATGAAATAGTAGGAAAGCACGAATATAGGGAGAGTATGGTCAACATGCAGTCTGCGAAGTGCGCTGCGGCTTACGTTTATTCGTCCTCAGGGCCTAATGAGTCCACTACTGATCTGGTATTCGGCGGACATGCCCTGATAAGTGAATATGGTTCGCTTATGGCCGAAGGTAAGAGATTTTCCTTTGATGAACAGCTTTTAATATGTGATATTGATTTGGAAAGACTGATAAATGAAAGATTGAAAAATTCAGGGTTTACCCATGATGTTACAGATAATTCCTTCAGAAAAGCCTTATTCAATATCAGAGAGCTTGAGACGGACAAGCTGCTGAGAAGAATTGATCCTCATCCCTTTGTACCTTCCAATCCTGACGTTAGAAATACAAGGTGTGAAGAGATATTCAGTATCCAAACCTCCGGGCTTGCTAAAAGGCTTAAGCATACTGGAATTGAAAAGTGTGTAATTGGAATTTCCGGAGGACTTGATTCTACCCTTGCACTTCTGGTTATAGCAAAAGCTTATGACAGACTGGGGTTGGACCGAAAAAACGTTCATGCTGTTACAATGCCTGGCTTTGGGACTTCCTCAAATACGCTGAACAATTCCTTGGAATTTATGAGGCTAATGGGGGTTACCACTTACCAGATTGATATAAAAGAGGCCTGCTTAAAGCATTTTGAAGATATAGGGCATGATCCTGAAATACTGGATGTGACTTATGAAAATGTTCAGGCAAGAGAAAGAACTCAAATTCTGATGGATAAAGCAAATAAATTAGGCGGTTTGGTTATCGGAACAGGAGATCTCTCTGAAATGGCTCTTGGGTGGTGTACCTATAACGGGGACCATATGTCCATGTATGCAGTTAATGTAGGAGTGCCAAAAACTTTGGTCAAATACCTGGTTCAATGGGCTGCGGACTATCTGTTTGAAGCTGAAACCAGAAAGGTACTCCTTAGCATTCTGGACACACCTATAAGTCCTGAACTGCTGCCTACCGATGCTGAAGGTGAAATAGCCCAAAAGACCGAGGACATTGTAGGACCCTATGAGCTGCATGATTTCTTCCTCTATCATATGGTACGCTATGGTGCTAATCCTTCAAAGATTTCTTTCATGGCCCGACAGGCCTTTGAAGGAAAATACAGCAAAGATACTATCAACAAGTGGTTGAAGGCATTCCTGAGAAGATTTTTCAGTCAGCAGTTCAAGCGTTCCTGTCTTCCTGACGGACCGAAGGTTGGTTCCATAAGCCTTTCGCCCAGAGGGGATTGGAGAATGCCCAGTGACGCAGATGTAGGCGACTGGATTAGGGATATTGATTCCTGACGGTCGACATAAAAGGAGGTTAACATTATGCAAAAACGGTGGGTCAAATGGGTTGCTGTAATTCTGGCAGTCGCATTTATACTTACATCAGTGGTTTCTGTGGGTTTGTCGGTTTTGGGGTATATGTAAATAAAACAATCTTTATATATATCGATTACTGTTAAAAAGCTAGTTATTACCCACTCAATATTAGGTATAAAATTTCAATATAAATGGAAGTAAAATTAGTTATTTTTACCCATTTAAGAACGTTGATTTTTATATTAAAATTAATGTGTAATTTGCTGTTTTTTTGATGTTATTTAGTTAATATTTTTTATTTTTATTTTATTGTTATTACCTTCATTTTTTACAAGGGTGTGAATTTTTTGTTTGATACTTTTGTCTCTAACCTCAAAAGTATAGTTGATTTCCTATCGGTTTATGTCCCCTTTAAGGAGCCGTTGGAAGCACTTAGATCACTTGTTGATATAAGTATTGTTTCCTATCTGACCTTCAAGCTTATTCAGCTTGTAAAGGAAACCAGAGCGTGGCAGCTTGTAAAGGGTATTGTTGTTATACTTATTACGACTCTTATAAGTCAGGCTCTTGAACTCAGAACATTGTATTATATTCTCAACAAAACTATTGAGTTGGCCGGATTTGCCCTGATTGTGGTATTTCAGCCCGAGCTCAGACGAGGTCTTGAGCAGATTGGCAGAAGTAACTTTAAAGACTTTTTCAAATTTGATGAAAAGGATGACGCAATAAATACGACATTCACAATTGAGGAAATTGTAAAAGCAGCAACAGAGCTTTCCAGAACAATGACTGGAGCTCTTATTGTCGTTGAAAGGGAGACCAAGCTGGGAGAAATCATAAACACCGGTACAAAACTTGATTCCAGCGTTAGTGCAGAATTGATAATCAATATTTTTACACCGAACACACCGCTCCATGACGGAGCTTTAATATTACGAGAAAACAAGCTTAAGTCCGCGGCCTGTTTCCTGCCGTTAACAGATAATCCGAATCTTAGCAAGGAACTTGGTACAAGGCATAGAGCAGCATTGGGAATCACCGAAGTATCTGACTGTATTGCTGTTGTGGTATCGGAAGAAACCGGGAAGATATCCTATGCTCTTAACGGCGGATTATCCAGGAATCTGACACCTGATATATTGAGAAAAGCTCTTAACAAAAATTTACTGGAGAAAAAAACTGTCAACAAGAAGTTGTCTCTTTGGAAGGGGAAATCAAAGTGAAAGAATTCTTAAAGAAGGATTTGACTTTAAAAATATTTTCAATTGTATTTGCCATATTTCTTTGGTTTGCCATAAATCCTGTTAAAACAAATTATTATACAGTTCCGTTGAGTGTAATAAATGAAGAGAGCCTGCGTGCAAAAGGACTTGTTCTTAATAACAAGGCTTACCCTGAAAAATACGTTACAATTACTGTGCGGGACAGGGTAGATGTTCTTGACCGTATCAAGGATACTGATTTTGAGGTCACTCTTGATTTATCAAAGGTTAAAAGTGTAGATGATAAGGTGATTACATTGGATTCTCCTGTTTATCTGGGACGGGAAAATATCAGCGAAAACAATATGGAGCTTAAGCCAAAGTCGGTAAAGCTTGACTTGGGAAAAATTGAAGAAAATCCGTTTATTGTTCAGGTTGAAACCTCGGGTAAGCTACCTGCAAACTATGAGATAATATCCAAGACTGCTACACCGGATACTATTTCCATACAGGCCCTTGATTCGGTTATCAACTCAGTGGGCTCGGTAAAGGTTTACGTTGACGTTACAGGCCTTAATAAAACTCTGGAAATCAGGAAAGAATGCAAGGTATACGATAAAAAGGGTATAGAAATCCCCGAACTTGGCAAAAAGCTTACTGTAGATATAAGAATTGAGGTTGGAAAGAGAGTACCTGTTATTCCGATAATTTCGGGTAATCCCGATAAGGACTATGTGGAAGGAAGCTCTAATGTTAAGCCTGAAAATATTCTTATTACGGGTGATAAGGATATATTGTCAAAGGTCAATGAGATTAAGACAGCTCCCGTAAGCCTTGACAATATGACAAAGTCCTTTACCACCCCGATAATATTACAGCTTCCTGAAGGTATCAAGCTTGTTAATTCAACACGTGAGGTTAATGTGACTGTTGAGATAATTCCTCTTGCCCAACGTACTTTGGAAGTGCCTGTTGACAGTATTACCATGGAAGGCAGGAAAGCTGAAGAGGCATTGCTCAATTATGAAATAACCTCACCGGTTACCGTAGTACTGAAGGGAAAGCTTGAAGATGTAAATGCTGTTACTCCTCAGCAGTTAATGGCAACAATAAATGTAGATGACCTTGATGAGGGTACACACAATGTCCCCCTTAAGATAACCTTGAACGGCAATATCACTCAGGTTGGAGAAACCGAGGTGCATCTGAAAATTACCAAGGGACCCGATGTACCATAAGCATGAATTTAATTTTTTATAGAAGATAAATAACCATCTGACCAAGGAACATAAAACATGAAGCTGCTTTTATCAAATTTAATTTTGGGCTTGGAGGACTCTGCTGAGGTACTTAAACAGCAGGCGGCAAAAAAGCTCAGAATACAACCGCAATTTTTAGACAACTTTAAAATAGTAAAGCAATCAACAGATGCCAGGAAAAAACCTGGCATACGTTTTGTTTACTCCATTTCCTGCGAGGTTAAGGATAGCTGTCGTATACCTAAGGATGGAGATATAAGAATACTTGAGGACATAAAGGAAGAAGCTCTTCTACCAGGCAGCAGATCCTTTGCCGGAAAGCCGATAGTTATAGGAACAGGCCCGGCCGGGCTTTTTTGCGGTCTCGTACTTGCTCAGAACGGTTATAAGCCTATAATCCTTGAGCGAGGGCAGAAGGTAGAAGAAAGGGCGCAGTCTGTTGAAACCTACTGGAAGACAGGAGTTCTTAACACCGAAACAAATGTACAGTTCGGAGAAGGCGGCGCCGGCACTTTTTCTGACGGGAAGCTTACCACCAGGATTAATGACAGAAGATGTGAAAAGGTTCTGAAGGAGTTTTACAACTTTGGTGCCCCTGAAGAAATTACCTATAAGGCAAAGCCCCATATCGGCACAGATAACCTGAAAAAGGTTGTAGCCAATATGAGAAAAGAAATTGAAAGACTTGGAGGAACGGTTCTTTTTAATACCAAGGCTGTTGATTTTGATATACGAAACGGAAAGATGTACGGTGTCATAACCGATACAGGCTCAAGGATTGAGACCGAAGTAATTGTTCTTGCTATCGGTCACAGTGCAAGGGATACCTTCCAGAGGCTCTTTGACAGGGGAGTACCCTTTGAGCAGAAGCCCTTTTCAATAGGTGTCCGAATTGAGCATCCTCAGGAGCTTATCAACACTGCCCAGTATGGTGAAGCCAGCGGGCACCCGGCTCTGGGTGCTGCCGACTATCAATTGTTCCTGAAGGGGGCTGAACGTACGGCGTACTCATTTTGCATGTGCCCGGGCGGAATAGTGGTGGCTTCAGCGTCAGAGCCCCAATCTATTGTGACCAACGGTATGAGTGAGTACAGCCGCGACAGGGATAATGCCAACAGCGCTCTTGTGGTTTCGGTGGGGCCCGGTGATTTTGGCTCAAGCCATCCGCTGGCAGGTATTGAGTTTCAGAGGAAGTGGGAGCGGCTGGCCTATGTAGTGGGCGGCAATAGCACTGCCGGCGGTAATAGCACTAGAGGCGGCTCCAACAATAGTGCTCCGGTGCAGCGGCTGGAGGACTTTCTGAATAACAGAACAGGTGGTTTGGGCAGTGTTAAGCCCAGCTATACGGGAGAAACCCGCTGCGCCGATATCAACCAATGTCTGCCGCCTTATGTCACAGACTGTATGAAGCAGTCCATCTCCTACTTTGACAGGAAGCTTAAAGGCTTTGGCATGAAGGATGCACTGCTTACCGGTGTTGAAACCAGAACCTCTTCTCCTGTAAGAATACCAAGAAATGAGGCCTTGGAATGCGTTGGAATCGCAGGACTTTATCCCTGCGGAGAAGGTGCAGGCTATGCTGGGGGAATTGTCAGTGCTGCAGTGGACGGGATAAAGATTGCCGAGCAAATAGTGAAAACCTATGCAGTGCCTAAGTAACCATCCGCAGGCATGAATAAAGCTGGTTGGTTATATATTTCAAGGATTGCAGTAGGAAAAAAGGGTATGTGTGATAAATGTACTATTAAGTTAGAGAACCGATCAGACAGAAAAGTTAATTTTTTACTATAACATGGACACTAAAAATGGTATATTATATATGCCTTAGATGGTATATTATATATGCCTTTAATTGGGATAAAGATTAAATATGTTTAAATTTTGAAGAGTTTGATTAGTAAATTCATAACTAAATGATATTATGGAGGGTAATGTATGGGAAAGTTATTTGGCACTGATGGTGTCAGGGGTGTTGCAAATCTTGAGTTGACTCCGAAGCTGGCATTTCAGTTGGGGCAGGCAGGAGCTTATGTGCTGACCGGTGAGACAAAGCACACACCTAAAATTCTGGTGGGTATGGATACAAGAATATCGGGGGATATGCTGGAAGCAGCGCTTATTTCAGGCATATGCTCAGTGGGTGCTCAGGTTGTAAGCCTGGGTGTCATACCAACTCCCGCCATTGCTTATCTGACAAGATTATATGATGCCGACGCCGGCGTGGTTATTTCAGCCTCCCACAATCCCTTTGAATATAATGGGATTAAGTTTTTCAATTCCAACGGATACAAGCTGCCCGATGCAATAGAGGATAAAATTGAAGAAATTATTATGAGCGGAGGAGAAGAGCTTCCCAAGCCAATAGGACAAAATGTAGGCTATAAAATGTTTAAGGAAACAGCACTGGAGGATTATGTAAACTTTGTTAGAGGGACAATTTCAGGTGATCTGGAGGGTATAAAGGTTGCAATCGACTGTGCCAACGGAGCCTCTTTCCAGGCAGCGCCCATGGCACTTTATGAGCTGAAGGCCAATGTAAGCGTTATAAATAATGAACCTGACGGAATAAATATAAATGCCGGTTGCGGCTCAACACACATGAAGGAGCTCCAGAAATATGTAAAGGAAACAGGGGCGGATATCGGCCTTGCCTTCGATGGCGATGCAGACAGGGTTCTGGCTGTGGATGAAAACGGAAACATGGTGGACGGCGACCAGATAATGGCTATTATCGGACTTCACCTGAAGCAACGGGGCATGCTGGTACATAATACAATAGTTGCTACAGTTATGAGCAACATGGGCTTGGATATTATGGCTAAAAACAACGGCCTTGTTATAGAGAAGACAAAGGTTGGAGACAGATACGTACTTGAAGAAATGCTTAACAAAGGATATATGCTGGGCGGTGAACAGTCGGGTCACATCATATTCCTTGAGCACAATACCACCGGTGACGGGTTATTGACAGCTGTTCAGCTGCTGAAGGTATTAAAGGACTCGGGTAAAAAGCTTTCCGAGCTTGCCGGAGTTATGCAGGTACTGCCGCAGGTACTTATTAATGCAAAAGTGTCAAATGAGAAGAAATACAAGTACCTTGACGATGAAGTAATCAAGAAGATGTGCCAGGAGCTGGAAGATGAATTCAAGGGTGAGGGAAGAGTACTTATCAGACCTTCAGGAACCGAGCCTCTGGTAAGAGTAATGATTGAGGGCAAAGACAAGGAAAGCATTACAAGACGTGCTAAAGAACTTGTGAGAGTAATAGAAGGAAGACTTTCTTAAGAAGGAAATTTGGTCATGGCAGTTTGATATAGCAGTTTCCAGAGCAACTTGAAAATAGCAGTATGATTATAGCAATTTGAGGATAGCAGAGAATTTTACTAACCCCTGAGAACAAGCCGCGAGGTGGGCGGCTTGTTCTCAGGGGTTTTAAATGCTTGAGGTTGAATATCGGCTTATTCAAAGCTATTTACTTTGTATTAAGACTAATCCGCCTAAACAAAGTATTATTCCCAGAATATTTTTTATAGTTAAAACCTCTTTGAAAAATATTAATCCAATTGGCAAAAGAATCAACATAGCAGCTACGTTTGAAAAAATACCAGTATAACTGATATTCCCGCCTGCTCTATAAGCTAACAAAAACCCGGTTTCCAGACCCACAATCGCCAACCCCAGAGCAATACTCGTCCAGTTTAAATTCTTAATAGAGCTTCGTAAACTTTCTCCTTCTGGAGAATAGATCGGAAACAATATAATACATGCCAACATTGCAGTCATATAAGTTACTGCAAGAGATAAAAAAGGATTGGCATTATTAGGAGTTAACTTTAAGAAAGTATGGTACAGTACATTTGAAATTATTACAAGTAACATAGCCAGATAATATACCCACATATATTTACACCCCTTTTCTGAAAAACTGCACCCACTCACCAGTTCCATGATGGCATGCAAGTAATTGTATAATTATACATGGCAAAAAGCTAAAATGTCAACTAAGTTTATCCAAATAAAAGAAAATGTTGAGTCTGGTATGGATGATAAATAATGCTGAAAATCCGGTAGTTATGACGCGACTAGAGGCTAGATAAATTTTTATGCAGAATCAATTAACAGAAAAAGTGTAAACTTATATTCTGTTTAACTGAATAAATATACACTAAATTTAACATTATACAAAGATATGATCCGGGGAAATAATACAGAATATGAGATAGCCAAGGGTTAGCTTAAAAGGATGTACAGAAGGAGTTTGATGAAAAAATTCCCATAAAACTAAATAAATTGTTAAAAGTGTTGCAAATTTATCCTAATTACAATATATTATATTATGTAGGTAAGTTTTATAAGATAAATTTTCCTGTGAGCAAATGAATAAAAAATATCGGAGGTGGGAGAAAACCCAGGGTTATAGAAGAATTAAAAAGGCGCCAGGACAGAAAGTTTTTTGATATAAGAAACAGTTTTCTGTTGACGAGGTGAAGGAAGCGATTCACTATACAAAACGTGGATCGTATCGAAAGATTCGGCGGATACCTTCCGGTTGTTACAATCGACAGAGATCAAGGGACAACAGCTTGCCCCTCGGAACAATAATTGTTCTGCACAAAGCTTGCAGGTGACTGCAAAAACAAATGGATCTCACGTAACTAATCCTGTTTCTATTCTTTATTTTTTCTAAATAACAAAAATCAATAAGTATTATTATGGGTCGTGCTATACCTTTGTGGTGAATTCCTACGGTCTTTTACAGTCGTGTGTATATTCTTCTGTAATTCCGGGTGTTCTATAGTTGCCTATGAGTGCCCTATGGATGGGTTGCGCCCGTCCTTTATAAGCTATGACACCTTCAGGTCGGACGAAATTCTGCCACTATGTCACAAAGTAGGTGGGTAAATTATACATTTGTCACCGTACAGTATCATTATTTAGATTTTGTTTAAGTATCATCGTTATTTGGTTAAATTTATTAGATTAAGGAGATTAAAAATTATGTGTGGAATAGTTGGATATATAGGAAATAAGAAAGCAATACCTGTTTTAATCAATGGTCTTTCAAAGCTGGAGTACAGGGGCTATGACTCGGCGGGGGTTTCTGTAAATGAAAACGGCACTCTGAGGGTTATAAAGTGTAAAGGAAGACTGTCCTGCCTTGAAGACAGACTGGAAACTGAAAAGCTTGAGGGATGTATGGGAATAGGACACACAAGATGGGCTACCCACGGTGAACCCAATGATGTTAATTCTCACCCCCATATCAGCCAAAGTGGAGAAATTGCAGTTGTTCATAACGGTATAATAGAAAATTACATGCAGATAAAGGAATTTTTACTGAGCCAGGGTTATACCTTTCAGTCTGAAACCGATACCGAAGTAATTGCTCATCTGGTGGAATATTATTACGAAGGAAGCCTGGTTGATGCAGTAATGAAGGTTATTGACGAGATTGAAGGCTCTTACGCTCTCGGCGTTCTGTGCAAGGACGAACAGGATATGTTTGTCTGCGCAAGAAAAGACAGCCCGTTGATTGTAGGACTCGGTGAAGGTGAGAACTTCATAGCTTCCGATATCCCTGCGATACTTGAATATACAAGAGACATTTATATTCTTGAAGACAAGGAAGTTGCTGTTCTTAAGAGGGACAGCGTTCAGGTATTCAACAGTCTGGGTGCTCCGGTAAGTAAGGAAATATTCAAGGTTGACTGGAATGTTGAAGCAGCTGAAAAGGGTGGCTACGAGCACTTCATGATGAAGGAGATGTATGAAGAACCAAAGGTTATAAGGGATACAATGAACCCAAGAATCAAGAACGATGAATTGGTGCTTGATACAATTAACATAACAAGGCAGGAAATTGAAAAGCTGGAGAAGATATATATTGTAGCCTGCGGAACAGCTTATCATGCCGGTGTTATTGGAAAATATATAATTGAAAAGCTTTGCAGAATACCTGTTGAAGTGGATGTGGCATCTGAATTCAGATACCGTGACCCATTAATCAGTGATAAGAATCTTACCATTATAATCAGCCAGTCAGGCGAAACCCTTGATACGCTGTTTGCTCTAAGGGAAGCAAAGAAGAGCGGCTCACGAATCCTTTCGATAGTTAACGTTGTAGGCAGCTCAATTGCACGTGATTCCGATGATGTGCTGTATACCTGGGCAGGCCCGGAAATTGCCGTTGCTTCAACAAAAGCCTACAACACCCAGCTTACAGCATTGTATCTGGTAGCTCTTGACCTTGGACTTAAGAAGGGGACTATAACTCGGGAGCGGGCAAATGAAATCCTGGAAGAAATGAAGAAGGTTCCTTCAGGTATAGAAGAAATTCTGAAGAATAAGGATGGTATTCAGAAGTTCGCACATGCTCACTTCAATTCAAAGAGTATCTTCTTTATAGGAAGAAGCCTTGATTACGCCCTTTCCATGGAAGGTTCACTGAAGCTGAAGGAAATTTCCTACATTCACTCGGAGGCATATGCAGGCGGAGAGCTCAAGCACGGAACAATCGCTCTTATAGAAAAAGGAACGCTGGTAGTTTGCCCCATGACTCAGGATTCGCTGTTTGAGAAGATGATCAGCAACATCAGAGAAGTTAAGGCCAGAGGCGCAGTCGTGCTGGCAATAACACAGGAAAGGCACAGAGAAGAGCTGGAAAAAACAGCCGATATGGTTCTGACAATACCGGATGTGGATTCGCTTGTAGCCCCCATATCAGCAGTAACACCGTTGCAGCTGTTCGCCTACTATATGGCAATTGAAAGAGGCTGTGACGTAGATAAGCCAAGGAATTTGGCGAAGTCGGTTACGGTGGAGTAAGAGAGTGTGGGTGGTAGGGACTAAAGAAAGTCTTTATACCCGTTATAGATAACAAAGTTAAATCCAAGTTTGTAGGTATGAACCTATGGACTTGGATTTTATTGTACTTAGGTAGTATGTCCATTTCATATATTTTAATCATGCTGTTCCATTAAGGTTTCAATTTCTTCAATAAATATGCTAGGTTTAATGTTAAGATTACTGCAAATTTTGAATATTACATTTAACGTCGGTTTTCTCTTTTTTCTTTCAAGCAGACTAATATAGGTTCTGTCTAACTCGCATCTAAATGCCAATTCATCCTGTGAAAGTTTATTTTCCAATCTATACTTTTTTAAAACTATGGACAAAGACTCTTCTAATAGCATAATAAGTGCTCCTGCAAGAAAATTTATTAATGTTCATATCCAAAGTTTAATCTAAAGATTCCACAAATAAACGGACTATAGTCGTCAAATATAGATTTTTATGATATATTGGAAAAGAATTAAAATATATTTCTTTTAGCGAAAGAGGGAATTCCATTGAAGAAAGATGACATGGAACAGTTAAGAGAAAAACTTAATAATCTAATTTCTGATGATTCAGATTATTCTGAGATTTTAAAGATAAGCCAGGAATTGGATATATATGTAACAGAGTTTACAAAGACGGAGATGAGTAATAAAAATACTACATGCAGTAATCGAAGATCTACTAAATAATGAAATTTAAAACATACTATCAGTTTATAAAATTTATGATACATATTATTTGATTAGGATATGGGCATTGTCATTTTTAAGCAAAGAAGTGGGATAATTCTAGCACGGTACAGCATTTATGAATACTTAGGGTTTATGGATGTTGAAATCTATGCCATTTGAATGGTCTTTTGCTTATACCAAAGATAATTCTGATGTTTCATTAGACCTGTACTGATTAAAAGCTGTATACCAAGTTCAAGTTAAGAAACCCGAATAGGTATACAACTTTTTAGGTTATTAGACCCGCAAGTTAACAAATGATTAACTTGAAATAAGATAATAATCTTATTTCAATACATTACTGTAAATCTCTATCATCAACTCCTCAACCCTCCTATAATCCGGTTCCGTAGGTAGGGAAGTGTTCTTGGCAGCCAATTTAAACTGCCTCTCATACTCATCCACCATTTCAAAGATTTCACTATAACTGTACTTCCCACTTCTGATATCCAAAAAAAGTCCTCTTTCCTTTTCTCGGTAAGTGTTAACGCCCTTACCTTCAAGAATTTCTGTCCCTGTTACCAAAAGGCGTATTAGGTGCATAGCATGTTTGTTTAGGTGGAGTTCATCCTTTTTACTGTTTCTGTGGTTCAGCTTTGAGTAATCCCTTACAATGTTGTTCATATCAGAATAAATATTTTTGAAATCCCGCAACGGATAATGTTTTAGGTTTATATCAATAAATATTTCTGAATCCATATCTTTTTTATCTGATTTATCTATATATAAATTTATTTCGCTGTCTGTAAAGGTCTTATAAACTCTTTTCAGGTGATCCATCTGACCCAAGATGCTGTTTAAAATATGTTGCTCCTTTTCGGCTTGAGGGTAATTGTCGCGCGCAAGAGCATTCTGCAGTCTTCTTAGCTGGGCGGTGGCATAATTACCAAAGCTATGGACAGCTTTTTGGGATAGGAATAGATCAACATTATCCCTTAGAAGCTGACCTTCTTTTGTTATGACAAGAAGGTGTTCCGGGGCTGTACCCAGGATTTCCAGAACATTTGGGTTACTATTAAGACACAAATCTATAAATTTCTTGAGCCCGTATATAACAGTATCCGTCGTTATGTCTTCGAACTGTTCGAAACTTGATAATCCCATGAGATCCTGTTTTGACTCTAATGTAACACCTCTCACGTCTATATCGCTGGTATCTACATTTGTCCCATAGGCAATAGAACCGGCAGTAGTCAGGATTAGTATATTACTCCCGAGGTGCGGGTCTTTCCTTAAAAACTCATATTCTTTTGATTTCAGCTTATCTTTTATATTTTGTATATCCACTTTACTCCTCCTTCTTGCGATTATCTCCAAACTTCCTTAAGTATTTCTCTAAATAGTGAATTTAAGGCCTCGTAATCTGACTTTTTATCTTTTCTTACAGTTTTTAGATACTGCTCAAAATGCTCGATTTTACTGCTTAGGAAATTAATTATTATTGGACTTTTTGGCTCAATATCAATTTCCAAGCCGGAAGTCTTTTTATCAAGCAGCTTATAAATTTCATAAATTAAGATGTCATCCAACTGCTGCTCAGCCATAAGCTTGCTAAACTCCATTGGGGGCATGGTATTTTTCTTTTCAATCCACATACATGCCAGAACTAGTCTTAATATATAGAAATATTTTTTAATCTTAACCTGGTCTGTATTCATAACGTCATCAAACTTATTTCTGGCTATATGCAGGTAGTGATAAATTGTTGGAACAGGAGAAAAATAATCAGTCAATAAATCTCTCATTTTTTGAGCCATACTGTATTTCTCAGTATATATAATAGGGGAACTTAGCCATTCCAGTAATGTAGGATTCGATTTCTTATAATGAAGCAAGGTCTTCCTGATATCCCAGCCGTTTATATCCAATAGGCTATTAATCGGAACCTCAATAAAGTCCTTCTTATCTTCAATTGATAAGTACCAATCGGCAGTGTGAGTATAAATAAATCTTACATCATAATCGCTGTCTTGTGATGCAAAGCCCCAGCCCCTACTGCCGGATTCAACAGCATATAGGATTTTAATATTGTTTTCCTTTTCTATTGCACTAAGCTTGTTCATGATAACATCTCTCATTAGTTTTTCCCCCAATGCTCGTTTGTTTCAAGTATTTATTTTCTAGATTATAACATACATATTTTTTGAAAAGTTAAAATCAGGAAAGGTTGCAAACTTTTTGTCCATAACTTTATTTTGTCCGTAGCAAGATTATGGTAGAATTATTGTAAATAAAACGGAAAGAGGCTTAGATGTTTAACGAGTTTATCAAGACAACATAATAAGGGATATACTTAGAGATTGCTTTCTTTACGGCTATTATTCCAGGGATGGTCTTGAAAATAAAAGAAATGTCAGTTCGAGAAAGGTTAGCTACGAAATTCGGCGTATTCAGCAGTATATTGAAAGCGAGTATATAAAGTTTGATAAAGACGGCAGATATAAGCTTATGAGCCTGGCCTACGATTTTATGAGACATCCTGATAACTTTTTGGTAAGTACATATACAACCAAGAGTTTTACCCGAACTGATTTATCGACATATTTTCTTACTCTATTGTATATCATGTCAGAAAATAAACCATGTACATTAAAGTGTATAGAAGATGGTCTTAACGCTGAGGGATTAGTATCCTTTGATAAAATCAGCAGTAAAACCATTCAAAGAAAGCTCACTGAGATGTGTGAAAGTATTGGTGTGCTTACTTGTGAAGTCATAAAGAGAACCAAGTACTACGGCATACCCCGGGATATACTCGATACTATACATTTAAAAAGCTAAGTGATGGATTATGGGAAGCAGCAAAGAAGTAGAGGATGAAGCCAAAAAAGTATAAATAGAAAACAATTAAAAGACGTTGGAGTGAAACAATGAAATTGCAACTGCTAAATTTGGTGAAGTCAGTATTGATGTTAAATAAATACATCAAGCAATGGATTATGGGAAGCAATAAAGAATTAGAGGTGAAAAGTATGACAATTGATGAAATAAAATCAATATATTTCCAATATGACTGTTCATTGTTTGCAATGGCAAGAGAGGACCAAATTGCCTTTGAACAATATAGGGCATTGAAGCTTCCAAAGAAGATTGAAGCAGAATGGAAGAAAGAATTATTAACCACTTTATTTGAACAACTTAAAGAAATTGGAGATATCGCTATTTTTATGAGAATTGATAATATTATGGAGAATTTTACAAACAAAGAAAGCCTAATTATTATGAAAAATGCGTTAAATTACATCAGGTTTGATAATTTAAAACAGAAGCTGTGTGTTGCTGAATCTTTGATTGGGCGAAGTGATATAACTGAGAGAAGCGGTATGATTTTTGGGGCATATGATTTGGGAGAAAAGGAATTAGCTGCAGAGTTCATGAGGAGTACAATTGAATTACTGAATAATGAAGCGAATGATGATGAATTAAAGTACAGAAGTGAAAGTGATATGGATGATTGTATAATAATAGACAAGGTATTAAAACTAGGGATACTTAA